>DWWS01000071.1 GCA_019119595.1 Candidatus Eisenbergiella merdavium | reverse complement strand
GGGAAATACTATAACCAGAAAGGTACATTCGACAAAAGATACGGTTGCAAAAGCCGACAAAAACCCCTACATATCAAATTCTTATCTGGAAGATTTCATTCCCATAGACACAGAATATTTTACAGCCTCTTATTATCAAAAGTACACAAACCCCGAATATCATCAGGAAGCCCTTTCACATGAAAATTCATATCAGAAAATGAATGGCGTCGTATTCGGCGGCGCTTATGAGGACGAATAAAAGGGAGGCCTGCGCCTCCCTCATGCTCATAGTCTGTAATCATTCCTTTGTCCATCGGTCCCTGGCTTTCACAGAACCTTTGACAGAAATTCCCTCAGCCTGGGATTCTTCGGATTCTCAAAGAATGCCTTCGGCTCGTTTTCTTCCTTGATCTGTCCGTCGTCCATGAACAGCACGCGGCTTCCCACCTCTTTTGCGAAGCCCATCTCATGGGTGACGATCACCATGGTCATGCCGTCCCTCGCCAGCTCGGTCATGACGCCGAGCACCTCTCCTACCATCTCCGGATCCAGCGCGCTGGTAGGCTCGTCAAACAGCATCACGTCAGGATGCATGCAGAGCGAACGCACAATGGCGATCCGCTGCTTCTGCCCGCCGGAAAGCTGGGAGGGATAGGCCTTCGCCTTCTCCGCGAGCCCCACCAGCTTCAAAAGCTGCATGGCCTCCTTTTCCGCCTCCTGCCTGTCCCGCTTTAAAAGCTTCGTTGGAGCCAGCGTCAGGTTCTGCAGGATGGTCTTATGCGGAAACAGGTTGAAATGCTGGAACACCATCCCGATGTGCTGGCGGTATTTGTTGATGTTCGTACCGGGATCCGTGATATCCTTTCCTTCAAAGAGAATCTGTCCCGAGGTGGGCTCCTCCAGCAGATTCAGAGAGCGTAGAAAAGTGGATTTTCCGGAGCCGGAAGGCCCTACGATGACCACCACCTCGCCCTGCGAGATCGTCGTGCTGATATTTTTCAAAACCTCCGTCTCCCCAAAGGATTTGCACAGGTTCCTGATCTCAAACAGCGGGCGGCCCGCTTCGCCGTTCTGTCCTTTGTTCACTAAAATCTGTCCGTCAGCGCTCACTGGTGCGAAGCCTCCTTTCCAGTCTGGATACTCCTGCCGCAAGCAGGGATACGATCGCCAGATAGATCAACGCCACCGCGATCAGCGGCATAAAGGCGGAATAGGTCTGGCTTCGGATGACGTTTCCCCCATGGGTCAGATCGGTCAGCGCGATATAACCGCTGATGGAGGTTTCCTTCAGCAGCACGATCAGCTCATTTCCCAGCGCGGGAAGCACGTTCTTAAAGGCCTGCGGAAGGATGATGTGCCACATGGTTGCCGCATATCCCAGCCCCAGGCTTCTGCCCGCCTCAAACTGGCCGATATCGATGGCCATGATCCCGGAGCGCACGATCTCCGCCACATAGGCCCCGGAATTGATGCCGAAGGCAAGAACCGCCACGATCCGCTTGTCGATGTTGACGCTTCCGAAGATCACATAATACATGATCAGAAGCTGGATCATGGTGGGCGTTCCCCGGATCACAGTCAGATAGATCTGGCAGATCAGATCCACCAGCTTAAACAGGTAATAGCCGGCCAGCTTCCGCAGCCAGACTCCCTTTTCCTTCATATGTGGCGGCCTTTTGATCCCGCCGCGCACCGCGCTGGAACGGACGATCGCCGCAAGGAAGCCCAGCACAAGGCCGAGGATAACCGCGAAAAAGGTGATCAGGAGCGTCGTTTTCAATCCGTTCGTCAGATACTGCCACCTGTCGTCCTTGATAAAATTGAGATAAAACTGATCCTTAAAACTCTGCATTCCGTCCTCTCTTCCCGAGCGTGTGCTTTTTTCGTTCCTTCAGAATGACTCATTTTGTAAAAAAGGCCCCAAAGCCGCGCTTCGGAGCCCTTTCTTTCGTCCGATCTATTACTCTTTTACAATGATGACCTGCTTGGAGGTGGCATAGGTGTCGGTGAAATCCACACTCTGCTTGCGGTCCTCAGTAATGGTGATTCCCGCCACGCCGATGTCGGCCTTGCCGGACTGAATGGCATTGATGATGGCGTCGAATTCCATATCCTCGATCACCAGCTCATATCCCAGCACATCGCATACGGCCTGCGCCATATCCGCATCGATACCGACGATCTCATCCCCGTCATAATATTCATAGGGTTCAAAGTAAGCGTTGGTCGCCATGACCAGCGTGCCGTTGGAGCGGTCCACATCCGCAGGAGATTCGTAAGGAAGCTGTCCCTTCTGATCCTCCACCAGATAATTCTTCTCGATGTTATCCAGCGTACCGTCTTCCTTCAGCTGGGCGAGCGCTCCGTTGATGGCCGTCACCAGCTCCTCATTTCCCTTTGCCACGCAGATGGCATAGGACTCCTCAGCAAAAGGCTCATCCAGAATCTTAAGCCCTTCCGTATTTGCCACAAAAGCTTTGGCAGGCTGCTCGTCAATGATCACACAGTCTACCTTTCCCTGGATCAGAGCCTGCACCGCATCGTTTCCCTTATTGAAACGCTCGATCGTGGATCCCTGATCCTCATATTCGGATGCGCTCGTATCACCTGTGGTTCCAAGCTGCACGCCGATGGTTTTTCCGGGCAGATCCTCAATTCCCGTAACCACGCTTCCTGAAGAAGCCGTATCCGTTCCCGTCGTCTCCGCGCTGCTTCCGCATGCCGCCATAGAAAGGGTCATACATACGGCAAGCGCCGCTGCCAAAATCTTTTTCATAATCTCCTCCTCTAAATCTCCTCGCGCCCTGGGCGCTGATGCATAATTATACAACGATCAATACTTATATTATCACAGTTTTCTTAAAAGACAAGCGGTGTTTTTCACAAAAAATTCATAAAAATACGCCCGAAGGCCATGCAGATGCAGCCTCCGGACGTTTATCCGTTCAATATGCATTCATAAAATGCACTTCTTTTTTATTTTCCATTACCATTCCATCACAATGGAACCCCAGGACAGTCCGCCGCCGAAGCCGGACAGCACGATCTTATCGCCTTTCTTCAGCATGCCCTTCCGGTTGATCTCATCCAGCAGGACCGGCACGCTTGCCGCTGACATGTTGCCGCAGTGGTCCAGGCCGATGGGGAATTTTTCCTCCGGCACATGAAGCCGCTTCGCCACCGACTGAATGATGCGCAGGTTCGCCTGATGAAGGACAAAATACTTCACATCCTCCGCCTTCACGTCCGCATCCTCCAGCGCTTTCAGGATGGACGCCGGCACCGTCGTCACCGCAAAGCGGTAAACCTCCTGCCCGTCCATGTGCACATAATCCACGATCTGCTCCTGCTCCGTCAGAGGATTGTGATTTTTCCGGTTTACGCACAGAAGCGCGCTCCCCTTTTTCCCGTCGCAGCCCTGGTCAAAGCCCAGGATACCGGTTTCTGACGGCTGAAGCACGGCTGCTCCCGCTCCGTCTCCGAACAGCACGCAGGTGCTCCTGTCGCTCCAGTCCATGATCCTGGACAGGCTCTCCGCGCCGATCACCAGCGCGTTCCGGAAGCGCTTCGTCTTAAGAAAGGCGTCCGCCGTCTGGATTGCGAACAGAAAACCGGAGCAGGCCGCGTTGATATCAAAGGCCATCGCCCGGTCGGCCTCAAGCCTTGCCTGCAGCTCACAGGCCGCGGAGGGGGTGACATGATCCGCCGTCACGGTTCCCACCACGATCAGATCCAGCTCCTTCGGTGAAAGCCCCGCCTGCTCTAGCGCGCGCACGGAGGCCTCGTATGCCATGTCCGTCGTCGTTTCCTCCTTCACAAGGTGCCTTTCCCGGATCCCGGTCCTGGTCCTGATCCACTCGTCGGATGTATCCATAATCCCCGAAAGCCAGTCGTTCGTCACACAGGCCTTCGCCAGACAGCTTCCCGTTCCTGTTATTCTGCTCGTCATTTCTACTCCTTTAACAGCTGCCCGGCAGGGCAGCTCTTTATTCTGGTGAAATTCGCACAAGTGCGAATTTCCAGGATGAGAACCAAAGGTTTTCATCCGCTCCTTTATATCTCTATATTCAGGCAAATTCTGCCATAATGTCCTTTACATGCTCCATTTTCCGCGCGCGCCAGGCGTTGCTTCCGCAGAAGATCAGTCCGTTGTCCACATCGCCCTTCACTGCGTTCACAAGCGCCTCCGTGATGCAGTACGGTGTCTGCGCCGGGCTGCAGGACTTGATACAGCCATGGCAGGGACCGTGCGGGATCCTTCCCTGCTCCGCCCTTTCCAGAAAGGCGTTTCGGATGGCGCGCCCCGGCATTCCCACAGGACTTTTCACCAGAACGATGTCGTCCTTTTCCGCCCGCAGGTAGGTATCCTTATAGGCCTGGGAGGCATCGCATTCCCAGGTCGTCACAAAACGGGTCGCTATCTGTACGCCGTCCGCCCCAAGCTCCAGCCAGGGCTGCGCGTCCTGTCTGTCGTAGATTCCGCCCGCCATGACCACCGGAATCGGCCTTCCCGCTTCCTTCGCCCTTCTGTGCACCGCGTCCAGAATGCGTTTGACCTCTTCCTCATAATGCAGGGCTTCGATATCCTCAAGCTGACTGCGTTCAAAGCCCAGATGGCCGCCGGCCAGCGGCCCCTCGATCACCACCAGATCTGGCAGGCGATCGTATTTTTTCTTCCAGTAATGAAAGATCACCTCTGCGGATTTCAGGCTGGAGCAGATGGGCGCAAGAAGCGTCCGTCCCTGAGCGCCAATCTCCTCCTCCGCCTCCTGCACCGCCTGGGGCAGAGTAACGGGAAGCCCCGCTCCGGATATGATCAGATCCGTTCCCGCAAGGACAGCCTGCCGCACATATTCCTCATAGCCTTTGGTGGCTACCATGATGTTCACGCCGATGATCCCGCCCGGCGCAAGCTGCCTGGCTCTGCGGATCTCCGCCGGAATCTGCCGCAGATTTGTCTCATGCGGATTTTGGTCATAGCCCGGCTCCCGATAGCCGATCTGGGCCGTGGAGATCACGCCGATCCCGCCCTCGGCCGCCACTGCTCCGGCCAGCCCGGAAAGGCTCACTCCCACGCCCATTCCCCCCTGAATGACGGGAATACGCGCCTTAAGACGCCCGATCTGAAGTGGTTTTGATGCCATAATTTCCTCCATGCCGAAGCATTTTATTCTTTTTTATCCATGCCGTCCGAAAACGGCACGGATTCCTTTTTACCGAAGATACGCCGCCGCTTTACTGGGGATCCGTCACCGCAAAGGTAAGCTCGGCCTTCGCCACCAGCTTTCCGTTCACGGTGGCTTTCGCGCTTCCCACGCCGATGGGCCCCTTGCACTTGATGATCTGCGTCTCTAGCATGAGCACATCGCCGGGAACCACCTTTCCCTTAAAACGGGCCTGATCGATTCCGCCGAACAGAACCAGCTTGCCCTTATTTTCCGGAAGGCTCAAGATAGCGACCGCCCCCGTCTGGGCCAGCGCCTCCAGGATCAGAACACCCGGCATCACCGGCTCCTGGGGAAAATGCCCGGCAAAAAAGGGCTCGTTCATGGTGACGCATTTTTTTCCCACCGCGCGCACGCCCGGCTCCAGCTCCTCGATGGTATCGATCAGGAGCATGGGCTGTCTGTGCGGGATGATCTCCATGATCTGCTTTGTATTCAGGGCCATGAAAAATACCTCCTATTCCGAATATTTTTTGATCAGAAGGCTTGCGTTATGACCTCCGAAGCCGAGGGAGTTGGTCAGCGCATAGGGAACCTCCTCCTGAACCGGCTCCTTACAGTAGTCCAGATCGCATTCCTCATCCGGGATCCTGTATCCCGCCGTAGCATGCAGGAAGCCTTCCTCAAGCTCCTTGACGCAGGTAATGAATTCCACCGCGCCGGCCGCTCCGAGCAGATGGCCGATCATGGACTTCGTGGAGTTGATATGCACGTTTTTCGCATGCTCCCCGAAGGCCAGCTTGATAGCCCTCGTCTCAAACAGATCATTCAGTTTGGTTCCGGTTCCATGAGCGTTGATGTAGGTCACTTCCTCCGGCGAAACGCCCGCGTCCTTCATGGCGTTTTCCATGGCCTTTGCCGCTCCTGCGCCGTCCTCGGCAGGGGAGGTGATATGGTAAGCGTCGGAAGAGCAGCCGTAGCCGACCACCTCCGCGTAAATCTTCGCGCCGCGCGCCTTCGCGTGCTCCAGCTCCTCCAGCACCACCACGCCTGCGCCTTCTCCCATGACAAAGCCGCTTCTTTCCTTATCGAAGGGAATGGAGCAGCGCTCGGGATCATTGCTGCTGCTCAGCGCGGTAAGCGCGCAGAAGCCCGCAACGCCCACCGGCGTGATGCTGCTTTCCGAGCCGCCGGCTACCATCACGTCCGCATCCCCGTACTGGATGGTACGCATGGCTTCACCGATGCAGTTGGTGCCCGTGGTGCAGGCAGTGACCACATTGATGCTCTTTCCCTTCAGCCCAAACTGAATGGACACGTTTCCGGACGCCATATTACAGATCATCAGCGGAACCATCAGCGGATTGACACGGTTCGGCCCCTTCTCCAGAAGCTTGCTGTGCTCCCTCTCCATCGCCTGCAGGGAACCGATCCCGGAACCAACGGCAACGCCGACACGCCAGGGATCCTCCTTCTCCATATCCAGTCCGGAATCCGCAAGCGCCTCCTTTGCGGCCGCAACCGCATACTGGCAGAACGCCTCCATTCTTTTCGCGGCCTTAAAATCCATAAAATTCTTGGCATCAAAGCCCTTTACCTCAGCCGCGATCGTGCTCTTATAGCCCTCGGTATCAAATTTGGTGATGGGGCCGAAGCCGGTCCGGCCTTCCTTCACTCCGTTCCAGAATTCCTCCACGCTCAGTCCAAGGGGCGTGATCGCTCCCATACCGGTCACAACAACTCTTCTGCTCATTTTGATCTCCTTTTCTTCCATGCGGATCCTTTTTCCGCCTCAGATCGCCATACCGCCGTCCACGGAAATTACCTGTCCCGTGATATAGGAGGCTCCGTCCCCGGCCAGGAAAGCGACCAGCTCCGCCACATCCTCCGGCTTTCCTTCCCGCTTCAAAGGAATGCGGGTAAGCACCTCTTTTTTCGCCTCCTCCGGCATCGCCGAGGTCATGTCCGTGGTAATATAGCCGGGGGCCACCGCGTTCACCGTCACATTTCTTGCCGCAAGCTCTCTCGCCACGCTCTTGGTAAGCCCGATCACGCCGGCCTTGCTCGCCGCGTAATTCGCCTGTCCCGCATTTCCCAGGATGCCGGAAACGGAGGAAAGATTGATGATCCTTCCGCCCCGCAGCTTCAGGAAATTCCGGTACAGATGGCGGATGGTATTGAAGGTTCCCTTCAGATTGGTGTCGATCACCTCATCAAAATCGTCCTCCTTCATTCCGGCCACCAGATTATCCCTGGTGATCCCCGCGTTATTGACCAGAATATCCACACGCCCGAAATCGGCAAGCACCTTTTTCACCATTTCGCCGCAGGCTTCATAATCCGCAACGGAGCACTGATAAATTTCCGCCCTGCGCCCCATGGTGCGGATCGCTTCCGCCGTTTCCTGCGCGCGCTCCAGACTTCCGTTATAATTGACGGCAATATCCGCTCCCTTTTCGGCAAGCGTCAGCGCGATCTGTTTTCCGATTCCACGTCCCGCCCCGGTAACCAGGGCAACCTTTCCTTCCAGCATATTCCGCTCCCATCTGCGCATCTGCGCGTTCCAGTCAGAGAGAGTAAAAGTCTTTTCCTTTCACTCCTGCCTCCTTACAGCTTTTCCAGATCCTCCACATGCTCAACGTTCTTTACGGTCACGTTCTTATCGATCCTGCGCATAAAGCCGCTCAGCGACTTACCGGGCCCGATCTCCACAAAGGTATCCACGCCGTCTGCGATCATGCGCTCCACACACTGCTGCCAGCGGACGGGTGAGGAAACCTGTCTGACAAGAAGCTCCTTCACCGCTGCAGGATCCTCCACATATTCCGCTGTCACATTGGACAGATAGGGAATCTGAATGCTCTGGATCTCGATTTCCTCAAGCGTTTCCGCAAGGCGCTCTCCGGCTCCCTTCAGAAGGGGAGAATGGAAAGGCCCGCTGACCTTCAGCGGAACACAGCGCTTCGCTCCCGCTTCCTTCATCTTCTCCGCGGCCCTGTCCACCGCTTCCTTTTCACCCGTGATCACGAGCTGCCCCGGACAATTATAATTCGCCACGCTCACCTCGCCCGGCGTTTCCTCACAGAGCTTCTCCACCATTTCATTGGCAAGACCCAGAACCGCCGTCATCGCGCCGCCGACGGGAACCGCTTCCTGCATATAGATCCCTCTTTTGCGCACGCAGGAGAACAGATCCTCCTCCTTCATCACGCCTGCCGCGGCAAGCGCCGCGTATTCGCCCAAGCTCAGGCCAGCGGCCACATCCGGCTTTAAGCCCTTTTCCTCGATCGCCTTCATCAGCGCCACCTCCACGGTCAGCATGGCGATCTGCGTGTACTCCGTAATATTCAGCCTGTCGTTTTCCTCAAAGCACAGCTCCCTCAGATTCAGGCCCGTGCTCTTTTCTGCGGTTTCAAATACCTCCCGGCAGACCGGAAAGGCATCGTAAAAATCCTTCCCCATTCCCACATACTGGGAACCCTGTCCCGGAAAAATAAAAGCTGTTTTTCCCATTTTCTCCTCCATGCCGAAGCGCTTTGCGCGAAGGCACGCGCGCAGAAATCGTGCATGCGGTTTCTGTGCTGCGATCAAAGCAGTTTTGCGGCATCCTGACGCAAAACTGCCGGCTTGGAAAATGCGTTATCGGACGCATTTTCCAAGCTTAGTCTCCCTGCCGAAGCGCTCCAGGCGGCTTCATTTATTTTGAATTTCAAATTATATGTCTGAAAAAATGCGCCTTGACGCACTTCTGCGCCGGGCGCAGCCGCAATCCGACGGTCTTTCCTCCGTCGGCTATGCGGCCTTCTATGTTTATCCGGCAAAATCTGCTTTCAACAGAGCGCAGCCATCCCGGACCACCTCTTCGATGATCTCCCGGCAGGTCTGTTCCTTCGTTACCAGTCCGGCACACTGTCCGGCCATCACGGTTCCGTTCACCACGTCGCCGTCCATGACCGCCTTTCTCAGAGATCCAAGGGTCAGGTACTCCAGCTCTTCAAAGGAGGCTCCCTCCTTCTCCAGCTTCAGATATTCCCTGGTCATCTTGTTGCGGATCTGACGGACCGGATGCCCCGTGCTCATACCCGTCACCTCGGAATCGATATCGCGGGCCTTGATCACCTTCTGCTTATAGTTTTCGTGAACGATGGATTCCTTCGCAACCACGAAACAGGTTCCCATCTGAACGCCCTGCGCGCCAAGCATGAACGAAGCGGCAAAGCCTCTTCCGTCCGCGATACCTCCGGCCGCAATGACCGGAATGCTGACCGCGTCCACCACCTGGGGAACCAGCGTCATGGTCGTCGCGGAGCCGATATGTCCGCCGCTTTCCATGCCCTCTGCCACCACGGCGTCAGCGCCTGCCCGTTCCATCATCTTCGCCATCGCGACACTCGCGACGACGGGGATGACCTTAACGCCTGCTTTCTTCCACATATCCATGAATCCGGCGGGGCTTCCCGCTCCGGTGGTAACGACCTGGACGCCTTCCTCTACAACGATCCTGGCGACCTCCTCCGCATTGGGATTCAGCAGCATCACATTCACACCGATGGGCTTATCCGTAAGCTTGCGCGCTTCACGGATCTGCTCCCTCACGATCTCCGGAGGGGCGCTGGCCGCACCGATTATCCCAAGT
The DNA here is from genome assembly GCA_019119595.1 of Candidatus Eisenbergiella merdavium. Lineage (GTDB taxonomy): Bacteria > Bacillota > Clostridia > Lachnospirales > Lachnospiraceae > Eisenbergiella > Eisenbergiella merdavium. The sequence goes on along the minus strand of DWWS01000071.1, from coordinate 16,971 downwards.
CCGCCTGCCTCAGACACGGCGGCCGCGAGATGATACTCTGCCACCCAGGCCATTCCGCCCTGGATTACCGGATATTTGATTCCTATCAATTCCGTTAATGCCGTTTTCATTATCCCTCGATGCCCTGCTCCTTCAGATAATCCACAACGGAACCAACCGTGGTAAGCTTCTCCAGCTCCTCCGCAGGGATCTCAACGCCATACTCTTCTTCCACAGCCATAACCAGCTCGAAAAGATCCAGGGAGTCTGCTCCCAGATCATCCTTAAAGGAAGAATCCTCGGTAACCTCAACGCCTTCCAGATTCAGCTGTTCCTTGATGATTTCAATAACTTTCTCCAACATTTTTTATTTCTCCTTTATTGTTTTTATAAGAAAGTTTGACATTCAAAGTATATTCGCTATGCCCTGATTTGTCAACCTCTTCTTTCCAAAAAATACTGGTAGACCTCTCTGCGGCTGATCCCTCTGTCCTTCGCCACCCGCTTCATGGCCTCCTTCCGGTCAAGTCCCTGGCCCTCATAAAGATCCATGTGTTCTTCCATGGACATTTCTGAAAACGCCGCCTGCTGCTCCTGTTCTTTTTCCTGACGGCTTTTGCCCTCTATCACAAGAACGTATTCCCCGCGCGGCGCCTGTGTATCATAATAGCGGAGCGCTTCCCGGATCGTGGTGGGAAATACGGTTTCAAACTTCTTCGTCAGCTCCCGGCAGAGTGTGACCCGTCTCTCTCCCAGCGCTTCCTCCAGGCACGTCAGCGTACGGATCAGATGATGAGGAGCTTCATAAAGAATGATCGTTCGCGTCTCCTCCTTCAGCTCCTCCAGAACCGCCTTCAGCTCCTTCTTATTTTCAAAGGGAAGAAAGCCCTCAAAACAGAACCTCCGCGTCGAAAGGCCCGACAGGGTCAGCGCCGTGATACAGGCCGCAGGCCCCGGAAGCGAGGTCACCCGGATTCCGGCCTCAGCGCACATCCTGACCAGCACCTCTCCGGGATCGGAGATCGCGGGCGTTCCCGCGTCCGTGATCAGGGCGATGTCCTTTCCCTCCTGAAGAAGGCGGATCAGCTCATGCCCCTTTTCCACCCTGTTATATTCATGATAACTGGTCATGGGCGTATGTATGTCAAAATGGTTCAAAAGCCTGATGCTGTTTCTGGTATCCTCCGCCGCGATCAGATCCACACTCCGAAGCGTGTCAGCCACCCTCGGCGTCATATCCTGCAGATTTCCGATCGGCGTGGCGCATAAATAAAGCGTTCCCGCCATCTTTTCCTCCATACCTGAGCGTCGCTTTGGCTGCGCGAAGAGATTCCATCCCTTACCTTCCGCGCCGGTCCCGGCTGTGAGCACGCACCAGAGGCTTATTCCTCTTCCGGAAGCAGGCCGCCCTCCGTATACCGGTTGGCCGCATTCCAGAGGATCCATTCCTCATATCCCGCGTCATAAACCGCCTGGATCTGGGCCCGGATCTCCTCTGGCCCATAGGTAATATGGCCGTTCACCCAAGTCGCCGTAAAATCCTGAAGCCAGGGTCTTACCTGCGCGCGGATCTCCTCTGCGGGGATCATCTCCTTCGGATCGGGAAGCTCTGGCTCCGGAGCTTCAGCCACGGAAGCCGTCGTATTTCCGGACACGGCCCCGGCAGTCTCCGAGCCGCTGCCCATGGACGCCGCCGTCTCCTGCGGGACATCGTTTCCGGACACCGCATCAGCCGTCTCCCGCGAGGCGTCGTTTCCGGACACCGCATCAGCCGTCTCCTGCGAAGCATCGTTTCCGGACGCCGCTCCCGCCTCATCCTCCGGCTCTTCCAGCCCGGCCAGCACCCTTCTCGAAGCGCTCATGCTCCGGTAGATCGTTTCATAGGGCTGCGCGTCCGGAACGGCGAGCCCCAGATTGCCCGGGCCATAATGAGAAGGATAGACCATAGGGCTTATATAGTCAAGATATTTCGACATTTCATAATAATTCTGTCCCACCAGAGAGGCATCCAGCTCGCTGTCGATGACGATCCCGTATACGTCGGCTGAAACGGGAACGCCCAGCTCATGCAGCCGTCCGGCAGCATATTCCGTGAATTCCATGATGACGGCTTCCCGATCCAACTCCTCCGCCTCCGGGCCGAAGTCCACATGCTTCATTCCTCTGTCTGTAGAGAAACGGATATAATCAAACTGAATCTCATCGAAGCCAATGGCCGCCGCTTCTTCGGCGATCTCAAGCAGGTATTCCCAGACTTCTTCCTGATAGGGGTTCACCCAGGCAAGTCCCGAGCTGTCCCGGAACAGATTGCCCTGCTCGTCATGAAGCGCAAGATCCGTCCGCGCCTCAGCAAGAAAGGGATCCTTAAACGCTACGATCCTGGCGATCAGATAGATATCATGCTCCTTACATTTCCGGATCAGCTCCGGCATATCGGAAATCAGCCTTTGAGAGGAGCCGACCTCTGAAACCATAGGCGTATCCATCTCATATACTACCCGGCCTTCATCGTTCTTTACGTCGATGACCATGGTATTCAGCTCCGTCCGGTCCACGAGCGCGATCAGGTCCTCCATTCCGGAGGTTCCCGCCATTGCTCCGGTCACATAAATCCCCTTCACCTTCACACGGTCCTCCAGAGGAGGCAGAGGATCTTTCCCGGAAGTGTCGTTTCCGGAAACAGTGTCCCCGGAAGTATGATTCTCTGAAATCGTACTTTCAGAAATCTTATTTCCGGAAATTATATTCCCTGAAGCCGCATTCGCTGAAACAATGTCTCCGGAAACGGTATTTTTCGAATCCGGGCTGCCGGAAGCGTCCTCTGCGGCAGCTTCTTCCGGAATCTCCGTTTCCGCTGTCTCAGCCATTTCCGACGCTCCGCCGGCAGTCTGCTTCGCCTCATTTCCGCAGGCCGTCAGATATGCGCCCGCAATTCCGATCCCCGCGGCGCAGATGGCTGCCGCCGCCAGATAAGCTCTTTTTTTCATCATCTGTTCTTTCTAATTTATGATAATACCTGATGCCAACGCAATTTTCAATAGCGTTTCCTTAATATCCATAAATATCTGTAATTTCGTCTGTATACACGCCGGGTTCCCGGAATACCACCAGAGGCTTTTCCACGTTCAGCCTGCTTTTTCCTCCCCGTCTTGCCTCCAGCAGGACCATGTTGGGCTCCCGGTCCGCAAAGGGATAGACCAGCCGCATCCGCTTTGGCTCCAGATGCAGCGAGGAGAGCGTCACAATGATCTCAGCCAGCCGGAAGGGACGGTGTACCAGAAAAAAACCTCCTCCCGGAACGAGCAGCTTCGCCGCGGCCGCTGCCACATCCGCAAACGTGCATTTTACCTCGTGTCTGGCGATGGCCATCGGCGCCTCCGGGTTGGTCAGCCCGTGGCCGCCCGTAATGTAGGGCGGGTTGCAGGTCACAACGTCAAAAGAAGCAGCCGGAAAGATCCCTGCCGCCTCTCTGATGTCTCCCTGCACGATGTCAATTTTATCCGACAGGCCGTTTAACATAACACTTCTTTGCGCCATATCTGCGCTGTCCGGCTGGATCTCCAGTCCGGTCAGATGACAGGCGCGGGTTTTCGCTTCCAGCAGGATGGGGATGATTCCTGTTCCCGTTCCCAGGTCCAGAACCCTTTCTCCTTCCCTTACGCGGGCAAAGCCGGAGAGCAGCACGGCATCCATGCCGAAGCAGAAGCGTCCCGGATCCTGAATGATGCGGTAGCCGTTCCTCTGCAGCTCGTCCAGACGCTCCGAAGGCTTTAAAAGCCCCTGGGACGGATCTTTCTTCTCTACCGCCATTTCTTTATTCCAGCTTGTTTCATTCCAGCCTTCTTTATTCCAGTCTGGATTTTTCATCCTGTTTCTCCAGCTTCTCCAGCTCCTTCATCTCCCTGGCGCTCACGTCGTTCTTTTTATTTTCATCAAACTTTTTGTTCTTCCCGTGTCTTCTGCGGAAGCGGAGCTGATCCACGCGATACTCCCGGATCTCCTTTTCGTCACCCACATTCACGATGACCTTTACCAGCTGGCGCAGCACGTTGACGCCGGAAACCTCGCCCTTCAGGCCGTCGTCCGTGGTCACGAAATCCCCCATTCCGGGAAGCCTGCGGTTCAGATCCTCGTAGGTCTCCTCCTCATGCTTCAGGCAGCACATCAGCCTGCCGCATACGCCGGAGATCTTGGTGGGGTTCAGCGAAAGATTCTGTTCCTTCGCCATCTTGATGGACACGGGCACGAACTCCGACAGATGGGTGTGACAGCACAGCCGCCGCCCGCAGATGCCAATCCCGCCCAGGATCTTGGTCTCATCCCGCACGCCGATCTGCCTCAGCTCGATCCTGGTCTTGAACACGCCCGCCAGATCCTTGACCAGCTCCCGGAAATCGATCCTGCCGTCCGCCGTAAAATAGAACAGCACCTTGTTGTTGTCGAAGGTGTACTCCGCGTCGATCAGCTTCATTTCCAGCTTATGCTTTTTGATCTTCTCCTGGCAGATGGCGAACGCCTTCTTTTCCTTTACCTTGTTCGCCGCCTCCTGCTCGTCGTCCCGTTCGTTCGCGATACGAAGCACCGGCTTTAAGGGCTGAACCACTTTGGAATCGTCCACCTCGCGGATACCGCCCACCACCGTGCCGTACTCCACGCCGCGCGCCGTTTCCACGATCACATGGTCGCCTCTCTTTATCTCAAATCCGGCCGGGTCAAAATAATAAATCTTCCCCGCCGTCCGAAATCTCACTCCAATAATTCTTTTCATCTATATACCTCCATGCCGAAGCCTCTTAAAGCGTTTTTCGCTCCGGTCTAATTTTCCTGGATCGTCATGCACATCAGCTGCATGGTCAGGTCAAAATTCACATTTGCCGCAAGACGCTGCTTCGCCTTTTCCACCCCGTCCAAAATCGTTTCCAGCCCCTCATAGCTCGTCCTGTCGGCTTCCTTTCTAATATACTTGATCTCCTCCCTGAAAATCAGGGGATTGGCGTCATTCGTGGCCTTAAACAGCAGGACGTCCCGATACCAGATGGAGATCAGATCCAGATAGTCCGTCACATCCAGCTTGTATTCGCTGATCTTTTTGATGGCGGCAACGATCTCCGCGCTCTCCAGCTCATGAATATATTTTAAAAGCGTCACCGCTTCTTCCTTCACCCGGTCAAAATCCTCGCTGGAAGCAAGAAGCTTCGCCCTGCCGATGTTTCCTCTGGCAAAGGCCACGCACACATTCGCTTTATAATCCGGCACCTTCAGCTCTTCCATCAGATACCGTCTGACAATGTCGTCCCGCACCGGCTTCATTTCCAGCTTCACACAGCGGCTCTGGATCGTGGGAAGCAGCGCTCCCACATTAGCGGTCAGGATCAGGATGATCCCGTAGGCCGGAGGCTCCTCCAGCGTTTTCAGCAGCGCGTTCTGCGCCTGTACCGTCATCTTTTCTCCCTCGTTGATGAGATAGATCTTATAGGGGCCGTAATACGGCTTGATAACGATATCGTTGTTCACCTGGCTTCGGATGTCCTCCACCCCGATGCTTCCGGGCTTTTCATGCATTACCCGGATGATGTCGGGATGATTCCCGGACAGCGCCTGTCTGCAGGAATGGCATTCGCCGCAGGGCTGCGTTCCGCCCTTTTCACACTGCAGCGCGCGCGCGAAGATCCTGGCAATGAACTCCTTGCCGCTGCTCTTTTCACCCGCAATGATATATGCATGGGAAATCTGCCTCGTTTCAAGCACATTTTCCATATATTCCTTCATCGCGTCCTGTCCGTAAATGTCGTTGAAACCCGCCATGATCCCCGCCTTTCCCCTGAATTCCGGCTCAGGCCCTTCGTTTCGTCTCATCCAGAATGTAAGCTTTGATCCGCTTCAGACATTCCTCCAGCTCCCCGTTATAAAACCGCCTGTCAATGCCGGCTTCCCGGATCTTTTCCTCGGAGAAATCCTCCGCATCGGCAAGAAATCTCCGGCACATTTCCTCAAACCTGGGCTGCTCCTGCGCCCGCTCCCGGTTCAGCGCCCTCTGCAGCCGCTCTCCGTCGTCCAGCTCGATATAAACGGGCCGCACCCTCTCAGCGCCGAAATAATCCCTTACGGCACGGAAGGATTCCAGCGTTCCGATCATCAGATAGGTTCTGTCCCTCAGATCGATCTGCCCGTCGTCTGCCGTAAAATAGTACCAGGGCCCGTGCCAGGTCATATATTTTCTTTCCTCTATGACCTTTCCCTGACGGCGCAGCCTGTCAAGCCCCGCCTCGTCCGTAAAAAAATATTCTCTTCCGTTCTGCTCTTTATCCCGCATGGGCCGGGTGGTATAGGGCACCGCCGTGAAAAGAGGCGTCTGCTCCACACCCTCCTCAAGCAGCCTGCGGTATATGGTATCCTTCCCGGAAGAGCTTTTTCCCGCAATGTAAAATATCTTTCCCATCCCGCGTCACATTCAATCTCAAAACGTATCCTGCTCGTCCTGGGCGTAGCTGACCGCACAGCGCACGGCCCGTTTCCAGCCCTTCAGCTTCTCCCCGCGCCGCTCGTCCGGCATGGAGGGCGAAAAGGTTCTTTCCAGGGACCAGTTTCTGCGGACATCCTCTCTGTCTTTCCAGAAGCCCGCCGCGATGCCCGCCAGATAAGCCGCTCCCAGAGCCGTCGTCTCGATGCACTCCGGCCGGAGCACCTCTTTATTGATGATATCCGCCTGAAACTGCATGAGAAAATCGTTGGCGCTCGCGCCGCCGTCCACACGCAGGTTTTTCAGCCGTATCCCGGAATCCTTTTCCATGGCCTCCAGAACATCCTGGGTCTGATAGGCAAGGGATTCCAGCGTGGCCCGGATGAAATGCTCCTTCGCCGTCCCTCTGGTCAGCCCTACGATCATGCCTCGGGCATACGGGTTCCAGTAAGGGGCTCCCAGGCCGGTAAAGGCCGGAACCACATAGACCCCCTCCGTATCCTCCACCGCGGACGCATATTCCTCCGACTGGGGCGCGCTTTTGATCATCCGCAGCTCGTCCCTCAGCCACTGGATCGCCGCTCCGGCCACGAACACGCTGCCCTCCAGCGCGTACTGAAGCTCTCCCTCCACGCTTGCCGCAATGGTGGTGAGCAGGCCGTTTTCCGACCGCACGGGCGTCTTTCCCGTATTCATCAGAAGAAAACATCCTGTTCCGTATGTGTTCTTCGCCTCGCCCTCCTCGAAGCAGCACTGGCCGAACAGCGCGGCCTGCTGATCGCCCGCCGCTCCCGCGATGGGGATCGTGCCTCCGATCACGGATTCCTCCGTATAGCCGTAAATGCAGCTTGAGGGCTTCACCTCAGGAAGCATGCTGCGGGGGATTCCAAGACGCTTCAGGATGTCCTCGTCCCACGTTTTTTTATGGATATCAAACAGCATGGTGCGGGAGGCGTTTGTGTAATCCGTAACAAAGACCTTTCCCTTCGTCAGGTTCCAGATCAGCCAGGTATCCACCGTGCCGAAAAGCAGCTCTCCCTCCTCGGCCATCTGTCTTGCGCCTTCCACATGATCCAGGATCCACTTGATCTTCGTTCCTGAAAAATAGGCGTCCGGAATTAGGCCCGTCCGTTCTCTGATCAGCCGGTCAAAGCCCTCCTCCTTCAGACGGTCGATCTCCTCCGCCGTCCTGCGGCACTGCCAGCAGATGGCATTGTAGACCGGCCTTCCTGTTTTTCTGGAAAAGCAGATCGTCGTTTCCCTCTGGTTGGTGATCCCGATCGCCGCGATATCCGTCGTTTCCGCCCCGATCTTTCCCATGGCCTCCACGGCCACGCTGAGCTGAGAGGACCAGATTTCAAGAGGATCGTGCTCCACCCAGCCCGGCTTCGGATAGATCTGCGTAAATTCCTTCTGCGCCGCGGAGCAGACATGCCCCGCCCGGTCAAACAGAATGCAGCGTGAGCTGGTCGTCCCCTGATCCAGCGCCATCACATACTTTGCCATATTTCCCCTCCAAACCAATGCACGCAGCAGCTTAAACCTCCACCACTCTGAGCTGGTTGGTCTTTCCAGAAATGCCGAGAGGCACGCCGGCCGTGATGATGACCTTGTCTCCATGCTCAATATAGCCCGCGTTCAGCGCCGCGGCAACCGCTTCCTTAAACAGATCCTCCGTTGTATTTTCTTCCTGGATCAGAAGCGGAAGCACGCCCCACTGAAGGTTGAGCTGACGCCATACCAGACGCTTCACCGCGCAGCCGATGATCGGGCAGCTTGGCTTAAATCTGGAGATCATGCTCGCCGTAAATCCGGACATGGTAACGCTGATGATCGCCTTCACCTTCAGATCCGCCGCCAGCGTGCAGGTCGCGTGGGAAATGGCGGTGGTGATGTCTCCGTCATCGGGCACCTGACGCTTTTTCAGACGTCCCTCAAAATCGATATCCTGCTCCGTTCTCTCCGCGATCCTCGCCATGGTCTTTACGGCCTCGACCGGATATTCTCCGTTGGCGCTCTCTCCGGAAAGCATGATGGCCGTGGTTCCATCATATATGGCGTTTGCGATATCCGTGGTCTCCGCTCTGGTAGGACGGGGATTGTGGATCATGGACTCCAGCATCTGCGTCGCCGTAACCACCTGCTTGCCCGCCGCAACAGCCTTCTTGATCATCTCCTTCTGCAGGATCGGAACCTCCTCCAGCGGCACCTCCACGCCCAGATCTCCTCTGGCCACCATGATGCCGTCGGAAACCTCGATGATCTCATCCATGTTTCTGATGCCCTGCAGGCTTTCGATCTTGGCAATGATCATCATTTTGGAGTTATGCTCATCCAGGATCCTGCGGATATCCAGCACGTCCTCTTTCTTACGCACGAAGCTGGCGGCGATGATGTCAAAGCCCTTCTCGATACCGAACAGGATATCCTTCATATCGGATTCTCCGATGTAGGGCATGGAAAGGTCCGCACCGGGCACGTTGACGCCCTTGCGGTTGGAAACCGGGCCTCCGTTCACCACGCGGCAGACGATGTCCGTGTCCGTAACCTCCTCCACGATCATCTCGATCAGACCGTCGTCGATCAGGATCCTGCTTCCCTTGCTCACGTCATTGACCAGATTCTTATAGGAAATGGCCGCGATCTCGTTCGTTCCCATGATCTCGTTGGTGGTCAGGGTGAATTTCTGTCCTGCAACCAGCTCTGTTTTTCCGCCCTCGAAATCTCTCAGTCTGATCTCGGGTCCCTTGGTGTCGAGAAGGATGGCCACCGGCATGTTCAGCTCCCTGCTCACCTTGCGGATCGTGTCGAATTTCTTTCCCTGCTCCTCGTGATCTCCGTGAGAAAAGTTGCAGCGCGCCACATTCATTCCGGCAAGGATGATCTCCCTCACCTTTTCCTCACTCTGGGATGCGGGTCCGATCGTGCAGATCATTTTTGTTTTTCTCATATTCAGCTCCTCCGTCCTGTTATTGTATCAATGATGAGTGTCCGGGCAGAAGCTCCGCCGCCTTCCGGATCTTTCACACCCTGTACGTTCAGCCCCAGCCGAACGTATCTCTCTGTTAACTTAATGATCTCCTCAGTAATGACTTCTCCCGGGATGATCAGCGGGATTCCCGGCGGATAGAGGTTCACATAAGTTCCTGAAATTTTTCCTGCCGCGTCCGAAAGACGTCCGGTAGCCTTTGGCGCTTCCACCGCCTCATGTAGGGAAACGGCGCGCTCCGTCCGCGGCCAGCCCGGCAAAAGGCTTTCCCTGACCGCACCCTTCCTCTGCGCCCTAAGCCCCTCTTCGTCCGTCTCCGGCGAAGCGTCCGCGCGCAGAAGCCTTCCGTCCATCTCCTCCAGCGCCCCGGCCAGACGGTCAAAGCCATCGTCCGTATCCCACGGCGTCAGAATGGCGGTCACACAGGTATCGCATACCATCTCCATTTGAAGATGATAACGGTTCAAAAGCTCTTTGTAAAGTAAATTTCCGGTAATTTTTTCATTTCGTGCCGCTATCAGAAGTTTTCCCCGGTCAAACGCTTTCATACACCCCTGTTTTACGAGCCCTTCACTCAAAATCTGAATGCTTTGCAATCCGGACAGTCTGTCGTATAACCGGTTCAATCTATTCTCAAAATCCGTATACAGCTCCCGCCCCTTCTCCTGCAGAAGCCTCACGCAGAAATCCGTGCTTCCCATTAGCAGATAAGAGGGGCTGCTCGTCTGATACATCCGTTCAAACCGCCTGACGGCCTCGGAGGAAACCCGGTTCCCGCAGCGATGCAGAAGGGCCGTCTGGGTCAGCGCCGGAAGGGTCTTGTGCAGGGACTGCACCACCAGATCCGCGCCAAGCCTGACCGGGCTTTCCGGCTGCCCCGGAGCAAACCCGAAATGGGCACCGTGCGCCCCATCCACGATCAGCACCGCGCCGGCCCGGTGGACGATCTCTGCAATCGCCTCCACGTCGGAAACCACTCCGTCATAGGTGGGGGAGGTGATCACAACCGCCCGGATATCCGGATACTGCGCAAGCAGCTCCTCCACCTCTTCCGGCGGTATGGCGTCCGCAACGCCTCCCTCCAGAAGCCGGGGATACAGAAAAACCGGCTCCAGCTCCCTCAGGCAGACGGCATGATAGACCGACCGGTGGCAGTTCCTCGCGATCAGCACTCTCCCGCCCTTATTGGCCGCAGCGGATACCGCGGTCAGGATGCCGGCGGTCGAGCCGTTCACTAGAAAAAAGGTCTCGTCCGCGCCGAAGGTCTCCGCCGCCCGCTCCTGCGCCAGCCGCAAAACGTCCTCCGGCTGGTGCAGATCATCGAAGCCGTCGATCTCCGTGATATCCAGCCCCGCCGCGGCCCTGAGAACATCTCCGGCCTCCTGCGGCATATTTCTTTTATGCCCCGGCATGTGGAAAGGATAATACCCGGAATCCCGGTAACGCTCCAGCCGCTCTGTCAGGCCGCCGCAGGCAAAGCTTCCCGCACCGAAACACGCTTCCGGCTTATTTTTCCCGCTCATGACCTCCTCCTGTCCCGGATATGCCCTGCCTTCCGCCATCTTCCTTTTCTCAGCCGGAGCGTTTCCAGAAGCGAGCAGTATTTATCCGCCGCCGTCACCACCCAGGCCTCCCGGCACATGGGCGGCACCACCGTGAGCGGCCACATGTGCTTTCTGATGATCTCCCGTTCGCAAAAGGTCAGCCGGTAATCCCTTCCCGCATTCCTAAGAGCCGTTTCCGGATGCCGGAAGCCATGCAGGTTTTTCAGCCCCTTCGGCCGCCTGTAGGTATGCCAGTCATACAGAAAATAATCATGAAGAAGGGCGCCTCTCACCAGCTCCCGCTCCCTGAAACGGATTCCCAGCCCCTTCAGGCCGTCCATGATCTCCAGACTGCAGCAGGCAACACTGATGGAATGCTCATAGACGGACACGCTTCCATGCTGGATGTTCCTTCGTGTACCGCGAAAGCTGGGGGATCTCAGAATATCCCCTCCATACACAGCCATCCGCTTGATCAGCCGTTCATTCTCTTTTTCCGGCATCGCCGCTCCTTTCTCTTAGCTCAGTCATAGCAGACCACGGGAAATCCCTGCTCCACATAACCGTAGATCGTTTCCGCGATCTCCTCCGGCAGATTGACGCACCCGTGAGAACCGTTCCTTTTATAGATATCCCCGCCGAATTCCCTCCGCCAGGACGCGTCGTGCATCCCGATATTTCCGTTAAAGGGCATCCAGTATTTCACCGGAGTCGCGTATGTTTCTCCCGTCAGCGTCGCGTTTCTTTCTTTATAGGTAAGTCCAAATACGCCCGGCGGCGTGGCATGGCCTCTGGCCAGGCTTCCCGACACAAAATCGCTCTCCAGGATCATCTTCCCGTCTATGTACAGATACAGATGCTGTTTTCCCAGGTCTATCTCCACGTAAGAATCGCCGATATCCTCTCCGGCCTTCCCTTCCGCGTAGCCCCTGGAAAAATACAGCGGCTCCTTTTCCAGCTTCTCTCCTTTTTTTATACTGGAAAGCAGCGCCTCCGTCTCTCCCGCCCGGTTCGTCCACCAGCCGTAGGTGCCCTTCAGAAGATGCAGCGTTCCGTCCGTGGCGGTAAATTCCCGTTCTCTGCCGAAGGTGTCATGCTTTTTCGCCAGACCGTTCACATACTCCCGGACCGCCTCCTCGTCAAGGCTCACCTCATTTTCTTCAAAGGAGATCCATGTGCTGATCAGGCTTCCGTCGATCACCTCCGTCTCACCGTTCCAGAGATAGGTGATCTCTGCTCCCGCATACCGGTTCGCCGTCCTGAGCATCCGGTTCAGCGCAGAATCCGTGGATTTTACAGCGGCGTCCGAATAAAAACCTCCCTCCGTAAGATCCAGGCTCTCCGCAAGGTTTTCAAGCGCCTCGCCAACAGCCCTCATTACCTTTTCAAAATCAAGCACCGTTCCGGGATCCTCCGGGATGATGGAATAGCCCTTCCCCGCTTCATATCCGCCCATTTTCGCATCCTGGGGCTTTCGGATGTTTTCCGCCGCGAAAAACGGCGATCCTTTCAGGCGCTTCGCCAGCTCATCCTCCTCATAGATCACCGTCCTGGGCAGCTCGCAGGAAAAATCAGAAAAAAGCATCTTCGGCCACGCCCATCCGCTCATATCCGCGCTGAATCGATCCAGCGTATCATCGAACACGTAGCTCATTCCCAGCTCCGCCGGGGTCAGCACATCCCGCATCCCTTCTCTTCCCGTGATCTCAAGCTCATAGAAGATCTCCGGATTCAGAAATTCCTCCCGGACCCGCTCCCGGGAACGAAAGCTCACATCCGTGCCGCCGATCCTCGTCCTCCAGAAATAGTGTCCTGCAAAAAAGAAAGAGCCTGCAAGATAAAGCAGGGCAAGCGCTCCCGCCGCAACGCCGACGGCCAAAATGATCCTGCGCAAAAGTCCCCCACTTTTTTCCTGCTGCTCTTTTTGTTTATTTTCGTTCATTCAGCCTTCCTTTGTGACGCTTTCTTTTTCCCATTGTATCACTTTTCAGGAAAAAGAGAAACAAAAGAATGCCAGGATCGGGCCGGAAAACGTATCCAGCGGCGCATTTCGTTATCCGCAGGATACCAACAACCTCGTTTTGCTGCCTGCCCGGTATTCGATCCCTTCTGTTCCTCGGGCCGCTTCACCCGTCTCACTCAAACTGCGCCAGGTACATCTGCCTGTACAGCCCCTCCCGGTTCAGAAGCTCCTCATGGGTTCCCTGCTGTATCACGTCTCCATCGTTCACCACCAGGATGTGATCCGCATTCCGGATCGTGGAAAGCCGGTGCGCGATGATAAAGCAGGTTTTTCCCTCCATCAGTTTTCTCATCGCCTCCTGGATCTTCAGCTCCGTTCTGGTATCCACGTCCGAGGTCGCCTCATCCAGGATCAGCATCCTCGCCGGAAGCAGCATGGCTCTTGCGATCGTAAGAAGCTGCTTCTGCCCTTTGGAGATATTTGTCCCCTCATCCGAAAGCACCGTCCGGTAGCCGTTCGGAAGCCGCCTGATAAAGCCGTCGATCCCGGCCGCCTTCGCCGCCGCCCGCACCTGCTCCTCCTGCTTTTTTGTATCCCCCTCCAGGCTGCCATATGCCAGGTTTTCATAAATGGTTCCCGTAAACAGCCAGGTATCCTGCAGCACCATCGCATAGGAGCGCCGCAGGCTGTCCCGCCTCAGCATCCGGAGTTCTTCTCCGTCCACAAGGATCAGGCCGTCGTCCACATCGTAAAAACGCATGAGCAAATTGATCAGCGTCGTTTTCCCTGCACCGGTGGGCCCCACGATCGCTATCATTTTACCGGGTTTTACCCGGAAACTCAAGTCATGGATCACAGTTTTAGCAGGATTATAGCCAAATCTGACATGACTTAGCTCCACCTGTCCCTCTGCCTGCACCAACGCCTTCGCCTCCGGTGCATCGGCCGCCTCCTCCAGCTCGTCCAGGAGCCGGAAAACACGCTCCGCGGCCGCCATGGAGGACTGCAGATCGCTGATGATGTTCGCGGCCTCGTTGATCGGCCCGGAAAACTTCCTGGAATACAGCACGAACGAAGAAATATTTCCTATGCTCATCCTTCCAAGCAGATACAGGACGGCTCCAAATACGCTGATCAGTGACAAAGACAGGTTATTGATGAAATTCACCATCGGCCCCACAATGCTTCCATAGTATTCCGCCCTGTAATATGCCTGCATGGCCTTCTCATTTTTTTCCTCAAACCGCCGGATCGTATTCTCCTCCTGACAGTATGCCTTCAGCGTCCTCTGTCCCGAAACCATTTCCTCCGCAAAGCCGTTCAGCTCACCCAAAGACGCGGATCTGGCCCGAAACAGCGGCCTTGTCTTTCCCGTCAGATATCTGGTGATGCACATGGAAAGCGGCATGGTAAAGGCAAAGATCAGCACAAGAGCCGGTGAGATCACAAGCATCATCAGAAAGGCCCCGCTCACCGTGATCACAGTTGTCAGAAGCTGTACCACATCGTCGGACAGCGACATGTTTACCGTATCGATATCATACGAAATCCGGCTGATGATATCACCGCCCTGATGCACGTCAAAATATCCCACCGGCAGCGCCAGCAGCTTTTCAAAAACATCCTTCCGCATCTGATAGACCACCTTCCGGCTTATGGTGATCATCAGTACCTGCAGAAGATAGGAAAAAACGGAGGATACCACATAAAATCCCGCCATCCAGGCCGCATAATAGAAAACTTTCTCAAAAACGACCCCTCCCGGCCCCGGTTCGATGGCATCCACCGCATAACCGGACAACATCGGCCCGATCAGGGAAAACAGATTGCTTCCCACCGTAAGCGCCATCGCTCCGGCAAGATACCATTTATACCGCATCAGGTAGCCGCCCAGCCGCAGGAGCGTTCCCTTTTTCCCATTCAGCTTCATTTCGTTTCTCAGCCTCCCATATCCCCTGTCTGCGACCGGCTGATCTCTCTGTATACAGCGCAGTCCCTTAAAAGCTCCTGATGGGTTCCGTACCCAATCATCTCTCCGTCCTCCAGCACCAGGATATGATCCGCGTGCATGACGGAGCTGATCCGCTGGGCGATCAAAATGGTCGTCGTATCGCTGAAATTCTCTTTTAGCTGCCTGCGAAGCATGGCGTCGGTACGATAGTCCAGCGCGCTGGAAGAATCGTCCAGAATCAGGATTTCCGGGCGGGCTGCCAGCGCTCTTGCGATCAGAACCCTCTGCTTTTGCCCTCCGCTCAGGTTCGCTCCCCGGATATCCAGCATGGCGCCTTCATTCTGTTCCTTCTCCCTCGTAAATTCCTCCGCCTGCGCGAAACGGAGCGCCTGAACGATTTCCTCCCGTTCAAGCGGCCTTCCCATCCGCACATTTTCGTAAATCGTATCCTCAAAGATCGTATCGTTCTGAAATACTACGCCAAACCTGCTCCGAAGTTCAGTCTTTTCAAAACTCCGTACATCCCGTCCGCCGATCAACACCCGTCCCTCATCCACATCCATAAGGCGCATCAGAAGTGAAGCAAGCGTTGTTTTTCCGGAGCCCGTCGAACCGATGATCCCCAGCATTTCCCCCTTTTTAACGGCAAAGGAAATGTTCTTCAGATTGGGCTCCTTCTTATTATAGGAGAAGGTGACATGGTCAAACAGGATTTCCGCCTCCTCATGCGGCATTTCTTCCTGCAGTATATCCTCTTGCAGTATTGTTTCCTGCGGCATTTCTTCCCGCGCCAGATCGTCCTGCGGTATTTCCCTGTCTTCCAGAAGCGCCAGATCATCCTCGCAGGATAGCACCTGATCGATCCTGGCCGCAGACGCGACCGCCTTGTTAATGATAACGAACATTCTGGATATGGACATCATGGCATTCAGAATAATGGTAAAATAGGTCATAAAGGCAAGAATCTTTCCTACCTCCGAGGTTCCCGCATTTACCCGGAAGGCTCCCACAATGATGACTCCCACCAGCCCCAGATTCAGTAGCATGTTCATCACCGGATTCAGGACCGCCATCGTCCTTTCCGCATTTCTTTCACAGGTCACCACCATCTTGTTGATCCGGTCAAATTTTTCCTTTTCATAATCCATTTTGGAAAGCGCCTTGATCACCCGGATCCCCGCAATATCCTCTCTCACCAGGCAGACGAAATCGTCCACACTGCTCTGCAGCTTCCGGTACAGCGGCATTCCCTTTCTGGAAACAGTAACCATCACTACCGCAAGCACCGGCATCACGAGCAGAAGCACAGATGAAAGCACCGGATCCAGAGACATGGTAAACATCACACCGCCCACCAGAAGGATCGGCGCCCTCACGCCAAGCCGCTGCACTCTTCCTATCATCTGATTCACGTTATAGGTATCCGTCGTAAGCCTGGAGATCAAAGACGGCCTGGTCAAAGCGTCCGTCTGCTTTGCCGACAGATACATGGTTTTCGCAAACAGATCATGCCGTATGATCTGCGTAGCGTCGCTTGCCACCCGCGACGCCATCCTGTTTGTAATGATATTGAAGGAAACTGCCAGCAGGGAGCACACGAGCATAACGCCTCCCCATACAAAGATCAGCCGCATGCTTCCCACCGGGATCACAGAATCAATGACATAGGCCAGAATCCATGGAATGAACAGATCCATGACCGCTCCCAGAAACTTTATCAGAAATCCGACCGTCATCCTTCCATAGTAAGGCCGCAGATAACAGGTTATAATTCTTTTCATCGTGATCCTTTCATCCTCAATAATTTCATCAGCAATAAAACTTCATAATCTGATTATATAACACTTCTTGCGTTTTGGGCATAAAAAAATCACATCCTGCTGTTTTTCAGCCTGATGTGATAATTCCTACTGAAGCATGGGGGATTCGAACCCCCGACAACCTGATTAAAAGTCAGGTGCTCTACCGACTGAGCTAATGCTCCATATCCATTCTTTTCCTATGCCCATATATTATATACAGGCACAAAAAAATGCCCAGAACCGGAATCGAACCAGTGACACGAGGATTTTCAGTCCTCTGCTC
>DWWS01000070.1 GCA_019119595.1 Candidatus Eisenbergiella merdavium | reverse complement strand
ATTAATGCAAATGAAATTTTACCTAAAGAATTAATTGATGAGATTCAAAGGTATGTACAAGGTGTAAATCTATATATTCCTAAGATTTTTGATAAGAAAAGAACAGACAGTGAATACAAAAAGGAATTATTTGAGAGGAATATGGAAATATATGAAATGTTTCAATCAGGGAACACTGTCTCAGAATTGGCAGAAATGTATTATCTTTCTGACAAGAGTATTTATCGAATTTTAGGAAAGATAAGAAATCAGTAAAGTGTGCGAGAGAAGCTGTGTAATTCAGTTTCTCTCGTTTTTGTTTTGAATGTAATTTGAGAATGACACTGTAAAAATATAATGGTAGACTTTATATGAGGTGATTAGGAATGCAAAAGGGCAGAATGATTTTTTTGAATGGTGTAACTGGTTCCGGAAAAACGTCAATTGTAGAAGCGTTACAGGAACAAAAGGATATTTACTGGAAATATTAAAAGATAATCCCCTTGATATAGTCGAGGTGGTTTGATTAAGGGACATGTATGGAGGGCTATATGAAAGTACAACTTAGAAAAATGTCAAAGGATGAGTTCGATATTTTTTCGGAAAATAGTATAAATGATTATACAAATGATTTGATGAAGTCATCAGATATTACGATGGATGAAGCGCGCATTCAAGCACAGGGAGAATTTGAGGAAATGCTTCCGAATGGTCTGGAAACCCAGAATAATGTGTTGCGGATTATTGTAGATGTGGATGAACAGAAAGCTGTGGGGACAATTTGGTATCTGTTTGAAATGACAGAAGGCGTAAAACAGGTTTTTTTGAGTGATTTTATTATCAAAGAGGAAGAACGTAGAAAAGGATATGCATCCTCTGCATTGGCAGAAATGGAGCAGGATGCACGGCAAAATGATTGTTCAGAAAGCATTATTTATGTTTGGAAGCATAATTTGCCGGGAATTAATTTATATACCAAAAGTGGTTATGTTACATTTAGGGAAGTGGATAATGGAATGTACATGAAGAAAGGAATAAAAGGATAGTCAGGATATGAATATAAAAGAATTAATAGGTGTCAATTTTAGGGGAAACCTATGATGTATTCTAAAGGAGAAAAGTTTCAATACAACAATACAGGTTATGTTTTACTTGCAATGATAATCGAAAAAGGCAAAATGTGCAAATAACGTTTAATGAAAATGTGTTTGAAAAATATTGTGCCCTAGAAATGTCGTCACATCAACAATTTTTTAAACACAAATATTATATATTGTGATGCAAAAATTGTCAGAATGATAAAATTATGGGCAGTTGACAGGGCCTGTATTTGGTGGAAAAAAGAGGATAAGAGTAGTATAATCAAAAGCGAAAGTATGGATAGTTTGAAATTTGGAGGGGAGTAGGGGGGACACTCATGGAAATCAGATATGAACGGCTGACGGAAAAGGAACTGAGCACTTTGGGAGCCGTCTGGATAACCGCCTCCGATATGGGAGTATTGCTCTATACGGATTTCGGATTTGTCAGGAATGGGAAGTTTATGCAGTATAAACTGTGAGAGCAGGCAGTTTGGGAAAGCCACATAGAGCACGGCTTTCTGGATAATGGGACACGGAGGCGCAGAGGATGAGTATACGAAAGGCAGTTTTATCGGATCTGAGCATGGTCAGGCAGATTTCGGAAGTCACGATTTCAGAGATTTACCCGCGCTACTACCCCAAAGGCGCGGTGGATTTTTTCCTCAAACATCACAGCGAGGATCATATTTCACGCGACCTTGAAAGAGATCTCGTTTACCTTTGCCTGGATGAATCCCGGGAAATTGTCGGAACAATTACGATAAAGGAAAATGAAATTTCCCGGCTTTTCGTTCTCCCTTCCCGCCAGGGCATGGGATTCGGCACGGAAATGCTGGATTTTGCAGAAAAAATGATTTCGGAGCGGTATCCAAAGATTGTCCTGGATGCCTCATTGCCGGCGAAAAAAATCTATCTGCAAAGAGGGTATAAGGATGCGGAATTTCATATCATATCGACAGAAAATCATGATTTTTTATGCTATGATGTTTGTGTAAAGCTGACACGGCTGCCCTGATCTCAGCGATCCAGGCTGAACGGCCCATGACGAATAGCTCTTGTGAAGGCCATGCAGTATAATGTATAATACGTACATGTTGTTACCGCTGTCATTTGCAGTAGCATCCCCGCTGCTGCTTGACAAGAACGGGAAGCCGGTCGTAACGGAGTGATTGCCTCTGTGATTTTTCCGCGCGTATCTCCGCAAAAAACGCTTTGGCACGGAGGGAAACATGGAAATCAGAAGAATCGATGATTACAACGACAAACGGTTCCGGAAAGATATCCTGCTGCAGCATTGCGCCTTTTTGGCGGATGAAAGACCGTGCGGATTTGAGATCGTCGCTCCGGACTCAGCGGTAGTGGATGCCTGGGATTACGGCGATGAAAAAATGCTTTCCGGGCTCATAGAGGAGTTTCGTTTTTTTGCCGGTCACATCAGCCGTTTCTATGACCGTGACGGAAAGCTTTTGAGAGAATTTCCGCCCGTTTCTGTTTTTCGGGTTGAAATTGAGAAGATCCAGCCGTCCCAGTTCTATGTGGATGAGGAAAAGCTGAGGGCGGTTGCTTCGTTCATCAAAAGCAGTGAGGATATTGTCATTCCGCTCATGCCGGCGGAAGATGAGCGGACCTTCATTTCGCTGGACGGTCATACCCGTCTGGTCCTGGCTCTGGAGCGAGGGTATCGTTTCGCGAATGGCTTTTTGGAGGATGGAGGAACGGTTGCAATAGAATTTGCAAAGGAAGCGCGCAGGCGCGGGATTACTCACGTAAGCGATATATGTAAGCTTTCTCATGAGGAATATGAGGTAAAATGGAATCGGTTCTGTGATGGCTTTTTGGAAGGCTGAATGTTGAACGATGGAAGGAGAGGATCTGATGAAGGATGTTGTGCTGCTGTTTGATTCGGCCTGTTTATACGAGATTGTGATCCTGAATTATTTTCTCAAATTTACCGGAGCGGAGGTGGTGTTCTGTTCCGTTGACGGCAAGGGTATTACCGCGATGGAGGGATATTCCGTAAACGTGGATGCGGCCCTGTCGGAGATAAATCCGGACGAAGTAAGAAGCATGATCGTTCCGGGCGGAGACGTTTCCGGGATCAGGACGGAACCGGTTTACGGGCTGCTTGGAAGGCTGAAAAAGGAAGGCAGGGTGGTCGCCGCCATCTGCGCCGGAGTGGATGTGCTGGACGGCGCGGGTCTGTTGCAGGGGATAAGCTCCACTCATTCCGAAGACCTGGATGTGGCAAGGGAGGATCACATCATCACGGCGAGAGCGAACGCCTATGTGGATTTTGCCATTGAGGTGGGAAAAGAGCTGGAGTTGTTTACGGACGAGCAGGATCTGCAGGAGACGATCGACTTCTGGAAGCTTCACAAAAGGATGTGAGCGGGCCAGGCGGAACCGGAAAAATGGAAAGGACTGCGGAAATGAGCTCTGATAATCAGTGCGCTGCCTGTGTGTATTATGTTTACGACGAAGAATACGGGGAATACCTCTGCGATATGGACATGGATGAGGATGAATATGTCCGTCTGGTTTCGGACAGCCATTATCGGTGCCCCTATTACCGCAGCGGGGATGAATACAGAGTGGTGAGAAAGCAGATGTAGGAGGGAAAGGTCGGAAAATGAACGGATTTTTGCTGCTTCTGCCCTTTCTTGGAATAAGGTTCGGCCTGCTTGCGGCACGGAGTAAAGACGCCGTATGGCGGGCCGCCCGTTTTGCGCCGCGGCAGGGCGGGGAAAAAATCGCCTATGGCTTTTATCAGCTTTCCAATCTGGCTTTTTTTCTGGTGCTGCTTTTTACAAAGGTCAGGCCGGAGGGCTCCTGGCAGGCCGGAGCTGGGGCGGCATGTTATTGCCTTGGGCTGTTTCTCTGCGCCCTGTCGGTGCTGCATTTTGCCTCGCCGGACAGCACGGGATTGAATACCGGAGGCATTTACCGGATTTCCCGCAACCCCATGTACATCGCGTATTTTGTCTGCTTTCTGGGAATGGTTCTGCTGACGCGGTCGCCAATCCTGCTGGGGATCCTTCTGGTATTCCAGATTTCATCCCATTGGATCATTCTTTCGGAGGAAAGGTGGTGCGCAGAAAAATTCGGGCCAGCCTGGCAGGAATACGCAAAGCGGGTCAGGCGTTATCTGTAGCTTCTTGAAAAGAAAATATTTTCATGCGGACGGCGCGAAAAAAGCAAAGCGGAGCCGTCCGCCGGTTATCTGCGCGGGAGCGTCGCAGATGATTCTGATACAGAATAAGGATCACGTTCGTGATTTTCATTCAGCCGATTCGTTACGCTCCGGAATGGAGAGCATCATGGAGTGTATCAGCATCAGCTTCCGGTCTGCGCCGGAGGAGATACGGAAACGGTTCGCGTTTCCGGCGGGAGAGGCAGGCACAGGGGAGCGGGAGGCGTTTCTGGAAAAAGCGGGAAAGGCGGTGCTGCTTTCCACCTGCAACCGGACGGAGGTTTATGCGGCCGGTACGGGAAGCCTGGAGCGGCTGGAGGAGCTGCTTGCTGAAAAAAGCGGTATGGAAGTGACGCAGGTGCGGCGGATCGCGCGGCGTTTTTCCGGAGAAAAAGCCTGTGCCCATCTGTACCGGGTCGCCTGCGGGATGGATTCCATGGTGGTGGGAGAGGACGAGATTCTGGGGCAGGTTCGTTCGGCTTATCTTTTTTCCGCCGAAAGGGGACGCTGCGGCTATGAGCTGAACGCGGTTTTTCAGGGATCCCTTGCCTGCGCCAAGAAGATCAAAAAGGAAACGATGATCTCCAAAAGCTCCGTATCCGTGGCCACGCTGGCCTGTGCGGAGATCTTCCGCTTTGAAAAGCAGCACAAAGAGACGGAAGAAGGGAAGCTGCAGGTGCTTCTCATCGGCGGAAGCGGGAGGATGGGCGGAAGCGTGCTGAAAAACCTGCTGGGCCGGGAGGGGATTCATGTGTATGCCACCCGACGGAGCCACGGCCTGGGAGAGCGGGAGAGCAGCCGTCTTTCCGTTGTGGACTACCGGGACAGATACCGGTATCTGGAACAGGCGGATGTGATCGTATCGGCCACCGAAAGTCCCCATTATACTCTTACGGCGGAGGAGGCCGGGGAGAGCCTGCGGCGCGGGCAAAAGAAAAAGCGACTGTTCATCGACATCGCCGTTCCGGCGGATCTGGACCGTCAGATCGCTTCCCTGCCGGGCTGTCGTTTGATCGGCATGGATGATTTTGAACGGCTGGCACAGGAAAACAACCGGAAAAAACAGCAGGCGGTATTGGATGCCGGAGAGCTTTTGGAGGAAGCGCTGGAGGAGCTGTACAAATCCCTCCTGTTTCATGAGACGGCCGGGGAGCTGGAGCGGATCCGGGAACGGTTTGCTGGCTATTCGGTGGAGCGCTTCCTGTTTTATCTGAGAGACCGCCTTGACGCCGCTTCCCTGAAGGCGGTTCTGGAGGCGCTGAAGGACGGATGACGCCGCTTCGGCAGGAGGTTTATTTTGAAAAAAAGCACAACGGCATATTTCCCTTTTTACATGGATATTTCAGGAAAGCGGGGGGTGATCCTTGGCGGCGGCCGGGTGGCGGCGGGAAAGATCGCCGCCCTGCTTCCCTTTTCTCCGCAGCTTGTCTGTGTCGCGCCAATCATCTGCGGGGAGGTTGAGAGCATGGCGCAGGCGTGTGGAGAGGGGCCGGACGGACTGCAGCTGATCCGCCGTAGAGCGTGCGCAGAGGATCTGGAGGGCGCTTTTTTTGTGATCGCGGCGACGGACTGCCAGGAAACGAATGCCTGGGCGGCCAGGCTGTGCCGGGAACAGGGAATCCTGATCAACGCGGTAGACGACCGGAAAAACTGTAGCTTCTATTTTCCTGCGCTGGTGAAGCGGGGGCCGGTGACGGTGGGGATCTCCACAGGGGGCGCAAGCCCTGCGGCGGCCTCCTGGCTTCGCAGAAAAATACAGCGGATGATCCCGGAAGGGCTGCAGGATGCGGTGGAACGGCTCGGCGGGCTGCGGGAGCGGGTGACGGGGAGCGCTCTGCCGCAGAAGGAGCGGGCGGCGCTTCTGAAGCAGCTTTTCGCCTTCTGTGAAAGGAAGGAGTTCCGGCTGACTGACGGGGAGCTGGATGGCCTTCTTGAGACGCTTCTGCAGAAGGAGCGGAATGAGGAAGCGGTGAAAATGGGAAAAAAGCTGCGGATCGGCACACGGGGAAGCCGTCTGGCCCTGGCGCAGGCTGCCCTCGTGGAAAAAGCGCTTGCGGAAGCCTTTCCCGGCCTGGAAACGGAGCTTGTGATCCTGCGAACCAGAGGGGATCAGGTGCAGGACAGGCCGCTTTCTCAGGTGGGGCAGAAGGGCGTGTTCGTTTCCGAATTTGAAACAGCGCTTCTGGAGGGACGCATGGATCTTGCCGTGCACAGCGGGAAGGATCTGCCCGTGCGGCTGGCGGACGGGCTTGAGATCGCGGCCGTTCTGCCCCGGGCGGACGCCAGGGATGTGCTGGTGCTTCCCGGACGCGGCGGCCTGGCCGGGACTGAGGAAAAAGCCGCGCCGCAGGGCGGTGCATCATGTACTTCCTGCGTCGCCTGTGCGCCCGGCGGCCTGGCCGGAGAAGGGGATGCCATCCGCGCCCTTGCGGCGCTTCCCGCCGGGGCGGTCATTGGAACGGGAAGCCTGCGGCGGCAGCTCTACGGGAAGCGTTTTTGTCCACAGGCGGAGTTCAGGCTGATCCGGGGAAATGTGGACAGCCGGCTGAAAAAACTGGAGGCCGGTGGATATGACGGTCTGATCCTGGCAAAAGCGGGACTGGACCGGCTTGGGATACCGGAGCGGGAGGGAGATCGCTTCCTTTTTCTGCCGCTTCCGGAGGATCGCTTTCTGCCTGCCGCCTGCCAGGGGATCATCGCCGTGGAGGGCCGCTGTGGGGATGACTTTTCCAGGCTGGCCCAGGCGGTGGACGATGCTCCGACGCGGCTGGCCTTTGAGACGGAGCGGAGGGCGCTTTGGAATTTCGGAGCGGACTGCAGCGCTCCGGCGGCGGCTCTCTGCCGGGTAAAATCGCCGGGTGAGGTGGAGCTGTCCGTGATGTATGCGGGCCGGGAGTGCTCCGGGAGCGCCCCGCAGGAGGAACGGCTCGCGCTGGCTGACGCGCTCTGCGCACACATAAAACAGATAAAACAGGAAAAACAGATAAAAGAGGAAAAAAAGCCGGGAAAGGTCTGGCTGGTCGGCGCGGGCTGCGGCGGCCCGGAGCTGATCACGGTGAAGGGCTTAACTCTGATCCGGCGCTGCGACGTCCTGCTTTATGACAGCCTTTCGGCAAAGGAGCTTCTGGATCAGGCCCGCCCGGACTGCGAGCGGATCGACGTGGGGAAGCGTTACGGCGGAAGGGCCGCTTCTCAGGAGGAGATCAATGCTCTGCTTGTCCAAAAGGCGCAGGAGGGAAAATGCGTGGTTCGCCTGAAGGGCGGAGACCCCTATGTGTTCGGCAGAGGAGGCGAGGAAATGCTTGCCATGCGGCGGGCCGGGATCGACTGCGAGGAGGTGCCCGGCATTTCCTCCGCCTTTGCGGCTCCTGCCGCCGCGGGCATCCCGGTCACGCACCGGGGGCTGAGCCGTTCGGTGACGGTGCTGACCGCCTCCAGCCTGACGGAGGGAGCGGAAAGGCTGACGGAAACGGATTATCAGGCGCTGGCCCGCCTTTCCGGCACGCTGGTCATTCTCATGGGCATGCACCATCTGGAGGAGCTGACGGCGCGGCTGACGGAAGCGGGGCTGCCCCCTTCCACGCCTGCGGCGATTGTGATGGAAGGCGCAACAAGCCGCCAGAAATGGGTGCGCGCGCCGCTGGAGAGGCTTCCGGAGGAAGCGTCCCGTGCGGGCCTTGGCGCACCTGCGGTCATCGTGATCGGAGAAACGGCGGCTTTGAGCCTGGGAGAGATGACATTTTCCCCCGAAGCCTGCGGCGGGCCGCTTTCCGGCCTTCTCATTGGGGTGACCGGAACGCAGGGATTCGCAGAAAGGCTTTCCGAAGCGCTTCACAGGCAGGGGGCGCAGACGGTGGATGCAGGCTTTCTGGAAACCGTGCCTGCGAAGGAGCCTCTGCCGGAACTTTCCGGCTTTGACTGGCTGGTTTTCACAAGCCCCAACGGGGTGCGCCTTTTTCTGGAAAAAATGAGACGGGAGCGGCTGGATCTGCGCGCGCTCGCGGGAAAACGGATCGCCGTCATCGGCCCGGGAACCGGCCAGACGCTTGCGCAGAGCGGGCTTTTGGCCGATCTGATGCCTGAGATCCACGACGCCCGAAATCTGGGCGAAGCCCTGGCGGAGCGGATGAAGCCGGAGGAACGGGCGCTGCTTCTGCGCTCCGGCCTGGGAAGCGCAGAGCTGACGGAACGGCTGAATGCGGCGGGAAGGGATCAGCTGGATTTTGCCCTGTATGAGCTGAGGGAAGATCCCAAACGCCGGGCGGATGCCTTTGCCCGCCTGCAGCAGACGCCGCCGGACTATCTGCTCTTCGGAAGCGCCTCCGGCGTCCGCGCCTTTCTGGACGGCCTTGCGGAATATGCGGGTGATGTGGAGCCTACAGCATCTTCCCCTCCTCCCCGCGTCGGCTGCATCGGCCCGCAGTGCCGGGCCGCCTGGGAGGAAGGGAAGAAACGGATGGGAAAGGCTCTGCAGGACTGGCCGGAGGCCTTCACGGCGGAGCGGTTTGACATAGAGGGCCTGGTCCGGGCGGTGGCCGAGGACCGGGAGAAAAGGAGAGATGGATGCAGAGATTTCGGAGATTGAGAAAAAATGCGGTCATAAGAGGCCTGATGCAGGAGACCAGGATTCACCCGAAGGATTTTATTTATCCCATTTTTGCGGCGGAGGGAGAAAATCTGGAAAATCCGGTGGCCTCCATGCCCGGCGTATTCCAGTATTCTCTGGACCGGCTGGACGGCATTCTGGAGAAGGTGTGCGAAAGCGGCGTTTCCGGCGTTCTGCTGTTCGGAATACCGGAACACAAGGACGAGCTGGGGAGCCAGGCCTACGCGCCAGACGGCATCACCCAGCGGGCGGTGAGAAAGATCAAAAGGGACTATCCGCAGCTATACTGCATTGTGGACGTGTGCCTGTGTGAATATACCTCCCACGGCCACTGCGGCGTGGTGGAGGGGGACTGCATCTTGAACGACGAGACCCTTCCCCTTCTGGCGAAGATGGCGGTGAGCCTGGCGCAGGCCGGGGCTGATATGATCGCGCCCTCCGACATGATGGACGGCCGGGTGGAGGCCATTCGGCAGGCGCTGGATGAGAATGGATTTTCTGATATCCCCATCATGGCCTACAGCGCCAAGTTCGCTTCGGCGTATTACGGCCCCTTCCGGGAGGCGGCCCATTCCGCGCCGGGCTTCGGGGACAGAAAAAGCTACCAGATGGATCCGGCAAACGGCCGGGAGGCCATCCGTGAAATCGAAGCGGACATTGCGGAGGGAGCGGACGTGGTCATGGTAAAACCCGCCCTTGCCTATCTGGATGTGCTGAAGGAGGCGGCACTCACCTTCGACCTGCCGCTGGCGGTCTACAATGTGAGCGGGGAGTACGCGATGGTGAAGGCGGCCGCCGCCAACGGCTGGATCGACGAGCGAAGGATCGTGACCGAGAACCTGACGGCGATGAAGCGGGCGGGCGCGAAGATCATCATCACCTACCACGCCCTGGACATGGCGGAATGGCTCAGGGAAGAGGGCATGTAGCGCGTGAAAACGCTTCGGCAAGGAGGAAACAATGGGAATCAGATCGGAACGGTTGTATGAGAGAGCGTGCAAAAGGATGCCGGGCGGGGTGAACAGCCCGGTACGTTCCTTCCGCTCTGTGGGGAAAACCCCGTTTTTTGTGGAAAAGGCGGCGGGCGCGTTTTTGATCGATGTGGATCATAACCGCTATCTGGATTATGTATGCTCCTGGGGGCCGGGAATCCTGGGCCATGCCCATCCGGCCGTGGTGGATGCGGTGCGCAGGGCCTGTGAAAAGGGGCTGACATACGGCGCGCCCACCGAAAAGGAGGTGGAGCTTGCGGAGCTGGTGAACGAATGCGTGCCGTCCCTGGAGATGATGCGGCTGGTCAGCTCCGGGACGGAGGCCTGCATGAGCGCCATCCGGGCGGCGAGAGGCTTCACCGGACGGGATAAGATCGTCAAATTTGAGGGCTGCTATCACGGCCATTCGGACGGCCTTCTGGTAAAAGCGGGAAGCGGCCTGATGACGGAGTCCATTCCTGACAGTGCCGGGGTGCCTGCGGGCTATGCGGAAAATACCCTGCTGGCCGTCTACAACGATACGGAAAGCGTGGCCCGGCTGTTTGACGCTTACAGGGATCAGATCGCCTGCGTCATCGTGGAGCCGGTGGCGGCCAACATGGGAGTGGTGCCGCCCTCCGAAGGCTTCCTTTCTTTTCTGCGCAGGATCACGGAGGAAAACGGCGCCCTTCTGATCTTTGACGAGGTGATCACCGGCTTCCGCCTTGCGCTGGGCGGGGCTCAGGAATATTTCGGGATCCGGCCGGATCTTTCCGCCTTTGGAAAGATCATCGGCGGAGGCATGCCGCTGGCCGCCTACGGAGGCCGCAGGGATGTCATGTCCTGCATCGCCCCTCTGGGCCCGGTGTACCAGGCGGGCACCCTGTCCGGCAACCCGATCGCGGTGACCGCCGGGCTGGAAACCCTTCGCCAGCTCATCGCCCATCCGGAGCTTTATCGCCAGATCGATGAAAAAGCCGCCCGGCTGGAGGCGGCATACAGGGAAAAAGGGCTTACCGTCAACCGTGTGGGCTCTCTGCTCTCCTGCTTTTTTACCGGAGATCCGGTGACCGACTACCGTTCGGCGCTTCGGTCGGATACGAAGGCCTTCGCCTCCTATTTTGCAAACATGCTGGAGCGGGGCATCTACGTGGCGCCCTCCCAGTTTGAGGCCATGTTCGTTTCGGCGGCCCATTCGGATGAAATGATCGAACGCACCTGCCGGGCCATCCGTGAAGCGATCTGAAAAGAATAGCCCCGGCCTGAGCAAAAAGAAAAACATATATTGCACTATGATAAATGGGCTCACCCTTTGGCGGGCCTATTTTGAATAATGAAATAAAACTATGGTTTTCTTGCAAAAAAACTTTGGTTTGGAGTAGAATATATTTGGATTCGGGAGGCGAAAACTATGGATTATGAAAGAATAAAGCGGGATGCAAATGACATATTAGCTGATTTATCATGCGAATGTTCATATATCGAGTATAAAGCTTCTGCATCGCAGCTGGCAAAAATTTTAAAAACCATTTGCGCATATGGAAATAATTTGGTAATCCGGGCGTTGTTCCGGCCCGGGCAGACCTCTGCCCGGGCCGGACTCGTGCGGCGTTTCCCACCGTATCGCTTACGTTGTCTCTCAGACTGAAGCCTTCCAGAAGCCGTGCAGATTGCACCAGGCATAAGCGGCCTTCGGCGCGTCGCCCTCCTCCAGGGTGAAATGCACCACGGGCTCCTGACCGGGAGCCATCTGAGCGCGGTACGTCCTGCCGTTCTGCGTGCTCAGGCTGACCCAGCCGATGCTGTGCTCCGCGGTCATGGGATGAAAAATGCTCCCGACCTTTACGGTCACCCTTCTTCCCTCTGTCTCCACCACCGGCAGATGTTTTTCTCCCGCCCCCGAAGCGGGGCCCTCCGAGGTGTTGGGGCTGAGCGTTTCAAAGGGGCGGCAGCAGTCGGGAAGCGCGGCGTCCGCAGCGCCCTCCAGCGCCTCGAGAATGACAGTTCTGTTTTTATCGGTCAAAAATACGGGTTCCTGTTTCATGAATATCCTCCAATCTTTTTACCCGCGAGGCTGCAGCGATATGCCCGCTGCGCGCAGCGGTTTCTTTTTTTATTTTCCCGCCTGAACGGTCTTTTATACAGAATGAAAACACGAAATTACGTAACAAAAAAAACGTTGTTTACAATTCTAAGACAGAATGTTATTCTGTAGAGGAAAAGGCCTGCCGGAAAAGCATACGGGCAGGACGGAAAGGGAATGAAATAAGGAAACGAAAATGGAAAAGAGACTGACAAAGCGGGAAAAAAAGCAGCTGTGGATCTTCGTGGCTGCGGCCTTCGGCCTGCCCCTTCTGATGGGCGTGCTGATGGGGATCAATTTTTACCGGGGAGCGGACGTGAGCGTGTTCCCCAATGCCCAGATGTTCTACCCGGCGGCGGGCGTGATGCTGGCTGTCCTTCTGACCAGAAAGCCACAGGAACGGGTTCCGGTGAAGTTTTATGCGGGCTTTCTTGCGCTGACCGGGGTTCTGGCGGCGCTGTGCGTGGTCAGCGTACTGATGCCGCAGACGAACCTGGTCGGAGCGGTCAACCTTGTGATCATCATGGGAAGCCTGGTCTGCTGGCTTCTGCTCCTTCTTGAGAAAAAAGAGGTGCGCAGAAAATACGGCCTTGGCTGGGGGCGGGACGCGCAGGGAATCCGGCCCTGGCTGTGGATCCTTTTGTTTTTTGTTTTGTATTTTCTGCGTATTTTCCTGAGCTATCTGGCGGAAGGGATGCCGGGAGAATTTTTCACCCTGTTTACCAATCCCTACCTGTGGCTGAACCTTGTGCTGCTTCCGCTGAACTTCTTTCTGGTCTATGCCGCGTTCTTCGGAGAGGAATACGGCTGGCGCGGCTTCTTCCAGCCCCTGCTCCAGAAAAGGTACGGAAAACGGCTGGGCCTTCTCATCCTCGGCGTGTGCTGGGGGCTGTGGCACCTGCCCATCAACGTATTCTACTACAGCCCGCAGACCTGGCTGCAGAGCGTGCTCGCCCAGCAGACCACCTGCATCGGCCTTGGCATTTTCTTCGGCCTTGTAATGATGAAAACGAAAAACATCTGGGTTCCCGTGCTCATGCACTTCTTCAACAATAACCTGATTGCCGTCATGGCGGGCAGCGCGGACGTGATCAGCGGCCAGGTGATCGCTTGGGGGGATCTGCTGCTGCTCCTTCTGCTAAACGGCGTGCTGTTCGCATCCTTCATCCTGGCGAAGGATTTCCGTAAAGATACGACGGAGTTTGAAAGCTGGGCGGCGGGGCAGGAAACGGCGGAGGTCATTGGTGAAATGCGGATGACAGGAGAAGAATCGGAGGTCGTCTGAACGGAAGGGTTAAGGTAAAAAAATGTGCGTGACAGCACATTTTTCAATTCGGATTTGCGACGCTTCGGCATGGAGGGAAATATGGAGAAAGATATTCTATTCAAAAATGAAACATATATTTTTTCATACCGTGTAGGAGGAATATTACTGCAAGATGGAAAAATCCTTCTTCAAAAGCCACAGAATGATGATTATGCGATCATTGGCGGACATGTTGCGGCGATGGAAACGACGGAGCAGACGTTGAAGCGTGAATTTGAAGAGGAGATCAAGACAAAGATAGAAGTGGACAATCTGATGGCGGTGGGAGAGATTTTTTTCCCATGGGGAGACCGTCCCTGCCATCAGATCTGTCTGTATTACAGGATCCGCTTATGTGACCCGAAGGCCATTCCGTTAAGCGGCATATTTCATGGATATGACGAACTGGGGAATGAAAGGATCGATCTTGATTTCTGCTGGGTTCCGTTGGAAGATTTGAAAGATGGGGTAAAGGTATATCCGGTGGAGTTGATTCCGCATATTTTATCCAATGAAAATGAGGTGTTTCATTTTGTATCAAATCAGCTCTGATTTTGACCATTTTTTGGTTGCTGATAACAATTCTTCCGTTGGCCGAACCGCTGTTGCCAACAGCGGCTCTAAAACGGTATTGACATCCCCGCCGCCCGGTGCTATATTGTGACAAACAAAGGACAGGAGCAGACCCGCCTCCGGGCGGGCCGAAAAAAGGAATGGATAACAGACAAGCCTTACAGCTTCACAGGGACGACGATCGTCAGCGCCTGTATCCGTGATGAAATAAAGCATTTTGCTTCACGATCATCACAGGTACAGACGCTTTTCGTGCTGTACCTGTGTGGCAGAGCTTATGTGGGCCGGATCCGCACAGCAGTTGCGGGCCGGTCCTTTTTTTATACGATAGGAAAGTTCCTTTCCTATCGTATAAAAACCTCCGGTGGATCGCACTGCGGCGGAAAGGAAGATGTCGCTTGCGCGACCCGCCGCAGGCGGAGAATCCCGCAAGCGGGATTCTTTATTCTTTCGTCCGCGCATGCTTCCTGTCTTTGGGAAAAAAGAAAAAAGGAGAGAACAGGAAATGAACGAAAATCAGGAAAACAACGGGAATGAAAATTTTGTCAGAATGGAATCGGACGCTTTTGAGGAGGGCATGGTAAAGATCCATGGAAGCATCCACCGCCTCCGCAAGATGAGCGGCTTTTCCTTCCTCATCCTGCGGACGGCGCGGCGGCTGGTTCAGTGCATCCTGGAGCCGGGACGCTGCGAGATCCTTGGCCCGGACGGCAGTGTGTGGGAAGGGCCGCTGAGGGAGGAAATGTGCATCCGCATGGAGGCGCAGGCGGTCAGGGAACCCCGCTCAAAAACGGGCTGGGAGCTGCATCCCGTCCGGATCCGCATCCTGTCCGTCCCGGCGCAGACGCTTCCTGTGGTCATCCACGGAAAGGAGATTCCGGCCTCGCTTGAGACCATTCTGGACTATCGGCCCATGACGCTGCGGAACGAGAAGGAACGCGCCGTTTTCCGGATTCAGGACGCCCTGGTGCGGGGCTTTACGGAATACCTGCAGCGGAATGATTTTGTTCAGATCCATACGCCGAAGCTGGTCAGCCAGGGAGCGGAGGGCGGCGCAAATATTTTCCGGCTTGACTATTTCGGAAGGGAGGCATACCTGGCCCAGAGCCCGCAGTTTTACAAGCAGATGATGGTGGGCGTATATGAGAGAGTGTTCGAGATCGGGCCGGTATTCCGGGCGGAAAAGCACGATACCGCAAGGCATCTGAACGAGTATACCGGCGTGGATTTTGAAATGGGCTATATCGAAGGCTTTGAGGAGCTCTGCCGTATGGAGGAGGGGATGATCCGCCATACGCTGGAAGGACTTTCGGAGCTCTGCGGGGAGGAGCTTGCCCTGCTTAATGTGCGCATCCCGCGGATCGGTTCCATTCCCTTCATCCGTTTTCACGAGGCCAAAGAGCGGATCGCCCGGAAATACAGACGCCCCGTGCGGGAAAAGGAGGATCTGGACCCGGAAGAGGAAAAGCTGCTGTGTGAGCTGATACAGGAAGAGACGGGCAGCGAATTCGTATTCGTCACCCATTATCCCACGGCAAAGCGCCCCTTTTACGCCATGGAGGATGAGGCGGACAGGAGCGTGACAAAAAGCTTCGACCTGCTGTTTCGGGGGCTTGAGGTGACCACGGGAGGCCAGCGGATCCATGATCATGCCGCCCAGCTCGCCAAAATGAAGGAACGGGGGATGGACCCGGAGCAGTTTGAGAGCTACCTGATGATCCACAGGGGAGGAATGCCGCCCCACGGCGGACTGGGAATGGGGCTGGAGCGCTTCACCGCAAGGCTTCTGGAGCAGGACAACGTACGCAGGGCCTGCCTTTTTCCGCGGGACATCCACCGGATCGCGCCGTGACGGGACGCGGATTATGCGGAGCGAACCGGAACGGATGCTGTGCCAGGGAAAACGGTACCAGGGAAAACGGTGGAAAAAACAGCGGTTTCAGGGTATAATATCAGAAAACACCGTGCAGGGATATCCCCGCATGATTCAAGCCTGAGATCATTCGCTGCATTCATCCTCTCTTTTGTCACATGAGGAGCCGGATCACTTGCGGATGGCAGGGCAAGTCAGTTCAGCCATGTTATTTATGAGGAAGGTTTATGTATCAGCTGGAAGTGCCTAAGATGTTAAAAAGGGGAGATACCATCGCATTGATCTCTATTTCCGGAGGCAGAGCAGGCGACGAGGACATGCTTTACAGATATGAGACAGGTAAAAAGCGATTGGAGGAAACATGGGGAGTCCACGTCGTCACGACGCCAAATGCATTGGCGGGAAGCAAATTCCTTTATGAGCACCCGGAGGCACGTGCCGAGGATCTCATGTGGGCGATGCAGAATAAGGAGATAAAAGGAATTATCTGTATGATGGGCGGTGACGATTCATATAGAGTGCTTCCCTATATAGATTTAGATATAATAAAGAATAATCCGAAGGTATTTATGGGATATTCTGATATCACTTCATGGATGGCTGTTTTTGCAAAAGCAGGGGTCAGAGCCTATTATGGACCTAATTTATTAACCCCTGTCGCTCAACCCGTGACATTGGATAATTATACAAAAGAAGCGATAACAAAATGTCTGTTTTCCGCTGAGGTGATAGGAGACATACCGGCCTGTTCAGAATACACGAACATTGAATGGCGAAATGTTGACAAAAATGA
The DNA here is from genome assembly GCA_019119595.1 of Candidatus Eisenbergiella merdavium. Classification (GTDB taxonomy): domain Bacteria; phylum Bacillota; class Clostridia; order Lachnospirales; family Lachnospiraceae; genus Eisenbergiella; species Eisenbergiella merdavium. The sequence continues at coordinate 21,306 of DWWS01000070.1, read as the reverse complement.
AATTAAGTGGACGAACAATACCGGTTACAGATTAGTCCAGGGTAATGGAGTCGTAAGAGGGAGAATCTTTGGCGGATGCGCAGGACCATTGCGGCAGATCATGGGAACTGAATTTTTCCCAAAGCGAGATTTTTTTAAGGATTGCATTATCATGCTGGAAACAGGCTTACCATATGGAGGCGATTTAGCCGGTCTGCATGATCTGCGGGCATTGGATGCGGCCGGAATGTTTGAGCATGCGGCTGGAATGATCATTGGCCAATTAAGTGATGAGGAAGAACAGGTATTGATCAGGTTTCTGAAGTATGAAGCACACCGGGAAGATCTTCCGGTCATATCGAACGTTGACTTTGTTCACAGAACGCCGATGACAGTTATTCCAATGGGAGCGGTGGCGGAGATTGATTGCAGCCGTGTAGCGCTTCGGATCCTGGAATCAGGAGTAGCTGAGTAGAACAGGAATTGAATGGCTGATTCCCCCTTGCGGGGGGGGTATATCGAAAAACATACAAAGGAAAAGGACAAAACAAAAATGATAAAAATAACCTGGCTCGGAACGGCATCCATCCTTCTGGAGGCCTGCGGACAGAAGCTTCTGTTCGACCCCTTCGTGGAGCTTGCCGGAGGAAGCAATCCCAATACGCTGGAGGATTTTGAGGGCGTGCGCGATATCTGCATCACCCACGGGCATCTGGATCATCTTTTCTTCGTGCCCGAGCTGGTGGAGGGGCAGGACGCCACCGTACATTGTCCCGCTCCGGCTGCGCGCACGCTGGAGGGCTTTTTGGAGGACAACGGGAACGTGGTGGTTGCTTCTCCCGGGGATCACTGGAGGCTGGGAGAGCTGAGCATCTGGGTGCACCGGGGAAAGCATGTGGCCTTTTCCCCTTCTGTGGTGTTGGGAAGGCTTTTCTCCCCGCAGGTGCTCCGGCATTTCAGGAATCTGCTTTTCCTTGCCTGGGCCCATCCACGCTTCCGGGAAAGAGGGGAAACGCTGGTGTATGAGGTGCAGGCGGAGGGACGGAAGATCCTCCTGCTGGGGAGCATGGCCCTGGACGATGCGGCCGAATATCCGAAGGGGGCGGACCTGCTCATCCTGCCCTATCAGGGAAAACGCAGGCCGGAGGAAGCGGCCTGTGAGATCGTAAGCCGCCTGCAGCCGAAGCGGATCCTGCTGGATCATTTTGACAATGCGTTCCCGCCCGCTTCCCGTGACGAGGACACGCGGCCCTTTTACCGGCTGCTTGGCGAACGTTTTCCCCAGGTTCAGGCGGTGAAGCCGAAAGCGGGAAAGACGGTCTGCTTCTGAATCTGGAAAAAACAAAACAGTCAGGCCGAAGGCCGAGCGGCTGCAAAAAATCTGCCCGGAGCCTTCCGGCCTGCGGGCATGAACTGGAAATGAGGGGAAAAACAGTGCAAAAAAGGATCGAATATCTGGATATCGTGAAGGTGATCGCCATTTTTCTGGTGGTATTCTGCCATTTCGTGCTTCTTTCGGAAAGCGTTCCGGCGAATCTTTTCATGTCGGCGTGCTGGTCGGGCGTTCCCATGTTTTTCATGGTGAACGGGGCGCTTTTGTTCACCCGGCCTCTGAACCTGAAAAAGCATGTGAAAAAGACGCTCACCATCTGGGCGGTGCTGGTCGCGTGGCGGCTGATCTATCTGCTTTTCATCGGAGCGGTGAACCACGTCCCGGTTTCCGGATTTGGAAAAAATGAGATCTTTCTTTACCTGTTCGCCTTCGGCAGCCTGGAGGGAATCGGCACCGGGCACCTGTGGTTCATCGAGGCGCTTCTTGCCGTATATGTGCTGTTCCCTCTGTTCCGGGTCTGTTTTGACCTTCCCTTTGGAAGAAAGCTCATCCTGTTCTTCGCCATATACGGCCTTGTCATGACGAACGGCATGACCGGGGCGCAGATGGCCCTGGATGCCCTCACGGCGGCGGGATGGATCGGAAGCTTTCCGCTGTCCGCGCTGGAGGTTCTGAATCCCTTCGGAACCTATGCGAACATGCTGGGCTTTTTCCTGCTGGGAGCCTGGATCCACACCGGCCCCGTCGTCGGCGGGAGCCTGCGGGCACAGCGCCTGATCGGCGCGCTGATGGCCGCGGCGGGCCTTCCGGGAATCTGGGCCGTGAAATGGTATATCAGCGGCACGCCCGCCTGGGACGGGATCCTTCTGGCGGAGGGCTACCGCCATCTTCCGGTGATCCTGCTTGCTGTAGGCATTTTTCTGCTCTGCCGTTTCCTTACTATTAAAAACAGGCTCCTTTCCGCAGCAGTCCGCGCCGTCGCGCAGAGAACCCTGGGAATCTACTATATCCACTGGCTGTTCGGCTGGCTTCTCGTGCCGTATATGGCGCTGCTTTTTGCCCGCTTCAGCGTGGGAACCAACATCCTCAAAACCATAGCGCTCATCCTCCCCGCCCTGCTTGTGACCTTTATCCTGGAAAAGATCCCGGTGGTCAGGAAGCTTGTGACCGGATAAATGGAGCCATCTGGCAGGAGGATACAAATGAAGAAACTGAATACCGTTAAAACAAAATTATTTATTGTATTTGTGGGAATGATCCTGCTGCTGGCTTTCTGCTTTGGGATCATATTTTTCCTGTTGGAAAGGTATACGCTCAATATCATTTATCAGCAAATGGAGAGCAGCGCCCGGTATTATGTCGATTCCATCGATCATCAGATGGAAAACATTCTGCATCAGAGGGATAATTTTTTTACAGACTGGAATCTGGTATTCCTCGGGGAAGAGGGCTCTCTGCAGGATCGTGACAGAATAGCCGCCATTCTTACGGAACAGGAGAAGCTGCTGCTGATCGAGGGATCGGATCAGCTTCTCGGAGATGTTTCTTTTTATATATTGGGCAGCGATTATGTTATCAAGTCGAACGCCTTCCGCATGATGACGGAGCCGGATAAACAGCGGGTTGAGGAAATGAACAGCCGTCTTGATATGCTGGCGGTGGAGGACGGTGTTCTGATACTTGCTATGGCAGAGCACTATTATTCCGAAAAAATGCCGCCCCGGTTTTATATGGAGATCATTTTTGATAATGAGCAGATGATCAGTAATTTAAAGGAGTTTTCGGTCGAAGGGGGAAGCTCCTTTTGGAATTATCCGCAGATCGGATGGTTTCTGGAGGATCCGGTGCAGGAAGGGATGGGAAGGAAGATTCTGGAGGTATGGGACAAGGCTGACAGCATCAGCAGGATCGTGATGGACGGCAGGCACTATCTTGTAAATGTGACGGAATCTCAGTATTTTGGGGATCTCGTCCAATATTGCTCAGAGGAGGTCGTCCTCAGAAGCCTGAGAAATTACAGACAGCAGATGCTCTGGTTTCCGCTTCTGGCGCTGGCCTGCGCCATGTTTTTCGCCTCTTACACGGAGAAGCTGGTGAACCGGCCGTTGGGGGAGCTGTATGTCGCTCTGCGGAAGCTGGAGGAAGGAGATCTTTCCATTCGGATCACGCACAAAGCAAAGGATGAGTTTGAATACATATATGAAGGCTTTAATCATATGGTGCAGAAGCTCAGTCAGACCATCGACGAGGTATATGTTCAGAAAAATCTGGTGGCACAGGCTCAGTTTCGGCAGCTCCAGGCACAGATAAATCCGCACTTTTTGTATAACAGCTTCTTTTTGCTGAACGGACGGATTCACAGGGGAGATTACCGGGGGGCGGAGCAGCTGACGAATTATCTGGGAACCTATTTCCGTTACATTACGCGCAATGAGTCCGACATCGCCTGCCTGAGGGAAGAACTGGAGCATGCGGAGGCATATGCCCGGATACAGGAAAACCGGTTTTCTTCGCGCATGGAGCTGATCTGGGAGAAGCTTCCGCGTGATTGGGAGGAAATTTTGATCCCAAGGCTGACGGTACAGCCGGTTTTGGAGAATGCGTTCAAGTATGCTCTTGAAAAGAAGGAGGAGGACGGCATCCTGCGTGTTTATTATCGCAGAGAGGATGGGATGCGGCATATTTTTGTTGAAGATAACGGGGATACTTCGGATGCTGTGATCGCGGAAATGAACCGGAAGCTTTCCGGCGAATACCAGGGAGAAATCACAGGCATCGTGAATGTTGACAGACGCCTGAAAAGCTATTATAAAAGGAATATTGGCCTGTCTATCCGTCGTGGTGAGGCTGGCGGAGTGCTGGTTGACATAATGCTGCCGGAATGAAGGCAGAAGCAGGAATGAGGATGCGGGCAGGAGGAAAAAGATGTTTCAGCTGTTGATCGTGGATGATGAAATTGAGAGCCTGGAATGGCTGGTAGAGCTGTTTGAGGCCTGTGACGAAGAAATCAATATTTATACCGCTTCTGTAGCCCGAGAAGCGCTGGAGCTTCTGAATGATATAAAATTTGATATCGTACTGACAGATATTCAGATGCCCGGAATGGACGGGCTGGAGCTGTATAAGAGGATAAAAGAAAACTGGTCGCATATCCGGGTCATATTTCTTACAGGCTACAGCACCCATGAAATCCTTTATCAGGTGGCGCAGGATAAAACGATCCGTTATCTTGTTAAAACGGAAACCCCTCAAAAGATCGTAAATACGGTTCTTGAGGTATACGGAGAGCTGCGAAAGGAACGGGAGGCGGCACTGAAGCAAAGGCAGAACGAGGCGCTGCTGTCGCAGGCGAAATACTGGCTGGAAAAGGGAATCATGGAGCAGCTGGTCAATGAGCTTGTGGAACCGCAGGCCGTGAAGGAGCAGCTTCTGCACATGGAAATACCTGTGAAAACAGATCAGCCGTTCATTCTTTTCATGGCAAGAATCAGTACTGCTGACGATGCGGTGCGCTATGAAGACCAGGAATATATACTTGCCGCAGTTCGTGAAAATATGCCGAGAACCGTCAGGCTGGCGGTGTATATTTTGGATTTTCATTATATAACGGGGATTGTTCAGCCGAGAATGGACGGCTTTCCCGCGGACTGGAATAATCTGTTCCGTACCTGTGCGGAAGGGCTGGAGAGCGTGAAAAGGCTTTGCGGCGAAAAGCTGAAGATCAGGATGGCGGCCGCTGTTTATCGGGAAGCCATTCAGTTGGAAGATTTGAGCGCTGCATATCATATGCTCAGAAGAAAGCTGATACCGCTTGCCAGGGGAAATGAGGAAGGGGTGCTGTCTGTCCTGCCGTCAGGGGATGAGTCCGGGTATATCGGAAGTAAGACCGGCGCGATGAAGCGGCTTATGCTGGAAAGCTATATGGAGCAGGGCAGGCTGAATGAGGTCTGCAGGATTTTACCGGAGGCCGCAGGGCGGCTGCTTTCTTATGACAGCATGCATGACCTGGAGGCTCTGGAAATTTATTACAGCATTTCCATGATTTTTATTAAGTATATCAACGCAAATGGATGGACAGAAAAAATTCCCTTTCAGATTGGAATGTATCCTCTGACAAGCGTGGAGGACTTTCGAGATTGGGGTGAAGCGGTTGATTATCTGATGAAGCTGGCGGCTGTATTGGCGAATCTGACAAAAGAGGATGAATATTCGTATGGAGATCAGGCGATACAGCGGGTAGAGCAGTATATCTATGATCATCTTCAGGATGACCTGAGCCTTCAGGTGCTTGCGGATGTGGGAAATTTCAACGCTTCCTATCTGTCGAGAATTTTTAAGCAGAAATACCATTGCAATCTTTCAGATTATATTGTCAGGGCAAGAATGAGCCTGGCAAAGGAGCTTTTGATAAATACGAATGAGAAAATTTATCTGATCGCGGAAAAAGCCGGATATGGAACCATCAGCTCCTTCAACAGGGTATTCCGGAAAATGGAAGGAATGTCCCCTGCGGAATACAGGGCGGCAAACCATATCGGTGAATGACGGCATCAGAAAGGGACAGCAATACATTGCGGCGCAGGCCAGAAAGGCCTGCGCTTTTTTTGGCGATCAACCCGGAAGGCGTCCGTTATGCCTGTATAAACGGCCATTCGCCGCAAAGATGCAAATCGGTAAAAAAGTGAAAAGGAAGTAAAAAAAAGAGAATTTAGATATGAGAAGAAAAACCTTATACTGGAAAACAGAAAAGGAAAACAGTCAGATGGAAGTGAGGGACAGGAATGAGAACAAAAGGAGTCAAAGGCTTTATAAAAAAACTGTATAAGTATCGAAGTTATCTGCTGATGCTTATGCCGGCAGTAGTCTATACATTGATTTTTTCTTATTATCCCATGGCAGGCGTTATTCTGGCATTTAAAAAATATACCTACGCCGGCGGAATCTGGGGAAGCGAATGGAACGGGCTGGAAAATTTCAAGTTTTTTTTCATGTCCGGGCAGGCGGGCCTGGTAACCCGTAATACGGTACTGTACAATATTTTATTCATTGTGGTTGGAACCGTTGTTCAGATCGCAGTTGCGATTTTTTTGACTGAGATACGCAGTAAGAGCTTTCGCAAGCTGAGTCAGTCATTTATGTTTCTGCCATATTTCATTTCCTGGGTTATTGTAGGCGTCATGGCATTTAATATTTTCAGCTCTGATTATGGCTTCCTGAACAATCTGATCACAGCTCTGGGCGGAGAAAAAATTTCCTTTTACTCCAAACCGGAGGTCTGGCCGGCGATCCTGCTTTTCTTCAATGTCTGGAAGGGTGTAGGCTATGGATCCATTCTGTATCTTGCGGCGATCATGGGAATCGATACTTCCGTGTATGAGTCGGCGGCTATTGACGGAGCAAATGTTTTTCAGAGAATCTTTCATGTGACGATTCCGGCGATCATGCCTACGGTGGTAATTCTGTTTTTGATGAGCGTCGGAGGCATTTTCAGAGGAAACTTTGACATGTTTTATAATCTGGTGGGTTCCAATGGCCTGCTATATGAATATACGGATGTGATCGATACTCTGGCCTTCAGGGCTCTGATCTCCAGCAATGATTTTGGCATGTCGTCGGCAATCGGTCTGTTTCAGTCGGTATTATGCTTTATTACGGTCATTCTGGCGAATAAGCTTGTAAGCCTGTACGACAGGGATTATTCATTGTTTTAGGAGGACGGGAAATGAAAAAGGAAGCGAAGCATCTGGGAAAGGTGAAAATGGGAAAAGATGTGGTCGCGCTGCATCTGATCGCGTATGTATTCTGCGGAGTGATGGCCATTGTGTGTCTGGTGCCGTTTCTGATGGTGGTATCCGGATCGGTTTCCTCGGAAGCCAGCATAGCGGATTTTGGCTTTTCAATCTGGCCGCACGAATTTTCCTGGGAAGCCTATGGTACGGTATTTAAGGAACCCATGGTAATCGTTCGTGCATACGGCGTGACGATCGGGCTTACAGTTGCGGGAACAATGATCGGACTTGTTGTATCTGTAATGACAGCTTATGTGCTGTGCAGAAAGGATTTTGAGTGGAGGAATGCTTTTTCCTTTTTCTTCTACTTTACTACTCTGTTCAATGGCGGTCTGGTTCCTACCTATATTTTGTATATGAACACCTTAAACCTGGGAAATACCTATCTTGCAATGCTGCTGCCGCTCCTGTTTTCCGTATATAACCTGTTGATCATGAAGAGCTATATTACGTCGATCCCGGACTCCCTGGTAGATGCGGCAAAAATGGACGGATGCAGCGAAATAAAGATCATGTTTCTGGTCATCATGCCGCTGATCAAGCCCGCTTTGGCCACCGTAGGACTTCTGATCGCTCTGGCGTACTGGAACAGCTGGTATCATGCAATGCTGTTTATCACAGAGGATGAGATGTTCCCTCTGCAGTATTTCCTGTATGACACGGTGAACAATATTGAGGCCTATAAGAGGCTGATCGCGTCCGGCGCTTCGATTTCCAGCGATGTGAGCTCCGCGCTGGCGATGCCGTCCCAGACACTGAAGATGGCGCTGACTGTCGTAGTTACAGGCCCGATCATTTTTGCCTATCCCTTTGTCCAGAAGTACTTCGTCCAGGGCATTACAATCGGAGCGGTAAAGGGTTAAAACCGGTAATGGCCGCTTTCTGAAAAAGCGGAAAAATAGATCATTACGAAAAAAAGGAAGAAGAGGAGGATTCTTATGAGAAGGAACATGAAAAAGATTCTGGCAATCCTTTTAGGGACGGTCATGACGGCAGGGCTGCTGGCAGGCTGCGGCTCCAAAGGAGGAAATCAGTCCGGTGAAGCCGCCGCGTCCGTGGAGAGCAGCGTTTCGGATACGGGCAGCGAGTCGGCATCGGATGCGGAAGAGAGCGCGCAGGGAACGGCGGAAGCCGCGGAAGGAGGCCCGGATATCTCGGAGCATGTGGATATCACCATGTATCTGGTAGGAGACACCCCGGAAACCTATGATGATATTCTGGCGAAGGTGAATGAGATTACGGAAAGGGAGATCAACGCGTCCCTGAACGTAAAATGGCTCTCCTGGTCGGAGCATGATACAAAGTATTCTCTTCTTTTTTCGGGCAAGGAGGATTTTGATCTGATCTTTACGGCGCCTGCCTGGTGCCACTACGAGCAGACGGTCGCGCTGGGAGGCTTCCTTGAACTGACGGAGGATATGATCTCCACCTATATGCCGGATGTGTGGGAGCAGCTGCCGGAGGCCGCATGGAATCAGGCCAGGATAGACGGAAAAATTTACATGATGCCCGCCAATTTTGTAGAGGTAAATCCGGTTACGATTGCAGTCCGTACAGACTGGATGGAACAGTACGGATTTGACGATATTGGCTCCTGGGATGAATGTATGGCGTTTATGAAGGCGTGCGGGGAAAACGGAAAGAATGCCTTTGCGGTAAAGGAGGATAACCCGTGGGGGCTCTATATTGCCAGCATTACGGAAGGCTGCAACCCCAACGGATACAGCGGCCTGAGCGGAACGCCGAACGGCAATTCATTTATCTATTACAACGGTTACGATCCGGAGAATACGCAGCTGACCTCTCTTTTCGATATGGAGGAATTCCGCAATTTCTGCTATCAGATGAAGGAGCTTGCCGACGCGGGCGCGATCCCGGACGATGTCCTTTCCACCAATTTTGAGGAACGCCAGACCTATATCGCAAATGGCAAGGCGGCTTTCTGCTTATGGAATACGGGTACTGCAAGAACCTATGCCAATGAAATCAACGCGGCTCATCCGGAATGCAAAATGCAGATTTTTGAGTTCGCCGAGGACAATACCTACAGCGCTTCCAAATATACGAATAACGGAATGGGCATCAATGTGAATACAAAGAACCCGGAACGCGCCATGATGATGCTCAATCTCCTCTCTACCAATCAGGAAATCATGGATCTGACCAGCCTGGGAATTGAGGGCGTTAACTGGGAGCTTAATGACGACGGCACATATTCCGTTCTGCAGCCGTACAATGCAAGCAATTTCTGGGGATGGAGAAATGAGGATATGCTCCGGACCCTTTATGATCCTGCGGAGTCGGATGTGGACATCAAGTATGAGGAAATGAATGAAAGATTCTATGAGAATATTAAGCCTGAACATCTGCTGGACTATTTTGGATTTGATACGACAGCGGTAAGCACACAGGTCGCTGCGGTGGAAGCTGCGGATGATACCTACTGGTATCCCCTCCTGTGCGGGCAGGTCGATGATGTGGATGCGGCGATTGAACAGTTTAAGACTGCCATGTACACCGCAGGACTGCAGGATATCATCGACGAAGCACAGAGACAGGTAGATGAATATATGGCCGCCCAAAAATGATCATGGCAGGCGGACAGAGAGAAGGGCTGATGCGTTGAGCATCGGCTCTTTTCGATTAAAAGAATGCAGACAGGGAAGAATAGAATGAAGCATGTCTGCTAATTATGTCTGCTAATTTTGAATTGGTATTGACAAATTGGAATAATATGCTATATTTAAATTAATAACAGTAATTATTATTAAAATATAGAAAGAGCAGTCAGGACGGGAGAAAACTGGAGGCCTTGCAAGAAGCGAAAACCGAAGGCATTTCCGGAAATCGGCCGAAGGCCGTTTCCCCGCTCCGCTGCCGCCTGGGAAGGAGGTTTTTTATGCTGAAGGGAAAAACTGCGGTTGTTACGGGAGGAACGAGAGGGATCGGCCTCGCGGTGGTGAGGAAGTTTCTGGAAAACGGGGCGGCGGTCGCGCTTTGGGGATCCAGACAGGAAACCGTGGACGCCGCCCTGGAAAAGCTGCGGGCGGAGAACCCGGACTGGAACGTGACGGGCATGGCGCCGGATCTTGGAAGCCTGCGGGAGGTTGAGGCAGCCATGAACCGGGTGAAGGAGCAGTTCGGCAGGCTGGATATCCTGGTGAACAACGCGGGCATTTCCGCCAGAAACAGCTTCTACGATTACACCGAGGAGGAGTTTGAGCGGATCATGGATCTGAATCTGAACGCGGTGTTCCGCTGTGCCAGAGCTGCCGCGCCGCTGATGAGGGCGCAGGGCGGCGGCGTGATCCTGAATACAAGCTCCATGGTCAGCCTGTACGGACAGGCGGCCGGGGCCGGTTATCCCACATCCAAATTTGCGGTCAACGGCCTGACCAGATCCCTGGCCCGCGAGCTGGGAAAGGATCACATCCGCGTCAACGCGGTGGCGCCCGGCGTCATCCGGACGGACATGGTCGCGGCGCTTCCGAAGGAGATGATCGAACCGCTGATCGCAACCATTCCCCTGGGCCGCGTGGGAGAGCCGGAGGACATAGCCAACGCCTTTTTGTTCCTGGCAAGCGACCTCGCTTCCTACGTGACCGGAGCGGTTCTGTCCGTGGACGGGGCAGCGATGACCTGAAATATATGGAGGTAAGATGGAAAAATGTGCTCGATAGCACATTTTTCCATCCGGCTTTGTGCCGAAGCGTCACAAAGCCGCAGGATACGAAGTATCCTTGCGCAACGCAGAAATCGCATACGCGATTTCTACGCGCGTTCCTCAGCACTAAAGCGCTTCGGAATGGAGGAAAATATGAATATTCAGACATTTTTTCAGCTAAATTACGGCGTTTATATCACCACCACCCTGGACGGGGAAAGGCCGGTGGGCTGCGTGACCAACAGCATCATGCAGATCACGGCGGAGCCAGCCACCTTTGCGGTGAGCGTAAACCACAATAACTACACCCACGACTGCATCGAAAGCACGGGACGCTTTGCCTTTTCCGTCCTGGGGGAGAACACGGATCCTGCGCTGATCGGAGCCTTCGGCTTCCACAGCAGCAGGGATACGGATAAATTCCGCGGCGTGCCCGTGCAGATGGCCGGCGGCCTTCCGGTGATCGCCTCTGCCTGCGGTTATGTGGTCTGCCGCCTCATCGGAAAGCTGGAGACGCCAACCCACACCATTTTTCTGGGGGAGGCAGAAGAAGCGGAGGTCCTGAACGGTTCCGAAACGCCCATGACCTATTCCTATTATCACCGTGTGATCAAGGGAAGGGCTCCGAAGAACGCGCCCACCTATCAGCCGCCGCAGCAGGAAGCCGGAACGGAGGCCGCTTCGCAGAAGGCTCAGGCGGATGCCGGCGCGCCGGCTGACACGGAAACCGGTGAGAGCGCAGCACAGCCTGCGGGCGGAAAATGGATCTGCCAGATCTGCGGATATGTTTATGAGGGCGATGCGCTGCCGGAGGATTTCAAATGCCCGGTCTGCGGCCGCGGTCCCGAATTTTTCAAAAAAGCATAATATGTAGAAAAACGGTCCGGATCTCACCACAGGTCCGGGCCTTTTTTCGCTGTTCAGCCCCGCTCCGGACGAAAGTGCCAAAAAAAGCATTGATTGGAAAATTGCCAATCAGGGGCATTCTGTGGTAAGATGGATACAGAAAAAAGGCGGCGGAACTCCTCCGACCGCGCACAAATGCGGAAGGAAAACCTGAATTAACATTTCGACAGCTCTATGCAACAAATCACAGTTGTGGAATGTGCGGGTTTCCAGATAAAATAGAAGGGTAAAGTGAAGCGGGCCTGCGGACTTTACGAACAATTTGACACCTTTAAGGATGTTGGCTTCACAACCCTGACATCGCGTGAAAAACACGCAGAAGGGGAAGAAAAAATGGACAAACCGGTACTGGTAATTCTGGCAGCAGGTATGGGAAGCCGCTACGGCGGACTCAAGCAGATCGACCCGGTGGATGCTCAGGGCCACAAGATCATCGATTTTTCCATGTACGATGCGCACAGAGCGGGATTTGAGAAGGTCGTTTTCATCATTAAGAAGGAGAACGAAAAGGATTTCCGTGAGTGTGTGGGCGACAGAGTGAGCAGGCACATGGAGGTGGAATACGTTTTCCAGGAGCTCGATAAGGTTCCGGAGGGCTTCCAGATTCCTGAGGGCAGGGTGAAGCCCTGGGGGACGGCGCACGCGATCCTCTGCTGCAAGGATGTGGTAAAGGGGCCGTTCGCGGTCATCAATGCGGATGATTATTACGGAAGAAGCGCCTATGAGACGCTGTACCGCTTCCTGACCACCCATCAGGATGATGAGAAATACCGCTATGCGATGGTGGGCTATGAGCTTGGAAACACGCTCACGGAAAACGGTTCCGTTGCCAGAGGCGTATGCGTGACCGACGAAGAGGGCTACCTGAAGGAGATCGCGGAGCGCACCAAGATCGTAAAGACCGAGGAGGCCGCGGCTTTTACGGAGGACGACGGAGCGACTTGGACGCCCCTTGCGCTGGACACCCTGGTATCCATGAACATGTGGGGCTTTTCCGCAAGCATCCTGAGCGAACTGGAAAGCGCGGTAAACAGCTTCTTTAAAAATGAGGTGGAGAAGAATCCGCTCAAGTCGGAATGCTTCCTTCCCATTGAGGTGGATAAGCTTCTGAAGCAGGGCAAGGCGACCGTTGAGGTGCTTTCCTCCAAGGACAAATGGTTCGGCGTGACCTACAAGGAGGATAAGCCCTTCGTGATGGATTCCATCGCCCGCCTGAAAGCGGAAGGTGTCTATCCCGAGTATTTGTGGCAATAGAAAACAGCCCGGCACAGCGCCGGACGGACAGGAGGAGACCATGGCAATTTTAGTGACAGGCGGAGCCGGATATATCGGCAGCCATACGGTAGTTGAGCTGCAGAACGCAGGATATGATGTGGTGGTGCTTGACAACCTCTGCAATTCCAGCGAGAAGTCCCTGCAGCGCGTGGAGAAGATCACGGGAAAGCACGTTCCTTTTTACAAGGCGGACATTCTCGACAGAGAGGCGCTGAACGCCATTTTTGAAAAGGAAAAAATCGATTCCTGCATCCATTTCGCAGGACTGAAGGCGGTGGGCGAGTCCGTCGCCAAGCCCTGGGAGTATTATGAAAACAACATCGCCGGAACCCTGACCCTGGTGGATGTGATGCGTCAGCACGGCGTAAAGAACATCATCTTTTCTTCCTCCGCCACCGTGTACGGAGATCCTGCGATCATCCCCATCACGGAGGAGTGCCCGAAGGGACAGTGCACCAACCCCTACGGCTGGACCAAATCCATGCTGGAGCAGATCCTGAGCGACATCCAGAAGGCGGATCCCGAATGGAACGTGGTGCTTCTGCGCTACTTCAATCCCATCGGCGCTCACAAGAGCGGAACCATCGGTGAGAACCCTAACGGCATCCCCAACAACCTGATGCCCTATATCACCCAGGTTGCGGTGGGCAAGCTGAAACAGCTCAACGTATTCGGAAACGACTACGATACCCCGGACGGAACCGGAGTGAGAGACTACATCCACGTGGTCGATCTGGCAAAGGGCCATGTGAAGGCGCTGAAGAAGATTGAGGACAAATCCGGCCTTTCCATCTACAACCTGGGAACCGGAAAGGGCTACAGCGTGCTTGACATCGTGAAAAATTTCGAGGAAGCCACCGGCGTGAAGATCCCTTACGAGATCAAGGACCGCCGCCCCGGCGATATCGCCACCTGCTACTCCGACGCCGGCAAGGCGGAAAGAGAGCTTGGCTGGAAGGCCGAGTACGGCATCAAGGAAATGTGCGCCGATTCCTGGAGATGGCAGTCCCAGAACCCCAACGGTTACGAGGACTGATGCGGGACAGGCTGAAACAGTTGGAATGAAATAGCTGGAATGAAATAGGCGTAAGGAATAGTTTTTCGCCGCCGGGCTGATTTTTTTATCGGTCCGGCGGCTCTTTTCTTATGACATTATGGCAAAACTTCAAGCGATTGCAGCGCAGAAATCCTATCCGTGTTCTCTGCGCGGCGGGAGCACAGAAAGTTTTTCGGAATGGAGGGAGATTGAAAAATGTGCTCGATAGCACATTTTTCAATCGGGATTTGTGCCGAAGCGTCACAAATCCCTGGATCGCAGCGGAGAAATCACATCCGCGATTTCTCCGCGCGTTCCTCAGCGCTAAAGCGCTTCGGAATGGAGGTAAATATGGAAAAGATAAACGCAAGCAGTATCCTGCGGCCGGACGCCCCGGAAAGGCTCCGTTCGCTGTTCGATGCCTGTGGGATGAAAAAGGCAGATTCGAAGAAAGCTGCCTCCGGAAAAGCGTTTTCGGAAAATTCTGTTTCAGGAAATGCTATTTCCGGAAAAGACTTTTCCGGTGTGGCGCTGCTCACATCGCCGGAGGGGCCTGTCTTTTCTTACGCCTGCGGTTATGAAAATCTGACGTATGGAATCGAAAACCGGCTGGATACAGCGTTTGACACTGCGTCCATCACCAAGCTTTTTACCGCCGCGGGCATTGTGCTGCTGGAAAGCAGAGGAATGCTCGGCCTGGAGGAAAGGATCCATTCCATTCTGGATCTGGGAGGAACTCAGATTCCGGAGGATGTGAAGCTGGTTCATCTGCTGACGCACACCTCGGGAATCGCGGACGACGCGGATGAGGAGAGCGGCGAGGATTACTCGGCGCTGTTTGTGGATACCCCCAACTATTCCTTCCGGCAGAACCGGGATTTTCTGAAAAATTTCGTTCACAAGAAGCCAAACTTCAAGCCGGGAGAGCAGATCCGGTATAATAACTGCGCCTTTATCCTTCTGGGGCTGGCGATCGAGAAGCTGACGGGAAAGGACTACCGTACCTTTATCACGGAGGAAATTTTCCGTCCCTTCGGAATGATGAACAGCTTTTTTGCGGCGAAGGAGGAAACGGGAAGAAGATTTGCGGAAGGATATTTTTATGGAGAGGACGGCAGCCTGAAAAAGAACATCTACTCCTTCCCTCCCATCGGAACCGCGGACAGCGGGGCCTATACCACGGCAGAGGATCTGGACCGTTTCTGGCGTTACGTAAACGACAGTCCGGTATTTCATAAGATGCTTCTCCCCCATACGGAGCGGAAAAGGGAGCAGGGAGAATACCGGTACACCGTAGGACTGGGAGCCGAGCTGCTGGAGCGGGACGGGAAGATCTTCCGCGCCTGGAAGGAGGGCTCCAACGACGGCGTCTGCAACATCACCGTCTTTTACCCGGAAGCAGGGCTGACCTTCACCATTCTGGGAAATGTGGACGCCAATGTATGGAGGCTCCATGCGGAAGCAGAAAGGCAGATGTTCTGCGGCAGATGAGAGAAGGGCGAATTTTCACGTTTTATAAAGAAAACAGCGAGCTTTCGTAATCCCTGACATAATACCGGATATTCGTCCTGCCCTTTTGAATGATGGTATGCCCCTCCTGCTCAAGCCGTTTTTTCTGCTCTTCCACACCGCCGGGATACTTTGGATTTAACTCCCCGTCTGCCTTCAGGGTTCTCCACCAGGGCGTCTTATCGTCCGGACGCTGATGGCTCGCCCAGGCTGCGATGGACACAAAGATCCCCGCGGTGATCGGCTCTGTGAAATCCGCCCCGCTCTGCCTTGCAAAATAGTCCCTGATGCTGCCGATCGTGAGCAGCTTTCCGTAAGGCACAAGCCGCATTACCCGGTCATACTCAATGGGCGGAGCAAAATACATCCGGTCTCCGCCATATTTTTTTATGCTCTTTTCGTCCGTGATGATCTGAAATTTGGGCATGTCCTTGCTGTCGTGCAGCATGGCGTTAAAATCCTTCTTATCTTCGTTTGCCATAATGATCCCCTTTCTGAATGAAGCGCCGTATCGGACGGATTTCTGCCGCCGGCCTCCCTTTCCTTTGATTTTAGCGGATCACCATGATCCATGCAATGAGGCGGTTTGAAAATTTCGCAAAACTCAGCGCCGCCGCCCTCTGGATTTTGCCTTCCTCTCTGTCTTCGCTTTTTGAGAGGGGCGGGAGAGCAGCAGAAGGGCTGCGGTGAGAGCGAGCACCGAAGCCATGCCCAGAAGGGCCAGCGGGATGCTTGGCGGCACGACGGCTCCGTTAAATTCCTCCATATCGAAGCCGGAGAGGACCAGGGCTGCCGAGAAGGGGTAGGCGGAGAGCAGGAATCCGCTTTTGAAGAACAGGATGCAGTACCCCAGAAAAAAGGTCAGGATGGAGCCGCCCAGATAAGCGCCGCGAAGCTGCCCGAAGATCAGGATCATGGGCATGCAGGCCAGAAAGGTGGCAAACGCAGCGGCCACCGTCTGAAAGCCCAGCCGGAGGATGGCGGCGGGGACAAAGCCGGGCAGGCCGGCGAGCGCCCCGGTGAGCAGGGTGACGAGAACGCTGTAGATGCCGAACAGCAGGGCCAGCGCGCCGGTCACCGCCAGCTTGCTTCCCAGAAGACGGGGATAGGGCACCGGGACGGTGAGCAGATTTTTCATGGTGTCGCCGGAATTCTCGCGGTCGATCAGCCATCCGCCGATCATGACCAGGGAGAGCGGAAGGAAAACCTGGGTGTTTCCCCAGATCACATTGGCGAACAGATGGATCAGGTCATAGTCCGGATCCCGGATCTCCGGATTCACGATGAGCTGCGTGCCGTACTGGGCCACAGGGCAGAGAGCCAGAGCCACGATGCCCACCAGAAGGATCTGACAGCGTTTCAGCTTGAGCCATTCACTTTTTATGATATCTGACATAAAGTACCTCCTTAGCTTCCCTGTCGCCTGTAGACCAGCGCGATCAGGCTCAAAAAGACTGCGGCCTCCCCTCCCGCCACGAGAAAAACCTGGGGAGTGTTCAGAAAATAAGGGCTGATCCGTTCCAGAAGCTGCGCCGTTTCAGCGCCGGCATTACTGAAATCCAGATATTGAAAATACCAGCGGAAGGTCAGGGGGCCGGGCAGGAGCGTTCCGGGATTCAGCCCGAAGGGCTGGGTGAGAAACAGGTCGCTCATGCTGAAAATGTAATTGACCGTGGTATAGAAAAAAGCGATGATGACGGAAATGATGTAGCTTCGGTTGAGGGCGGCCACCAGCAGAATGCAGGGAAGCGCGCCGGCCCACATCATGATCCCCTGGCCGAGCCCCACGAAAAACAGCCGTCCAAAGCCCGCCGGTTCCCAGCCGGAAAGCAGGATGAGCGCCAGATTGATCAGCCCGCCCGCTCCCATGAAGGCGATGGCAAACAGGAGGAGCAGAAGCAGCTTGGAGAGGGCAAGAGCGGATTTTGACACGGGAACGGTCAGGATATTTTTCAGCGTGTCGTTGTCCTGCTCCTCAAAAAACAGGTTGGAGGCAAGCACCACCAGCGCGGGCATCAGGAGCAGATAGGCGCTCATCTGAAACAGGGTGGACATCATGCTGTCCACCGCCTCCGCGCCGCTTTGGAACTGGCGGAAATCCGGCAGAAACAGCGCGCACCCCAGCGGGATCAGCCCGGAGACCGCCGCTGCGGCAAAAAAGAGGGGCCTGCGCCGAAGCTTGGCGAATTCACAGCAAAGAAGCTTAAGCAATTCCCTCACCTCCCGTGATCCTCTTAAAATAATCCTCCAGCGTATCCTCGCACAGATGCGCCTCAGAGACCTCAAGCCCCGCCTCCACGAACAGGCGGACCGCTTCTCCGGCGTTGAGAGAGGGCTCCTGCACGGTCAGCTCCTGGCCGTTTTCTACGGTGAGCGCCCGGATTCCGAGCCGGTCCTGAAGCAGCCGGGCGGCGATGGGGGCGTTGGACACGAGAAAACGCAGATACCGGCCGTTTTTCTGCTCCAGACGGGCCAGGCTTTCCTCCTCCAGCAGAACGCCGTGATCGATGATGCCGATATCGTCCGCAAGCAGGGCGATCTCGGAGAGGATGTGGCTGGAGATCAGGATGGTTTTGCCCCTCTCCTCGCACAGCGCCCGGATGAAGGAACGCACCTCGGCAATGCCGATGGGATCGAGGCCGTTGATGGGCTCATCCAGGATCAGCAGCTCCGGATCGTGCATGACGGCGAGGGCGATGGCAAGCCGCTGCTTCATGCCGAGGGAATACTGGGAATAGAGCTTTTTGTCCCGGTAGGGCAGATTTACCAGCTCCAGAGCGTTCTGAATATACCTGGTATCCTTTAGTCCCCGGAGCCTGGCAAAGATCCGCAGGTTTTCCGTTCCGGTCAGATTGGGGTAAAAGCCCGGCGATTCGATGAGGCTGCCGATACGTGACAGGATTTCCCTCCTGCCGCTTTTCAGGGGGCGGCCAAACAGCCGGATCGTGCCGGATGTGGGGGCCGTCAGGCCCAGAAGCATCCGCATCGTGGTGGTCTTTCCGGCGCCGTTGCGGCCGAGAAGGCCATAGATACGGCCCTTTTTCACATGAAGATCCAGGCTGGAAACGCTGACCTGCTCTCCATAGCGCCTGGTCAGCCCCTGGGTTTCAATAACATAACTGTTCATTTACAGGTACCTCCTTTGGTTGATGCCAACAGGATAGCACCCCTGTCCTGAGATAACTCTGAGCCTGCCTTAAATAATCTCTGAGATTTTGCCTGAAAAAGAGGCAGGCTTTTTGTTTGGTGGTATAATAAGGCTTATTCGGGAGGTGTGCGAATGTCTGTATACGAAAAAGTGATCCTGGCGGTGGACGACGACAGAGAGCTTTTGAAAATGCTGGATTCCATTTTTCAAAAGGCCGGATACCGTCATATTTTAACGGCGTCCTCCGGCAGAGAGGCGCTCATGCTGTGGAAGGAAAAGCGGCCGGAGCTGTTGATCCTGGATGTGATGATGCCGGGAATGGACGGCCTTGAGGTGCTTCGGAGGATCCGGCGGACGAGCCGCGTCCCTGTCCTGATGCTTACGGCCCGCGGGGAAGCGGAGGACAGGATCGCGGGACTGGAGATCGGGGCGGACGATTATCTGGCAAAGCCCTTTCTGCCAAAGGAGCTGCTGCTGCGCGTGGGGGCCATCCTCCAGAGGGCATATCCGGAGCGAAACCGCAGGGCGGAGCTTGCCGCGGCCACGGTGGATCTGGAAAAGGCGGAGGTGACAAAGGCGGGTGAAAGGATCCCGCTTACCGCCAGGGAGCTGCAGCTTTTTGAAAAGCTGTATGAAAATGCGGGGCGGATCGTCACCACGGGCGTCCTGTGCGGCGCCGTCTGCGGGGAATACTGGCAGGGCTATGAGAGCACCCTGTCCACCCATATCCGCCATCTGCGGGAAAAGATCGAAGAAAATCCTTCCCGGCCGGTCTCTCTGGTGACGGTCAAGGGGCTGGGATATCGTCTGCATTTGAAGGAGGGGAGGAAGGGATGAATCCGGTACGGCGGTTTTTCAGGCGCTATATTGTTTCTACCATCGGGATCGTGCTGCTTTTCTTTACCGTCAATCTCCTTCTTTTTCTGGGGGGTCTGTCTGCGGGCTATCTGAGCGGGACGAAGGATACCTTCAGCGTGGAAAGGCTTTCAGAGCACATCGGTCCCGTGCCGGGCCGGGACGGAGTCTGGGAGGCGGATGAGACGGCGCGGAGGCTGCTGGAGGAAAACGATGCCTGGGCCATGGTGCTTGACGCGGGCGGAAACGTGGTTTGGGAGCTGGGGCTTCCCGAGGAGCTTCCAAGGGCCTACACCAGCGCTCAGGTCGCTGCCTTCAGCCGCTGGTATCTGGAGGGCTATCCCGTCAAGGTCTGGGTGAGGGAGGACGGTTTCCTTGCGGTGGCGGGCTTCCCGCCGGGTACCTGGGTGAAATATTATTTCACCATGGAAAGGCCCTATGTGGATATCATCCTGATCGGGGGCGCCTCTGTTTTTTTGATGAATCTGGGCCTTCTGCTCTTTCTGATCCTGCGGGGCATCCGCAGGGTGGAAAAGGCCATGTCCCCCATCCTGCAGGGAATCCAGGAGCTGGGCCGGGGAAAACCGTGCCGCCTGAAGGAGCAGGGGGAGCTGGCCGAGATCAGCGCGGGCCTGAACCGGGCCGGGGATTATATGAAAAGGAAGGACAACACCAGGGCGGAGTGGATACGGGGTATTTCCCACGACATCCGCACGCCCCTTTCCATGGTGCTGGGCTATGCCGGGGAGCTGGAGGAGGACGACAGCCTTCCGCCCCAGGCCAGACAGCAGGCGGGGATCATCCGCAGGCAGGGAGAAAGGCTGAAGGCTCTGGTGGAGAGCCTCAACCTGACCACCAGGCTGGAATATGCTCTCAGACCCATCCGGCTGGAGCGCCTGGACGCGGTGGAGCTTGGACGGCAGGCGGTGAGCGGGGTGCTGAACGAAGGGCTCCCCGCGCAGTATGAAATGGATTTTTCCCGGGAGGATTTTTCGGGAGCGGATTTTGACTGGGAAAAAATGTTCCCGGGACAGCCGGAAAGAACAGCGGAGCTTGTGGGGGATCCCGACCTTCTGAGGCGCATGCTGGATAATCTGATCAACAACAGCATCGTCCACAACCCGCAGGGCTGTCATATCTCGGTGCAGGTGGGCATGCGGGCGGCCCTACGGGAGAACAGGCAGGAGCGTGTCTGCTGCTTTACGGTGACGGACGACGGGAGGGGAATGCCCGGCGCGCGCCTTGAGAGGCTGAACCGGGAGCAGGACGGGACGGAGCGCGGTCCGGAAGAGGAGACGGGCTATGACCCGGAGCAGGAAACGAATCGAGGCCCGGAGCACGGGCTGGGCCTGCGGATCGTGGGACAGATCGTGAGGGCCCACGGAGGAACCCTTAAGTTTTCGCCGGTCAGCCCTCACGGCCTTTGCGTGCGCGCATGCTTTCCCATAAACGGGCAGGACGGCCTTTCTGAAAGAGGGGAGGACGTTTCGTCGGCAGAAGGCGGAAAATGATCAGGAATCCTTTCTAAAGGATCATCGTTTTCTGCCGCCTGCGGCATTTGCTTTCTTCATGATTTCCAGAAAACATTCCAGAGTATGATCATCCAGGCGATTTGCCTCCTCGACCAGTGCACGGAGCCTGAATGGATGATGGCTTCCCTCATCAAAAAATTCCTGAGGAGAGATATCAAAAAATTCACAGATATTGAAAAAGGACTGCATGGACGGCAGCGACTTTCCGTTTTCTATCGTATTGATATAATTATTCGCCTGCCCGAGTGAAAGAGACATATCACGGGCGGACACTCCCTTC
>DWWS01000069.1 GCA_019119595.1 Candidatus Eisenbergiella merdavium | reverse complement strand
AAAAAAAAAAAAAATATATATATAAATGAAAGGAAGTGAAAAGTCGAGACAAAGTCTACTCGACGTTCCTATGAAACGAATTTTAATTGTTGAGGATGATTCGGATATTCAAAATCTTTTGAGGAATTTTCTGCGGGAGGCAGGTTATGAAACTGCGATTGCGGGTGATGGAATGGAGGCCGTTTCTTTATTTTCTTCCGCTCATTTTGATCTGATCCTGTTGGACATAATGCTGCCTAAAATAGACGGCTTTACCGTTTGTGAGCTGATCCGTAAACGGTCGCAGGTTCCCATCATCATGCTCACGGCTCTGGGCGGAGAGGAAGAACAGATCAGAGGACTGGATCTGCAAGTGGATGATTATATCACAAAGCCGTTTTCCATGCCTGTATTAGTCCGTAAGATTGCCGCGGTTCTTCGGCGGAGTACGATGGTCCCGGATCAGGAGCATCAAACGATATCCTATCAAAACCTGATCCTGGATCTGGACAGCTATTCCGCTTCGGTCAACGGTGAGTCTCATGAGCTGACACAGCGGGAATTTGAAGTCCTGCGGGAGCTGCTGTTGAATCAGGGACGTGTTCTGACCCGTCAAAATCTGCTGGAACGCCTTTGGAGATATGATTTTTACGGCGACGAGCGTGTTGTAGATACACACATTAAAAATCTGAGAAAGAAACTTGGTATCGAATTTATTCAGACGATCAGGGGAGTGGGATATAAAATTGATAAAGAAAGTGAAAGGTAGTTTATTTGCGAAAATATTTCTCATTACATTTTTATTGACCGGCCTGTGCTGTGTGGCAGCCTGCGGTGTGATCTCATGGCTTGTACCTGAAACCTATAGCACCACCCTTGATGCAAATTTAGACAGCGCGGTAAATGCACTTCTTGCAGAGGTTGAACGTGTCGCTCCGCTGGAAAGCGGAAAATTTTTTGACGAATTTATATTGAATCAAAGCGGTGTGCTGGTTCAGTTGTTCGATTCCTCCGATCATGAGGTTGAACTTCCGTCACAGGCAGGCTCCGCGTTTCCTGTTTTTGTCACAAGCGGAGTTGCGGTTGAGAGCGACGACCCGGCGGCATATCGGGCAACACACAGTTATATCTTCACATTTGCAGATTCGGCAGAGCCCTTTACGTTGACAGTAGCGGGCAGCGCGCAGGAAGTGGATCTGCTGAAAGATACGTTAGAGGAAATTTTCCTGATCCTGTTCCCTGTGATTCTGCTGGCGGCCGTACTGGCTTCTGTTCTCTATTCCCGGTATGTGACCGGGCCCGTTCTTCGCATCAGCGCGGTGTCAAAGAGAATGGCGGAATTAAGCTTTGACTGGAAATGCAGAGAGAACAGAACGGATGAACTCGGAATATTGGCGCGCAGCCTGAACGAAATGTCACAAAGGCTGTCCGATTCTATGACGGAGCTGAAAAGCGCCAACGAAAAATTGCAGGCAGACATTGAGCGTGAACGAGCGTTGGAGCAGGCGCAGCTGGATTTCTTTTCCGCGGTTTCTCATGAGCTGAAAACGCCCGTTACGATCATAAAGGGACAAACCGAGGGCATGATTTTAAAGGTTGGCGATTATCAGGATCGGGATAAATATCTGGCGCGCTCTTTGGAGATCATCAATACAATGGAAAATATGGTGCAGGAAATTTTGACGGTTTCCCGCATGAAGTCCTCAAAGGTCGAGCTGAAAAAGGATAAGATCTCATTTTCCGATATGCTGAAACAGGAATATGGGCTGTTTGAAGATTTGATCATTCAAAAAGGCATGGACTGGAATGAGAGTATTTCTCCGGATCTGTATGTGGTGGGTGATAAGGCGCTGATACAAAAGGCGGTCAATAATTTGATCTCCAATGCGATCGCCTATTCGCCGGAAGACAGCGCCATTTATATGACGGCCTTTTCGGAAAAGGGAATGGTTTGGTTTCTGTTGGAAAACACGGGTGTGCATATTCCCGATTCGGAGCTTCCGAAGCTGTTTGACGCCTTTTACCGGGTGGAGCATTCCCGCAATAAGAAAACCGGCGGCAGCGGTTTGGGATTATACATTGTCAAAACCATTCTGGAACAGCATCAGGCACAATACCGGATAGAAAACACGAAAAGAGGCGTTTTATTTACAATTCGATTTTGAGAGTATGGGGCGGATTCATCACCGCCCCATGTTTTTTATCGCTACATATAAAAAACATATTTGCCACAAGGGTATCCCAAAAAGCTTTGATAAGATAAGAGTATCAACAGAAAGGAGATGTTTCAATATGAAGAAACGCAAGCTTAAAATTTTTGTACTCGCCATGGCGCTTTGTATATCGGGGGCATTAAGCGGCTGCGCAGTTCGCACTGCGGCGGCACAGGAGCCTGACAGGACGTCGGCGGATATTTCCGGCTCCGCGGCAGAAGCCGTTGAGAGTGATGAAGTGATATTAGCGGAGGAGCAGGCAAGGGCCGAAGAAATCCGCAGGGCTGAGATCGCAGAGCAGTATTCCGTTTATGAACCCTATGGCATGACCTACGATGAGGAGAAGGACCGTTTCTTTTATCAGGGTCAGATGGTGCGCTGCTTCAAGGATCAGGTAAGCGCGGAGCATACAAACGCGTTCTTCTTTGATGAGGGCACAGTCGATGTGGAACCGGTCAGAGATACAAAAGGCGCTCTGATCGGACTGGAGCAGTCCTCGGACGCCGATTTCAGGGCCAGAACGGAAAAACAGGCGGAAATAGAAGCAGAATTTGACGCGGCCGGCATTGCGGGAGAAAGCGGCAGCTTTGAGCTGGGAGATCCGGACTGGCGTGATGATAGTCTGGACGCCTACACCGCATTCGGCGTATCCTATGACAAGGCTTCTGAAAACTGGATATACGATGGAAGAGTTATCCACATTCTCTACGATGCAGACCACAATACCTACTGCAACAATGGCGTAAACAATGGGATCGATCTTAAGGTTATCCGGGATAAAAACGGTAACGTTGAAAGGCTGGTAGAAGCAGAGGCACAGGAACTGGAGCAATATGTAAAATAGTCCGCAGATCTGCCGGGCGACGGAAAAGAAAAGCCGTCGTCCGGCAACGTATTTCTGTCAAACAACGCATCAGGGGTACCTTCCAGGTCAGGTGTCTGCTCCTCGATCAGACACCTGCTTCCCAATCAAATCCCACCCCATCGGCGTTCCCTTTCTGATCTCACAGGCCGCCCTTTTCCCAAGGATTTCCTCATAGTACATGGTGTGCAGGCCGTTTCCCGGTCTGACGGAGCACACATTTTCCGGCGTGAAGGCTTCTCCCGCGGCGATATCCCTTGCCGCGAAAAGGGAGCGGCAGTCACCGTGCTCCACCACCTGCACGGGGGTGAGGTGATAATCGGTATCGCCCAAGGCCTTTTCCACCGCACGGATGTTTCTGACCATTTCGGCAAATTCCTCCGGCTCCATGGAGAAGGAGCCGTCCGGGCCTCCGTCGGCGCGGCGGAGGGTGAGGTGCTTTTCGATCATACGGGCGCCGAGCGCGGCGGCGGCGGTTGCTACCGCATGTCCCATGGAATGATCGGAAAGGCCGGTGAGACAGCCGAAGGTGCGGCCGAGCGTAGGCATCATGTTCAGATGGATGTCCTCATAGGGGGTGGGGTAGGCGGAGACACATTTCATCAGAAGCACGTCCTCGTTTCCTTCCTCCCGGCAGACCGCAAGGGCCCGTTCGATGTCCGCGAGCCAGGCCACGCCGGTGGCGAAAATCACGGGCTTATGCAGGCGGGCGATCCGGCGGATGAGGGGAAGGTCGGTGATCTCGTAGGAGGCCACCTTATAGGCAGGCATGTCCATGGAAGCCATGAAATCCACCGCCGTTGCGTCAAAGGGGGAGGAAAAGCATTCCAGTCCAAGGCGCTTCGCTTCCTCCATCAGCTTCGGCTGCCAGTCCCAGGGGGTATAGGCTTCCTCGTACAGCTTATGGAGCGTGGTTCCGTCCCAGACGGTGCCTTCGTTGATCTGAAAATCGGGAGTGTCGCAGTCCAGGGTGATGGTGTCCGCGGTATAGGTCTGGAGCTTGACGGCGTCCGCCCCCGCCTCCTTCGCGGCGTGGATGATCTCCAGGGCCCGGTTATAGTCCTGCAGGTGGTTGGCGGACATTTCCGCGACGATGAAAACAGGGCTGTTTTCGCCCACGGTGCGGGAGCCGATGGTAAACTGTTTATTCATGAAGCGTATCTCCTTCCACGTAGTTTTTCTGGAGAAATTCCTCCACATCCCACTGTTCTCTGGCCTGAAAGAGCTTTTCGTCCCGCTTCGTCACCCAGACGGGCGGAAAATAGTGGATGAACAGGGGATTTAAGCACATGGTGTAGCCCCCGGCGGTATCGTAGATGATCCGGTCGCCTTTTTTCAGGGCAGGGCCGTCCTTGATCTCAAACAGGCGGTCATACTCCATGCAGGTGAAGCCGGTCACCCACTGGCTTTTTGTCACGGGACGGTTTTCCGGCGCGTCCGCATACTCGATATGGTGAGGGTACACGTGCCTGGTGACCAGGGGGTTCAGGTTGGTCCTGCTTCCGTCCGTTACCAGAAAAACGTGATTCCGGATAGGCTTGATGTCCAGCACAGTGGTGGCGAAGGTGGTGGCGCGGGAGATCAGGCTCACGCCCGGCTCCGCGATCAGGACGGTTTCCCTTGGATCGAAGGCGGCGCGAAGCTCCCGGCAGATGGCGGGGAAGTAGTCCCTGTAATCGGGCCTGTCGTCTCGGCCTCCGAAATAACCGCCTCCCATATCCACATAGGAAAGCTTCAGATCATATTCCTGCGCGAGCTTCACCGCCATGCGGGCCAGGGCGGCGTATACGTTCACCGTGCGGGACTGGGTGGAGGAATGCAGGTGCAGGCCGGAAAGCTTCACATTGGGAAGGCGGCGCAGGCTCTGAATGACTTCGGCCAGCGCGCCGTTTTCATAGCAGTAGCCGAAGCGGCCCCCTTCCTCCTCCACCAGCACCTCCTCGGGACAGAGGGCGGCGATGTCGCAGTTGACCCGCAGGCCCACGGAAAAGGTGTTGTCAGGGAAACGGGCGGAAAGCTCTGAAAGCCATTCCGGCTCCTCGCTGGAATCCAGGTTCACCAGACCTCCCGCGAGCAGGATATCGGCAAAGATCTGCCTGTCCTTGATCGGTCCGTTGTAGATCATGTGATCGTCCGGAAAGCCGAGCCGCTTCGCCAGCCGGTATTCGGTGTCGGAGACGATCTCCGCATAGAAGCCCTGCTCCTTCATATAGCACAGAAGCCAGGGAAGGGAATTGGTCTTGACGGAATAGCCCACGATCCAGTTTCCCCAGTTTTCCGTCAGGGCCTGCTTTAAAATGGAAACATCCTTGTCCAGATCCGTTTCCTGAATATGAAAATAGGGTGTGTTCAATGTCTGCAAAGTGCTGTCCTTTCTGTCATTTACATGATAAATCCGCGCTGTTGGCCGGAATGGATCCGAACCCAGCTTCATAAAGAAGAGCTGCCGTCAGGCTTTTGCGTCAGAGATGTCTGTCCGTCCCGTTCAGCCTGCGGTATTTCAGTTCCGCGATCTCCCAGTCCTCCTCGGTGTCGATATCCTGCACTTCCAGCTCGGTGAGATAGACGGGAACCAGATCCTCAACGTCCGTGGTGCCGTCCCGCAGGAAGGCATCCGTGCGGCAGGCATAAAACTGGCCGCAGTCATGATACATTTTTTCCAGATCCTGAGAGCGGGTATTCTGGTACTCGGGATGCTTGCGCCGGACGCGGCCGTTTTCCACGATCAGTCCCCGCTGGGGCGGATAGGAAAAGGGAACCACGGGCATCACCGATTCCGCCGTATCCAGAAGCGCCATGGCCTCCCGCAGCCGCCTGGCCGTGAGGAAGGGGGCGGTGGGGTAGATGCAGCAGAAGCGCTCGAAAAAAACGCCCTGCTTTTCGTATTCCCGCAGCACCTCCAGGATCACGTCGTCCGTGGAGGCATAGTCCCCTGCGGTATCGGCGGAGCGAAGGAAGGGGACGCGGGCGCCCCATTCCTTTGCGATCCGGACGATCTCGGAATCGTCCGTGGAAACCATCACCTCATCGAAGGCCCCTGATTCCAGGGCAGCCCGGATGGAATAGGAAAGGATGGGGCGGCCGCAGAAATCGCGGATGTTTTTATGGGGAATGCGTTTGCTTCCCCCTCTGGCGGTGATGATGGCGACGGCCTTTGGGCGCTGTATTTCTTTTTCTGAAATGGCTGGCATACGGTAAATCCTTACCCTTTCCGCCGCGAGTAGCGGCTTTGATAAAAAGGTCTCAGAGACCTTTTACTCCGATATCATGGATCACTGTAAAGGAGGAAAGAGCCGTCCTCCGATCGGCTCTCGGGCCTCCTTTTGCTAAAGCGTGAGCAGCCTGCGGGCGATCCGCTGTGCGCCTTTTCCGTCCACGGCGGCGTGCATGGAGCGGGACAGGGCCTTTCTTTTTTCCGGCTCCCGGGCAAGGGAAAAAAGAAGGGAGGCCAGCCTGTCCGTAAGAACGGGCGTACTGCGCACGTCTCCCGCATAAGGGACGCCAGCAAAGCGTTCCATGTCCCGGGCGACGGCAAGCTGGTTGTCCGCCATGGTGAAGCTGACGGAAGGAACCCCGGCGGCGCACAGCTCGTACAGGGTGGTTCCCGCGGCGGAAACCGCAAGATCGCAGGCGCACATGAGGGCGGCCATATCCGTCACCCGCTCATGCAGGAGCAGGCGGGGCTGCGTCTGTGCCAGAGCCTCCAGCTTCGCCCGGTGCGCATACATGGCTCCGACGAGTACATGAATGCGGAAGGAGGCGCTTTCCGGAGCGGTAAGGAGCGCTTCGGCAAGCTTCCCCGCCACGTTTTCGGCATCCGTTCCGCCGGTGGAGAGCAGGATGTCCCTCACCGGACTGCGCAGAGCGGGAATAAGGCCGGAAAACTGGGCGCGCAGGGGCGTATAGGCGCTGCCTAAAAGCGTCATTCCCGCCTTGGAATAAAAATCCTCCGGAGGGGCGAAATCATAATTGATCACCAGATCCGCCGGATAGTCAAAGGCGTACAGGTCGTCCAGGAGGGCGGTGCGCGTCAGCGGACGCAGGGCCTCAAGGAAGGGCTGTGTGACAAAATAGGAGTCGATCAGCAGGCAGGAAAAATTCCCGCCCGGCGATGAGTCTTCCTCTGTCAGAAGCCGTTTCAGGCCGGGAAGGCCGGTTTCCGGCTTTCTATAATCCGCATGAAGAATATGGATCGCAAACCGGCTTTCCTGCGTAAAAAAGGAGGAAAGAAGCCCCTCGGAGGCTTCATCGGAAACGGCGAACTGAACCTCGCCGCCCAGGCTTTTTATCGCGTGGGCGATAGAAAGACAGCGCATGAGGTGCCCTGTGGCAATGTCCGGATTGCCGTCCGCATAGATCAGAATGGTTTTCTTTTCCTTCATCTGAAGCTTCCGCCTTTCCGGGCTTCCTTCAGGAAACCGGCATTTGAGTTAGAATCTGCATTACGCGCCCATTATATCACAGAAGGGCGGGGAACGTACAGTCTGTTTCCGACAGGAAAGGGGAAGCCGCCCCCCGCTGCTTGCGGCGTGAGAGCAATGACGCAGGTGTGAAGGGCCCCTTTTGTGTGGATAAGGTTGTCTCCGGACCGGAAAAGTGTTATACTTTCCTCAGTTTTTGAGTGTTGCTCGGGCCGCCTTTCTATAGACGGCATACATCGGGATGGAAGGAAAAACAGAGGCTGTGCGGAAATTGAACGGAAGGGCCGTTGGGGCCTGGCTTACCAAAAATATGGTCTGGCTGCTGGGGGCGGCGGTTGGAATTGTGGCTTTTCTGTGCATCTACGGCGTGCGTGTGCTGGATGTTACCTACACGGACTGGCTGCTTGGCGGAGGGGAGCTGACCCAGCATTATCTGGGCTGGTGTTTTTTCCGGGACAGCGAATGGACCTTCCCGATTGGCCTGATGGACCGGATGTCCTATCCCTATGAGGTCTCTGTGATCTTTACGGATTCTGTGCCGCTTTTGGCGGTGTTCTTTAAGCTGTTTGGGGGAATCCTGCCGGACAGCTTCCAGTATTTCGGACTTTGGGTTCTTCTTTGCTTTGCCCTGCAGGGGGCGTTCGGAGCCCTTCTCATTTTTCATTATGTGGGAAAAAAGGCGGAGGCGGCCGTGGGCAGTCTGCTTTTTGTTATCGCGCCCGTCATGCTTTCTCAGATGACGGTGAACATGGCGCTGGGCGCGCAGTGGCTTATTTTGGGCTGTCTCTATCTTGGCCTGTGCAGAATGCGGCTTGGGAGCGTTTGGACCGCTGTCTGCTGGGGGGCGGCGGGGCTTCTTGCCGCGGGGATCCAGCTCTATTTCATCCCCATCTGCGGTCTTGTGCTGATCGGCTTTTTCCTGGCCGATGCGGTGAAAAAAACGAGGGTGGCAGAAGGTCTTGGGGCGGTTTTCTCCTACTTTGCCTGCTCTGTGGGAACGGTTGCTCTGCTGGGGGGCTTTGGCCATGATCATGTTCCGGAGCTTACGGCGCTGGGACAGTCCGGCTTTAACCTGAACGGTCTGCTGAATACTCAGGGCTGGTCGCAGGTGCTTGGAAGCCTTCCGGTTTATGGTGACAATGCGCAGGAGGGGCTGGCCTTCCCCGGGACTGCGGTTTTTTTGACGCTCGCAGCCGGGCTTGCGGGCTGGTTTTTCCAGCTTGCTTATCGTCTGCTCATCAGGCGGGAAAATATTTTTTCGAGCTTCCTTTCCCTGTTCAGGCGCGGCGGGCAGGCGGAGACGGCCGGTCGTTTCCGGAAAAAAAAGGAAAACGCGGCCGCGTTTGCGTTTCTTGCTCTTTTGTGCGTGCTGATCGCCCTTTCCCCTCAGGTGGCGTTCGGCTCGGATGTGATCGCAAGCTATAACCTCCCGCTGTGGGCGACCCGGCTGTGGGGAATGGTTGGAAATACGGGGCGCTTTATCTGGCCTGTGGTCTATCTTGTGATTCTGGGAAGCGTGGTCTTCATGGAGAAGGCCATGCCCTGGCAGAGCATGGCGGCGGTGCTGCTGGTGGTCTTTTCCGTGCTTCAGGTGGACGACGGGAAATGGCAGCTCATGCAGCGGCAGGTGCAGTTTGGCACGGACTATGTTTATGAAAGCCCTCTGGATGACGAACAGTGGGAGGAATGGGCCCGGGATCCGGAGCTTGAGCACGTGGTATTCGTTTCCTACCTTCTGGACGATGAGGATCTGGTCAGCGAGCTGTCCATATATGCGGAAAAGAACGGGCTTACGGTGAACGATTTCTGCAGCGCCTGTCAGACGATCCGGACAAAGGCGGCGGAGAATCTGCTGGATGCACTGGCGGAGGTGAGAGAGGATACGCTGTATATTTATCTCGCCGTCGACGAAGCCATGTGCGTCAGCCCGGATATGGACTATACCCATGTGGACGGCGTGATCGTAGGGACGGCGAAGGGATAGCCGCGGCGAAGGGATAGCCGCGGCAAAGGGATAGCTGCGGCGAAGGAACAACCGCCGGCGAAGGAACAGCCGCAGCGAAAGAGCAGCCGCCGGAAAAGGGACAGAGGCGGAAAAAACAGCCGCCGGCGGGAATTACAGAAGAAAGGATGGACCGCATGATAGAGAATACGGATACGATAAAGGCGCTTCTGGGAAAAATACCGACCCGCATCCGCCTGTGCTTTTTGACGGGGATGATATCGGGGATCCTGATCCATGCCTATATGTTTACGAACAAGCTGCCAAACTGGGACGATATCAACAACGTGGGAAGCTTCGGCGTGGGCTCGGAATTCGGAAGATGGTTTTTGAAATATATCAATCCGGTGGACGGGATCTGGAGCGTCCCGTGGATCGGCGGTCTGTTTGCCGTAGTCTTTTTGTCCCTGGCGGCCTGTATGGCGGTAGCCGCCCTGGATATCCGGAGCCTGACGGGCGTGGTGCTGGCCCCTCTTATGATGCTTTCCTTTCCTTCCGTATGCAGCATGTTTACCTTCATGTTTACGGCAGACTGCTATGCGGTGGGGATTTTCCTGGCCTGTACGGCGGCGTGGCTCATCCGGAAATACCGGTTCGGCTTCCTGCCCGGCATTGCGCTCCTGGTGCTCAGCCTTGGCCTGTATCAGGCATACCTATGTCTGGCGCTGGGCATCCTGGTCTGCGGCCTTTTCCTGGATCAGCTTCGGGAGGAAGAGCCGGGGGAGGAGAATAGTCTGTCCGGGGGAATCCCGTCTAAGGGCGGAACGTTTTTTTCGGGAAGGGAAAGGAACGTATTTCTGTCCGGCGTGAAGACCCTCCTGGTCTTGATCGCGGCGATTGCGCTCTACAGCCTGATCGCGCGGCTGATCTTTCCGGAGCTGGATTCCTATAACGGCTTAAACCAGATGGGGCGGATCGATCCGGTAAGGCTTCCCAGGCTGATCCTGCGCGCCTACCGTTGGGTGGCGGAATATTTTATCCTGAAGCCCTATTCCTTTGTGAACGGCTTCGCCTGGGCGCTGAATGTGATCTGCTGCCTGCTTGCCGCCGCGCTTGTGATCGCCTGGTTTGTGAAAAGAAAGCTCTGGAAGCGGCCCGCCGGGGCGCTCCTTTATCTGTTCCTTGCGGCGGCGGTGCCCCTCGCCATGGGCTCCATCATCATCATGGCCCCGGACGCCAGCGTGAGCATGCTGATGCTTTATCAGTACGTGATCCTCTATCTGTTTATCATCGCTCTGATGGAAAGGAGCCTGCAGAAGAAGGACGGCCTGTTTGCAGAAAAAAAGCCTGCAGCACAGAACTGTTTCCTGAAAACCGGCCCCAGGCTTGTCAGCCTGTTTGTGACCGTGGTGCTGCTTCTGGTGGGCTATGAAAATTTTGTGGTGACAAATGAGGCATACTTTCGGATGGGGATCGCCTATGAGCGCGCCTATGCCTGGTACAACCGGATCATGGAGCGGATTGAAGCCACGGAGGGATATCAGCCGGGCGACGCCTTTCTTCTTCTGGGGGAATACGGTCTGAGTGAAACGCCGGATCTGCTGGGAAGCTATTCCATGGACGGGGAGCGGTTTGACGATTTGTCCGGCGTGGCGAAGGAAACGGGGCTTCTCACCAGCGGGGTGCGCCAGAATTTCATGAAGATCTATGTCGGCGTAGAAACGCCGGAGGTGAGCGAGGAAGTGCAGGAGGCCATTCACCAGTCGGAGGAATACCGGAATATGCCGTCCTACCCGGCGGAGGGCTGCGTGCAGAAGATCATGGACGTGTGGGTGGTGAAAACCTGCGAGGAAACGCTGGCCCCTCAGAGCGGGGGCTGAGAAGGCCGGCTGTATCGGGCGGACAGGCGGATATCGGAAAACGGAGAAAAGGGATGAAGGATCGGATTTATGTATGCCATACCTTTTATCATGTATATATAGCGAGCCTGAAGGAGCTGAACCTGCCTGCGAAGGAGCGGGGAAGGGCGGATATGGTGCTGAGCACCATGTCCTGCGATTTCGGCTCTCTGCAGGAACGGCTTTCGCAGAGCGGGCTGTACGGACAGGTTTTCACCTTTGAGGAGCAGGAGGAAAGCCGGGTTTCGGGCCTTGCCAGGTATCATAAGAACCGGGGGAACCTCGTCCTGAACATGCTTTCCCGGATGCTTTTCTGCAAAAAACTGGGGGCGGCGCAGGAGAAGTACGTGCCGGTGGATTTCAGGCAGTACCGGGATATTTATGTGTTCTGCGATTCCGACCCCATCGGCTACTATCTGAGCTGGAAGCGGATCCGGTATCACGCTCTGGAGGACGGGCTGGACTGCATCCGTTATTATGATACGGCAAGATACGACAACAGGGGGCACTTTAAGCTGAAGGCGCTTCTGGCCGCCTGGAATCTGATCTTCATTCAGAATGGCTGGGGAAAATACTGCATAGACATGGAAGTGAACGACATTTCCGTTCTGCCTTATCCCTGCCCCAAATACATCGAATGCCCCAGAGAACGTCTGGTGGAGGCGCTGACGGAGGAAGGGAAGGACTGCCTGCTCGGCATTTTCCTGGAGAATAAGGAAAGGCTGGTGGGGCAGCTCACCTCGGGCGCCCATCATGAGAACAAGATCCTGATCCTGACGGAGCCCCTGTGCGACCTGGAAACCAGGGAGCGGATCTTCCGGGATATCATCGCGGAGTACGGACAGGGGGCGCAGGTGATTTTAAAACCCCATCCCAGGGATATACTGGATTATGAGAGGCTTTTTGACGGCTGTGTGGTGCTTCCGGGAAATTTCCCCATGGAGATGATGAATTTCCTGCCGGACATTCAGGTGGAGAAGGTGATCTCCGTATTCACGGTCCCGGATTCCATCCATTTCTCGAAGGAAAAGGTTTTTCTGGGAGAGGACTTCATGGACCGGTATGAGGCGCCGGAGATCCACCGGCAGAACGAGGCGATATAAAAAAGGAGCGGCTTTGGGATATGCAGAAGATACTGAAGAAAATGAACGTCCTGCTGGACGGCAGACAGAAGGCGAAAATGGGCGGGATCATCGTGCTGATGTTCTTCGGCGCCCTGCTTGAGGCGTGCAGCATCGGCCTGGTCATTCCGGTGATCCAGACGCTTCTGGATCCGGAGCAGGTGACGGGAGAGGGCTATCTGGGAAACCTGTACCGTTCCCTTGGAATGAAGAGCACGGCGCAGTTCACCATTCTGATGCTCGCGGCTATCATCGCCGCCTTTGTCCTGAAAAACGTGTTCCTGTATTTTCAGAACGTGGTGCAGCTGCGCTTCGTCTATACGAACCAGTTTGCCACCTCCCGCAGGATGATGATCAATTTCATGCAGAGGCCCTATGAGTATTATCTGAACGCGGACACCTCGGTGATCCAGAGGAGCATCACCTCGGACGTGAACAACATGTACGGGCTGATCCTTTCCTGCCTTCAGCTTACCAGCGAGGTGATCATGTTCGTGATCCTGACCATCGTGCTGATGGTGCAGGATCCGCTGATGACGGTGGTGGTGGCGGCCCTGCTGATCGTGGTGCTTCTGGTCATCAAGAACATTCTGAAACCCATCATGAAAAAGGCGGGCGAGGAAAATCAGGATTATTACAGCGGCCTGTACAAGTGGATCGATCAGTCGGTGATGGGGATCAAGGAGATCAAGATCGCCAACCGGGAGAGCTATTTCATCAACGAATACGCCAAGTGCGGGGCCGGATATGTGGGGACGGTTCAGAAATACAATATCTACAATTCCACTCCCAGGCTTCTGATCGAGACGGTCTGCATCGCCGGGCTGATGCTGTATCTGATCCTCCAGATCATGGCGGGCGGGGATATGACGGAGATGGTGGCGCAGATCGGCGTGTTCGCGGTGGCGGCCATGCGGCTTCTGCCCAGCGCCAACCGGATCAACAACTACCTGACCTCCATTTCCTATTTTGAACCCTTCTTCATGGGCGTGAGCGACAATCTGCAGGAGGAGATCCACGACGGCAGCGTGGATTATGACGCGCAGACCTATCTGCAGAAAAAAGAGGTGGAGAAGCTTCCGGTTCATGAAAGGATCGAGCTGAAAAATATCATATATCACTACCCCAACAGCGACGTGCTGATCTTCGACCATGCGGAAATGACCATCCCCGTGGGAAGCTCCGTGGGCGTGGTGGGAACCTCCGGCGCGGGAAAGACCACCATCATCGACATCCTTCTGGGGCTTCTCACCCTGCAGGAGGGGCAGATCCTTGCGGACGGCGTGGAGGTGCGAAAGCACTATGAGGGCTGGCTGAAAAACATCGGCTATATCCCGCAGACGATCTTCATGATCGACGCCTCCATCCGCAAGAACGTGGCCTTCGGGGTTCCGGATGAGGAGATCGACGATAAGAAGGTTTGGCAGGCGCTGAAGGAGGCGCAGCTTGACGAATTCGTGCGCGGCCTCCCGGAGGGGCTTGACACCAGCATCGGAGAGCGGGGCATCCGCATCTCCGGCGGCCAGCGGCAGAGGATCGGCATTGCCCGGGCGCTGTTCGAGGATCCGGAGGTGCTGGTGCTGGACGAGGCCACCTCCGCGCTGGACAACGAGACGGAGGCGGCGATCATGGACTCCATCAACCACCTGCACGGGCGAAAGACCCTGATCATCATCGCTCACCGGCTCCAGACCATTGAAAAATGCGATATGGTCTACCGGGTGGAGGACGGGCAGATCCGGAGAGAACGATAACGGCGAAGGGCGGAAGGCTCATACAGGCAAAGCCCTGCAAAGGGCGGAAAGGAAGGCGGAATGATTTCAGGCACAAAGAGACAGGCGAATTTTGAGCTGCTTCGCATTCTGGCCATGCTGATGGTGGTGGTGATGCACTTTCTCGCGCAGACGGGAGCCCTGCCTGCGGCCGGAAAGGGGCGCTTTCCGGCGGAGCGGGAGATCTTCGGCGTTCTGCTGGAGTCCCTCTGCATCGTTGCGGTGAACGTCTATGTGCTTCTGAGCGGATATTTTCTGTCGGAGAAGTCCTTTTCCTTCCGAAGGCTTCTTAAGCTTCTGCTTCAGATCCTGTTTTATACCCTGCTCATTCCGCCCATCCTCGCCCTGTTCGGGCAGCTTTCCTGGCAGGAGGCGGTAAACCCCTATCATCTGTGGCGCTGTCTGTTTCCTGTGGAAAGCGGCCATTACTGGTTTGTGACCGCATACGTGGTCATGCTCCTCTTTTCTCCCATGATGAACGCGGCGGTGCGGACCCTTTCCCGCAGGCAGATGAAGGCGGCCATCCTGGCGCTGCTGGCATTCTTCTGCTTCGGAAAAAGCCTGAGCGTCCTGCCCTTCGGCACGGACCGCTACGGATATGATTTCGGATGGTTCTGCTGCCTTTATCTGATCGCGGCCTATCTGAGAAAATACGGCAGCACCTTCCTGTATGGGAAAAAACGGGGCGTGGCTCTTTACCTGATCTCCTGTGCGGGAGTGGCCGTCGTTTCCCTGGTCTGCCTTTACCTGTGCGCGGGGACGGGAGCGCTGGAATATTTTGCCTCGGTTCCCTTTCATTACAATTTCCTGCTGTGCCTGACGGGAGCGCTGGGGCTGTTTGCCTTTTTCGCGGGGCTTATGATTCCGGAGGGCGGCGCGGCGGAGGCGGTGCGGCGGATCTCGCCGGCCGTATTCGGCGTGTACCTGATCCACGAGCACGCGGATGTGAGTGCCCGGTGGGCCATGTGGATCGTGAGGGATGTTTCGGAGCATTTCTGGGGATATCTGATCCAGATGATGGAGAGCGTGGTTCTGATCTTCGTTCTTGCGGTCTGCGTTGACCTGCTGCGGGGGCGGCTGTTCGCCGCGGCGGGCCGGATCATTCTGCGCGCTCGCTGGGGGGCGCGGCTGAACCGGTTTTTGGAACGGATGGATGAGATGATGGAGGGACGCGCTTGATACGGATGAGAAAAAAAGGATTAGCGATCAAAAATACACAGAGCCTGGGCCGTCTTTTTTCAGACTGGCTGTTCCCTGTGATCCTGTTCCTGTATCCTTTGCTTGGGGCCAACCAGGGCATCGATGTGTCCGATCCCACCTACAGCCTGACCAACTTCCGTTTTTTCCCGGAGCTGTCGGGAAGCTGGGCCGTGGCCACCTGGCTTGCGAATGTGGTCGGCTTTCTTCTGATGAAGCTGCCCTTCGGCGGCACGCTTTTGGGAATGAACCTGTACACCCGGCTTCTGATCAGCGCGGCGGCCCTGCTTTCCTATTTTTTTCTGCGGGGGAAGATGCCGGCCTGGATGGCCTTCGCGGGGGAGGTCATCGCCATCAGCTTCTGCTGGTGCCCCTCCACCATCCTCTATAATTATCTGACCTATTTTCTGTTCCTTGCGGGCTGCATCCTTCTGATGCGCGGCCTGATCTGGGAGAGGAAGGAGCTTTTGATCCTGGCGGGGGTCTGCCTTGGGCTGAATGTGGCTGTGCGCACGCCCAACATCCTGGAGGCGGCGCTCATCCTCGCGGTGTTCTGGTACGGGAAGCTTTCGCGGGCCTCTCATGCGGAGATATGGAAAAACGTGCTCTGGTGCGTGACCGGGTTCCTTGCGGGTTTTCTCGCCGCTTTTCTCATCATCTGCATCCAGTACGGCCCGGCGGCCTATTTCGGCATGTTTTCAAGCCTTTCCGGCTATGCGGGCACGGATGAGAGCTATTCGCCCCTTTCCATGGTGACCTCGGTGCTTTCCGCCTATGCGGGGACGCTGAAATGGGTGATGGTGCTGGCGGTGTGCCTGCTGGCGGGCTGGATCTTTTTTGGCTTCCTGCCTGCAGGGCTGAAGCGGGCGGGCAGGATCGTCTACTGCCTCTGCATCCCTGTGCTGATCCGGCTGTTCTGGGGCAGGGGGATGTTCACCTTTACTTATTATAACTACCGGAGCATTTACGAATGGGGCATGCTGCTTCTGTACCTGGCTCTGGCGGCCTGTGTGCTGGTGATGGCGGATAAGCGGGCATTCCGGCGGGAGAGACTGCTGGCCTGCATCATTCTGATCGTCATCCTGGTGACGCCCATCGGCAGCAACAACGGAACCATGCCGGCCCTGAACAATCTGTTCCTTGCGGCGCCCTTCACGCTCTGGACGTTCTGGCGGCTGCTTTCCCGGAACCGCAGGCGTGTGCTCACCTTCCCGGCCGCGGCCCTGGTGACGGCCGTATTCGTGATGACGGCGGTGCAGGGAATCGGCTTTCGCGCCTGTTTTTCCTTCGGAGACGGGATTTACGGGGAAAAAAGGGATGCAAAAGTGGAAAACAGTGATATACTGACAGGTATGAGAACCAGAAAGGAAAACGCGGAGAGCCTGTCGGGGCTTTCCGCCTTTGCCAAAGAGCAGTCCCTTGCCGGGACATCCCTCATCACCTTCGGCAGCGCGCCCGGCCTCCATTTTATTCTGGACATGCCGCCGGGCATTTCCCACTGCTGGCCGGATCTGGATACTTATCCGGCCGCGCAGATGGAGGAGGAGCTGAAGGGCCTGCTTGCCTCCGGCGGGACGCTTCCGGCGGTGATCGTATATAAGGAAAACGGAGAGCTTCCGGCACAGACGGAAAAATGGGAAGTCCTGACGGGCTATCTGGAGGAGGGCGGCTACGGGCTTCTTTATGAAAACAGCGGCTACCTGGTGTATGAGGGCCGGTCAGAGGCAGCGGGCGGCTGAGCGGGCCGTACAGGCCGGAGCCGGCGGCCGGAAGCAGGATGGTTCGGCGCTTGTCCCGGCGCAGGCGGAAACAGGCAGAACAGGAAAAGGAAGGAAAGGCTTATGATCAACTTCAATGTACCTCCCTTTACGGGAAAAGAGATGGATTATATCAGACAGGCAGTGGAAAACCAGAAGATCTGCGGAGACGGGGAATTTACGAAAAAATGCAGCCAGTGGATCGAGGAACGCACGGGCACGAAAAAATGCCTGCTCACCACCTCCTGCACCCACGCCACCGAGCTTGCGGCGCTCCTGACGGAAGTCGGGCCGGGGGATGAGGTCATTATGCCATCCTATACCTTCGTGTCCACGGCGGACGCCTTCGTACTGCGGGGAGCCATCCCGGTATTCGTGGATATCCGTCCGGATACCATGAACCTGGACGAGAAGCTGATCGAGGACGCCATTACGGAAAAAACCCGGGGGATCGTCCCGGTGCATTACGCCGGCGTTGGCTGCGAGATGGACGAGATCATGGATATCGCGAAGCAGCACGGCCTGTTCGTGGTGGAGGATGCCGCCCAGTGCATCCTGGCGGAATATAAAGGAAGGGCGCTGGGAACCATCGGGGATTTCGGCTGCTTCAGCTTCCATGAGACGAAAAATGTGAGCTGCGGCGAGGGCGGCGCGCTCCTGATCGCCCATGAGAAGGATATCGAGAATGCGGAGATCTTCCGGGAAAAGGGAACCGACCGCAGCAAATATTTCCGGGGACAGGTGGACAAATACCGCTGGCAGAATTACGGCTCCAGCTATCTGCCCAGTGAGCTGAACGCCGCTTATCTCTACGCCCAGCTGGAGCTTGCGGATGAGATCACGCAGGCGCGCCTTTCGGTATGGAACCAATACAGACAGGAGCTTTCCAGTCTGGAGCAGGCCGGGCTGATTGAGCTTCCCTTTGTGCCGGAGCACTGTAAGCAGAACGGGCACATGTTCTATATCAAGACGAAGGATATGGCGGAACGGACCGCGCTGATCGATTTCCTGAAGAAAAAAGAGATCCTGTCGGTATTCCATTACGTGCCATTGCATTCCGCCCCCGCCGGGCTGAAATTCGGCCGCTTCCACGGGGAGGACCGCTATACCACGAAGGAGAGCGAGCGCCTGCTGCGTCTGCCCCTTTATTACGGGCTGAAGGCGGATCAGGTGAGCTACATCGCGGAGCAGGTAAGGAAATTCTATGGACGGTAAGAGCAGGGCTTTTACGGCTTTTTGGAAAAAATGGGAGGACTGGCTGCTTCCGGGGCTTCTGTGCCTGCTTTTGTTTCTCTGGACGGGGCTGGCCTGGGATTATCATTTCGACCTGAACGACGATGTGCTGATCCGCGACATCCTTTCCGGCGTCTACACGGGGGAGCCGGAGGCGCTGACCGCTCAGCTCCTCTGGCCCCTCGCCGCCCTGCTTTCCGGTCTTTACCGGCTGCTTCCGGGCGTTCCGGTATTCGGCCTCTTCCTCTGGCTCTGCCAGGCGGGAAGCGTTTTCCAGATCCTGCGGCGGAGCGTGAGACTGTTTGACGGGCCGGTGAAGCTGCTGGCAGGCGCCGCGGAAACGCTGCTTTTTGCGGCCTGCCTCACCTACCATCTGGTGTTCGTTCAGTATACGGTGACAGCCGGGCTTCTGGCGGCGGCTGCTGTTGTTTCCTTTCTGACCCTGGAGGAAAGGGAGGAAGAGGGGGCGGCGGCCTTCTGGCTGCGCGGTCTGCCCGCCGCGCTTCTGTTCTGGCTGGCCCTCTGCCTGCGCAGTGAGATGGCCCTGCTGCTTCTGCCCCTTGCGGGCGTGGGCGGCATCTGGAAATGGACGGGACGCCGCCCGGCTCTCACGGGCAGGAACGCAGCCTCCTTTCTCGGGCTGTTCGGGCTGATCCTGGGAGGGGTTTTCCTCTGCTTCGGCGCGGACAGGCTGGCCTGCTCGGCCCCCGATTGGAGGGAATTTGAAGGGCTGTTTGACGCCAGGACGGAAATTTACGACTTTTATGACGCCGCTCTTCGCTCCTGGGAGGAGAACCGGGAATTTTACGAGTCCCTTGGGCTGACGGAAGCCCAGTGCGCCCTGCTTTCCAATTACAATTACGGGGCGGACGATGCCATCGACGCCCAGGTGCTGGAGCGGATCGCCGCCCACGGAAAGGAAACACGCGGCACCTTTGCACACAGCCTTTCCGAGGGGGTGTGGCTGTATGCGCAGCGGCTGAAAAACAACCGGGCCATCGTCCCGGACGATCAGCTTCCCTGGTTGCTTTTAGAGGGCGGGCTGGGAGCGCTGCTTCTGGCGCTGGCCTTTGCAGGCTGGATGCGCAGACGGACGCAGAATGGCGGAAGGAAGGCGGGCGTTCCGGAGACGAACGACCGGAAAAAGGGCAATCGGAATATGGGTGTCCGTCGGACAGCCGACACTCGCGGCATCCGCGGAACCGGCGTGTTCTGGAAGCTTCTGCTGTTCGGCGCGGTGCGAAGCGGCCTGTGGCTGTACCTGATCCTGCGGGAGCGGGTGCCGGAGCGGATCAGCCATCCGCTCTACCTCTGCGAGCTGCTCCTGCTGGCCTGGCTGCTTCTGGATACCTGGAGGGCGTGTTTCCCCAAAACGCCTTTAGAGGAAACGCTTTTAGAGGAAAATATGTCTTTTATGGGGAAGGCCCCTTTTTCGGAAAAAACGGCACGCGCCGCAGAGATCACGGTTTCCCTTCTTTTCCTTGCGGCGGGTCTCCTCCTGCTTCCGCAGGAGGTTCGCAGGACTGGACAGGAATATGCGCGCAGGCAGCAGGTCAACCAGGTAAACCTTGCGGCCCTTTCCCGATATGAGGAAGAGCCGGAGCTTCTCTATCTGGCGGATGTGATGTCCACAGTGGAGTTTTCGGAGAAGCTGTTCACGGAAAAGAGCCGTCCGGGAAACTACGATCTGCTTGGCGGCTGGCTGTGCAAGAGCCCGCACAGCCAAAAGAAGCTGGCCGCCTTCGGCTATGAGACCATGGGACAGGCCATCCTTACCGGTGAGAACGTCCGCTTTGTGGGTGAGCCGGGCGCGGACTTTTCCTGGCTGTCCGCCCTCCTTGCGGAGCACGGAGTGAGCGGGAAGCTCGTGCAGGAGGAGGAGATTAGCGCGGGAGGCAGAAGTCTTTTCATCTGGCGGCTGGACAGAGAAGAATAGTGAGAAAAATAAGTCTGATGACTTATTGTTTCACAGCAAAGCTTTGCTTTGCAGCAATTTGTGCCGGAGCGTCACAAATCGCTTTTATGGCGGAAGTGAAATCGCATTCGCGATTTCGCTTCGCCCCGTCGCACGCTCCGGAATGAGGAGTTTTATGAATCAGGAAGAAAGAATCGATCTGGGGCCGGTTTATTTCCGGCCGATCACGCTGGAGGATACGGACCGGATCATCCGGTGGCGCAATTCCGACCGGGTGAGAAAAAATTTCATCGACCAGAGGCCCTTTACCAGACAGGGGCACTTAAGCTGGCTGGAAACAAGAGTGGCGACCGGGGAGGTGGTTCAGTTCATCCTCTGCGAGACCCAAGGAGACAGGCCTGTGGGAAGCGCCTATATCCGTGACATCGACCGCAGCAACCAAAAGGGCGAGTACGGCATTTTCATTGGGGAAGAGGACGCGGCGGGAAAGGGCTACGGCACGCTTGCAGCAAAAGGGGCCATCGCCTATGCCCGTGATGTGCTGAAGCTTCATAAGCTGATCTTGCGGGTGTTCGCTGACAATGCAGCCGCCGTAAAAAGCTATGAAAGGGCCGGATTCCGGCGGGAGGCTCTTCTGAAGGATGAGATCAGGAGAGCGGACGGCGGCTGGAGGGATCTGATCCTGATGGCGGTTTTATTCCCCGAATAATCGTGATATAAGGATTAAAGACATGAAGAAACTGATCAGTATTGTGATTCCCTGCTACCGTTCGGAGACGATGCTCGCGGGCGTGGTGGAGGATATCGAGCGGGAAATGAAAAAAATAGAGGCGGGCTATCGGTATGAGCTGATCCTGGTGAACGACTGCTCGCCGGACGGAACCTTTGAGGCGATCCGCAGGCTCTGCGAGGCAAAGCCCTGGATCACCGGCGTGAGCCTTGCCCGGAATTTCGGGCAGCATGCGGCGCTGATGGCAGGCTTTCGGCAGATGAGGGGCGATTTCCTTGTGTGCATGGACGACGACGGGCAGACGCCTGCCTCCTCCATCCCGGATCTGATCCGGGGGCTGGAGGAGGGAAGCGATGTGGTGTATGCAAGGTATGAGCACAAGCATCACAACGCGTTCCGCAATTTCGGAAGCCGGATCAACGACTGGATGCTCTGCTTCATGCTGGGCAAGCCGAAGGATCTGTATATTTCCAGCTTTTTTGCGGCAAAACGTTTTATCGTGGACGAGATGCTGCGCTATGAGAACGCCTTCCCCTACGTGATCGGGCTGGTGCTTCGGGCGACGAAAAATATCAAAAATGTGACGGTGGAGCACCACGACCGCAGGGAGGGGGAATCGGGATATACCCTTGGCAAGCTGTTTTCCCTCTGGTTCAACGGCTTCACCTCCTTCAGCGAAAAGCCTCTGCGCATCGCCACCATGGTGGGCGTCGGATGCGCGGCGGCGGGCTTCCTGTACGGCCTGTACACGGTGATCAAAAAGCTGGTGAACCCGCTGGTTCCCGTGGGCTTCAGTTCCCTGATGGCGGCGATCATGTTCATCGGCGGAATGCTGATGCTGATGCTCGGCCTGATCGGAGA
Source organism: Candidatus Eisenbergiella merdavium (assembly GCA_019119595.1). Taxonomy (GTDB): domain Bacteria; phylum Bacillota; class Clostridia; order Lachnospirales; family Lachnospiraceae; genus Eisenbergiella; species Eisenbergiella merdavium. The sequence continues at coordinate 126,423 of DWWS01000069.1, read as the reverse complement.
GTATGTGGGAAGAATGTATATCTGCATGAACAATGCGCCGCAGTATGTGATACGTGAGATCGTGAGGAATGAGGATGACGGAGAAGAGCGGGATGCAGCCGGAGAGAAAAACAGATAAAAAAACAGGCCGGAGCCCCCTTCCCAAAGCGGGCGGCAGCGCTCTCTGCTTTGCGGCCGCCTTCGCAGTGACCCTCTTCGGCGTGCTTTTCCTGCCGCAGATGCTCCTTTCAGAAGGGAGAGGATTGGGCTTTTCCAACAGCTTTCTGTCCGTGGCGGTCTTTCTTCTCGCGTTTCCGGCGGTGCGGCATACGGTGGAGGAGCTGACTGAGGAGGCGGGGGCGCAAAAAGGCAGGGAGCGGGCGGTGACGCTGGTGCTTTCCTTCGGCTTCGTGCTGGCCTGCACGGTGGGAAGCCGTCTGGAGGCGGAGGGCTATCTGCTGCTGACCGACCGGGGGCTGTGGCTGTCCCTGCCCTTCCTGACCCTGTTTTGCGCCGCGCTTCTGGAGCGGCTGTACGGGCTGCTGGAAAAAAGGGGGCAGGAGGCAGGGAGTGATACGGAGAACAGGAGCCCTTTCAGGAAAAGCCTCCTTTCCCGCTGGGAAAGCCTGTCCGTCCCGAAACGGTGGCTTTTTATCTTCCTTTTCTTCCTGCTGGTCTGGGGGATCGTGCTGCTTGCGGTGTGGCCGGGCTTCTTCGTCTACGACGCGCAGGAGGAATTCAACCAGGTGGCTCAGAGGCGCTTTACCACCCATCATCCCCTTCTGCATGTGCTCCTTCTGGGCGGGATCGTCAGCGCGGGCAATAAGCTGTTCGGAAGCTACAATGCCGGGATCGCCTGCTACATGCTGTTTCAGATGACGGTGCTTTCGCTCTGCTTTACCTGGGTGACGGATTTCCTGAGAAAAAAGGGCGCGCCCCGGTGGCTGAGGGCTGCGGGAACCGCCTATTTCGCCTTCTTTCCGGTCATTCAGATGTATGTGCTCTGCTCTGCCAAGGACACGCTCTACTCCGCGGCGATGCTTGCGGTCATCCTGCTCCTGCTGCAGGCAGGGGCATGCCGGGGAGACGAGGCATGCCGGAAGGGCGAGGCATACCGAAAGGACGAAGCATGTCGGGATGAAAGATTTTTTTCGAAAAAAGGGAACATGGCGGCGCTGGGCGGATGTTTGTGCCTGATGGCCCTGATGCGTCATAACGGCCTGTACATTCTGATCCTTCTGATCCCGGTCATGGCCGCACTGGCCGGGAAGGGGCTGAGAAAGCGGGCGGTGCTCACCGGGCTCCTCGCCCTGCTTTTGACGCTCGGGGCGAACGCGGGCCTGAAGGCGGCGTTTTCCGCCCAGGATACGGAGAACCAGGAGATGCTCACCGTGCCCATCCAGCAGCTTGCAAGAACCTGGACGCTCAGCCCGGAGAGCTTCAGCGATGCGGAGGAGGAAACGCTTTTTTCCTTCCTGCCGCAGGAAGCGCTGGAGCGCTACAGCCCCAAGGTGAGCGACAATGTGAAGATCGCCTTTAACAATACGGCATACAGGGAGGACTCCGCTTCCTTCTGGCGGCTTTGGCTGTCCGTGGGCCTGAAGGCGCCGGCCTCCTATCTGAACGCCTGGCTTCTCACCTCCTACGGCTTCTGGTATCCGGACGCGGTGCTGGACGGGTATCAGGGCAATACGGTGTTCACCTTCACCTATGGGGAAAGCTCCTACTTCGGCTATGAGACGGAGCTTCCGGGACAGCGCCGCAGCTTCCTTCCCTGGCTGGATCGTCTGTTTGAAAAAATGAGCCTGGAGCTGTTCCAGCAGCGCCTTCCCGTGGTGTCCATGCTGTTTTCGCCGGGCTTCCTTTTCTGGGTGTATGCGGCGGGGATCGGCTTTCTTCTCAGAAAAGGGAGGATCCGCCCGGCGGCAGCCTTCCTTCCCGCGGGCTTAAACTGGCTGACCGTGCTGCTTGGGCCAATGAGCCTGGTGCGGTATGTGCTGATCCTCTGGTTTGCCCTGCCGGTTCTGGCACTTGTTGTAAGCGGGGGAAAATTATGCTATACTAATACGACGATATCGGAAGAAAGAAATTAGAGGAACCATGAACAGAAAGCTGAAAAGAAGCCGAGCAATCGAATATGCGATCCTGTGCTACGCGGCGGTGCTGATGCTGCTTGTCGGCCCCATAGGGCTTCTGGATACCGTGAGGGTGGAGGAGGGAAGCCTGACCGCAGCGGGACAGACCGAGGCTGTGGGACAGGACGACCGGATCCAGCAGGTATTCATCGCGGACGGCGGATATCTGGAAAGCATCAGCATCTATGCGCAGAACGACCTGTCCCGCAAGGTGGTGAATCTTTCCATTTCCAACGATCTGGGAGAGACGGTCTTTTCCAGAAACGTGGCGCTGGATGCCTACGAGGCGCCGGGCTTCTTCACGATTCCGGTGGAGGTTCCAACGGAGGCCGGGAGGGCATATGTGTGGCAGATCAGCCATCCGGAGGAGGAGCTGGTCCTGGGCTGGCAGAACACGGCGGAATCGGGGCTTACGGTTTACGGAAATTATTATTTTGTAGATGAGGACGGGCAGATTCAGGAGAAGATCGGCCAGAACATCCTCATGCGGTTCACTTATTCCGCTCCGCTCGGCCTGTGGAAGAAGGCCGCGCTGCTGGCGGGGATCGCTCTGCTGGCGGGCTTTCTTGTGCTGCTTACCGAAAACGCGGCGAGAAAGGAGCGCAGGAACCGGGAGGTCAGGGTGCAGTGGCTGTTTCGCGCAGTCTGCAACCCGCTGATCGCTGTAGGGGCGGCTGCCTGGCTTGCCGCCGTGCTTTTTCAGAATTATTATGGGGGCGTCCGGGCTGACAAAATGGTGTACTGCGCGGGAATCCTCATTTTCGCGGGAATCCTGCTCTATGCGGTCAACGCGAAAAGGGACGATATCCGTCCGCTGACCCTTGTGGTGCGGGAAAACCTGCTGGAAAGAGGGCTTGACACCCTGCAGACCCTTTTCTGGGCCGGCGCGCTCTGGGGCTGTATCGATTACATGAACGCGATGTATAATATCTATCAGGCTTATGCTTACCGCAAAGTCCTGATCTTCCTTGGGCTTGTGCTGCTTTCCATGTGTGAACGGAAGGCTCTTTTTCATGTGGGAAACCTGATCTGGCTGGCAGTATCCTCCATAGCCGGATTTCTCTACTGGCTCCGGTTTCGGGGCGCGGCGGAGCAGGACAGGCTTGCCGGACTGAACGCCGTTCTGTTCGTGGTGGCCGGTCTGGTGCTCATCCAGCTCGTGCTTCTTTTTGTGAAAAAAAAGGTGGAATGGAAAAAGCTTTCGCCCCTTTATGCGGGGCTGCTGACCGCGTTTCTTTTTCTCCTCATCCTGTTCCGAAATACCAGAGGCTGGCCCATCTATCTTGCCGTGGCGTTCGGACTTCTGTATCTGTTTTATCTTGGGTGGGAGAGAAAGGAGCGCTTCCTTGCAATCTTCTGCAACGGGATCATTTTGAATTTTGTCTGCGCTCTGATCTTTTCCGTGGCGAGAAGACCGTTCAGAACCTGGTATTTTTACCGTTATAATTTTGTTTTCCATACGGTGACGGTGACGGCCGGCTATCTGACGCTGGTTCTGGCCGCCCTGTTCGTGCGGCTGCTGGTGCGGTATCACCGTTCCCGCAAGCTGTATGCCTGGTGGGGAACCGGACTGCTGTTCGGCATTGCGGCCTCCCTTTTGATCCTCACCCTTTCCCGGACCGGATATCTGGCCGCAGCAGTGATGGGGCTGTTCATTCTGGTGTTCGTTTCCCTCGTCTGCTACCGGGAGCGGCTTCGGGCGTTTCTGGCAAAGACGGGCGTTCTGATCCTGACGGTGCTTGCCTGCTTCCCCGTGACCTATTCCGCCGTCCGGCTGATCCCGCCGCTGTATGACGATCCTTATATTTTTGAGCTGGAGGCGGAGCCGGCGGAATGGGCCATTCACAAGGGCGACCGGGCGGATTCGGAAAATTATATCACCTTTCCCCGCTTCGCCTATTGCTTTGATGAGAAGCTGTTTGGGGATGAGCACAGGATCCTGCGGGAATTCGTAGATACTTTTATGGCGGATGCGTCCGCTTTGGAGGAGGATTATCCTTCGGTGTTCCATGTATCCGAGCTGAGCGCTTCCGCCGCTGAAGGGGCGGGGGATGCGCTGGCGGAAGCGGGAGCCGCACTGACAGAAATGGAAGCTGTGTCGGCAGAGGCGGGCGCGCAGGATACGGAAACGGCGGACGTTACGTCCGGGCCGTCGGAAGAAGAGGAAGGCGGAGACATTTCCAACGGACGCCTGGCTCTGTTCCAAAAATATATCGCGCAGTGGAATCTGACGGGACATGAGCTGATGGGAGTCGAGCTGGAGAACGGAAGCCTTTCCGTCCATGCCCACAATACCTATCTGCAGGTGATCCACGACCACGGGCTGATCACGGGGGCGGCGTATGTGCTCCTCGGCGTTGTCACCCTGGCGCAGATGCTGCGCTACGCATACCTTCATCTGTATCGGAAGCGCAGAAGAGGAGAGGAACGGGACGAATATGCGGCGCTGCCGCTTGCCGTTTTCCTGGCCTTTGCCGTGGCGGGGCTGGTGGAATGGCTGTTCCATCCCTGCAATCCCATGGGATTTGCGGCCATGACCGTGCTCGCACCCCTCCTGACCTTTCAAGAAAAGAGACGAAAAACGCAATGAGTGAAATGGATAGTCCAAAGAAACATTATTTCAATTATCAGCTTCTCTACCGGAGAACGGCGCTGATCATATATGATATCCTGAGTGTTGTGGCGGCCAGCTTTCTGGCGCTCCTTCTGCGCTACGACATGCATGTGGACGATATTCCGGATGAGTTCATCCTCCCCGTGCGGAATTTCCTGCCGGTCAATATCGTGCTGACGCTGGTCATCTTCTATCTGTTCCGCCTGTATCACAGCCTCTGGGCCTTCGCGGGCGAGAATGAGATGCAGAATCTTGTGATCGCCTGCTTCCTGTCAGCCATCGTGTCGGGGATCGGGCTGAACCTGTTCAAGATATCCGGCCAGCCGGTGCCGGACAGCTACTATTTCATGTATCTGTTTCTGCTGGTTACTTTCGTATTCATCAGCCGCTTTTCCTATCGGTTCGTGCGCGGGCGAAAGCATCGGATGCAGAACCGTAAGAATAACATTTCCGTCATGATCATCGGGGCGGGAGAAGCAGGAAACGCTCTGATCAAGGAAATCGTCTCAAGCAATTACAGCACCATGGTCATCCGCTGCATCATCGACGACGATAAGCAGAAATGGGGTCAGTTCATCCAGGGCATCAAGGTGGTGGGCGGACGGGATAAGATCATTGAGTCCGCAGACCTGTACGATATTGACGAAATTTTCATCGCCATCCCTTCCGCGCCCAGGGCCGTGATCCGGGACATTCTGGACATCTGTAAGGAGACGAGCTGCAAGCTGCGTTCCCTTCCCGGCATGTACCAGCTGGTAAACGGCGAGGTGAGCGTCAGCAAGCTGCGGGACGTGGAGGTGGAGGATCTTCTGGGACGGGAGCCGATCCGCGTGGATCTGGATTCCATTCTGGGCTATGTGCAGAACAAAACGGTGATGGTCACCGGAGGAGGCGGCTCCATCGGAAGCGAGCTTTGCCGCCAGATCGCCTCCCATCGGCCGGCACAGCTTATCATTGTGGATATTTATGAAAATAATGCCTATGATATCCAACAGGAGCTTCTGCAGAATTATCCGGAGCTTTCTCTCGTGGTGCTGATCGCCTCCGTGCGCAATACGAAGCGGATGAACGCCATTTTTGCGCAGTATCATCCGGACATCGTCTATCACGCGGCCGCGCACAAGCATGTGCCGCTGATGGAGACGAGCCCCAACGAGGCTGTGAAAAATAACGTGTTCGGTACCTGGAAGACGGCCTCCGCGGCCGCAATGAACGGCTGCCGCAAATTCGTGATGATCTCCACGGACAAGGCGGTGAATCCCACCAATATCATGGGGGCCAGCAAGCGGATCTGTGAAATGATCATCCAGACCTTCAACAAGCATTATGACACGGAGTTTGTGGCGGTGCGCTTCGGAAACGTGCTTGGAAGCAACGGAAGTGTGATCCCCCTTTTCAAGAAGCAGATTGCGGCGGGCGGCCCTGTCACCGTGACCCATCCGGATATCATCCGTTATTTTATGACAATTCCGGAGGCGGTTTCCCTGGTGCTGCAGGCGGGCGCCTATGCCAGAGGCGGAGAGATCTTCGTTCTGGACATGGGAGAGCCGGTGAAGATCCTGGATCTTGCCAAAAACCTGATCCGGCTGTCCGGCTACAAGGTGGGGGAGGATATCCAGATCGAGTTTACCGGACTGCGGCCCGGCGAGAAGCTGTATGAGGAGCTTCTGATGGACGAGGAGGGAATGCAGGATACCGCGAACAGGCTTATTCATATCGGAAAGCCCATCGAGCTTGATGAGGACGAATTTTTCGTCCAGCTCAAAAAGCTGGAGGATGCGTCCCGCGACGAGGTGGAGGACATCCGCCCTCTGGTGCAGCAGCTCGTGCCCACCTATGTGTATAAAAAGGACGGGAGAACGGTTAAATACGGAGAAAACGCATGAAAATACATCACATCGGCTATCTGGTGAAAAAGCTGGATAAGGCCGCTTCGGAATTTGAAAAGCTGGGCTATGTCCGGATGGGGGAGTGCACAAACGATACCATCCGTAAGATAGACATACTTTTTCTGGAAAAGGACGGCTACGTGGTGGAGCTGGTCAGCCCCAACGCTCCTGACAGCGTGGTGTCGGGCCTGCTGAAAACCTATAAGAACGCGCCCTACCACCTTTGCTACCTCTGCGAAAACCTGGAGGAGGAGCTCGGAAGGCTGACCGGAGCGGGCTACGTGCAGATTGACCTTCCCACCCCCGCCCCGGCGATCGGCGGAAGGCGGGTATGCTTTCTGATGAACCCGGCAATCGGCATGGTGGAGCTTTTGGAGCAGGAATCCCCGGAACAGAGATAGTAAGACGCTTCGGAACGGAGGTAATTATGGCAAAAGAGAGAATTTATCTTTCCTCTCCTACAATGCACGGAGAGGAGCAGAAATTTGTGAACGAGGCCTTTGAGACCAACTGGATCGCGCCGCTTGGGCCGAACGTGAACGCCTTTGAAAAGGAAATGGCGCAGTATACGGGCTGCGGCTATGCGGCGGCGCTGAGCGCCGGAACGGCGGCCATCCATCTGGCCCTGCGCCTGATCGGGATCCGGCCGGGGGATGTGGTGTTTTCCTCCGATCTGACCTTTTCCGCTACCTGCAACCCCATCTGCTACGAGAAGGCGGTTCCGGTCTTCATCGACGCGGAGGAGCAGACCTGGAACATGGATCCGGATGCGCTGGAGGCGGCCTTTGAAAAATATCCGGACGCGAAGGCGGTGATCTGCGCCCATCTGTACGGCACGCCCGCCCAGATCGGACGGATCCGGGAAATCTGCGACAAAAGGAACGTTCCCCTCATCGAGGATGCGGCGGAATCCCTCGGTTCCACCTTCCAGGGAAAAATGACGGGCTGCTTCGGGGACATCGGAATCTATTCCTTTAACGGAAACAAGATCATCACCACCTCCGGCGGCGGCATGCTGGTATCCGCCAACGAGGAATATGTGGACAGGGCCAGGTTCCTCTCCACCCAGGCCAGGGATGCCGCCCGCTACTATCAGCACTCCCAGCTCGGCTTTAACTACCGCATGTCCAATATAACCGCGGGAATCGGACGGGGCCAGCTTCTTCATATCGAGGAGCACAAGAAGAAAAAGCAGGAGATTTACCGCCAGTATAAAGAGGCCTTTGCGGACATCCCCGCCATCACCATGAATCCCCTGAATCCGGACGGAGAGGCCAACAACTGGCTGTCCTGCATCACCATCGATCCCGCCTGCGGGGTTACGCCGGACCGGCTGATGGATGTGCTTGCCGATGAAAACATTGAAAGCAGGCCCATCTGGAAGCCCATGCACATGCAGCCCATTTTTGCGGAGGCGGACTTCTTTACGAAAGAGGGCTGTGCGAAGGGAGCGGACAGCGGCAGCGTCCATGCGCTTGACCTGACCGCGAAGGCGGAAAGCGCGGGAGCGGAAATCTTCTACCGCGGCGTGTGTCTCCCCAGTGACATCAAAAACACGGCGGAGGACATGGAACGGATCATCGGCCTGGTGCGCGGCCTGTTTGTATAGAAAGAATAGGATGAAAATGTTTTACAGAAAATTTGGGAAAAGGGCGCTGGATATTCTGCTGTCCGGACTTGCGATCCTGGTGCTTTCGCCCGTGCTCCTGGTCGTGGCGGTTCTGGTCCGCGTGAAGCTGGGGAGCCCGGTCCTGTTTCATCAGGAGAGGCCGGGCCTGCATGAAAAGATATTTACCCTGTGCAAGTTCCGCACCATGACGGACGCGCGGGATGAAAAGGGAGAGCTTCTTCCGGATTCGGTACGGCTCACCTCCTTCGGAAAATTCCTGCGCTCCACCAGCCTGGACGAGCTGCCGGAGCTGTTCAACATTTTTAAAGGGGATATGAGCATCATCGGCCCCAGACCCCTTCTGGTTTCCTATCTGCCCTGGTATACCGAGGAGGAACGGCTCCGCCATACGGTGCGGCCCGGCCTGACCGGACTGGCTCAGGCGTCGGGCCGGAATTTCCTGGACTGGGACAGCAGGCTTGCGAAGGATGTGGAGTATGTGAAAAACCTGTCCTTTTCCATGGATCTTAAGGTGCTTTTTATGACGGTAAGTGCTGTGCTTGACCGTTCCGGCGTGGCGGAGGACACGGCGGCTTCCGAGGGAAATCTGGCACAGATCAGGAAGGAGAAGGCGGATGGAAAATGCGCCGGATAGCGCGTTTTCCACTCGGCAAAAGACGCTTTGGCATGGAGGAAACAATGGAGATTAATCTTCTGATATTAAGCGCCGGCACCAGAAATAAGGTGGTGCAGTATTTTAAAAGAGAGCTTGCGGGAAAAGGGAGGGTGTACGCGACGGACTGCAGCAGCCTGGCTCCCGCTCTGTACGAGGCGGACGAGGCCATTCTGGTTCCCCGGATCACGGAGCCGGGCTACCTGGATCGGATCCTTTCCATCTGCCGGGAAAAGCGGATCACCGGCGTATTGTCCCTGATCGATCCGGAGCTTACGCTTCTGGCCCGGCACAGGGAGGAATTCCTGGCTGTGGGAACCACGCCCGTCATTTCTCCGTTGGAGGCGGTGGAAGCTTCCTTCGACAAGTTTTGGATGTATCAGAAGCTTTGTGAGCTCGGGCTTCCCGCGGGACGCTGCTTCATGGGCGTGGAGGCCTTTGAAAGGGCGCTTGCGGCCGGGGAGGTGAAGCTTCCCGTTTTCGTAAAGCCGGCGAAGGGCAGCGCGAGCATCGGCATCAGCAGGGCAGATACCCTGGAGGCGGTACGGTTCCTTTGCGGCTGTCAGGAGGATATGATGATCCAGGAATACATGGACGGAACGGAGTACGGCGCGGACGTCTATGTGGATATGCTCACAAAAAGAGTGACCTCCATTTTTATCAAGGAAAAGCTGAAAATGCGGGCCGGGGAAACGGATAAATCCGTTTCGGTGAAGGATGAGAGGCTGTTTTCCCTGATTAAAAATTTCGTTGAAACTGTCGGTTTTTGTGGTATCATTGACATAGATATTTTCCGGCGCGGGGACGAATACTGTATTTCAGAGGTCAATCCCCGTTTCGGCGGCGGCTATCCCCACGCCTATGAGTGCGGGGTGAACGTGCCTGCGCAGATCATCCGGAACCTGGAGGGAGAGGCGAATGAGGAACGCATCGGCGCCTATGAGGAAGGGATCTGCATGATGAAGTATAACGAGATCATGATCCGAAGACGGCAGGAGGAGTTGTGAAGAGCATGGCGTCCTGTGTACTGATTTTATCCAACAGCGATTCCGGCCTGTATGATTTCCGCAGGGAGGTGCTGCAGGCGCTTCAGAAGGAAGGGTGGCGGGTGCTGGTTTCCGTGCCGGATACGGGGTACGTGCAGCGTATCCGAAAGCTTGGCTGTGAATATCTTCCCACTTCCTTTGAACGCAGGGGAATGAATCCGGTTAAGGATCTGAGGCTTCTGCTGTTTTACCGGAGGCTGATGAAGCGTTACCGGCCGGAGGCCGTGCTGACCTATACCATCAAGCCAAATATTTACGGAGGCCTTGCAGCCCGGCTGACGAAAACGCCATACCTTGCCAATATCACGGGGCTTGGGACCACACTGGAGCATGAAGGCACCCTGCAGCGTCTGATCGTCCTTCTGTACCGGACGGCTTTGAAGAAGGCGGCCTGCGTGTTTTTTCAAAATAAGGGAAACCGGGATTTCATGCGGACAAAGGGCTGCGTGGCCGGAAAAAGCCGCGTCATCCCCGGCTCCGGCGTGAACCTTTCGCAGCACCGACCGGAAAGCTATCCTCCGGAAACCGATCCGGCAGGCAAAAGGCGGGTGATATTCCTTTCCATTCTGCGTCTGATGAAGGATAAGGGGATCGAGGAGCTTTTAGAGGCGGCGCGGCAGATTCACGAGAAACATCCGGAAACGGTGTTCCGGCTGCTGGGCGCCTATGAGGAGGAGAGCAGAGCGCGCTATGAACCGCTGGTGAAACGGCTTGAAGAGAGCGGCGCGCTGGAATACTACGGCTACCGGGACGACGTGCCCCGGTTTTTGACGGAGTGCCACGCCCTGATTCATCCCTCCTATCATGAGGGGATGAGCAACGTGCTTCTGGAGGCGGCGGCCACGGCAAGGCCGGTGCTTGCAAGCGCGGTGGAGGGCTGCCTTGATACCTTTGAGGACGGCGCAAGCGGCATTTCCTTTGCACCGGGGAATGCGGAAAGCCTGGCGCGGGCGGTGGAAGCCTTCCTGTCCCTGCCCTGGGAAAAAAAGCGGGAAATGGGACAAAAGGGGCGAACACATGTGGAAAAGCGGTTCGACCGGAGGCTGGTGGTACAGGCCTATCTGGAGGAGCTGAAAAAGATAAAATAGAAGGAAAATGTGCTCCGGCACAGGAAACGAGGTTACTATGAGATTATATGAGAAGCTTGTAAACGGAGAAGAGAAGCTTTCCCTGGTGGGACTTGGCTATGTGGGCATGCCGATCGCGGTGGCCTTTGGCAGGAAGATCCAGGTGATCGGCTATGACCTGAATGAACAAAAGATCGAGCTGTATAAATCCGGCATCGATCCCACCAGAGAGGTGGGCGACGACGTGATCAAAACCGCGAACGTGGACTTCACAGCGGATGAGACCCGGCTGAGGGAAGCGAAGTTTCACATCGTCGCCGTTCCCACTCCGGTGAACGCCGACCACACGCCGGATCTGACCCCGGTGGAGGGCGCGAGCCGCATCGTGGGAAGAAACCTGTCGAAGGGCAGCATCGTGGTCTTTGAATCCACCGTTTACCCCGGCGTGACGGAGGAGATCTGCGTGCCCATCATGGAAAAGGAATCCGGCCTGAAATGCGGCGTGGATTTTAAGGTGGGCTATTCTCCGGAGCGCATCAACCCCGGCGACAAGGTGCATCGTCTGGAAACCATCGTGAAGATCGTTTCCGGCATGGATGAGGAGACCCTGGACACCATCGCGAAGGTTTATGAGCTGGTGGTGGAGGCCGGCGTCTACCGCGCTGAGTCCATCAAGGTTGCCGAGGCCGCCAAGGTCATTGAGAACAGCCAGCGGGATATCAATATCGCCTTCATGAACGAGCTTTCCATTATTTTTAATAAAATGGGCATTGACACCAAATCCGTGCTCGAGGCCGCGGGAACCAAATGGAATTTCCTGAAATTCTTCCCCGGCCTGGTGGGCGGTCACTGCATCGGCGTGGATCCCTACTATCTGACCTACCGCGCGGAAATGATGGGCTACCACAGCCAGATCATCCTGGCGGGCCGCCGCATCAACGACGATATGGGAAAATATGTGGCGGAGAACGTGGTGAAGAACCTGATCAAGGCCGACATCCCGGTCAAAACCGCCAGAGTCGCGATCCTTGGCTTCACCTTCAAGGAAAACTGCCCGGATACCAGAAATACCAAGGTCATCGATATCGTGAACGAGCTGCGGGAATACGGCATTGAGCCTGTGATCGTGGACGAGACGGCGGACGCGGACGAGGCCGGCCGCCTGTACGGCATCACCCTTGCGGACAGAAGCGGGATCCGGGATGTGGACGCCCTTATCATCGCCGTCGCCCATGAGGAGTTCTCTCATCTGGACAAAGCTCAGATCTCCGGCTGCTTCCGCCCGGAAAACCAGAAGAAGGTTCTGGTTGACATCAAGGGCATCCTGGACCGGAAGGAGTACCAGACGGAGGATTATATCTACTGGAGACTGTAAATGTGGCATGCGGCCGGAGGCGGCCGCAGCTGTAAACGCGTCAGCCGGGAAAATGTGAGGGCTGATTGAAAATTTATCAGTCGGGAAAGCGAGAGGGCTGACTGAAAGCGCGTCAGTTGGGAAGCCGTGAGGGCCGGCTGAAAATATATCAGACAGGAGAATGCAATGGGATATAAACATCTGAAATTTGACAAGGATTCCGTTTTTCTTGTGACGGGCGGAGCGGGCTTCATCGGCTCCAACCTGTGCGAGGCCATTCTGGACATGGGCTATCAGGTGAGATGCCTGGACGATCTGTCCACCGGAAAGCAGGAGAATGTGGAAATGTTCCTGGACCGGGAGGGATATACCTTCATCAAGGGAGATATCAAGGATCTGGAAACCTGCCGCCGCGCCTGCGACGGGGTGGACTACGTACTGAATCAGGCCGCGTGGGGCAGCGTTCCCAGGAGCATCGAGATGCCGATCTTCTATGAGCAGAACAACATCGGCGGAACGCTCAACATGATGGAGGCGGCAAGGGAGAGCGGCGTGAAGAAATTCGTATACGCTTCCAGCTCCTCCGTTTACGGCGACCATCCCGCCCTTCCCAAAAAGGAGGGAATCGAGGGAGAGGTGCTCTCCCCCTACGCGCTGACCAAGCGCACCAATGAGGAATACGGAAAGCTGTACAAGAAGCTGTACGGTCTGGACACCTACGGACTGCGCTATTTCAACGTGTTCGGCCGCAGACAGAATCCGGACGGCATGTACGCGGCGGTGATCCCCAAATTCTTAAAGCAGCTTCTGCATGACGAGGTCTGCACCATCAACGGCGACGGCCGCCAGTCCCGTGACTTTACCTATATTGACAACGTGATCGAGGCGAACCTGAAGGCCTGCCTTGCCTCCGGCGACGCGGCAGGAGAAGCCTACAACATCGGCTCCGGAGGAAGGGAATTCCTCATCGATATTTATTACGACCTGTGTAAGGCTCTCGGCAAGAATATCGAGCCCAAATTCGGGCCTCCGAGAAAGGGCGATGTGCGCGATTCCAATGCGGACATCACCAAGGCGAGGGAGAAGCTGGGCTACGATCCGGATTATGACTTCGCATCCGGAATCCAGCTTGCCATCGACTGGTATAAGGAAAATCTGAAATAAACGGCACGGCAGGAGGCCTGTGGAAAAGGCATGCGTAAAAAGACGTGTCCCGTTAGGCGCCTCCTGCCGAAACGGGGCCGGCGTCCATCAGGCATTCCAGTATGAAATATGTTTTCATGGAAAGCCCGCTTTTTAAAAGAGGACGTCCGGCCCCGTTTGCGCTTTTGAAGCTTTGTACGCGCACTGAAAGCGTTCGTGCCCCAGCGCTAAAGCGTTTCGGAATGGAGGAAAAGATGAAATACAGAGTTGTTGTTTTTGGCGTGAAGGATACGACGGCTCAGATCGTGTCCCACATCCAGGAAAAACTGCATCCGGTGGATCTGGTGGTGACGATCCACAGCGACGTGCTTTCCGGCAATCAGGTATCGGGCTACAAAGGGCTTTCTTATCTGACGGAGCAGTACGGAATCCCCGTATTTGAAACCCATTCCTACGGGCTGAAGGATGAGGAGACCGCCCGCTTTTTTGCGGAAAATGAATTTGAGATCGGCATTTCCATGGGATGGCAGCGGCTGATCCCCCAGGCGGTGCTGGACCGCTTCCGGTACGGGATCTTCGGCTTCCACGGAAGCTGCGGCTATCTGCCCTACGGCAGGGGACGCTCTCCCTTAAACTGGTCGGTGATCAACGGGGATACCCGCTTTGTGCTGAACCTGTTCCAGTACGACGCGAAGGCGGACAGCCCCAACGTGTTCGCAAACGAAATGTTCGCCATTAATCCCCACGATACCATCCGCACCCTGCAGTATAAAAACATCCTGGTATCCAAGCGGCTCATCGGAAGGCTGCTGCAGGCCTGGCAGGAGGGGACGGTGAAGGTAAAACGGCAGTCGAAGGATTTTGACGGCTGGTATGAAAAACGCACCGCCGCAGACGGAAAGCTGGATTTTCACAAAAAGACCAGAGAGCTGTACGACCTGATCCGCGGCGTGACCAGGCCCTTCCCGGGCGCCTTCGCTTTCTGCGAAGGAAAGAAGGTTACGGTATGGAGCGCCCATCCCTTTGACGAGATGCTGGATTTCTCCGGCTATGCGCCGGGAGAGGTCATTGACGTGTTTGATGAAAAGCCCATCGTGCGGACAGTGGACGGCTCTCTTCTGATCGACGAATACGAATGTGAGAGCGCACTTGCGGCCGGAGATCTGCTGGATTGACGGCGCGCGTGCCTCAGCGCTGAGGCGCTGAGGCTGGGAGGTAATCATGAAAATTGCGCTTCGGATGGATGATATTACGGCGGATATGAACTGGGACAACTTCTTCCGGCTGAAGGAGCTTTTCGATAAGGCAGGCATCCGACCGCTTCTGGGCGTGGTGCCGGACAACAGGGACGCTTCCCTTTCCTGTATGCAGGAGAGAGCGGATTTCTGGGAGCTGCTTCTGGAGCTGCAGGAGGAGGGTTGGTCCATTGCGCAGCATGGCTGCCGTCATGTGTATACCACAAAGAAGGGCGGACTGTTTCCGCTGAATCGTTTTTCAGAGCTGGCAGGGCTGCCCTATGAGCGGCAGAAAAAGCTGATCTCGCATGGAAAGCGCATGCTGGAGGATCACGGCGTTGTCACGGATATCTTCATGGCGCCCGGTCATTCCTTTGACAAAAATACGCTGCGGGCGCTGCGGGAATGCGGTTTTTCCTATGTGACCGACGGCTTCGGCAGCGCGCCCTACCGGCGGGAGGGGCTGATCTTTCTTCCCATTGCGGTGAAGAAATCCGCCTGCTTTGGAGACGGGGAGGGATATACCACTCTGGTGATCCATGCAAACGGAATGACCGACGCGGAGATCGGCTGGTATGAAAGAATGCTTGCAGAGCACGCCGGAAATTTTGTCTCCTTCGGGCGGCTTCTGGAGCTTCCTGCGGAGGATCGCGGCTTTGCAGGAAATCTTGCAGAATATGCGCAGGCGTATGGGAAGCATATGGCGGTGAAAGCGCTGTCGGCGTTTCGCCGCAGTTAGAAACGGAAAGGGGGCGCGGTAAAAAGGATGAGCCAGTTTAACGGAGGAAAGGAACCGATCAGGGTACTGCAGGTGCTGGGGGGAACCGGACTGGGCGGCGCGGAGAGCCGGGTGATGGACAGCTACCGGCATCTGGACAGAAGCCGGATTCAGTTTGACTTCTGTGTACACACACAGGAGGAGGGCTTTTTTGACAGGGAGATCGAAGCGCTGGGCGGCCATGTGTACCGGGTTCCCCGCTTCCGGGCGGTGAACTGGCTGCAGTACCGGAAGGCGTGGAAGGATTTCTTCCGGCTTCATCAGATGGATCCGGAGCATCCGGGATATGCGGCCGTACACGGACACATGACCAGCACCGCCTCCATTTATCTGCCCATCGCAAAGGCCTCCGGCGTACCCCTTACCATCGCCCATGCCCGAAGCGCCGGAGTGGATCCGGGCTTAAAGGGCGCTCTGACCCGCTTCCTGCGAAGAAACCTGGGAAAAAAGGCGGACGTCTGCCTGACCTGCTCCCGGCTTGCGGGGGAAGCTGTTTTCGGGGAAAAAATGGTGGAAGCGGGAAGGGTGACCACCGTTCCCAACGCCATTGATGCCGAAGCCTTCGCTTTTTCCATGGAGACGAGAAATAAGAAGCGGGCGGAGCTTGGCATCGGGGAGCAGGAATTTGTCGTCGGCCATGTGGGACGCTTCGGCCACATGAAAAACCACACTTTTCTTCTGGATGTGTTTGCGCAGATCTGTAAGGAGCTTCCCTCATCCCGGCTGCTTCTGGTGGGAGAGGGCGGCCTGATGGATTCGGTGCGGGAAAAAGCCGCTTCCCTCGGGCTTTCCGACCGGGTGATCTTTACGGGAAATCAGGCGAAGGTTTCGGACTTTTACATGGCGATGGATTTCTTCGTGTTTCCCTCTATTTTCGAGGGGCTTCCCGGCTCCGTGATCGAGGCGCAGGCAAGCGGCCTTCGCTGCCTGGTTTCGGACAGCGTGACGGACGAGGTGCTGATCACGCCGCTGGCCGAAGCCCGCTCCCTTTCGGACGGGGCGCCTGCCTGGGCGCGGTATGTGCTGGAGCACAGGAGCTATCAGAGGAAACAGATGGGACAGGCCGTAAAGGACGCTGGCTTTGACGTTGCGGACCAGGCGGCCTTTCTGGAAAAGCTGTATTTACAGGAGACTCATTTATTATGAAGAAAAAATTCATGCTCATCGTGCCGATGCTGCATCAGGGGGGATTTGAACGGGTATGCGTGGCTACGGCGCGGCTGCTTGAGCCGTATTATGAGGTCTATATCGTCATTTTCAGCGCGATGGACATCGCCTATGACATCCGCGGCCTTCATGTGATCGACATCCACATGAAAAGCGTGGAGGGAAAGGCAGGAAAGGTGCTCAATGTGTTCCGGCGGGCGAAAAGGGTGGCCGCCCTGAAGCGGGAGCTTGGCATCGACATCGCCTACAGCTTCGGCCCCACGGCCAATCTGGTGAACGTGTTTTCCGGCATGGGCCTGTTCGGACTGACCGGGCGGCCCGGAGGGGGCGGATCGGGCAGAGCGGAGTGCCCTGAGATCTGGTGCGGCGTGCGCAGCTATATGGACATGGGAAATCCCCGTCTGCTGCGCCTGTTCTGCCGTTACTCTGACCGGGTGGTTTCCTGCTCCAGGCTGATCCAGCGGGAGCTGGAGGAACGTTTTTCCTGCCGGAAGGTCTGCACTCTCTACAATCCCTTTGATCTGGAAACCATTCATGTCCAGTCTCAGGAGGCGGGAGAGAAGGAGCGCCTTCCGTTCCGGGATTCAGCGAGGGTGATCGTATCCATGGGACGCCAGGACGACGTGAAGGGCTTCTGGCATCTTCTGAAAAGCTTTTCTCTGCTGCATGAAAAATATGAGGACGCCAGGCTCCTGATCGTGGGCGAGGGCGATTTCCGGGAATACTGGAGGCTGGCGGAGGAGCTGGGAGTTGCCGATGCGGTGAGCTTTCCCGGCGTGAAGAAGAATCCCTTTCCCTGGCTGGCGCTTGGCCGCATGTATGTGATGACCTCCATCAACGAGGGCTTTCCCAACGTGCTGGTGGAGGCCATGGCCCTGGGCATTCCGGTGATCTCCACTAACTGCATGACGGGCCCTGCCGAGATCCTTGCGGAGGATTTCGACGCGGTTTCCTCCCGGCAGGAGTACCGGGACGCGGATTACGGCATCCTGATCCCGGTGATGGACGCGCAGAAAAACCTGGACGCCGGACAGATCACGGAGGAGGAACGGAAGCTGGCAAAGCAGATGGAACGGCTCCTTACAGACGGAGCGCTGTATGAGAAATACAGTAAGGCGGCGGAAAAGCGCGCAGCGCAGTTTTCCGGGGAGGCCTATGTGGAGCAGATCCGGAGGATGGCGGAGGAATAGAATTTTGTGAGGCTCCGGAATGAGGAATAGAATGGATTGGCGATATCCTGATCATAAATAAAACAGATGAAATTTTTTCAGCCAGAGAGAAGGAACGAAAAATGTTTCTATACCATTACTTTGACAGTACGACCGGTCCGTTTGTAAGCCTTTCGGAGCTTTCCGCCGAAGAGGCGGAAACGGTGCTTCATTCCGTAAAAGCAACAAAGCCAGGATCTCTATGCGCGAAAAGAGACGATGCATATATGGAAAACAGACACCGTTGTGAAAAAATGATGCGTGCAGAGTTTGTCAAAAAGGGCGGGGTGATGAGCAGAACGACACCGCACTATATGATCGTGGGTCCCTGTCACTGGTTAAGTACCTGGTATGAGAACAGCTCGTTTCTTAAAATTCCCATAGATGAATTTGACGTAAGGACGATTTCCTTTACCTATGGAGATTCGATGCCCACGTTCAGCCCGAAGGTTAATGATGGGCGGGAGTATCGGAAATGGCTCTATACATTGGAAGAGATCCGGCAGGTGATCGACCGGTACGGCCTTCCGCAGGATTGGAACAGTGATGGAAATTATGGGCCGGAGCGGTATATTGAAGCGCAGATATGGAGCGATGAAACGATTAACAGGTATCGGCGGAAAAGCCTTTGAGGCAGCAGTCAGAAAATGACGGCTGCCTTTTCCATATAATTTCAACAGCCTCCAATATCCTTTGCGCGAAGTTTCATCCAATGGATCTGTTATCTTATCTGTTACTTTTTTTGTTACCCTGCTGGTAACAGAACGGATGATCCTTCCTTCAGGCGCAGTAAATTTTATCATTATGTCACCGAAATTGATGGTGCATTCCGGTTGGAAAGCGGGTCGTTATTCAGCGCATATGCCTGGCTTCCCCAGGCTCCCAGCGCCTGCAGGGCAGGATCGATCGCCCTGCCAAGCGGGGTGAGGGAATATTCCACCCTGGGAGGGATTTCGTTATACTGGCGGCGATCTACGATTTTGTACTGCTCCAGCTCGTCCAGGGATTTGGAGAGCATAACGCTGGAAATCCCGTCCAGGCGGCGCTGCAGCTCGTTAAACCGGATGCTTTCCTGCTGGTTTAATTCCCAGAGAATGCGCAGCTTCCATTTTCCGTTCAGCAGATCCAGGGCATATTTTACAGGGCAGTCTGTCATATCGGAGCTCCTTTACTTCATTTTTCTTAGTAAGTAAAAAAATATTGCGTACTTGTTGCTTTTTAATCGATAGCTATAATTATAGATGCAGCTGTATAAAAAGTAAAGGAGAAAGCAGATAACTATGGACGTAAGAAAAGCGATTGAAACGAGAAAAAGTGTCCGTGCATATGCACCCGGGATTATAGAACAGGAAAAAATGGAAGCGATCGTCAGGGCGGGCGGCCTTGCTCCTGTTTTCGGACAGTTTCATATCACGGTGATCGAAAATCCCGCTCTGCTTCAGGAAATTAATGCTACGACATTGGAAATGATGAAGCATTCAGGCAATGAATTTTTGGAAAAAAGAGCGGCGATGGAGGGCTACAATCCCCTGTACGGCGCGCCTGCAATGATCGTTTTGTCGGCTCCCGGCGGAAATGACAGCAATGGATTCAATATGGCAAACGTTTCATGCGCCGCTGAAAATATGATCTTAGAAGCGACGGAGCTGGGCCTTGGAAGCTGCTTTGTCATGGGGCCGATGATCTGCTTTGCAGATCCGGAGCTGTTAAAAAAGGCGGAAATTCCGGAGGGCTATACGCCGCTTGTGGGAGTGCTGGCTGGCTGGCCGGCGGAGAAAATTGCAGACAGAAAAAGAAATACTTCGGGTCAGGTGACCTGGCTCAGATGATTTTTCATCCGGTCATCCGGCGGGAAAGCAAAAAAATGACTTTCCCGTCCGGATGCTGTTTTCATGCGCATCCCGTCTCAGATTATCACAGCCTCAGTCCCCGGTAGCGGTTGAAGCAGGCGAAGATCTCCTGCCGCCTCGGCATGGCCAGATCGGTGGAAAGACAGCCGCCCAGGCCGAGTCCGGCAAGGCCCTGTTTTTCCATCAGGTCGCAGACCGCGTCCACAAGCTGGGTCATGGTGCGCCGGCCGTCCAGCAGGTTCTTTTCCGCAAGGGCGAGGATGCAGGACAGGGCGGCGGTCTGCTCGTGATCCGCAAGCTGCTCCAGATAGCGCAGGTCGATATTTTCATGGCCGAGCAGTACGTCATCCGTGCCCCGGTTCCTGGTTTTCAGCCGGTCGTCCCTGCGCAGGGCCATGTTGCAGGAGGGAACGCGCTGAAAGGAGGGAAGCGCAGGATCCGGAAGCTTCTGGACGGCGGGCCGGGTCTGTGCGCTGTTCTGTCCCTGGGTGGCGGGCCGGGTCTGTGCGCCGTTCTGTCCCTGTACGGCGGAAGCGGCGTATTCTGCGGCTTCCTTTCTTGCAAATTCCGTGATATCCTTCGGCACGTAACGGTCCATCTGCAGGATGGCATCCGCGATGTAGAAGTATGCGCCGGAGCTGCCGGCGACCAAGATGGAGGAGATCCCGCATTTTTCATAAAGGAAGCGTGCGCGCTCGATAAAGGGCGTGATGGGCTCTTCCTCTCTGCAGACCACCCGCTGCATCAGCTCGTCCCGGATCATGAAATTGGTGGCGCAGGTATCCTCGTCGATGAGGAATACCTTTGCGCCGCTTTCCATTCCCTCGATCACGTTGGCCGCCTGGGAGGTGCTGCCGCTGGCGTCCTCGGAATAAAAGGCGCGGGTATCCTTTTTGTTGGGCAGGTTATTGATGAACATGGAGATGTCCGTTTTTTTGATGCTCCGCCCGTCCTCGGCCCGGATCTTGAGGGCGGTGTCGTCGGTGATGACATACTCCCGGCCGTCTCCCGCGATGTGGTTATAGACGCCCAGCTCCAGAGCCTCCAGCAGGGTGGATTTTCCATGATAGCCGCCGCCCACGATCAGAGTGATCCCCCTGCGGATTCCCATGCCGGAAACAGGGCCGCGGTGGGGAAGCGTGAGAGTGACCTCCATCGATTTCGGGGAAACGAAGGGGATGCCGTCCTTCATGGGGCGATCCGATACGCCGGACTGCCGGGGAAGAACGGAGCCGTTTGCCACAAAGGCGCACAGGCCAAGAGGCGCAAGCTGAGAGCGGATGAACTGCTGATCCTCGGCCAGATGAATGACGGCCTGCAACCTGGCGGCGGGAAGACGGCGGTAAAACAGCGTCGACTGCACGCAGGCGGGCAGGAAGTCAAAGAGGATGCGCTCCAGCTGGGAGGCGTTGATGGTCCGGCCGTTTGCAGGAAAACCCACGGAGAAGCGCACCAGAAGCTGGCCGTCCGCCGGACGGAGGGTGACGGCGGAGCGCTCCAGGATCTCCTGCCCGCAGCGGCTTACCGCAATCAGGCCGCTTTTTCCGGAGCCCTTTGCCTTGAAGCTGTATTTTTCGATCTCCTGATAAAACGCCCGGTTCAGATAATCCTGCAGGGCGATTCTGCAGTGCTTTTCCTTATAGTATGCGGGCGGAAAGGCCGCCTTCGCCCCGTCGATCTGGACGCTGAGACGGGACGGAGAGGCGAAGGGGTCGCCCTGTACATGGTCGATTCCCAGGATGAAGCTTCCGAAGGAATAGGCCCCCTTCAGATCCTTGTAGGCCGGATAGCTCTTATGATCCACCGCGCGCAGCATACGTCTTAAATCTTCTGAACTTTTCATAAATGATGCCCTTTCTGTCAGTTTTAATTTATATTTGTCTGAAAATAATTGGCTTACTGCCGGATTCAGACCGGAACATGCCTCCTTCGTGTTAGTCAGAGGGGTGACCGGCACGGGCCTGAACGGTAACTTCAATTTACCACAGAAAATGAGTTTTTACAATCAACGCTTGCGCCGGGACGGGCAGTGTAATACGATGTTTATACATCAAAAACGTCTCCTGCAGCATGCAGGCGGTTTATTTCTGTATCTGTTATGCACAGCATTTTGACAGGGCTGTGTTCTTTGGGAACTTTCGTTCCATGATTTCAGAAAAAGTTTCAGGCAGTCAAATGGCAGCGGAGGAAAGGCGGCGGTTTGGGCCAGTATTCGCGTTTATGGGTTTTCTCCGGATCAGCGGCCGCTTTCACGCGGATTATTGCGGCATCCCTCTCTGTCGGCTATAATGAGAGAAAGGAAGGTAGTAATAATCGTGGCGGAATTTATATGGAAAGTGGAAATTCAGGCTATCGTAAGCATAAGAAAACATGTTAAAATAAACCATACTTATTTTTATGAAAGGGATGCTTATGAATACAGAATATACAGCTTTTGATTTATTCCCCGGTCTCGGCAGTATGTCATTGGCCGCGCAATATTCGGGATTTGAAGTGGTGGGAGCTCTTGACTGGCAGGAAAAAGCAAGAGATGTATACGAAAAGAATTTTACGGCTGAGATTCAGATACTCAGCAATCCTGAGGAGGAAGAGTGCGTCAAGGCTATTGCTGAAGCGGATGTTCTGATCGGGCGGCTTCCCTATTCTGTATTCCGGATTGGCAGAAAACAGGCAGGAAAGACGCTGAGAACGAATCAGGGAGAATATTATTGGGCGATCCTCACGGATATTATAGTAAAGAAGCGTCCTAGGGCGTTTGTTTTTTCTATGTCCGCAAAAGCAGGAAAGGAAGAGTATTGGAAGAATCTGGTCGGCAAGGTGCTTCAGGAGCACTATAGAATCGACTGGGAGCTGTTGGACACACGTGAGATAACGGGATATCCGGTGGATGACCGACGGATTTTTCTGGTCGGAATCCGCAGAGATATGACGGGGAAATTTACTTTTCCGAAAAGAGGCTGTAAAAGAGGATATGAAATAGAAGAATTTCTGGACGATGAAGCAGAGGCGAAAGACAGTCAATACGGCGATGATTTATTTCCTGAAGCGTATGATGAATCCCTTTATGATGAACCTGGGGTTTATTGCTGGTCAGGCGGGCAGTACGGAGCAAAAGAAAGGCTTGGTTATAATGCATGGAAACGGCCTCTCTTAAGGACAGCCAGAGGACTGCGTAAAATGAGCAATCACGAAATCGCGCGTACGAAAGGCTTTCCGGATGAGTTTTGTCTGAATGCTTCTGCAGAAAGCTGGATATATCGTCGCTTGTGTGACAGTGTGAATGTGGCAGTCGCGACGGCGGTTCTTCGTCAGGTCTATTTCTGCCTGGCTGATATCTGGCCGGACGAGGCCAGATTGCCGACATATATGAAAAAGAATTCGGATAAGGATGATCAGAAGAAAAGAGAGACAATGGAAGATAAGGTATTTCGATATTTTAAGGAGGAAACGGTTCAGCAATATAAATCAGACATCGGATTTCGGACTCTGGTGGAAAGCGTCAATGAGAATATGTATATTATTCCTAAATACCAGAGAAAATATCGTTGGAAAAAGGAGCAGCTTATAGGGCTTGTAGAATCTCTTTTGCGCGGTCTTCCCATTCCGCCCATTTACACCTGTAGAAACAGCGCGAATCAGCTGGAAATCCTGGATGGACAGCAAAGGGTAATGAGCCTGTTTTTTTACTATATCGGTTATTTCATGAAGGTGAAAAAGAATAGTTCCATCAATTTTTCGGAGCTTGAGGTGGGAGATTCCAGCTTTGCGGATGCGCTTCTGAAGAAATACGAGTTGGAGAAGCTTCACGTCAATTTGAAAGGAATGAATGAAGAAGAGATCAACGTGGATTATGCAGCCCTTCCGGTAGAGATCAGGAGAAAAGTGGATTATACCATGATCACGGTGATCGAGATCAAGATTGCCCAGGAAGAGAGGCGGGAGGAAATCCTTCAGACCATTTTTTCCTATTTGAATAAGAACGGTTCCATTCTGACCAGGCAAGAGCAGAGAAACGGCATCTATACTTGTGAATTTTACGATATGCTACAGTCCTTTAACCGGAAAAACCAGAAGTGGAGGAGGCTTTGGGGAAGAGAAGACGCAAAAGACAGGGATCTGGAAATGCTGCTGCGGCTCTGTGCTTTGAAAAAATATATTTATGTAGAAAAGGAGCAGAATAACGACATAGGTTTTAAGATAGAAGGATATTTTGGATCTTATGCGGAGATGCTGGATCGTTTTTCAAAGGAAGCAACGGCGTTTCGGAAAAAGGAAATTGCGGAATACAAAGGAAGTCTGGAATGCTTTGTTGAGCTGTTTGAGACCAGCAATGTTCTGTCTTTAAAGGCCCCTCTGTTGGAAGGGTTTTATGTACTCCATGAAAAGCTGGGGATTCAGAAGAAAATATCCAAGACTCTGATTGAAAAGGTCTGGAATGATCCCAAATACAAGGAGAATAACCGGCAGAGGACGGTGAATATCAGGAAAATGAGAGAGAGGTGGAAGGCGGTATATGAGATTTGGAACGGATTTTCTGACTGATATTTCAGAAAAAATCCTGAGCAGAGGTTTAAAGCATGGAGATTCTGTTATTATAGGTGAAAATTCATGTGGAAAGTCGCTGCTTTTAAGACTGCTGATCGAGAATGCCGGAAAGACGGATGCTGTTTATTTTCTGGATGCGGTCAACAGAGGGTTTGACGTAGGAAAAGTGGTAAAAGAAAGGAAAAAACCGGAATATAAGAGAACGATCGTTGATACCAGGATTCAGGAAGATTTTTTTAATCTGAAAGATTCCTTTAATTGCTTCGGTACCATGACGGAACGGGTGGAGCAGATATATTTCCTGTATGAGAAGGAGCTGCAGGATTTATTTGAGCGGCTGACCGGAGAACGTTTTTGTCTGATTTCCGGAAATGTTTTGGGAGAGGTGGAATTTAAAGAAGGCAAGGGCCTTCTTTCCAGCGGCTATCAGGCAGTAGTGCGTATTCTTCTGGAGCTGTTGTATTATCAGGAAAAGTGTGTGGAAGAGAAAAAAATTGAAAGACCGACGGTAATTATAGATGAGCTGGATGAATTCCTCTCTCCGGGATATGCATATAAAATATTTCCCTTCCTGAAAGAACAGTTTTCTCAGATCGAGTTTATTGTTACGACGCATTCCGCCGATCTGGTAGCCGGAGCGCAGAACGCCAACCTTATCATATTGGATGACCAAGGATATGAGGTTATGGATATCAATGACTGTCAGTCCATTTCAGAAGTGCAGATCATTTTTGACCGGGTGTTTGGCGGGCATGTGTCGCAGACCTCGGAAATGGAAAATACGTTAAGAAGGTTACTCAATAACAGAATCAATCAGGCCTGGACAGAAACAGACCAAAAGATACTGGAAGGCTTGAAAAGAGAAAATTTAACGGCTTCTCAGCAGTTGATCTACAAACAGATTTTGGAGTGGTAACAGTTGGAAAATTATTTATGTCTGGATATCCCAGGATTCCATGTCTCTTATAAACGATGGAAGAAATATGGCTATATCAAAGCTGAAGAAAAGGAAAACCTGAAAGAAGCATTGAGTCTGGCCAGCGGCGGCTTCTGTATGTACTGCTATTCCCGTGTGGAGGTAGATCGCAAACAGCATGGACAGCTGGAACACGCGATTGAAAAAAATAATTCTGATAAGCTGGTGGAATGTATTCCGAATATAGGACTTGCATGTTCTGACTGCAATTCAAGGTTTAAGCGGATTGGGGAAAGGAAGAGAAAAATAGCGGCCGGCGCTTTGAGCCAGTTTGAAGAGAAGAGCAGGTGCGAGGTAAAACAGAGGAAACAATGCACTGTTGCGTGCAGAGCCCTGAGAGAACTGCAGGCGGCTTATCATAAAATGCCGGGAGCGGAAATAATCCTGCAGCCAATGGGAGCGACGGGCAGATGTTCGGAAGAGCCTTTGGCACTCCAGTACAATGTGCTGAAAATGGAATTCCAGCCAAATACAAATCAATATACATATTCTGAAGAAGAGTTTTCATTTATTCAACAACATATTCTGCGCTTTCACCTGAATGATCCCCGATACCGGACGAAACAGTTGGCTGACTTTGTGAAAATTGTTATCGACAGCGGCGGCAACTGCCCTCAATATGATTACAATAATCTGATCGTGAAGCTTTTTGCCGATAAGATCAGAGAGAAAACGGCAGAAGAACGTGTTGCCATTTGCAGCCGGATCTATTCGGCGATATTTCTGAAAATCTGAGCAGCATTGCCCTATTGGAAAATTCTTGTCTTTACAAAGTGATTGTGTTAAACTGAAGTGATTATAAACATTCAAAATGTCGCTGAAAGCGGCAGGGCGTCTGCGGGGCGGGCGCGGCTGTTTCACAGGATTTTCGGAGGAAGGCATGCGTAAAATCGCATTTCATTTAAATTGCCTGGAGCAGGGCGGGGCGGAACGGGTTGTCACGAATCTGGCTCATCAGTTTCTGGTCAGGGGCTACGAGGTGATCATCGCTACGGAGTGGGTCGGGGAGAATGAGTTTCAGATCGATCCCGGAATCAGACGGGTGATCGTAGGTCCTACAGAGGAGGATAAAAGGAAGGGCAGATTGTTCCAGATCATACGGAGAGTGACCCGTCTGCGGGAATTCGCAAGACAGGAGAAGCCGGATATCCTGATCGCCTTCGGCCGGAAAGCCAATTACCGGGCGCTGATGTCCACCTTGGGTATTAAAATGCCCGTAATCGTATCCGTGCGGACGGATCCGGTCGGACACTATGACAGGCTGGCGGATAAAATTCAGATTCCACTGCTGTTCTGGCATGCGGCGGGCTTTGTATTCCAGACGGAGGGGCAGAGGGAATTTTTCCCGCAAGGGACGCAGAAGAGATCCCGGATCATCTTAAATCCCATCAACGACAAATATATCGGCGTGCCGCGTCCGCAGAAGCGTACGAAAACGGTGGTGCAGTCAGGCAGGCTGGTGGACTTCAAGAACCAGCTCATGCTGATAAGGGCCTTTGTAAAGGTGCATGAAAAACATCCGGGCTATGATCTGAAGATTTACGGCGGAGATTCCCTGGACGGGACAAAGGAGCTTCTGGAGGCGCTGATCGCGGAAAAGAATGCGGGCGGCTTCGTGACGCTGATGGGAGCGAGTGACGAGCTGGAAACGGTTTTGAACGATGCGGCGGTATATGCCTTTTCCTCCGACTGGGAGGGGCTTCCCAACGCGCTTCTTGAGGCCATGGCGCTGGGGCTTCCCATCGTGGCGACGGACTGTCCCTGCGGCGGGCCGCGGACGGTGATGCAGGACGGATACAATGGGCTTCTGGTTCCCATCAAGGACGAGGATGCCATGGCGGAGGGAATCTGCCGGCTGATCGAGAATCCGCAGGAGGCGGAGCGGATGGGGGAAAATGCCAGGAAAATTGCGGAAATTGCCAACGGACAGGCGGTGTTTGAACAGTGGCGGGACTATATCGAGACGCTTATCGGGCCGGAGCGACGGCGGGCATAAAGCCGGAGCCGGCCTGCAGCGGGCCGCTTAGGCGGCGCATTCCGGGAAGATCAAAACGGAAAGGTATGGGTAAATACAGACATGTTTTCCTACAAAGAATATAAAGAGATCATACAGATCATCAAGGAGAGCGGCCGGATGGCCAACTTTAAGCAGGCGAGGGGGAAGGATCAGTTCATCATCATGCGGCATGATGTGGAATTTTCCGTAGACCGCGCCTTTGCTCTTTCCAAGCTGGAGCTTTCCATGGATTTTACGTCCACCTATTTTTTCCAGTGGACCAACAATTCCTACAACATCCTCTCCAAGCGCAACATGGACATGATCCACTACATGCATGAGAGGGGGCATGAGATCGGCCTGCATTTCGCCTTAAACGGCCTGACCGACATGGAGCTGATCCGGAAAAAGATCATGCAGGAGATCAATGTGCTCAGCGAAATGCTGGGTTTTGAGATCATGGAGTTCTCCATTCACCGTCCGTCGTCGGACGTGCTGCGGGAGGACATCAAGCTGCCCGGCATCATCAACGCCTATCAGGACGAATATTTCACCTTCGCGGAAAAGGTGACGCCGGATACGAAGCTTGCGGTAAAATACATTTCCGACGCCCAGCACCGCTGGAATTACGGAAAGCCGGACAGAGAGACGCTGCTTGGCTGCGACAAGGTGCAGATCCTGACGCATCCATATTCCTGGACGAAGCAGGGCTATGACAATCTGGAAAATTTCCGGACGCTGATCGCGGAGAGAAACGCGGAGCTTCTGGACACCATAGATAATGAGTGCAAGCATTTTGCAACGGTGAGAGAGCTTCTCTGAAAGGAGGCGCCATGTGCGGAATCTGCGGCTTTGTCAGCACCAGGCAGATCGACCGAAATCAACTGAAGGACATGAACGATACCATGGTTCACAGAGGACCGGACGACTCCGGGGAGGAAATCTTTTCCGGGGCC
Organism: Candidatus Eisenbergiella merdavium; assembly: GCA_019119595.1. Lineage (GTDB taxonomy): Bacteria > Bacillota > Clostridia > Lachnospirales > Lachnospiraceae > Eisenbergiella > Eisenbergiella merdavium. Next base: position 98,203 of record DWWS01000069.1, on the reverse strand, counting down.
TTTGGCTATCAGGTGGGGCTTGCCCAGCGCCGCCTTTCCATTCTGGATCTTTCCGAGCTGGGGCATCAGCCCATGCACTCCCAGGGATACTGCGGCGCGCCTGACGGCAGCGTCAGCGTGGTCTACAACGGGGAGATCTATAATTTCCGGGAGCTGAAAAAGGAGCTTTCCGATTATCCCTTCCGTTCCAACTGCGATACGGAGGTAATCCTGGCTGCCTATCTGAAGTGGGGGATCTCCTGCGTGGAGCGTTTTAACGGTATGTTCGCCGTCGCTCTGTATGACCGCAGAAGGCAGGCGGTCTATCTGATCCGGGACCGGATCGGGAAGAAGCCTCTTTATTACTGGCTGGACGGAGAAAACCTTGTGTTTGCCTCCGAACTGAAGCCCATCATGGCCTGCCCCGGATTCAGCGGCAGGATCCGCAGGGAGGTTTTGTCCCGTTTTCTCTATCAGCAGTACATTAATGCTCCGGATACCATTTTTGAGGACGTTTATAAGGTGGAGCCAGGCGGGATCCTGCGCTTTTCCATGGACCCGGACGCCGCCTATGCGGCGGATGCCCCTGAATACGGGGAAAATGTGAGCAGACAGGAGCGGGGAAATGGCAGAAGGGTGAGGAAATGGAAATACTGGGACATCAAAAAGGTGTACCGGGAATGCATGTCGGAGCCTGTGACGGATTACGGACAGGCCAAAGAGGAGCTGAAAGGCCTTCTGAAAAAGGCTGTTTCCGCCCGGATGATCGCGGATGTGCCGCTGGGAAGCTTTTTAAGCGGAGGCTATGATTCCTCCCTGGTGACCGCCATCGCGCAGGAGTGCGCGGGGGAGCCGGTGAAGACCTTTTCCATCGGCTTTTCGGAGGAGCGGTACAACGAGGCGAAATACGCGAAGGCGGTGGCCGGGTATCTGGGAACGGATCACACGGAGCTGATCATCGACGAGCAGGAAATGTTCCGGCTGGTGGAGAGCATCCCGCAGTATTATGACGAGCCCTTTGCGGACAGCTCCCAGATCGCGACCATGCTGGTGTCCCAGCTTGCCAGGCAGCAGGTGACGGTGGCCCTTTCCGGCGACGGCGGGGATGAATTTTACTGCGGATACAATTTATATGAAAAGGTAGCCCGGGCTCAGAAGCTGGATTTTGCCGGAGGGCTGGTGAACGGGCTTTTTCAGCTGCCGCTTATCAGACAGACCGGGCTTTTTGAGAAGCTGCCCTTTCAGGTAAGGGTGATCGCGGGAAACCGGAACCCGGAGACCAGCACCCAGCTCGCTTCGCAGGAGTATATCCTCGCCTCGGAAAAAATGGTTCCCGGAACAGGCTTAAGCTGTAAATATCCGATAGAAGGAAGCTACGGTGTGGACAACTGGCAGATCCGCCGGATGCTTCTGGATATGGACACCTACCTTCCGGGGGATATCCTCTGCAAGGTGGACCGGGCTTCCATGAAATATTCGCTGGAATCCAGATGCCCCATCCTGGACCGGGATGTGATGGAATACTCCTTCCGCCTCCCCCACAGCTTCAAGTATGAAAAGGGCGTGAAAAAAAGGATTCTGAAGGACATCGCCTATGATTATATTCCGAAGGAGCTTCTGGACCGGCCAAAGGTGGGGTTCGGCGTTCCGCTGGACAAATGGCTGCGCGGGCCCCTGAGGGAGCAGCTCCTTGCCTATGCGGACAGGGATTTCCTGGCAGGTCAGGGGATTTTTGACGCGGACTATGTGAACGGACTGGTCGGCCGCTATCTGAGGACAGGAGACGCGGGACCGGCGACGGGGGCGAATTTTTCCAAGGTGACCTGGTCGTTTTTCATTATCCAGCAGTGGTACTGCCAGCAATACCGACGCGGATACAAAGGAGAGAAGTAGAGGGAATGACAAAAAAGCAGCTGCTTTCAGCGGTTATTTTCATCGGCATATTTTTTCTGATCCTGATCCCTCTGTCCTACTGCCTGAGGACAAACGGCTCGGTGAAGGACCGGTTTGTGGGCTTTTACGCGGAGCCGGAGGACACCATCGATGTGCTTCTGATCGGCTCCAGCCCGGTGTACCCCTATTACGCGGCTCCCATGCTGTGGGGAGAGTACGGCATCACCGCCTATCCGCTGTCCACCAATCTGCAGCGGCCGAAGGCGGCCATGCATCTGATCCGTGAGGCCGAAAAGACCCAGGATCCGGAGCTCTATATTTTTGAGATGCGCATGTACCTTGCCGCGGACGAGGATCTGACGAAGAACATGGCCTATACCAGAGGGGTCACGGACAACATGAAATACTCGCTGAACCGGATCCGCACCATCAACGATATGGTGGATGAGGACTGCCCGGAGGAGCGTTATACCTTCTATTTCGATATCTTCAAATACCATTCCAACTGGAAGACCCTGGTGCTTCCAAGCCAGCTCGCAACCTTCCGGTATGAAAAAAAGGATCCTCTGAAGGGACATGTGATCAATGACGAGGTCGGGCCGAGCGAGATCGCGGATTATTCCCATGTGACCAGACGGCAGGCTATTCCGGAGGACGAGGAGGCGGTGCTCCTTTCCCTTCTGAACTGGCTTTCAGAAAACGGGAAGGAGGCCCTTTTCATCGTCTCTCCCTACACCATGACCGAGGAGCGGCAGGCTCAGTACAATTATATCTGTGATCTGATCGAGCCCTATGGCTACGAGTTTCTGAACCTGAATGATCATTATGATGAGATCGGCATTGATTTTGAAACGGATTTCTATGATTACGGCGGCCACGCCAACGCCTTTGGGGCTGAGAAATGCACGGCGTTTCTCGGCGAATATCTGGACGAGCACTATTCGCTGCCGGACAGACGGGGGCTTCAGGGTTATGAGGACTGGGACGAGGCATATGAGCGGTGGAGCGTACAGACGCAGGAGGCCCAGGCCACCATACTGGAACGGATAGAGAACAAGGATTTCAAGATTCTGGAAGAGGAGTAGCCATGCTGGAAAACATCAGAAAATTAAACCATATCTTAAGCGGTTCCCAGAAAAAAGCGGTGATGGGCCTTGGCGTGATGATCCTGATCAGCGGCGTCCTTGAGACCATCGGAATTTCAGCCATCCTTCCCCTGGTTCAGGCCGTCATCGACAAGGAGGGAATGCTGGAAAACGAAACGGTGCGGCAGGTGCTTGGCTGGTTCGGCTTCGTGCTCACGGAAGAGAATTTCAATCAGTTCATCCTGATCCTTCTGGGCCTGATTGTTGGGATCATTGTGGTCAAAAATCTGTTTCTTCTGATCGTCACCTGGATTCAGGCCAGGTTTGTCAACAATAACCAGTTTCGCACCGTGAGCTATATGCTGGAGGAATATCTGAACCGCCCCTATGAATTTTATCTGAATGCGGATATCCCCACGGTGTTCCGTCTGGTGGACAGCGACGTTCCAAAGGTGTTCACCATTCTGATGGAATATATCCAGCTCGCCAGCGAGGCGGTGGTCGCCCTGTTCATCTGTGTGTTCCTGCTGGTTGTAGACCCCTTTATGACTCTCGTCATCGGCGGCATCCTGGGAGGAATGACACTTCTGATCCTGCGGGTGATGAAGCCCACCCTGAACGCCATGGGCTTAAAATCCCAGCGGGTGCAGAGCCGCATGGGAAAATGGCGTCTCCAGTCTATATACGGGATCAAGGATGTGAAGATCCTGCACAGGGAGGCGTTTTTTGCGAGAAATTTCCGGAAGTATTCTCAGATCGCGGGCGAGGTGACCAGCAAATACGCGGTTCTCAACAATATTCCCCGCCTGCTTCTGGAAACCGTCAGCATGTCCGCCATCCTCGGCTATCTTGCGGTGTTCATCGTTTCCGGCGGGGACATGAAGGAAATGATCACCCAGATCGCGGCCTTCGGTTATGCGGCTACCAGACTGATCCCCAGCGTGAACCGGATCAACGGGCACATCACCAACATCGTCTTTTTCCAGCCCTCTCTGGATTATGTATATGAAAACGTGGATTTTGGCGACTACACCAAATACGGAGAATATCAGAGCAAAGAGGATCCGGACGCGGCGCCGGTGGTGGTGGAGGGAGAGATCTGCCTGAAAAATATCGACTATACCTATCCCAATTCCGACCGCCCGGTGCTGAAAGATGCCATGATGCGGATCCCCATCGGGAAATCCGTGGGCGTGATGGGGCCCTCCGGAGCGGGAAAGACCACGGCCATCGATATCCTGATGGGGCTTCTGCGGGTGCAGAAGGGAACCATCACCTGCGGCGGGAAGGATGTGTTTGACAATTATCCCTCCTGGCTTTCCCATATCGGCTACATCCCTCAGTCCATCTTTCTGACGGACGATCCTCTCCGGGAGAACATCGCCTTCGGCGTGGAGCCGGATCAGATCGACGACGAAAGAGTGTGGGCCGTTCTGGAAGAAGCGCAGATGAAGGAATTTGTGGAGCAGATGCCGGAGAAGCTGAATACCAGCGTGGGAGACAGAGGCGTTCGTCTGTCCGGCGGCCAGCGGCAGAGGATCGGCATTGCAAGGGCGCTGTATCATAATCCGGAGATCCTTGTATTCGACGAAGCGACCTCCGCTCTGGATACGGAGACGGAGACGGCGATCATGGAGGCAATCGAAAGCTTCCACGGCCGCAAGACCATGATCATCATTGCCCACAGATTGCGGACCATAGAGAATTGTGATATCATCTACAATGTGGATCAATGTAAAATTACGATGACAAAGGGCACTTTGGAATGATAGGAACGGAATTTCTGAAGGGACAGGGGCTGGGAAACCAGCTGTTCTGTTATGTTACGGCAAGATGCATCGCAAAGGAGCGCGGCTGCGCCTTCGGCACCGCGGGCCAGGAGCAGCTTGCGGTGAATATTCACAGCAAAAAGGGCATGTATTTCATGGATCTGGACCTGGGGGAACGGATTCCGGACTGTGAGGTGCCGGGAAAGGGAGAGCGCGCATCCCGGCTGAGCAGGTATGAGGAAAAGGAGCTTAGGCTCTATCAGAATACCTCCCTTCACGATATGGAGCATGGCTGCTATATCGCCGGAGCGGACGAGGCCCTTCACAGCCTGCCGGACAATACGCTGATCTACGGAAACATGCAGGCGGAAAGCTACTTCGGAAAATACCGGGAGGAGATCAGAGAATGGCTTAAGGTGAAGGAGGAATACGATACCCATGAATTTACCCGGGATAATCTGTGCATCCTGAATGTGAGGGGCGGCGAATATACCGGGAACCCGGAGCTGTATCTGGAAAGAAGATACTGGATGAACGCCATGAAGAACATGCGGAAGGTCAGAGCGGACATGGAATTCATCGTGGTGTCGGACGATCCGGAGGCTGCCCGCAAGCTGCTGCCCGGTCTGACCGTTTACCATTCCGATCTGGACCGGGATTACGTGATGCTCAAAAATGCCAGATACCTGATCCTGTCCAATTCCAGCTTTGCCTTTTTCCCGGCCTATACCTCGGATACCCTGAAGCTCGCCATCGCTCCGAAATACTGGGCGAGACACAACGTTTCCGACGGCTACTGGGCCTCTGAGCAGAATATCTACAGTATTTTTCAATATCAGGACCGTTCCGGGCGGCTGTTTACCGCAGAGGAGTGCAGGAGCGAGCTGGAGCGCTGGAAGCAGACCTCCGCGCGTTTCCGGCGGGCCGGACAAAAGCCGGGAGCCGGCGCGCTACGCTGGGGAAGGCTTGTCTGCAAGGGACGGATCGGATTTTTCTATCTGAAAAGGATGTTCTGGTCGCTGATGCGGCGGGCGGGATACCGGATTCCCTGTAATCCGGAAAGAAAACAAAAGCATATCGCGCTTTTCATCAGCTCCCTGCGAAAGGGCGGCTCGGAGCGGGTGCTGGTCAATCTGGCGGAGTATCTTGCCGGGCAGGGCTGGCAGGTCACCATGGTGACCCAGTACCGGGGAGAGGTGGAATACCCCCTTCCGGACGGTGTGAGCCGGGTATTCAGCGAGATCACGCAGGAGGAGGCGGGGAAGGGCCGCGCCGGGAATTTCCTGGCACGCTTCCGAAAGCTGCGCGGTATCTGGAAACGGGAGCGGCCGGACGTGATCCTTTCCTTTATCGGGAAAAACAACATCATGGCCCTTCTGACCTCCGCTTTTCTGGGAATCCCTGTGGCGGTTTCCGTGCGCGGGGAGCCAAAGGAGGAATACGCCTCCGCGTCCCTTCGGTTTCTGGCGAAAATCCTGTTTGGGAGGGCGGCAGGGATCATCCTGCAGTCGGAGCGGGCGAAGGACTTCTTCCCCGGGAGGATCCGAAAAAAGGCGGTGGTTCTGAAAAATCCTTTGAATCCGGATTTCGTGCGCCGGCCCTGTGACGGCGAGAGGGAGAAGGAGGTCGTGGCGGTGGGCCGGGTGGACGCCAACAAGAATCATGAAATGATCATCCGGGCCTTTGGAAAAATCGCGGAGCGTTTTCCGGAATACCGCCTTACCATATATGGGGACGGTGTGCTGCGCGGGGAGCTCATCCGGCTTGCGGAAGAGCTTGGCCTGTCCGGCCGGATCTCGCTCCCCGGGCCGGTGAGCGACGTGGCGGACCGGATCTGGCGGTCGGGCATGTTCGTGCTTGCCTCCTACAGCGAAGGGATGCCCAACACCCTGCTGGAAGCCATGTGCATGGGGCTTCCCGTGATCTCCACGAACTGCTCGGGCGGCGGAGCGGCGGAGCTGATCCGGGACGGGGAAAACGGAAGGCTTGTGCCGCCCGGAGATACGGACGCCCTTGCGGAAGCGATGGCCGCCTGGATGGAAGATCCAGAGGAGGCAAAAGCCTGCGGTCTTGCGGCATCGGGGCTTCTTGAGGACTACAGGCCGGATGCGGTGGCCCGTACCTGGATGGATTATCTGGACGGGCTGGGGAAGTAGTCCGGGGCGGAAGCGCCCGGATACAGACGGGATGGAACGGCTGACGCGGGGCGGCCGTGCCGGTTCCCGGGACACCCGCCGGCAGGCAGAAAGGAAACGGACGGAATGTGCGGAATAGCAGGATTTTGCAACTGGGGAAGGGAAAATCCCCATTCTGACAAAGCGGATTGGGAAAAGAATATCCGGAAAATGAACGAGCGCATGAAGCACCGCGGGCCGGATGCCTCCGGCGTCTGGGCTTCTGCGGATCAGTCCGTAGTCCTGGGCCACAGACGCCTGTCCATCGTGGATTTGTCGGAGACAGGAGCCCAGCCCATGGTTTCCCACAGCGGCCGCTATGTGATCGCCTTTAACGGAGAGATCTATAATCACAAAGAGATCGCGAAACGGCTTCTGGAGGAAAAAAAGGTGACGGCGTTCCGGGGAAGCTCCGATACGGAGGTGCTGCTGGAGGCCGCGGAGCACTATGGCGTAAAGGAAGCGATCGCCATGTGCAGGGGGATGTTCGGCATCGCCCTTTATGACCAACAGGAAGAAACGCTGTATCTGGTGCGGGACCGGGTGGGCGAAAAGCCGCTTTATTATGGCTTTGTGCACGGAAGCTTCGTGTTCGCCTCCGACCTGGGCTCCATAGCCGTGCTGGACGGCTTTGAAAGGCAGATCAACACAGAGGTGCTGGATATTTATTTTACCCATGGATATATCCCTGCGCCTTATTCCATTTACCGAAACATCCATAAGCTGAAGCCGGGCTGCATCCTGACCCTCCGCGCGCCCTTCCGCGAGGACGGCGTGAGGACCGAGGCCTACTGGTCCATGAAGGAGGCGGCGAAAAAGGGGCAGAACAACCTTTTTAAAGGAAGCAGGCAGGAGGCGGCCGACGAGCTGGAGCGGCTGCTGAAGCGTTCCATCGCGGGACAGATGGTGGCGGACGTTCCGGTAGGGGCGTTCCTTTCGGCGGGGATTGACAGCAGTACGGTGGTGGCGCTGATGCAGTCTCTGAACGCCGGAAGGGTGAGAAGCTTCACCATCGGAATGGAGGAGAAGGACTATAACGAGGCGGCCGCGGCGAAGGAGATTGCCGCCCACCTTGGCACCGAGCATACGGAGCTGTATATTACGGAAAAGGATGCGAAGGCGGTGATTCCGCTGCTGGCGGAGATGTTTTCGGAGCCCTTTGCGGATTCCTCCCAGATCCCCACCTATCTGGTGAGCAAAATGACCAGGAAGCACGTAACCGTTTCCCTGAGCGGAGACGGCGGAGACGAGCTGTTCTGCGGCTATACCTCCTATGTATCCACACTGCGTGCCTGGGAAAGGATCCGGAGGATCCCCGGCCCGGTCCGCCGCCCGGCGGGACGCCTTCTGGCCGGCGGGGCCGGAGGACTGCTCGGAAAGCTGACCGGCGGGGCGGACGACTGGCGGATCCGGGGAAAGCTCCTGCAGGCGGAGGACGCCTGCGAGGTCTATAAAATGAGCTATGAAACCAACCCGCTGAATCACAGGATCGCACTGACACAGGGAAGGCTTCCCTATTACTATACCGAATATGAGGCCAATTATCTGCCGGAGCAGAATCATAACATCATGCTGATGGACATGCTCATGTATCATCCGGATGATATCCTGGTGAAGGTGGACAGGACTGCCATGGCGGTTTCCCTGGAAACCAGGGTGCCCATGCTGGATAAGGATGTGGTGGAATTCGCCTGGAGCCTTCCGGTGGAGTATGAACGTCGGGAAGAGACGGGGAAGCTGGTGCTCCGGGACGTGCTGTACCGCTATGTGCCCAAAGAAATGATGGACCGGCCCAAAAAGGGCTTTTCCATCCCCGTGCAGAAATGGCTGAGGGAGCCTGCCATGCGAGCCTGGGCGGAGAGCCTGATCGACCGGGGGCTGCTTTTGCGGCAGGGGATCCTGGATCCGGATGTGGTCTGGAGCATCTGGCAGGATTTTGTGGAAAGAGGAATCTGGAGAAGCCAGATCTGGTATATCCTCATGTTCCAGGAATGGATGATGAAGCAGTATCTGGTCAGCGCATAAAGGCGCTGGCCGGCCCGTAAGGAGGAGCCATGGAGCTGTTGTCGGTGATTGTGGCAATTTATAACGTGGAGCCCTGGCTGGATCGCTGCGTGCGTTCCATTCTGGGACAGACCTACGGCAGTCTGGAGATCCTTCTGGTGGACGACGGCTCCACCGACGGCTGCCCCGCTCTCTGCGACCGCTTTGCCGGGGAGGACCCGAGGGTGCGGGTGATCCATAAGAAAAACGGCGGCCTGTCCGACGCCAGGAACGCGGGGATCGAGGCCGCGAAGGGAACCTGGATCGCCTTTGTGGACGGGGACGACTGGATCGACGCAGGTATGTACCAGGCGATGATAAACGCCCTTTTGGAGGAGGACGCGGATCTGTGTGCCTGCAGCTATAAGCAGATCCGGCGGGACGGCGTGAAGGACTCCTCCACCGGGAAGAGAACGGTCTGGGAGGGGCAGGATATGCTTACGGTATTCCTTCTGGAGCAGGACGAATACCAGATTCAGAACGCGGCGTGGAATAAGGTTTATAAAAGGGAGCTGCTAGGGGAGCTGCGTTTCCCAAAGGGAAGGCTCTATGAAGATATCGTGTTCACCACAAAGCTGCTTTCCCGGATCCGGAGAGGGGTTTATCTGGATCAGGCCTTCTACAATTATGTGATCGACCGGGACGGCAGCATCATGAACCGGGGCATCCGGAAAAGCATTTTCACGGATCAGATTCCCGCCTATGAGGAAAAGGAGGCGTTCCTGCGGGAAATCGGCAGGGACGATCTGGCGGACGTACACCGTTATTTTTTCTATAAAAGGCTGCTGATCTATTATCGTACCCTGTATGCCTCAAAGGAGCCGGACCGCAGAAAATACTGCGCCTGGATCCGCGAACGGCTGAAACGGGACGAGGGTGAGATGGAGCGGGTATACGCCTGCCGGGGAGCCAGCAGGAACGAATATAAGAAAATGAAGATTTTCCTGCGGTCGGCCGCGCTGTACCGCATGAGCATGTGGATCAATGAACGGCTCCTCCTTCCCGTGAAAACGCGGGGAAGGAAATAAGGGGAGGAAACCGGTAAAGGAAACCAGAAAGGAAACGGCCGCGCGCAGGCTGCGCCGGCACGGACGGAAAACGATATGGTGATCGTACAGTTGTCCGGAGGGCTTGGCAATCAGATGTTTGAATATGCCCTGTATCTTCGGCTGAAGGCGGACGGCAGAGAAGTGAAAATAGACGACAGCACCTGCTACGGCCATGAAGGGGAGCGCCCCCTGCAGCTTGCGGAGGTGTTCGGCGTTTCCTACGACAGGGCCACACGGGAGGAGCTGCGGCGTATGACCGATTCCTTTCCTGACCCGGTTTCCAGGATCAGGCGGAAGCTTCTGGGAAGAAAGAATCTGTCCTACCGGGAAAGCAGCGTGAATTTTGACCCGGAGGTGCTGAAAAAAGAGCCGGCTCTGCTGGAGGGCTGTTTTCAGAGCGAGCGGTATTTCGCCCCGGTGAAGGAAAGGGTAAGAGAGGTTTACCGGTTTCGGAGAGAGCGGCTTCACCTTCCGGAAAGCGGGCTGCGGCTGGAGGAGCGGATCGAAGGAAGCTCTGCGGTCAGCGTCCATGTCCGCCGGGGGGATTATCTGGACGCCTCTCATGGCGGCATTTACACGGGAATCTGCACGCAGGAGTATTATGAAAGGGCAATGAACCGGATCCGGGAAGCGGTGCCGGGCGCTGTTTTTTACGTGTTTTCCAACGATGTCAGGTGGGCGAGGGAGCACTTTCGCGAAAAGGACTGCGTGACGGTTGAGGGTGCCTCGGAGGATACGGGTTATCAGGATATGTACCTGATGAGCCTGTGCAGTCACCATATCATCGCCAACAGCAGCTTCAGCTGGTGGGGCGCGTGGCTGGGCCGGAATCCGCAGAAGCTTGTGATCGCGCCGGAAAGGTGGCTGAACAAAACGGAGTGCAGGGACATCTATACGGAAAACATGATCCGGCTTTGAGGCCGCCTCGGCGCGGAAGCCGCAGGCGCGCTTCCTGCGCGTGCTCCTTACGCGCCCGGGCGCTTCGGAAAGAAGGGAAAAGATGAAGGAAACGGAGAAATTGAAGCTTCCCAACGTGACTCTGTGCGCCCTGACCAGCGTGCGGGTGCGGGAGACGATCAAGGCGATGAAATACAGCATGAGGGGCATTGAGTTCGCGGACGCCCTGCTCATTACGGATAAAAAGCCGCTGTTTCTGCCAAAGGGGATCCATTACCGCCATACCTCCCGCCTGAATAATATCGACGATTTTAACTATAAAGCGGTCTATGAGCTTGGGGATTATATTGAGACGGATTTTGTGATGCTGGTGCATGACGACGGCTTCATCGTGCATCCTGAGCTGTGGCGGGACGAATTTCTGGACTATGATTATATCGGCGCGCCCTGGCCTCTCCCGAAGGAGGGCGACGATACCACCTACCGGGATATCCACGGCAACCTCTGCCGGGTGGGGAACAGCGTGGGGATCCGCAGCAAGCGGCTTCTGGATTATCCCAAAAAGGCGAACGTCCCCTGGACGCCGCAGAAGGGCTGGTACAATGAGGACGGCTTTATCTGCTGCAGGATCCGTCATCTGCTTGAGGCGGAGGGCATGCGGATCGCCCCCCTTGAGGTGGCAAAATATTTCGGCCATGAGAGCATGATCCCGGAAATTGCCGGAATTACCCCCTTCTCCTTTCATAAGTGGGAGGGGACCAACGCGGGATACCCGAACTTCCGCAGGAAGCACAGGGCGCTGAACGCGTTAAGACGGCTGCATGGCCGTCTCGTCAACGGGAAAACAGGATGATCTGCAGCATTCGGCTTCGGCTGAACGGCTTGCAATGATTTTCAACCGATAAGGGAAAAAATATGGTATACGACTGCTTTCAGTTTTTCAATGAGCTGGATATTCTGAAGCTGAGGCTTCATATCATGGACCCGGTGGTGGACCGGTTTGTGATCAGCGAGGCGACGGAAACCTTTTCCGGAAACCCGAAGCCGCTCTATTATGAAGAAAATAAGGAAATGTTCGCGGAGTTTGCCCACAAGATCATCCACGTTGTGGTGGAGGATACGCCGCCTGGCTATACCCATGACCGGGATACCTTCCAGAAAAACGCGGTGGGACGGGGGCTGAAGGACTGTACGGATGAGGACGTCATCATTTTCAGCGATCTGGACGAGATTCCAAATCCGGAGAAGGTGAAGGAGATCCTTCAGAGCTTTGATCCCACGAAGATCTATCATTTCGCCCAGCGCATGTTCTACTGCTACCTGAATATGGAAGAGGTATCCGGGAGCCTGCTTTCCTACGCGGGCGAATTCCCGGGCGTGGAAAAAAAGCAGTGGATCGGCTCCAAGCTGTGCAGCTTCCGGCTTCTGCGGGAGCAGGGACTGAAGCTGGGGGAGCTGCGCTTCCCGGAGCGTAAGGAAATCGGCGTCCGCGTGGCCGACGGCGGCTGGCATTTCGGCTACATGGGAGGCCATGGTGAAAAAAACGCGAAGAAGCGGGTGGCTGAAAAGGTGCGCTCCGCCGCCCACCAGGAGTTCAATAAGGCGGAGATCCTTTCCGGCGTGGAGGACAATCTGAGGGACGGGAAGGACATGTTCGGCAGGAAGGCGGTCTTCCGGCGGGTGGAGATCGACGATACCTATCCGGAATATCTCAGGAACCATCTGCCCGAATATGACTTTCTGATCCTGAAAAAGGAAAACGGTGCGCATAAAGCGTTCCGGCACGGCAGGTCCTGGCTTCGGAAAAATGTTTACCGGGCGGGCAGAGGCGTAAAGCGCGTCCTGCGGAAAATCTCCGGAAAGGGATGAGAAACAGGAGGGTGGAAAAAATGCGTTCAGATGGCAGAGAAAGGCCGGAAGAGGAAAAACGTGGGCCGGGGCCGTCCGGCACGGGCGCGCACAGGCGTCCGAAGGTCTCCGTTTGTATCCCGGCCTACAACAATGTGACACAGGTGCGGCAGCTCTTGGATTCGATCGCTGCGCAGACCATGCAGGATATGGAGATCATTCTGACGGACGATTCCACCAACGGGGAAATCGAAGCGCTCGTGGAGAAGATCCGCAGAAGAAACAACGGGGAAGCCGTGTCCGGCAGCGAACCTGGCAATGTGCCCGACAGCGAATCTGATAATGTTCCCGGCAGCGTGCCGTTTGCTCCCTGTATGAAGCGCCTGCGCTATGTCCGCAACGAAAAGCCGCTCGGCCCCATTTTTAACTGGAATAAGGCCCTTTCCCTGGCGGAGGGGGAGTATATCAAGATCATGTTCAGCGACGACTGGTTTACCCGGGAGGACAGTCTGGAAAGGCTGACGGAGCTGCTTCAGGAGAATCCGGACGCCTCTCTCGCCTTCTGCGGCACCATGCAGGTATCGAAAACGGGCGCCTACGCCAGAGCGGCCGGGGAAGACTATATCAAACGGCTGAGACAGGACTACCGCAGCCTGTTTCTGGGAAACGAGATCGGCGCTCCTTCTGCGACCCTCTACCGGGCCTGCGGCGCGGCCTTTGACGAAAAAAGTAACTGGGCCTCCGATATGTTTCTCTATTTTGAGATTTTGACGGGGAATCCGTCCTTCGCATTTACGCCGGAGCCGCTCATTTCCATAGGCGTTCATGAGGAGCAGTATACGGAGAGCTTTACGCAGAGGGATATCCGCAAATTCAACGACCGCCTTCTGCTGTATGAAAAGTACGGACTGAGAGAGCAGGAGGACTGCCGGAAGGAAATGCTGCGCCTTACCGTAATGTACGGGCAGGGCTTTCGGACGGCGTCCGCCTGCGGCGCCTCCTTCGGAGAATATCTGAAACAGCGCGCCGCGTGGTTTTGGGAAAATACGGTTCTGGGCTACTGGAACGGCCTGCTGCATAAGCTGGGCGTTGGGAGCTGAGACGGCGGAGGGCCGGGATCGCCGGGATGGATCGGAGCCTGATACCGGGCTGACAGCGGAGGACGGGCAGGAGCCTGATACCGGGATTGACCAGCCGGATAGAGGGACGGGAGCCTGCAGCCAGTACTGACAGCCGAAAAGAACGGCGGTTCGATGAGAAAAAAAGGAAAGAGAAATGGAAACAATCACAGCGAAAGAAACATGGGAGAAACGGATCGCAGGGATCGGGGCCGCCTGCTTCTGGGCAGGCCTGCTTCTGGAGCTTCTGATCGTGGTCGTGGATATCAGCGCCTATATTAATCCGATTGAGGGACAGCTTTTTCGGCTGACCTTCCTGCTGTTCGCGGTCAAGGTCCTGTGCAGCCGGTTTTCACGCAGGGAATGGCTGTGGCTTCTGTTCTTCGGCGTTCTTGCGGGCGTCTGCTATCTTAGCTCGACCCGGGACGAAGCGGTACGCCTGGTGGTGTTCTGCGCGGCCTTCCGGGATGTGGACGTGAAGAAAGCGCTGAAGCTTTCCTTCTTCGTAACGCTCGCGGGCTGTCTGGTTCTGACTCTTCTTGCGGCTCTGGGGTTTTTGGGAAACATGTACATCATCGACGACGGGGAAAGAGGGCTTCGCTATACCTTTGGACTGGGGCATCCCAACGCTGTCTACTGCCTGTTCTGGGCGCTTTCCGCCCTGGGCATCTGGCTGTGGCATGAGAAGATGAAGCCTGTGCATTACGGACTGATCGCCCTGGCGGGCCTTCTGCTGTTCATCCCCACAAGATCAAGAACGGGCGTCCTGTTTCTGATCTTTACGCTGGCTCTGTCCCTGCTGCTTGTATACCGGCGGCAGGCGGGGGAGAGAAAGCTTCTATATGTATTTGGTATCGCAGCCCTTTTTGCCTGCGTGCTCCTTTCCGTCTGGATCGCGTATTACGAGCCTTACCAGGGGCCTTTTTATACCTACATTGACCGGTTCATCACGGGACGCATCACCAGCATGAACACCCTGGAGGGCGGAGGAGGAAGGCTGTGCAACTGGAGCCTGTTTTCCAGCCCGGAGAATATCAAATATTTTGATCTGGGCTATGTGCGCCTGTTTTACTGGTACGGGATCATCCCCGGCGCAGCGTATGTGGTCATGTACGCCCTGCTTCTGTGGGAATGCCGTAGGCGCAGGGATTCCTACGGCTTCATGATGCTCCTCTCCTTTGCCCTTTACACCATGCTGGAGGCGCACTTCGTTTCCGTGTACATGGGAAGGAACTATGCGCTGTTCCTCATGGGCGCATATTGGGGCGGCATTGTGGAGAAAAGGGACCTGCCTGCGGGAGCGGGGGCTCAAATGGGGCAGGAGCCGTCCGCCGGAACGACCGGAGGCCCGGAAAAGCTCAGGAGGGGTTATGTCTGGATGCTCCCGGGCATGCTTCTGGGGCGCGGTGGAGAAAAAGGCTGAGGTTCCGGCCGGAGGGAAAGGAGGAGAGGAAAGACCATGCGCTTAGTCATCGACTGCTTCAAGCTGGTAAAGGGACAGGGAAAGAGCATCGGTATTTATAACCTGGCGAAAAATCTGACCCGCCATCTGGCTCAGACCAATCAGAATAAGGAGCACTGCGAGGAGATCGTGGTGCTGGGGAATGAATATAACCGGAAGGATTTTGAGGTACCCGGCGTCCGTTTCATCCAGGTGGAGGGAAATCCGTTAAGCAAGCTGAGCTTCACCCTCTGGGAGCTGTTCGGCGTGACCCGCGCGGTAAAAAAAGCCGGTGGAGACAGAGTTTTGTTTCCCAGGGGATACCGGCCGTTGTTTTACAGGGGGACGGATATCGTCGTCATCCATGACCTGATTCCTTTCTTTTATGACAAATACTTCCCCGGCGTGCTGAACCGGGTGGAAAACGCCTATATCATGAGCAGGCTGAAGGCCTCCATCCGCCGCGCCCGCCGGATCGTCACCATTTCCCAATACTCTTTACAGGAAATGGAAAAGTTAAGCCCGGGCTGCGGTGCAAGAACCAAAGTGATCTACAACGGCGTCAATCCGGTTCCCTGCTCGGATGTTCCCTCCCCGTTAAAGCCAGAGGGGCCCTATTTGTATGCGGGGGTGTCTGCGCTCCCTCACAAGAATGCATTGGGCGTGCTGAAAACCTATGAGGCCTATTTCCGCGCGGAGCGCCGGGAGGGAAAGACTCCGGCCAGGCTGGTGCTCATCGGGATCGACAGCCCGAAAGGGATACCGGGAGGAGAAGCGTTGAGCCAGGAGGCGGCGGAGTATGTGACCTGCTGCCGCTATATTGAAAGCGGAGAGGAGATGCACAGCCTGCTGGCCGGCGCCAGCGCCTTCCTGTTCCTTTCCCTGATCGAGGGCTTCGGCTTTCCGCCGCTGGAGGCCATGCAGCTGGGCGTTCCGGTGATCTGCTCCAGCCGGACCTCCCTGCCGGAGGTGATCGGGGACGCGGGGCTTCTTACCGACCCGGACGACGTGGAAGGAACGGTTTCCTGCATCCGCCGCCTGCTTGGCGATGAAGGGCTCAGGCAGGAGCTGATCACGAAGGGGTATGAAAATGTGAAGCGCTTCGACTGGGACAGCAGGATTCAGCAATATTGGGAGGTGCTTGCGCGGTGAATGCCTTGATTTCGGTCGTTGTGCCGGTTTATAATGCGCAGGGATATCTTTCTGACTGCCTGGAAAGCCTGACGCGCCAGACCCATAAGGACCTGGAGATCCTTGTGATCGACGACGGCTCAAAGGACGAAAGCGCCGCTCTCTGCCGGCAGTGGGAGAAAAAGGACGGACGCATCCGCCTCATCCAAAAGGGAAACGGTGGCGTTTCTTCGGCCCGCAACCTGGGGCTGGAACAGGCGCGGGGAGAATATGTGGCCTTTGTGGACGCGGACGACTGGCTCCTGCCTGGAATGCTGAAGGAGCAGCTTGCGCTGCTGGTAAAAAAACGGGGAGATATGATCCTTGGCGGTTACAAAGCGGTGGGCGAGGCGGAGCGGGAGCGCTTCCGTCAAGGCTGTCGGGAAGGGACGCCGGACAAAGGCCGGACGACAGGGCAAGGAAGGCCGGAAGCAGATGAAGAACCCTGCGGTCTGAAAGCGCAGGACTGTCAGGAGCAGGACTGTCAGGCAATGGACGCAGAGCGGTATGTGAACCGCTTCCTTCTTCAGGGAAGCTCCCGCTGCTGGAGCATCCTTTTTTCCCGGAAAGCCATCGGGACGTCGCGTTTCCCGGAGGGCCTTTCCATCGGGGAGGATCTGGTGTTTCTGGCCCGTCTCATGCCGGGGATGAAGCGGATCCTGGTCACGGAAGGGCGCGGCTACTGTTATTTTATCAATGAAAAAGGAGCCATGCTTTCGGAATTTCGGCCCTCCTATATGGATCAGATCACCTGCTGGGAGCTTGCGGAGAAGGAGCTGGCCCGCTTTGGTGAGGAAGCGGAGGAAAACGTGCGGCTCTGCCTGTTTCAGGCGGCGCTGCTGACGGCGGGGAAGCTGGCCCTGCTCGAGCCGTCTGATATGAGGCGGAAATACGGAGAATACCTGAACCGGTGTCATGAGGCGGCCGGGCGGGCATGGAGGGAGCTCGGAGGAAACGGAAGAAAACGGCTTTCCGCGGGGTATCGGGTAAAGGGGATGATTTTCCTGCGTGCTCCGCTGGGGTATTTGAGTCTGTACCATATCTGGAAGCGGAGAAGATTCCGGACATGATACGAAAAGGAGTTCCAAAAGGCTTAAAGTTGGAGGAAGATGAGCGATATGCGGTGTTATCAGGGAAAAACGGATAAAATCGTCCTGTATATGCATGCGGGGAGCGGAAACCATGGGTGTGAGGCTATTGTCAATACGGTGATAAGGATGCTTCCAAGGCCCGCCGTGGTGATGACCAACAGCCTTGCGGAGGATGAGGCCTATTCCTTAAAGGGAATGGCGATGCTGCTTGAAGAACGTAAGGTGAGAAAAAATTTTTTCATCCACGTCTGGTATTACCTGAAGGAGCATGTGATGCATGATCCGGAGGCGGCCCTGAGATATCGTTTTCATGAGGTCTGCGGAAGAAATCTGCGGCAGATGAATATTTCCATCGGCGGGGACAACTACTGCTATGCGGAGCTTGTGAAAGAGCTGAAATATGCGAATCTTCTTTTCACCGGACAGGGGGCGATGACCGTGCTGCTCGGCTGTTCCATCGAGCCGGAGCTTCTCGCGGATCCTGATATCATTGAGGATATGAAGCGCTATACCTGCATTATAGCGAGGGAATCCATCACCTGGCAGGCGCTCTGCCAGGCCGGTCTGAAGGAAAAAAGCTATCTGGTTCCCGATCCCGCGTTCCTGCTTCCCGCCAGAAAGCGCGCTCTGCCGGCAGGCTTTCAGGAGGGAAACATGGTGGGGCTGAACGTGAGTCCCATGGTGGTGGAGCGGGAGGGGAAACCCGGAATTACCATGGAAAATTACAGGCGTCTGATCCGACATATTCTGGAAACAACGGAAATGGGCGTAGCGCTGATCCCTCATGTGGTATGGAAAAGCAATGACGACAGGACGGTGCTGAGAGAGCTTTTGGCTGAATTCAGAAGCACGGGGCGGGTTGTATTGCTTGAGGACGCGGATTGCGAGACGCTGAAGGGATATATTTCCCGCTGTCGGTTTTTCATCGGAGCAAGGACCCATTCCACCATTGCTGCCTATTCCTCTCTGATTCCCACCCTGGTGCTCGGGTATTCGGTCAAGGCGAGAGGGATCGCTCTGGATCTGTTCGGAACATGGGAGAACTATGTGCTTCCCGTGCAGTCGCTCCAGGAGGAGGATGAGCTCGCGAAGGGTTTTGACTGGCTGCTTGGCGAGGAAGGCAGGATCAGAAAGAGGCTGGAGACGGTCATGCCCGCCTATCTGGAGCGGGCGAGGCAGACCGGAAGAATGCTGAGCCGCCTGCTTGACGGCAGGTCTCCCATGTAGGCGCATGGAGCATGGGCGGAAAATAATAACAGGAAAGGCTTTGAAACAGATGGAAGGATTACAGGAGCTTCTGCAGAGAACGGAAACCATACAGAAGATCAATGCCCTGCAGGAGCAGGCCGCCGGGGAGCTGTTTGCCTGGCCGGCCTTCACCGCAAAGGAACGGCTGAAAAGGGCGGTGAGAAAATATCTGCTGCGGACACAGCTTCCGCCGCTGGATCATTATTCCTGGCCGAACGCGCTGCTTGCGGCAGGCCTGTCCCAGGTGCAGAGAGGCGTGAGCGACAATAAAAGCGAGGCGGTGCTCATCCGGTATTTTGATCGGTGGATAAAAAAGGGAATGCCGTTGTATTATGTGGATAACGCGACGAACGGAACGGCGCTGCTGGACCTGTATGAAAGCACCGGACAGAAAAAGTACCTGGAGGCTGCCTCGCGTATTGCTGCTTTTCTGCGGGAGCACAAAAAGGATGAGCGGGGAGATCTGGTTTACCGTATCAGAGACGCGTCGGATATCTATGCGGATACGGTGGGAATGGTCTGTCCCTTTCTGTGCCGTTACGGGCTTCTGAGCGGAGAGAGCGCATTTGTGAAAATGGGTGTGACCCAGATCGTGCATTTCCTTGACGATGGGATGGACGTAAAAAGCGGTCTTCCATATCATGGCTTTAACAGCCGGACAGGCATAAAGTACGGCTGTGTGGGCTGGGGAAGGGCTGTTGGCTGGCTGATGCTCGGAATGGCGGAAAGTCTGGCCGTTCTTCCGGAAAAAACGCCGCAGTTTCTTTTTATTCAGGGACATCTGCAGAATCTGACCCGGGCGGCCGCGGCTCTTCAGCGCAAGGACGGCAGCTTTTCCTGGCTTCTTCCCGCGTTTGAAGGTCCCGCGGATACCTCCGCGACCGCCATGATCGCCTGCGCCATGCTCGCGGGCATCCGCAGAGGCTGCCTGGAGGAGGACTGGACGCAGCAGGTCGGCGCTGCGGCAAAGTTTCTTCTTTCCTGTGTGAAAAACGGAAGGGTGGAGCGGTGCTCGGCCGAATGCGACGGCTTTGCGCAATATCCTCAGCGTTACGGCTGTTATCCGTGGGGAGATGGGATGACCCTGAAATTGTTCGGCATGATGGAAGAGGTATGAGGTGGATAAGGTGAACAGGCTGATTTTATATGATACCTGCAACTTCCGGGATTATCCGGTAGGAGGGCAGGTGACCAGCATCAGGAATTTCCTGCGCTATCTGGCAGAGGATCATCCCCGGCGCTGCGGGGATGTGCTTCTTGCGGGCGTCTCCTGCGATCCGGCCGAGGTGGGAAGGATCCGGAAGATCGAAACGGCAGGAGGGAGCTTTTCTTTTCTGGCCGTAACGCAGGCTGAAGCGGATCTGGGGAACGTAAAAAAATCCCTGCGTCTGGAATATGTGAAGGGCCTGTGGAAATACCGCCGCCTGATCGCGCCGGGAAAAGAGGACGTCAACTATATTCATACGCCGGAGGCATTCGCGGCGGTCCGTCTGATGCGTCCCGGCGCCGTCTGCTATGTTTTCTCTCACGGCACCTATCTGAACATGTATAAGAGGGTCCGGTTTTTCAAAAAGGCGCCTCTGGTCCGGCGTCTTTTCCAGAGCTTTCTCATGCAGGTGATCCGAAAGAGCACGGCGGTCTTCGCGCTGGATTCGGAAACCATGGAGGATTACGCTCCTTACAATCCCAGGATCATTCATGTGGGAAATTCCATTGTCTGCCGTCCATGGAAGGAAAGACCGCTTCCAAAGGAGCCGGTCAGACTTCTTTATGCGGGCCGCCTTTCCGCTGTAAAGAACGTGGGCCCTCTCATCGAAGCGGCAAAGGACTGGGAGAAGGACTGTACGCTGTGCATCCTGGGCGACGGGGAAGAACGGGAAGCGCTGGAGAAAAAGGCCGGGGGAAGCGGCAGGATCCGCTTCCTGGGCGCCGTAACGCCGGAAGAGGTGCAGCGATTCATGGAAGAATCGGATATGCTGGTGATGAATTCCACCTTCGAGGGGATTCCCATGATCATTCTGGAAGCCATCAGCACAGGCCTTCCGGTTGTGACTACGGATGTGGGCGGCATTAAGGAGGTGCTCACCTACGGCAGAGACAGCGAGGTGACGGACGGAAGCATTTTGGAAATCCGGGCCGCCATGAGCCGGATCCTTTCCGGATATGCCGGATACAGCAGAGCGGCCTGGGAAAAATCCGGACAGTTCGATTACAGGAAGGTAAACAGGAAGGTTTTTGCAGTGCTGAACGAAAGCCTGCGCTGGGAAAGGAGCGGGGATGATTCGCAGTAGAAAGGAGCTGAAGGAATATCTGGCCTTCGAGCGGTCGCTTTATTTTGGAGACGGATGGGCGGCGCTTTTTCAGGCCCGGCTCCTTGGCTCCAAAATGTATCGGATCTGGAAATTTATCCGGACGCTGCGTCATGCGGAATATCATAAAAACTGCGGAGGCCTGCGACACCATATCGCCTTTGCCTGGTATCACCGCAGAAAGTATTCCCTGGGAATCCGGCTTGGCTTTGAAATCCCGGAAAACTGCTTTGGAAAAGGACTGATGATCTATCATATCGCTCCCATTGTGGTCAATGAGGACGCGCGGATCGGAGAAGACTGCAGGATCACGGGAAACTGCTGCATCGGAAATACCGGGGCGCAGACACCCAGCCCCGTTCTCGGAAGCCGTGTGACGCTGGGATGGGGCTGCAGCGTGATCGGAAATATCCGAGTTGCGGACGGAGTGATCGTGGGAGCAGGCTGTGTGGTGACAAAAAGCGTGGAGCAAAAGGGCGCGCATGTGGCGGGGGTTCCCGGACGCATTCTGTCCGGAGCCTCCACACGGTGAGGCGGGCGCGCGGCAGGGAAGGAGAAAAGCCATGCTTCAGAATAAGATCAGCGTGATCGTTCCGGTGTACAACGCCCAGGATTACCTGAGGCGCTGTGTGGAAAGCATCCGGGCACAGACCTTTCAGAATCTGGAAATTCTGCTGGTGGACGACGGCGCGACGGATGAAAGCCCGCAGATGTGCGACGCATATGCCCGGAAGGACGAAAGGATCCGTGTGATCCATAAGGAAAACGGCGGCCTGATGTCGGCATGGACGGCAGGCGTAAGGGAGGCGGCGGGAGACTGGCTTCTCTTTGTGGACAGCGACGACTGGATCGACGCCTGTATGGTGGAAGGGCTGGCTCGGGAGGCGCAGGGAGAGCCGGGTGAGGTGGTCTGCTGCAATTTTGCGATCGAACGGCCGGACGGAGCGCAGGTCTGCCGCCATGAGCTTGAACCCGGCATTTATGAGGGAGAACGTCTTCTGGCGGTGAAAGAAAGACTTTTGGGAAATGAGAGAAGAACGGTTTCCATGTCCCGCTGCATGAAGCTCTTTTCCGCGGAGCTGATCCGGGACAATCTCCGCTTCTGCGATGCGAGGATCCGCATGGGCGAGGATGTGAATATCGTGCTCCCGGCGCTTTGCGACTGCAGCCGCCTTGTCATACTGAAGGACGCCGCCTGGTATCATTATTTTTATAATCCGGCATCCATGGTGCACAAATATGATCCTTCCATGACGGATGGGATCCGTGCCCTGAACGAGGCCATTCACCGGGTATTGACAGAGAAAGGGATCCCAAACGGACAGGAGCAGGGGGAAAAGGAAGCGGTTTACCTCAGCCTGCTCGCTGTGAAAAACGAGCTGCGGGGAGGAAGGAGCGGATATGCGGAAAGGATCCGGAAGATCAGCAGAGAAGGACGGATCCCTGAAAAGCTGGAGCGCTATTTGATGCATCCTGCGGATAAGGCGAACCGGATCCTTGCCTGGGTGGCGCGAAAACCGGACAGACTGCGCTGCGCCGCCGGAGCTGCGTTGTTTGGGCTTTATGACAGAAGGATGGGATGACGGACTTTATGACAGAAAGGGACTGATCCGCACGAGCAGGCCATTTACCGCTTTCGCTGGCCGGGATTGCATAATCGGAAAAGAGAGAAGATCATGATTATTATAAAGGTGATGGGCGGCCTGGGAAACCAGATGCAGCAATACGCGTTATATGAAAAATTCAGAGCGCTTGGGAAGGAAGCAAAGCTGGATATTTCCTGGTTCGAGGATGAAAGCCGGCAGAAAAACGTGCTGGCAAGGCGTTCCCTGGAGCTGAGACTGTTTGAAGGCCTGCGGTTTGATACAGCTTCCAAAGAAGAATGCGCCGCACTACTTGGGAGCGGAGGCCTTTGGGGCAGCTTTTATGGAAAGCTGAAAAGAAAGCTGAATCCTTCCGCGGATAAGCATTTTTATGAAACCGATATGTACCATCCGGAGATTTTCACCTTTGAGGACAAATATCTGGAGGGACACTGGGCCTGCGAGAAATACTACCACGATATCATGCCCCTGCTGCAGGAGCGGATCCGCTTCCCCCAAAGCGCCGATTCCCGGAACGTGCGGACGGCGGAGCGGATGGAAGGGGAAAATTCCGTCAGTGTCCACATTCGCAGAGGGGACTATCTGGATCCGGAGAACGCGGGCATGTTCGGCGGGATCTGTACGGACACCTATTATGAGGCGGCCATGCGGCAGGTGCGGGAGCAGATGCCGGACGCGCATTTTTACCTGTTTTCAGATGATCCGGGCTATTTGAGAGAGCGCTATCAGGGAGCGGAATATACGGTGGCCGACTGGAACCGGGGGGCGGACAGCTTCTACGACTGCGAGCTTATGAGCCATTGCCGCGCGAATATCTGCGCCAACAGCACCTTCAGCTTTTGGGGGGCAAGACTGAACCGCAGAACGGATAAGATCACCATTCGTCCTGCGAAGCACAAGAACAGCCAGGTGATCGAGCCTGCCAGGATGCATGAGCTGTGGGAGGGGTGGGTGCTGATTGATGAAAAGGGAAGGGTGTTGTAGAAAGTGGAACGGATGAAAGAAAGGGAAAAAGGAACCAGAGGGACCGGAAAGGCTGCAGGGAGAGCGGCAGGAAAATTAAACAGCCTGTGGGAGACCGGCTATGTGCAGGTTTTTATTCTGGGATACTTGGCGGCCATGCTCAGCTTTGCCGTTCTTTTGATACGCGGGGATGGTATTTTTACCCTGGGGAACGATTTTAACGAACAGCAGATCCCCTTTCATATGCTTGTCAACAGAGCGGTAAAAAGCGGAAATATCTGGTGGAACTGGTCCATAGATCTGGGATCAAGCCTGATCGGGGCATTTGGGTTTTATGTGCTTGGAAGTCCGTTTGCCTGGCTGTCGTTCCTGTTTTCGGCAGAAAGCTATCCGTATGTAACAGGGTGGCTGTATATGGCGAAATACGCTGCTGCCGCTGTGTGCGCCTATGGCTATCTGAAACGTTTTACCGGGAAAAAATACGCTGCGCTCGGAGCGATGCTCTATGCCTTTTCAGGATTTCAGTCCGTGAACCTGATCTTTCACCATTTTCATGATGCTGTAGCCTTTTTCCCCTTGCTGCTGACCGGATATGAGAAGCTGTCGCGGGAGGGGAAGAAAGGCGCCCTTGCGCTGGCAGTCGCTGTGAATGCCTTTGTCAACTACTATTTTCTGATTCAGGAGGTAATCTTCCTGATCTTTTACTTTCTGGTACGGGAAGGCGGACAGCTCTGGAAAAAAAGAGGGCTGATAGTAAGCTGTATGCTGGAGGGAATTCTCGGTATTGCAATGGCCGGTATTCTGTTTGTTCCATCCGTGCTTTTTACGATGGAAAACCCCAGACTGACAAACCTTCTGCCGGCTTCAAGATGGATTTACAGCGGCAACAGGGACTATCTTCAGGCGGTCCGGGCTCTGCTCTTTCCAGGAGAGCTGATGAGCGCCCAATCCTGCATTAAGGAGTATGACTGGTCCTCCTGGTCGGCTTATCTTCCCATGACCGGGCTATTGCTTCCTCTTTGTTATATCTTAAAATGGAAAAAGGACTGGCTTTCCATCCTTCTGGCAGGCGGAATGGCTATGACAGGAATCCCGCTGCTTAACAGTGTTTTTGGCTTGTTTTCCGATACGAATTACCACAGATGGCTGTTTATGCTGATTTTGCTCATGAGTCTTGCGTCCTCCATAGTGCTGGAAAGGCGGAAGGAATATCCGGTAAGGCTTGTCTGCGCGGCTCTTGTTTTTTTCATGACAGCGATGACTGCGGGAGCTTTCTGGTGGTCGGAGCACAGATATCAGCTGATCTACCAAAGGGATATATTCCTGATCTGGTCAGCCTCCGGAATCGCGGGAGTGCTGTTGACAGGTTTGATTGTGGAAACCGTCCGGAATCAAAAAAGCTATTTGATCAGTATCGGGGCGGGAATCCTGGCATTCTGCGTTTTCACGACGGGTATGACCGCATGGCAGTATCAGAGAGGATCCGGGCAGAGCCCGCAGGAATATCACGACAGATTGACGGCATTTCATCAATTTGCTTTGCCCGATGAACGGTATCGGATTGCCAGCAGCGATAATACGCTGCTCATGGCGAACGCTTTGCCCGGGACCGGTTCCTTTACCTCTATGGTAAACGGCTCGATCTATCAGTTTTATGAGACATTGGGAACCTCACGCCCTATCTTTACTCCGGAGGGACCAGAGGGAACCAGAGAACTTCTTGGCGGCAAATATTATGTGACGGCACAGCCGGAGGAAGGGACTAAGATCCTGGAGGAGGCGTCTTCCGGTGAAAAGAGATTTTACCTTTGTGAATATGAAAATGCCATGCCTCTTGGCAGCGCGTACCGGACCTATATGACAGAAACGGATTTCCTCAAAATTCCAGGGGAGCTTCGGGCTGTGGCGATGCTGAAATGCCTGATCGTGCCGGAAAAGAACGAAAGGGCGGTGGCCCGGGTATTGGAAAAATGTGAGAGTCTTTCTGCCGGGGAGCTGGCCGCGGGTCAGAAAGAGCTTCTGCTGCAGGAACGCATGCAAAATGGGATAGGAAGCATGGAAAAGGATCCCTCCGGCTTTGCAGCTTCAATGAATGTAAAAAAGGATGGATATGCTTTATTCACCGTGCCGTACGACGACGGCTTTCGCGCACAGGTGAACGGAGAGCCGGTTGAGATTCTGATGAGCAACGGCTTTATGGCTGTACCGGTAAGAAAAGGGGAAAACAGGATACGCTTTAACTACCATAACTATGATTTTATGGCCGGTGCGTTATGCTCCGCGGCGGGAGCGGCACTGTTCGTATTCTATGTGAAAAAGGACCGGGGCAGAACAAAAAAGGTTAAAGCAGGAATATCATCTTCGGAAGGTGCGGGATAAGTCAGCCGGAACAGAGCAATACTAAAGAGGATTGCGGCCGAATCAGGCAAAAAGGCTGCCGTTCGGTTGAAGAAGCCGGTCGTTTATGGTAAGATACACATGAATATATGGTAAAATTCTGGAAAAAGACAGAAAGAAGTCGTAAATGGGACGAGTGAAATATGCGGCCCGGAATATCCTGTTCGGCTATCTGAGCAACGCCGTCACGGGGATTTTGGGGATCGCTTTACAGAAGATATTCATCATAAAGCTGGGGGAGACTCTGCTCGGTGTCAACAGCACCTACAGCAGCATCCTTTCCGTGCTCTCTCTGGCGGAGCTGGGGCTGGGAACGGCGGTGAACTTCAGTCTGTACGGCCCGGTGGCACGCGGCGAAAAGGAAACGGTCAAGGCCTATATGCTGTTTTACAAAAAGGCCTACCGGATGATCGCCCTGGTCGTGGCCTGCGCGGGGCTTCTGCTGGTTCCCTTTTTGAAGTTCATTATCAAGGATCCGGTGGGGATCGACAGCAACGCTGAACTGGTCAATTATTATCTGATCTTTCTGTTCAATACGGTGAGCTCCTATTTTGTGGCGTACAAATACAGCCTGCCAAACGCGGAGCAGAAGAATTATATCCAGTCCAACGTTCTGACGATCACGAAGATCGCTACGGTGCTGACTCAGATCGCGCTGCTGCTCCTGGTGCCAAATTTCTATCTGTATCTGCTTGCGGCGGCCGCGATCGAACTGATCCAGAAGATTTTTGCCAACGCGTATCTGAACCGAAAATACCCGCTCCTGAAGGAAAAAAACGTGAGAAAGCTGACTCCGTCCGAGCTTTCCGACATTAAGAAAAAGACGGGAGCGCTGGTTTGCCATAAGGTGGGCGACGCGGCCAGGCTTCAGACGGATTCCATCATCATCACCGGCTTCATCAACGTTACCATGTCCGGCTATGTGGACAACTACAATAAGGTGATCAACCTGATCGCCAATTTTGTCAACGTGATCTTCAATTCCGTGATCTCGGGCTTCGGAAATCTGATCGCCACGGAATCGGGGGAGAAGCAGTATGAGATGTTCCGGGTTTACCGGTTTTTTGCATCCTGGATCTATGGCTATGCCTCGGTGGGCTTTTTCCTGCTGCTGACCCCGTTCATCTCCTGGTATTACGGAGATCGTTTTGCCCTGCCGGCGGCCGTGGTGGGAGCGATTCTGATCGATTTCTATTTTAAAGGAGAAAGAGTCGTTCTTTCCAATTATAAAACTGCGGCGGGCGTGTTTGAACAGGATAAATTCCTGCCCCTGATCCAGGGGGCCGTGAATCTGATCCTTTCCATCGTTCTGGTACAGCGCATCGGACTGCTTGGCGTTTATATCGGAACGATCGTGTCCGGGCTGATCGCAAATGTGATCCGCCCCGTTATCATTTACCGCGCCTGCTTCGACAGAAAGGCGGACAGCTACTTTTATGACGCGTTTCGTTACATCGGCGTTTCCGTTCTGGCGCTGCTGGTCTGTGCCTTCGCCGGAAATGCGGTGCTTTCCAGCGTGAGCCTGCTGCGTATGGCCGTGATGGCGGTGCTTGTGACGGTTGTGTATAACGGAGTTTTCCTTCTTTTCTTTGGGAGAAGCTTCGAATGCAGATATTTATTTGATATTTTCAGAAAGAGACTGAAATAAATTGGGAAAACTAAGAATAGTCAGAAAACCGCTGGGTATAAGCATATAAGTATAGATAAACAAACAAAAAATGAGAAAAGAGAACCAAATGACGGAAAATTTAAAGTATTACAGCATCCTGGGGACAAAGATCAACGTAACGAATATGGATAAAACGGTGCGCTATATAGAAGAGCATCTGGAAGAGCTGAAGGGTCATTACATCTGTGTGTCAAACGTCCATACCACGGTGACGGCCTATCGGGATTTGCAGTACAGAGCGGTACAGAACGGCGCTGTCATGAATATCCCGGACGGAAAGCCGCTTTCCATCGTTCAGCATATGGGCGGAGAGAAGGAAGCCGGACGGGTGCCTGGCCCTGATCTGATGCCGGAGCTGTTCAGGCTTTCGGAGGAAAAGGGTTACCGGAACTATTTTTACGGCAGCACACAGGAAACCCTGGACGCGCTGAAGAAGAAGCTGTCGGAGCGTTACCCCCAAATGAATATCGTCGGCATGTATTCCCCTCCCTTCCGTCCAATGACAGAGGAGGAGGACAGGGAGGCCGTGGAGCGGATCAACGCGGCAAAGCCGGATTTCATCTGGGTGGGACTTGGCGCCCCCAAGCAGGAAAGATGGATGGCGGAGCACGACGGAAGGGTGTGCGGCGTCATGCTCGGCGTGGGCGCCGGCTTTGATTTCCATGCGGGAACGGTGAAGCGCGCACCCAAATGGGTGCAGGAAATCTGCATGGAATGGCTGTACCGGATCGGCCAGGACCCGAAGCGGCTTCTGGTGCGGTATCTGGATACCAATTTTTCCTTTGTATTTGATCTGATCAAGGAAGGAATGAGAGGAAAACGAGGAATTGACGCGGGAAACCGGAGCCGGGAGAGCCGCGTGCGAACCGGAGAGGAGGAACAGGAAGAAAACAAAGAACCGGAGGCATGCGGCGCTGAGCGCATGCCCGCCGGAAAGGGCGGGAAGCCTCTGAAGATCGCGATGATCGGCCACAAGCGGATTCCCTCAAGAGAGGGCGGCGTGGAGATTGTGGTGGACGAGCTCTCCACCAGGCTGGTGAAGCTGGGGTGCAGGGTGGACGCGTACAACCGGTATGGGAGGCATACGGCGGGGAAGAAATTTGACCAGAGACGGGGGAAGTATTATAACGGAATCCGTCTGATCACGATTCCTACGCCCAAAAGCAGTTCTTTAAACGCGATCGTCTATTCTTTCTTTGCGGCGGTGCGGGCCCTTTTCGGAGGCTATGACGTGATTCATTTTCATGCGGAGGGGCCGTGTATCATGCTGCTGATCCCGAAGCTTTTAGGGATCCGGGTGGTCGCAACGATCCACGGACTGGACTGGCAGCGGTCAAAATGGGGGAATTTTGCTTCCAGGATGCTGAAACTTGGGGAAAAAACAGCCGCCAGGCATGCGGATGAGGTGATCGTTCTGTCCCGGAACATGCAGGAATATTTCCTGGAAAATTACGGGAGGCAGACTCATTTCATCCCAAACGGTATTACCCGTCCTCAGATCCGGGAGGCGGAGCTGATCCGGGAAAATTATGGGCTGGAAAAGGACGGTTATATCCTTTTTCTGGCCAGGATAGTGCCGGAAAAGGGGCTGCATTATCTGATTGAGGCTTTTTATCAGATAGAAACGGACAAAAAGCTGGTTATTGCCGGGGGAAGCAGCCACAGTCATGCTTATGTGGAGCAGATTCAGGGGATGGCGGCAGAGGATGAACGGATTATCATGACCAACTTCGTCCATGGTCAGTGTTTGGAGGAGTTGTATTCCAACGCATATCTCTTTGTCCTGCCAAGTGATGTGGAGGGCATGGCCCTGACCCTGCTGGAAGCGATGAGCTTTGGGGACTGTTGTCTTGTAAGTGACATAAAAGAAAATACAGAGGTCGTGGAGGATCATGCCGTTACCTTTCAAAAGGGCAATGTGGAGGATCTGAAGCGCAAGCTTTCCGAACTGCTGGAGGAACCGGAACGGGTAGAAGCGATCAGGCGGAAAAGTCAGGAATTTATCTGCGCAAAATATAACTGGGACAGTGTAGTTGCTGAAACACTAAAGCTGTATACGGGCACAGGGGATACGATCTAAGGAGAAAAGGGACTCTGGCAGGGTATGTGCTTCGGACGGGAAATGCCGGAAGGAGGAAGCGATGAAAATTCTGATGGTCAATAAGTTTCTATATCCTAACGGCGGATCGGAAACCTATCTTTTTGAAACCGGGAAACAGCTTCAGAGGATGGGACATGAGGTACAGTACTTCGGCATGGAGCATGAGGGCCGGATCGTGGGGAACCGTGCGGAAAGCTACACCTCCGGCATGGATTTTCATTCCGGAAAGCTGGCAAAGCTGTCTTATCCGGTTCGGATCATTTATTCGGCAGAGGCAAGAAGAAAAATCCGCAGAGTTCTTGATGACCTCCAGCCGGAGGTGGTTCATCTGAATAACTTTAACTTTCAGCTCACGCCGTCAATTCTGATGGAAATTGAAAAGTATAGAAAACAGACAGGGAGGACTGTTCGGATCCTTTATACAGCGCATGATTACCAGCTGATCTGCCCGAATCATATGATGCGTATTCCGGCGACGGATGAAAACTGTGAGCGTTGTCTGGAAAAGGGATTCTGGCAATGTGCGGCACATCGCTGTATTCATAATTCCAGGATCAGAAGCGTGCTCGGAAGCATGGAGGGCAGTCTGTACCGCGGCCTTGGAACCTACCGGTATCTGGACTGCCTGATCTGCCCTTCCCGGTTCATGAAGGAAAAACTGGATCATAACCCTGTTTTCCGGGAAAAAACTGTCGTAATGCATAACTTTGTGGAAAACGGCGCTTCGGGAGCTTCACAGATGCCGCAAAAGAAGGAATATGTTCTTTATTTCGGACGCTTTGCACAGGAAAAGGGAATCCGCACCCTGCTTAACGCCTGCCGGAGGCTGCCGGAGATTCCTTTTATTTTTGCGGGAAACGGCCCTCTGGAGACAGAGGTGAATGCGGCGGAAAATGTGACAAATGTAGGCTTCCAGACAGGAGACGCCTTAAAGAAGCTGATCGCGGAGGCGGCTTTCAGTATCTATCCTTCTGAATGGTATGAAAACTGTCCGTTTTCTGTGATGGAATCCATTTCCTATGGAACTCCGGTAATCGGTGCGGATATCGGCGGTATTCCGGAGCTGGTGGAGCAGGGACGGACAGGCGAGCTGTTTCAGAGCGGAGATGTGGACGACCTGTGCGATAAAATGTGGAAGCTGTGGAATGACAGGGAGCTGTTGAAGGAATATACGGAGAAGTGCCGGGAAAAGACGTTTGATACAGTTGAGGAATACTGCTCCAAGCTGTTAAAGCTATATAGAAAAGAAGAAAATCTGAGCGTATGGAGATAAGAAATAATTTGGGGAAAAAGCAGAATAAAGCCGGAATAGCAGGAATAGGATATGCATTCTTTTTGCTTTTGCTTTTGGTTATCCTTTTATACTGCTCGTACAGCAGCTCTCTTTGGGTAGATGAAGTTTTCAGCCTGAAGCTGGTCAACAATTCCTGGAAGGAATTGCTGGAAAAAGCAACTCAAGATGTGCATCCTCCGCTATACTATCTTATGCTGAAAGCGTTCCTTTCCGTGAGCCGTCTGTTCGGTTTGAACGATGTTTTTGCGGGAAAGCTGTTTTCGGCGGTACCGTTGTTTTTAACGATTTTAATTCCGGGAAGAAAAATGGCGGAAAGGCAGGGCAGATCATCCTACATATTCTTTGCGGTTTGTCTGACGGTTATGCCCAATATGCTGAATTATGCGATAGAGATCAGAGGATATAGCTGGGCGATGTTTTTTGTCACTGCGGCCTATGCCTATGCGGGAGAGATTATGCGGACGGGATCCCGCAGGAGCTGGTACCTTCTTGTGGCTTTTGGCATTTTGGCTGCTTATACCCATTACTTTGCATGCATTGCAGTTGCCATAGTGTATTTGGGGCTGCTGGGATTTCATGGGACAGACAGAAAATTTCTGAAGAACTGGTTTATCAGCGTTTTGGTATCATGTATCCTGTTCTTTCCATGGCTTTTGGTTTTTTTCAGGCAGCTTGGAATGGTAATGGGAGATTACTGGATCGGCCCGATCACATGGAAATCCTTATACGACTATTTTCGCTTCCTGTTCGAACCGCCCATGGATATGCTGCATGTGGACATTATACTGGGAGTGGCACTGGCAGCGGTATATGGTATCTTGTTTATCTTCACTTTATGGGAAAAACGGAAAAGAAAAAAGAGAAGCTGGCTGTTGTGGGGATCTATGGTGCTTATCCTGACTGTGGCCGCAGGGATCGTGGTTTCATTCGCTTTGAGGCCGATCTTTATCGCCAGATACATGGTGGTCGCTCTGGGATGCTTTTGGATAGCTTTTGCAGGCATGGCGGCAGAGCACAGGAGCGGAAAAGGAAAGCTCGTGTGTATGGCGGCCATCATACTTGTTTTTGCGGTTGGTTTTGTTGACACGGCACAGTTTATCAGATGGGAGATAATACGAAAAGCTTACTATGAAGAATTTGCCGGATTGCTCAGGGAAATCAGTGAAGATGCCCTGGTCGTTACGGATGGAGAGCATATGCAGGGATGTCTTTCTTATTATTTGGAGGATGAAGGCGTAGCGTGGATATCGGCAGAGGAATTGCCGGATGTTGCAGACGCTGCCGATGCGGAAAAGGAAATCTGGTACTTCTGTTCGCAGGAAAACGCCGAATATGCGCAAATAAGCGGGGAAAGAGAGGCTGAACTGCTCGGAGAGTACCATTTGGAATATTATAGCTTTACTGTATTCAGAATCACCTGACGGAGCGTGAAAAAGGATGGAAGCCTATATTCCCAAGATCATTCATTACAGCTGGTTTGGCGGAAAAGAAAAATCAAAATTTATCAGGCGCTGTATCGGCACCTGGAAAAAATATCTGCCGGATTATGATATCATTGAATGGAATGAGACAAATTTCGACCTGGATAGCCACAGGTTTGCGAAGGAGGCCTATGAAGCCGGAAAATATGCCTTTGTGAGCGATTATGTCAGGGTATATGTGATCTATCATTATGGAGGCATATATTTTGATACGGATATTGAGGTAAAGAAAGATTTTACGGACAAGCTGCTCGGGGCAAAGTTTGTGATAGCCTTTGAGCTTCCACATTCTCTGATGACAGGCTTTTTTGCAGCTCAGAAGGAAAATGCGGCGGTAAAGGAAATTCTGGATTATTACGACGGGATCGGATTTTACAGTGAGGACGGAAGTATGAAGCTCACGCCCAATCCGGTGATCTTTGCCAGGGAGACCGCTAAATTCGGACTGGAATTTAACGGACAATATCAGGAAATAGGAGACGGGATGAGAATTTATCCCAATGAGGTGTTCGGCGGCTATAATGTATATGATATGATCTATACTATTACTGACAGAACCGTTCTGGTGCATCATTATACTGCTTCCTGGAGGACAGTACGTGAGGAGATTCCGGTTAAACTGAAAAAGCTTCTTCTGAAAATATTCGGAGTAGAATTTTTCCGGTTCATGAGAAGGGTGAAGCACAGATTGCTTGGAGATAAAAAGAACGTTTCGAAATGAGGAAAAGATAAATGAAGGTACTCATTGTACGGACCTTTCCGGATATTTTGAATCTGAATACCTATAACGTGCAGGAAATCGGCCTCGCCAAAGCTCTTGCCAGCAGGGGTATTACCTGTGGTGTAGTCCTGTATGCGGGTAAAAGCGAGGAGAGAAAAGAGCTGTATCGGTTTGAAAAGGACGGGAAGGAATTTTCCTTTTTCGTATATCATCTGAAAGGCTTTTCCGTTTTTAAAAATGGTTTTATGCCTGCCGTATACCGTTTGATGCGCGAGTATGACGTACTCCAGGTTCATGAGTATGATCAGATTTTCAGCTGGATGCTGTACAGCAGACTGAAGCTTCCGACAGTTATATATCATGGACCCTATTATCATACGTATGCCCGGGGATATAATCTGAAGTGCAGGGTATTTGATATGCTTTTTCTGCGGAACAGAAAATATAAGCATGTGATAGCTTTGACAAAGAGCGAGCTGGCGGCAGATTTTCTGAGGAATAAGGGATTCAGCCAGGTTCGGGCCGTCGGGGTAGGAGTTGACAGCGAACAGTTTTCTGTGAAGGAAGGGGAAGAAGTGGCCTGCAGGCTGCAGGAAGACGAGAGCTGCTTCCGACTGTTGTATGTGGGGAAGATTGAAGAGAGAAGAAATGTTTATTTTCTGATCGAGCTCTTTGAACTTCTTCAGAAAAAAAGAGAGAATATCCGTCTTGTCATCGTCGGGGATGGGGAGGAACAGTACAGAAAGGCCTTTCTTGACAGGATCAGGCCATGGACAGAAAACGGGAAAATTATCTATTATCAAAAAGCGACTCAGAAGGAACTGGCTTTGATCTATCAGAGATCAGATATGTTTGTGTTTACCAGCAATTATGAAATATTTGGCATGGTTCTGCTGGAATCCATGTATTTCGGGCTTCCGGTGATCAGCAGCATGAACGGCGGAGCGAGTGTACTGATCAATAGCGGAAAAAACGGATACGTGATGGACAGCTTCAATGCCGATCTGTGGGCGGAAAAGATACTTGCGGTCGCTGAGGATGAAGAGCTTCGTCATGTTATGGGCAGGGAGGCTAAGCAAACGATAGAAAAGCATTTTCTGTGGGACAGGCTTGCCGATCAGTTTATCCGCGCCTATTCGGATGAGGTCGAAGAATACGAGCGCCTTCAACAGGAGCGGAAGCGCTGAAAGGAACCGGAACAGATGAATAAAAAAAGCTTGCTTCAAACGCTGTTTTTTTTCAGGACCGCAGCCGCAGATCTGCTGTACCTGGTAAGCGGAAAAGCGGAAATGATTGATAAGGATGTGGAAAGATATCTGGAGGAAACGCCGTATCGGGAACCGGGGATCAGAGCGTTCAACTATTGTCTTCTGTTCATTAAGCCTTTTCGGAATATTTTTTATTACAGGACAAGAAACAATCATGCTTTGCGGGCGGTATGCCGGCTGTTTCTTCCGCCGGTCTCCTCAATAGAAATTATAGGAGGAGAGATCGGGGAAGGGCTGCGGGTCGATCACAATTTCTGCGTGATCAGACCGGGGGCGGCAGGAAGAAATCTGACTGTGAGAAATGGAGTAACGATTGGAAAGGGAAGAAGCTCCGGAGGCGGCGAATCGACGCACCCTGTAATGGGAGATAATGTGGATATCTATGCGAACGCGGTGATCTTTGGCGGAATTCACATTGGCAGCAATGTGAAGATCGGGGCCGGAGCTGTTGTGAACAGGGATGTACCGGATAACTGTACCGTGGTTGGGAACCCCATGCGGATCATCCGGCATGAAGAGGAGAAAGGGACTGTATGAGAGTGGTGCATATGGATTCCGGCCTGGGAAATCAGATGCTTGATTATGCAGAATATATGGCAATCTGCAGGCAGAATCCGGATGAGAAGTGCTATCTGGAGAATCTGATCTATGAGCTGCCGCAGAAGGAGGGAATGTTTTCCATATGGAACGGCTATGAGCTGGGGCGTATATTTGGAATTAATCCTCCAAACGTGAAAGAGCTGTTTGATGAGGAAGCATGGCAGAGAATTCTGAAGAATGTGGAGAAGAGTGAATTCTGGAAAGAAAACTGGAATTATGCCCCATATATTACCGAGGCTTTGAATAAAGAGGGGTTAAAGCTCACCAATCTGAGGAAAAAGCCTGAAATGCCGGAGGCTGATGGGAAGGAAGTGACTGTCCGGAAAAAAGCAAGAAAGCTTCTGACCTGTTTCTTTCAGACGAGGGCAGGGTATCATATTAAGAGATATATGAGAAAAATGCTCGCAGGCAGACTGATAGAGGCGGATAATCGATCATACGATGTATTTCGAAAGTATCCTTCCAACGTATATATCGGTCATTCGTTTGCATTTAAGTATAAAGGATTTGGCATAGAAAAAATGGATCAGGAGATCCGGCAGGCATTCCGGTTTCCTGAAATCACAGATGAACGTAACCGGAAAATGCTGGAGTTGATCCATAGCTGCAATGCGGTATCTATTCACGCGCGAAGAAGCGATCTGCTGTTTTTAAATGGATATTGCTATAAATACGGTTTTTTCAGGCGGGCAGTCAGATATATCAAACGTCATGTGGAAAATCCTGTATTTATTTTTTTTACGGATGAAAAGAGCGTTGGCTGGTGTGAACAAAATGAAAGGGTTTTTGGCCTGAATTTCAAAAAAGACAGGGTATATTTCGTGGACTGGAATAAGGGAGAAGACAGCTTCAGGGATATGCAGCTCATGGCGGAATGTAAGCACAATATATTTACGGAAAGCACCTTTGGATTCTGGGGGGCTTATCTGAACCGGAATCCGGATAAGATCACCTGTGCGCCGGATCCTTTGATCCTTGCGACGAATTCATTTTGAATGCTTTTGTTTTTCCGTTTGCGGGTAAAGATATTGTCTTTATCCGGAGGTTAGTGTTATACTTAAAAAATGCCGGGAAAACGTTAGAACAGGAAAGGATAGAATAGAATGGCAAAAAGGACTCTTTATGGGACCGTAATCGTTACCTACAGATGTAATGCCCACTGTAATATGTGTGACTGCTTCCGCGACCCAACCAGACCGGAGGATGAGATTACGCTGGATGTGATCAAAAAGCTTCCTGAGATGGCGTTTACCAATATAACGGGCGGGGAACCTTTTATCAGAAAAGACATACCTGATATTGTCAGAGAGCTTTATAAAAAGTCTGACAGAATTGTGATTTCTACAAACGGATACTTCACAGACAGAATTCTTGACTTGTGCAGGGAGTTCCCCCAGGTAGGAATCCGGATCAGCATAGAGGGCCTGCAGAAAACGAATGATGCAATACGCGGAATTCCGGACGGCTTCAATCGGGGATATGGAACGCTGAAAAAGCTTGTTGAGATGGGGCATCCTGATGTGGGATTTGGAATGACGGTGCAGGATATGAACTGTGAGGATCTGGTTCCGCTGTATGAAATCTCGAATGAGCTTGGAATGGAATTTGCGACAGCGACGCTGCACAATTCCTTTTATTTCAGAAAAACGGACAATAAAATCGATGATAAGCTGAAGGTATCCCGCAATTTTGAAAAGCTGATCAATGAGCTTCTGAAAAGCAGCTCGCCTAAAAAATGGTTCAGGGCTTACTTTAATCATGGATTGATTAATTACATTTATGGCAATAAAAGGCTGCTGCCGTGTGACATGTCCAGAAATGCCTTTTTTATTGATCCGTTCTGTGATGTGATTCCCTGTAATGGAATGGAAAAGAAGGCTGTTATGGGCAACCTGAAGGAGCAGAGCTGGGATGAGCTGTGGAATTCCAGACAGGCAGAACAGGTCAGGGAATGTGCGCGTAACTGTGACAGAAACTGCTGGATGATCGGGAGCGCGTCTCCTGCCATGCACAAATATATATGGGTCCCTGGATGGTGGGTGATTAAGCATAAATTCCTGAAGGGCGGAAAATACAGGCTGGAAGAGAACAGCTTTATTGATTTTGCAGAAAAGAAAAACCAGGAAAAAGCATAAAATAAGGAAAAGCCCTGAATGAAAGAACAGACAAAATGGAGACTGTATGAGTCCAGATGGAGGATCAGAGATCTGTACTTTGATAAGATACTCAGACAGCATATTTTTGTAAAATATCTTGGCTTTGAGCCGAAGATCTATTTTTACGGGGGAAAGCGGCTTCACCGGATAGAAAGCACCAACAGACTGCTTACAGAGGCGGTTTTGTCAGAACGTCCGTATATGGCGGCAAGATTTGGAAATACGGAAATTCATATCATGGCCGCTGTGCTGAAAAGGCGGTTGCTCGGAGAATCGGCTGAAACGCAGAGGGAGCTGGAAAAGTGGTTTGAAAGACTGTGCAACGGCGCC
Organism: Candidatus Eisenbergiella merdavium; assembly: GCA_019119595.1. Taxonomy (GTDB): domain Bacteria; phylum Bacillota; class Clostridia; order Lachnospirales; family Lachnospiraceae; genus Eisenbergiella; species Eisenbergiella merdavium. The sequence goes on along the minus strand of DWWS01000069.1, from coordinate 60,505 downwards.
GGTTTTTTCCCAAAGGATCCTTCCTTCCTGGAAAAATATACGGATGTCATGCTGGAAGCATGCCGCGAGGTCGATCTGTTGGGCATGTGGCACAGGCCAATGGAGGATTATCTTCTGAAAGAGGAAATGCCTTCGGCGGAAATTACCTATCTCCGCTGGCTTGAACCATGGTATTCCAGAAAACCATGGACCGCTGCTCTGAAAGGAAAGAAGGTTTTGGTTATTCATCCCTTTGAACAGTCCATCCTCTCCCAATACAGGCAGAGAGACAGGCTTTTTCCGGGAACAGATATTCTTCCGGAGTTTGACCTGCAGGTGCTGAAGGCCGTTCAAACCAGCGCGGGAGGAGAAGACAGCAGATTTGCCGACTGGTTTGAAGCCCTTGACTATATGTACGCGGAAGCGATGAAAAGGGAGTTTGAGGTGGCGATCATAGGATGTGGCGCTTACGGGATGCCTTTGGCGGCAATGCTGAAAAAGGCGGGGAAAAAAGCAATCCACCTCGGCGGTGTAACGCAGATCCTGTTCGGGATTAAAGGGAGACGATGGGTGGAGAGCCCCATTGATAAAAAAATCCCTTTTAATGAAAATTGGGTTTATCCATGCCCTGAAGAAACTCCGGTTCGTGCAGGAAGTGTGGAAAATGGTTGTTATTGGTAAAAGATGAGCGGACAATGAAGGGCTGAAAACGTGGGAATAAAAAAATTACTGAAAGGGATACCGGCCGTTGACCAGCTTTATGTCCGGTATAAGTGGAGAGAAAAAAAGATTTCTTTGGGAGAGGAAAATCCTGATAAGATTTTTTTTGTGGTCCGGCGTGCGACCTGCAAGGTGGGACTTTTTTCTTATGTCATGACGAATATGGGGTTGGTTCGCCAAGCGGTTGAACAGGGATATATCCCGGTGATCGATATGCAGAGAAACGCAAATTCTTACTTGGAGGAGGAAGAAATCGGAAAGAAAAATGCATGGGAATTTTATTTTGAACAGCCCTGCGGATATACGCTTGAGGATATTGGAAGAAGCAAAAATATTATATTAAGCTCCGGGCTGATCACAGATGAGAATATTTTTCCGGGAAGGGAGATCACGCTGGATGAAGAACTGTGTGAGGAGTGGAGAAATTTTTTCCATAAATATTTGAGAGTAAATGAAGAGATCCAAAGGGAGGCAGAGGAACTGTATAGCAGCTTATTTGGCAAAAAGAGAGTTCTGGGAGTGCTTTGCAGAGGAACAGATTATAAAAATAATCGTCCGGCTAATCATCCCATTCAGCCGGAAGCCGATGAGGTAATCCGGAAGGCGAAAGAGATCATGCGGATGAAAAACTGCGAGATGCTGTATCTTGCGACTGAAGACGATGAAATCTACAGAAAATTTGCGTCTGCCTTCGGAGACCGGCTTCGGGTGACAGAGGCAAAACGCTGCAAAAATACAGGAAACGCTAATATAAACGATATCGAATATGAAAGAAAGAATGACAGATATTTAAAGGGAAAAGAATATCTGATCAATATCCTTCTGTTGGCTATGTGCGACTGTCTTGTGGCGGGGAGCGCAGGGGGAACATATGGTGCATTGCTGATGAGCGGGGGATATGAATATCAGTATGTGTATGACCTGGGGCTGTATTGAATTTGCTGCGGGATCGGCCAATGCAGTAAGGATCACAGGATGGAATGCCAGATGGAGAAGCGCAGATGAAAAATACGTTGAAGGAATTTAGATATATTTTTAATAGAAAGCAGAAAATTGGTCTGCTACTGCTTCTGATCGCGATCGGAATAGGAACCTTTTTGGAGCTTGCTGGCGTAACTGCCATTATGCCGTTTATTAATGTTGTAATGGATCCTTCGTCTATCCAGAAACAGTGGTATCTTAAATTGCTTTATGATTCCCTGGGCTTTCAGAATAATACTGACTTTATAATTTTTGTGGCGGCGGCCCTGATCTTCATTTATGTTGTAAAAAATCTGTATCTGTGTTTCATGTATAATATGCAGTATCGTTTCACATATGAAAACAGGAGACGAGTTGCGACCAGGATGCTGAATGCTTATCTGAGGCAGCCATACGCTTACCACAGAGTTCATACAAGCTCGGAGCTGATGCGAAATATCAGCACGGATACGGAGCGAATGTTTGAAGGGGTTTTGTCAATCCTCCAGCTCATTACAGAGCTTTGTGTATGTGCCGTTCTTGGTATTTATCTGTTTATTATGGATAAAACGATTACCATTGGTGTCGGAGTCATCATGGGACTCTTTCTGGTAATATTCGCAAAAGGATTCAAAAATTATATTTCACAGATCGGCAATGAAAACCGAAAGTATGCAGCACTGATCGTAAAGTGGCTGCAGCAGTCCTTTGGGGGAATTAAGGAAACCAAAATCCTTGAACGGGAAGAATACTTTCTTGAGCAGTTTGATTATAATTATAAAAAAAGCGCAGGATATGACCGGCAGTACCGTTTCCTACAGGTAGCGCCGCGCCCGGTTATGGAGGCTATATGTATCGCTTCCTTGCTTGCCGTAATTATTTTTAAGCTGATGCGTGGGACAAACAGTACTTATTTTGTTTCCACGCTTTCTGTGTTTGCGATCGCAGCCTTTCGGCTGATGCCCTCTATAAACAGGATAACCAGCTACATGAGCGTACTCATGTTCACCAAGTCGTCCATTCACTCCGTTTATCACGACCTGAGGGAGGTAGAGCGGCTGGAAAAAACAGAAATGCGTAAAAAAGAAGAGGCGCCTCTTACGGTAAGCTCCTCTATATTGGTGGAGAATCTGTCTTTTCGATATCCGGATGCCGATGAGGATGTGCTGAAGCATGTCAATATTGAAATAAAGAAAAATCAGTCGATAGCGCTGATCGGTCCTTCCGGAGCCGGTAAGACGACTTTGGCTGATATTATCCTCGGCGTACTGGAGCCTACCGGAGGCAGGATCTGTGTGGATGGTACGGATATACGGGAGCATATGAATGCCTGGCATAAAAATATCGGTTACATTCCTCAGTCTATTTATCTTATGGATGCGTCTATCAGAGAAAATATCGCATATGGTATTCCTGCCCGGGAAATAGATGAAAAGCGCCTGGAAAGGGCAGTTGGAGAAGCACAGCTAAAGGAATTTGTGGAGGGATTAAAGGATGGCCTGGAGACAGTAATTGGAGAAAGCGGGGTGCGTCTGTCAGGCGGACAGAGGCAGAGAATCGGAATTGCGCGTGCTCTGTATAATGATCCCGATGTGCTTGTCCTTGATGAGGCAACCTCCGCATTGGATAACGAAACGGAACGGGCTGTTATGGAAGCGATCGAAGGACTGGCAGGAAGTAAAACACTGATTATTATAGCGCACAGATTGACTACAATTAAAAATTGCGATGTAGTATATGAAGTAAAAAACGGAGATGTCAGAAGGGTAGAACTGGAGCAGGAGTAAAGAGCGTTGTATGAGAGAAGAAAAGATCAGCATAATTGTTGCGGTATATAATATCGAATTGTATGTTGCGCGCTGCATTGAATCGCTGCTAAGGCAAAAACTCCAGGAAATTGAGATTCTGTTGATAGATGATGGCTCTACAGATAAATCCGGAGAAATATGCCGTATGTATGCTGAAAAGGATTCCAGAATCCGGTATATATACAAAGAAAACGGAGGACTGTCTGATGCCAGGAACCGTGGAGTTCAGGAGGCTTCCGGAAACTGGATTTCCTTTGTGGATGGTGATGACTACATTCATTCTGATATGTATCGTATCCTTTATGAAGGAGTTCGAAGGTCAGATGTCAAATTGGGAATATGCTCCTTTCAGACCTTTAGCGAAGGAGAGACGCCGTCAGAAGCTGTAAGCCAAGAAAAGGGTGAAGTGTGGGAATCAGAAAATATCGTTCGTTTGCTGTTTACGGACAGGCGAACTGATATTGTTATTTCCTGCTGTAAATTGTTCCATTATTCGCTGTTCCGGGATTTTAGTTTTCCGAAGGGAAGATACCGGGAGGATGAGTTTTCCACCTATCGTTTCTGGTTTAAGACGGATAGGGTTTACTATACGCAGCAGAAGTTATATTATTATTATCAAAGGCCCAATAGTATTCTTCATCAAAGTAATGTAAAAAAAGAAACGGATTATTATGACGCATTGATAGAAAGGCATGAATTTTTCAGGCAGAAAAGGGTTCCGGAGGACATCCTGAAGAAGGATGCCTGTTTTTGTATGACGCAGCTTTATAATGCCTGTTTTATCAGGAATGTATCAGATGAGCAAAAGGGATATTATATAAGACAATATAAGAAGATGTTTGATCTGGCAGATGCGCAAAGCAGGTGTCTGAGATATTTCGTGGCCCGGCATGCGACATCACTTTTAATCGGAATATGGAAACTGAAAAAGCGGGCAGGTGAAGGGATATGAAATATAAATCAAAAGAAGAGCAGGAGCAGTATGAAAGGTTCCACTATTCAGAAGAGGAGAGGAAAAAGCTGGAAGGGTATGATTTCTTTCAGAAGCAGGAGCTTTCTGCGAAGGAAAGCGATATCCCATCTGTGCTTGCGTGGGGGCAAAAAAGCGGGAGTACCCCGTTAGTTTCTGTGATTCTGACAACTTATAAAAGGCCGCAGATGTTAAGGGAAGCGCTTGAAAGCGTTCTTATGCAGAAAGGCTTTGGTGATTTTGAGATAATTGTCGCGGATAATGAAGGCGCGGATCTGCAGGTGAAAACCGATACACATAGGCTGATAGAGGAAATAAATGATAAGAGGATCTTGTATTACCGCCATGCTAAAACGGTTGCTAACAATTTTGACAGGGGAGCGATGCTGGCTGACGGTGAATGGATTTGCTTTCTGCATGATGATGATCTTCTTTCACCAGCGTATATGAAGAAAATGACGGAAGCAGTAAAACAGTACCCGGAAATTAACTGGCTGAGCTGCAGTCCCAAGGAATTCAGGGACAGAATGCCGCAGGGCTGGCAGTCTGCGGAGGAGATAAACGAAGGATGTAAGATCTACAAGGTGAATCCAAGATATTATTCCTTTTGGTTTGATGGAAAATGGCAGGGAGCGTTTATACGCAGAAAATGTTATGTGCAGATGGGCGGATTCCCGAATTACAATTCAGGAATGGCAGACTATGTCATGACAGCGAAATTTGCATACTATTTTAATCATTACGAGTGTGGCCTGCCTCTTTACCTGACAAGAATATGGGGGGGACAGGATTCCTCAAGCTCAGCGGGATTATGGATGAATATTTGTATAAAGGAGTACTTTTTTTACCGTTATGCTGTTGGGAAATATTTTAAAACGGCTAAAATATTTAAAACATTTTGGGCGAATTTGTGCTTTTATCAGATAATGACTAAGATGGAGCTGATGGAAAGAGGGAGTCATGGATTCGCGTTGAACAGGGAGGCTTTTTGCAGGCTTATCGGAGAAAAGAATAAAAAATTTACAAAGCTTCAGAAGGGAATCTACCATCTGATAGTGGATCATTATAAAAAGGCAAAAAGGGAAATAGGAAAATAATGATGAAAATAGAACGTGCAGTCATATCCGGGGCTACCGGAGCGGTGGGTATGGCCGTAGTGCAGGAATGTATAAATAGAGGAATGGAGGTTTTGATACTTTGCCGGAACGGCTCCACACGCGCATTAAGGATACCACAGCATCCTCTGCTCCAGGTATTATACGCTGATATGGAAAAATTTTCAGAGCTGGAAGCTGGCTGGAAGGGTGATTACGATATATTTTATCATTTTGCCTGGACGGGTACGACAGGAGCGGCCAGAAACGACATGTACCTTCAGAATAAAAATGTAAAATATACTCTTGACGCAGTTCATCTTGCGAAACGTCTTGGATGTCATACGTTTATCGGGGCCGGATCACAGGCGGAATATGGAAGAACGCAGGAAAAGCTGTGCGGCGGTACGCCGACAAATCCGGAAAACGGATATGGGATGGCTAAGCTATGTGCCGGACAAATGAGCCGGCAGGAAGCGCATATGATAGGAATGCGGCACATCTGGACAAGGATATTGAGTGTATATGGCCCATATGACGGACAAGGAAGCATGATCAGCTCTTTGATCAGCGCGCTTCTTGAAAGAAGAGTTCCTTCGCTTACATCAGGTGAGCAGATCTGGGATTATCTCTACAGCGAAGATGCCGCCAGAGCCATGCTGATGCTTGGGGAGAACGGCGTTGATGGAAAAACATACTGTTTAGGGAGCGGAGAGGAAAAATCTCTGAAGGAGTATATCTATATGCTGAGAGATGCAATAGATCCGACGCTCAGGCTTGGGCTGGGGGAAGTGCCGTATGGAGACAGACAGGTGATGTATTTGTGTGCCGATCCGTCAGAGCTTATGGCGGATACAGGATTTCAGCCTCAGATATCTTTTGAAACGGGAATCAGGAAAACAATAAAATGGGTAAAAGAGGAAAAAGAAAGAAAAACCGGTCGGAAAATATAGGTGAAGTCAGGATTCGCAGGCAGTCTTTACGATTAAAAATGAAAATGGCTGCTATTGCGGTGCTGATTCTTGTATTGATTGCTGATGTGCTTATTCTTGTAAATAATTTCAACATTTACAGAGACGACACCTATATGCTGGAGGAGATTCCGGAGAATTATATACAATTCCATTTGGATCCGGGAATAACTGTCAATCAGCATTTTAAAGCGGTAACCACACAACTGCTGGAGCTGAGCCCGGTTTTCTATAATGTAGGCGGGGAAATAGCCGGAGCAGTGCAGATTCAGATATGCACCTTACAGGATGAGGTTCTGTTTGAACAAAATCTGTTTTTAAAGGATCTGAATGCTGGTGAAGTGACAAAAATCAGAACAAATCTCCCTGTCAGAGCCGGAACCTATTATGCTTTGAAGATAACCGTTACAGAAACCGGGGAGGAAGTTCCTTCTGTTATGCTGGTAGAGCGGGAGGCTAATGCAGAGGTAACAGGAGATCTGTATGTTGACGAAAATAAATCAAACCGGACATTGGTTGCCGGATATACATTCCGGTCGGTGGACAGCTATGACGGGACTGTATTGATCCTGGAAATACTTTTGGCGTCAGGGCTGGTCCTGCTTGCTGCAGGCCTTGTTTTCCTGCCTGAATTCCGAAAAACATTTGGCTTTGTTATGAATCGGCACAGGATGTCTCAGACTCTGATCATTTTGGACATCATAGCAGTTTTTCTGCTCAGCGCTCTTTTCAATGGCGGCTCAGACAAGGCGCTGCTGAGCAACAAGCTGATTTGCGGGGGTTATGTTTTCTGCGTGTATTTAATGAACCTGTTTTACGGATACTTTTATTTCCTGTATAATGGAAAAGCAAAACGAAGAATAAAGGAAAAAATAGTAAACATATGGAAGGAACGAAAATATCTTATGGCCCTCTTGCTGATATCTTTCCTGCTGAGGGTTTGGATGATCGGGACGATACAAAGATGGGATGCCGGAGAATATTATTATCGGCTGGGAACAGCGTGTAAAAATTTTACTTTTACCTGGGACAGCTTTTGGGAAAGCTTTCGCCTGGCAAATCACACCTCCCTTGGTTTTTCGCTGGTTATGGCGATTGGAGAGTTCCTGAATCCCAGGGGAGTGACAGGGGTGCAGATCATCAATCTGATTTTAACACTTGCGGCCATCTGCTGTATGTATGGATTATTTAAAAATTACTGGCTGAAGCTGACCGATCTGAAAGCGGCGTACTTTACACTTCTCGTTTCTGTTACGCCAGTATTTTTAGGAACATTTTCCTATGTAAATGTGGATTATGTTATGGCAGTTTTTTTTATTTATCTGCTGTACTCAGAATATAGAGAAAATTATATCCTGATGACTTTTTGGGCGGTCATGATGACGCAGACAAAGGAACCGGGGATGGTGGTTGCGTTTGGATATTTTGCCGTCAGAATGCTTTATAGGTTGGCAACCAATGCGGGGAGCATCAGGGAAAAGACAGAGGGGGCCTGCAAGGATAAGGGAAACTGGGCTGGAGCTGCCACCGGAATATGCATTGTGCTGAATATGCTGATGCAGGGAGGCCTCACTACCTGGGGATGAGGATAAAAATACAGATTAAGAATTGATGGAGAGCGTTATGAGCAATCATTTCGGGATAGAATGGGGCTATATCATATATAAGCTGGAACAGTTTTTCTTTATGAATTTCTCATGGCTGATTTTTGGGTGCATAGTAGCCTTATTTGCAATATGGGGCGCAGGAAAGCTGAAAAGACTGCGGGCCTCAGACCGGCAGGAAGCCGGAAACGCAGGCTACAGAAAAAGGTATGCCGGATTATGCGGCGGAATGGCGGCTTTTATAATCTTTTCTTTGATTTATGTTACATCCAGCCTGTACAGGTATAATATAATAGCTGCTGTTATCCTTAGCATTGTTTTCATTATTATAATGCAGAAAACCCTCTTTGAAAAGCAGGACAGACTGATCTGGCTCTTTTCAGGTGTTGTGTTACTGGCTTTCGTCGTACAGTCATTCTGGGATATCGATCCGGTCTCTAACGCGGTTTTCGGAACAATCGAAACAGGAGGAAAGGAGAAGCTTTACAGTGCCTATCAGGAAGGATACTACGGAGATGGGCTGGTAAACAATTATCAGTATACATGGATTGACAAGCTGTTGAATCAAATGCTTGCGGAAGTAGATTTTGCGGAAGATATGGATGTGGTTCTTCCGGGAATGGAGGCTTCAGGGCTTCATGTTAACGGAAACGGGAGCTATTATGTTATTGGCTGGGACAAGGAAAAAGAAAAAAGAGTGATGATCGACGAGGATATATTGGAAAATAACCCGGAAATCATTGAATTGTCCATACAAAGAACGGATGATATCATAGGAAAGCTCCCATGGGATTACAGTGGTTTCAGCGAGGAAACCTATGAAAATCTGAAAAACCGCGCAGTTGTTTTTTTCCTGCCATATTATGGTGAGAATGAAGGACAGCATACCAATGCATTGGGACAGTATTATTATGTGGGAGAGAGGGAGCTGCAGGAGAATACAGGGGGGAAAATATATTATTATCGTTTGATGAAAAAGGATCATTATATGGGATTTAGCGTAGGTGATTTTATTGAAGGCAAAGGCTGTTCGACGCAACCCCTTGAAGTCAAAACCTATGAAGAGCGTCTTTTAGGGAGTTTGGACAGACGGACTTACGAAACCGGAAAATCGGTTATTGATATCGGAGACGAAGTGAGCTTTACCTATGAAGCCTATATTAATGGAGAGCCTCTTCCTGACAGAGTTAAAGACACCTATTATGGAGATACTTACAGTGTGGTAATTGGAAGCCGCCGGATGATAGAAGGAATCGAGGAAAGTCTGATCGGGAAGTCACCGGGAGACACGGTTGAATTCGAATGGAATGTTCCTGATACCTATCTGCCGGCTTTGGAATATGCAGGTGAAACGATAGTATTTGAACTCCATATTAACAGCATTCTTGGATACAAGGATATTGTTAATATTTCAGAAGAAGGCGTCAGAAAAAATATGTCAGAATATACGAATTATCTGACGCAGACGTTAGACAGAAATATGTGCAATGTATGCATTGATACAGTCAATGGCGGAGAAGTGGATATAAATGCTTATCCGCCCGAGACGCAGGAGAGAATCAACAGGCATATACAGGCAATAGAGCAGTATATGGATCAATATCTGGAGTCCGCAGGTATAACGGAGAAACAATTTATTGAAATATATCTGGAGTCGAACGACAGAGAATACAGAAGCGCTATAAGAGACATGGCGCATGCTGCAATGTTGTTTGAAAACATGAAGGAAGCGAGTCTGGAGGAAGCCTCTTGATTCTGCATGAAGACAGAATGGGGATTAGTATGAAAAAAGTCAGTATTATGATACCCTGTTACAATGAAGTGGATAATGTGGGACCTATCAGTGAAGCAGTGGTCCGAGTTTTTCAGGAAAAACTGCCGAAATATGATTATGAGATTCTGTTTATAGATAATTGCTCCTATGATGGAACAAGAGAGAAAATTGAGAATATATGCAGCAAAAATAAGAAGGTTAAAGCAATCTTCAATGTAACAAACTTTGGACAGTTCAATTCGCCGTTTTATGGAATGTGTCAGACAACCGGTGATTGTACGATCTGCCTATGCTGTGATTTTCAGGATCCGCCGGAATTGATCCCCGTATTCGTGGATGAATGGGAAAAGGGACACAAGATCGTAAGCGGAATCAAAACATCCAGCAAGGAATCCAGCTTCGTATATTTCCTGCGTACCATGTACTATAAGCTGATGAAAAATTTTTCTGATGTCAGAATGATAGAGCACTTTACCGGCTTTGGGCTTTATGATAAAACGTTCATTTCTCTTCTGAAAGAATTGGACGATCCGATTCCGTTTGTACGCGGTATTGTTGCTGAATATGGATCGGGATTTAACAGAAAGGAAGTGGAATACGAACAGCCGAAGAGGAGGGCGGGAAAGACGCATAATAATTTCCTCAGCCTGTACGATGCGGCAATGCTGTCAATCACATCATATACTAAAATGGGACTGAGAGTGGCCACGCTGCTCGGATTTGTATGTTCGGCGATCAGTTTGATAATAGCGTTGGTTTATCTTATTCTGAAGCTTTGCCGCTGGGATCAGTTTCAGGCCGGATATGCTCCGATGATCTTGGGGATTTTTGTTCTGGGTTCCCTGCAGTTATTTTTCATTGGACTGCTGGGGGAATATATTCTGAATATTAATACAAGAGTTATACATCGGCCGTTGGTGGTGGAAGAGAAGAGGATTAATTTTGATGAGGAGGCTGAGGAGAAAAAGAGCAGTGAAAGCGGAGCACTCTGAAATATAGAAAGATTAGCGATAATTAGTGTCACAGGAGCTGTTGTCGTTATTACGGCCCATGCAGAAGGATTATGTCACATTGAAACTGACAGTTTCACTGCTCTGTAATATTTATGGATATGTAAAAGGGTAAATTTTGACATATTTACAGCCGAAAGAACAGTTTATAAGCGTCTTTCGGCTGTATTGCCGGTTGATATTCAATCTATTATGATTTCTTCAAAGTTATAAAAATAGTTATCTCCGTTTGGAGTTCTTAAATAATACATCACGGTATAACTTCCGGGCTCGGAAAACTGATACTGCCGGGAATCTGTGTTAGCCGTATTTTCACTGAAATAGATTCCGCCGTCTTATATAGCAGGCACCATCCTGATTATGCTAGAAAATTGAAGGCATCTGTTAAATCTGGTCATCTTTTCAGGAACAATTTCTATCTGCTTTTATAAATCAAGCCTATTTCCTTTCCAATGGTTAATTCTTTAGAGGATTGCCTGCGCACTCTTTCCGCAGCATTTTGGGACATCGTTTCAAACAGATCTGGATCCTGATACAGCCTTTTTATGCCTTCAGCCATGGCTTTATAATCCTCTGCGGGAGCAAGGATACCGCAGCTGTCGTCCACGAATTCCGGAATAGCGGTAACCGCATTGGTTACAGGAACCAGGCCTGACGACATGGCCTCATCTCTGGAAACACCCTGTGTATCTGAACGGGTTGGAATAATGAAAATTCCGTAGCTTTGATGCAGGGCTGCGATCTCATCCTGCCGCAAAAAACGTTTCTCCAGGATGACATTTTTATATCTTTTCAGAGGAGAGGTGATGGCATCAAACTGTTCGCCATTCCCAATGATTCGAAATTCCAGATCATGAAAGAATGGTTCTTTTGACAATTCGATAATGGTTTTCGCCGTTAAATCATTTGCATATATACTACTGGCATAGGGACGGATGGAAAGCAGTTTTTTGCGCTGTTCCGCCGGCTTCTTGTTATACTGAAATAAATCTGTGTCAATACAATTATGGATAATACTGTATTTTTCCAGGGGGAGCGGGATATTGTTATCTTTGAAACTTTCATTTGCAAAGTATTCTGAAACAAAGATAAAATGCAGGTTATAATTATCGATCCCATCAAATACCGTTTTCCAAAATACCTGCCGTTTTTCCGATTCCTTCTTCGCTTTTTCTAATTCTGATGGAGTCGTATAGTTGAATTTTCTTCTCCACCAAAGCTGAATCTCGGCCCCATGAAGCCAGACGAGTATCCGCAATCTTTTGCCAAATCTTCTCAGAACGTTCCACATGCCTTCATCAAGAAAATGGACGCAGACGGTATCTATAGTCCCGGATTCCAGGATCGTGTAAAGCCGGTCCGCCTGACCTTCTATGACGTTTATGCCCTCAAATTCCTGAAACGAATTCCGGCAGAATATGTTCATCCGCATGACATCACACAAAAAACCGGATTCTTTATAAGATAACGCCCTTTTGTGAACAAACATATTGCGGTATAAAGCTTCCGGAGATGGATACTGATTGCTGAGCACCAGCACATTGCTTCTGGAAAGAAAGCAGGATAATTCATCATGGCTTTTTTCAAGTCCGATCAGTATCTCGCGGATGTTACATTCGCCGCTTCCGCTGATACGGAATCCAAGCCTGAAATACTTTGCATTTTCAGGAATATCAATGCTGGATAGCGTGTTTAACCTGGGGAAAGCAGGGGATATTTTCCCCTTTCGGTCATCATAAAAAACACAGGTTCCGAGCAGGTCAAGGTTTCCTCTGCCGGTAAACTGAAGGCTAAGCTTGTTTTCCTTCACATACTCAGCAGCTTCATACCATTTGTCCAGATAAACATATTGAACAGCCTTTTCTTCCAGACTGCTTCTGATATTCCAGTCAGCCTCATGCAAAGCGGTCGTTATGGAAGGCGAGCAGGAACAGTGCCCGGCAAGCTCTTTGCTGCTGATCCTTGCCAGGGCTGTATTGGTCATATCAGACTGGATCTTCTCGGCAGCAGCTTCTATTGCGGTGAGCGGAATTCCCTGATCGGGTAATATCATATCATCAACAGTGGGACAGGCATCACCTTGAAAATTTTCGCAAAAGTTAAACTCATCAACGGAGAAGAAGCGACCATTTTTAAGAGGGGCATCATGAAACAGAATATTCAGGGTAAATTGTCCGCAGAAGTCATGACTGAAAATGCTTCTGTCAGTTTTCAGTTTCTCAGCAACGGAGTACAGACGATCAGGATGCTTTAATTGAATTCCGTATAAAGTATTATTGCTATAATATGTGGATTTTCCTATCCCATCCACCTGCATGTACCGTAAGGTTAAAACCAGATCCTGAAGATAATTTTTGCCATAATAATTCTTTCCGTTCAAAACTCCGATAAAGCCGTCAGAAATCAGTGAAGATACATTTTTCTCATACAGATTTTCAGCGGAGATGACAGAAATATCTGGAGCTTCTGCTTCCTTATATTCCCCAAACAAGATTAAATGTTTTTTCGCATATTCCTGCCGCTTAAATGCTGTTAATATGGAATTAAGCTCATGGGGCGCAGGGTTTGCTAACAGTGTTACTGGAGGAAGAGCGCTTTTGAGGTCTTTGCCATATACTTTTCGGGAGATATAGCCGAGTCTGTCTTCGTATAGGTGCTCTGACAAAACTTTTCTTAGTCCAAGCAGACGATATTTGTGAGATGCTTCTGAATCAGTGCAATACTGCCGAAAGGTATGCGATAAAGTCTTCGCGTCATTGGTGCAGATTGTCAGATCTCCAAACAGATTTTTCAGGCCGCGGGAATAATTTCCAATTGTGACTGTATTGGACGCGAGCATCTCAAAAACACGTCTGGCGAACATAGTTTGGGACTGCCAGACGGAATTCATATTAATTCCGTAATTATAGCCTTTATACGCTTTATCGATTTCAGAAGGATCGAGAGTGCCGAGTATGTATGGACGATAACGCTCTGGAAAAGCATGTTCAGGCCGTGGTGCCACATGATTCCGGTCATAAATGTCCATCCCTTTTTGTGCAATAAAAAATTCGGAAAAAGCGTCAAACGTTTTGGAACGTTCAGGATATCTATGATAATAAGCTCCTGCAAAACAGAAACGGTCTTTTCTGACATATTTTTCTATGGGATTATGTATGGCGGGCTGAGCCGCAAAATGCAGGAAAAAGACATTTTCATGCCCCAACAGATCTTTATATTTTCTGATACAGTCTATGTCTGTTGTGAAAACAAAATCTGCGCATTGGGCCGCAGGCATAAAGGTATCAGTATAAATGGGATCCTCCTTGTTCCAAAAGACAACAGGGATACCTTTTTCGTGACAATAGCTGGTCATTTCATAAAGCTCAGGACTTCCGTTCGCTATTTTCCGATACCATAGACCATCCTTTCCCTGCCAGGCAGATTCAATAAAGATCAGCTCAGGTCTGAAGGAATTGATTTCTTCTTTCCAGTTTTGGGGGGTAAGTTCCAGAAGACTGCATTCCGGACGGTAGCAGTCCAAGGTAAAACGATCCATGATCGCACCAACACGAAGCTCTTTCAGGCTTTTTGCCTGCAGCTTATCGCTAAAAAAAGTATGCCCATTGTTTTCTGAAAGCTTTTGTGTATTGATATGACATTCATCTTCCAAAAAAACTTTCAGATTGTGTCGGTGCTGTTTCAGATAGTCGATCCAGGTCTTTATCATTTCTTGTGCCCCCTTCTTAGCCATTTATGAAAATATTTTTGATAAAGATGATATAGCTTTATCGCCAGTCTTCCGAAAAAGTTATTGTCAATTTTGTCAAGAACCGCTTTTTGTTCGTTGTTTTTCTGCGCCAGTGTCTTGTTTTGAATCTCCAGTCTCGTCAACATGTGTGAGAGCTGCTCCATTTTGGAAATACTAAAATCATAATCCTGGAAACAATCGGAGAGCTGTTTCTCCATCTTTTCCATGAGCGTACGACAGTCATCCAATTCGGTTTGCAGCCGTTCATTTTCCTGGATTTTGTCGTTATGCCAGTTTTTCAGAATTTCGTAATTGGCAAGTGCCGTTTTGTACTTTTCGTTTGCGGCTTCCAGTGATTCATTAAGGTTGGCTATAGTGCCTTGCTGTTGCTCAATCGTGTGGTCGGACTGTTGGATCCTGCTATTTTTGGCGGCAAGCCAGCTTTTGGCCGTTTCATAATGCTGCAGTGCAAGCTGGTATTTCTCGTTGGACTGAGCCGAAACCTCTTGCAGTTTTTGAATGGTTTCTAAATACTGCATTTCCTTTTTTAGAAAGCCGTTTTCTTCCAGAGAATAGTAATGGATGGAATCCAGAATATCTTCGTCGGTTGGCAATGAGCAGACTGCTCCCATCCAGTTTTCAATAAATTCTACATTTTCTATATGGAAGTACAGGTGCAGCAATGAGGTAAAATTGGTAACATAATATGTCGCCTTATGGTCCGGATGAAGACATACACCAAAAGGGGTGCTGATAATGCACTTTCCGTTTCTTGTTAATAATGAACACGCTTTTTCTAAAAACAGGCCAGGTGTATCCAGATGTTCTATTACTTCGGTGATGATGATGCAGTCATACGTTTCAGAAGACTGAAATTTTAGGAAGTCTGTGCACGAAAAAGTAACTCGGCCTTTGACGGCGGGATATTCCGTATTCTGCAAGTTACGTGCAAAATCTATGGCTTCCTGCTGAATATCGATACCGGTCACATTTTTTCCCGCTTCGGCGAGCAGCAAACTTATGATCCCCTGTGAACAGCCTATATCCAAAATCTTCTGACAGGGATCCGCTTCCTTGAGGATCCAATGAATTCTTGTCACTGTCTCTTCCTGGAATTTCTCTCCCAGGGTTCCATTATATGCTTCATATATCCGGTCGTTATTAGCCAATGTATACCTCCTAAAGATACTTCTCCTGATACTGCTTTAAAGTAGGATGAAAAATTTTTCTTTCATCATTAGTCATGGCATTAAATTCTCTTGCAAATCCACAGTAGGGCTTCAGAATATCCGAAGGTTTGGACATTCCAAGTATTTCTCCCTTATGAAGCCAGATAATTTTGTCACAGAAATTTTCCATCTGATTAACGGAGTGACTGACAAAAATGATCGTTTTTCCTTTTTGTTTGAATTCTTCCATCTTTGCAAGGCATTTATCCGTGAAGCTGTTGTCTCCAACAGAAAGCGCTTCGTCAATGATCAGGATATCAGGATCCATGTGAACGGAGATGGCGAATCCAAGGCGGGATTTCATGCCGCTGGAGTAAGTCCTGAGCGGCAGGTTGATATGCTCGCCGATGTCAGCGAAGTCGATGATATCCTGGAGCATCGCGTTGATCTCCTTTTGCGTGAAGCCCAGAAGGATGCCTTTGTATCGGATGTTTTCCAGACCGGTGAGATAGCCGTCCATTCCAGCGGAAGCGGAAAGCATGCTGACCTCGCCGTTGACTGTGAGTTCCCCTTCATCGGCATAGGTTATTCCGGATATGATACTGGCAAGAGTGGATTTTCCGGAACCGTTCAGGCCGATCATGCCCAGGATCTCGCCTTTGGAAAGCTGAAGATCGATCCCCTTCAGAGCGACGAATTCCTCCGGTTGGTAGCGGGGGAGCAGCAAGCCCTTCAGCCTGTCGAAATTACCCTTATACATCGGATATTTCTTGATAATATTTTTACAGTTTACAGCAAGATTCGCTTTCATATTTTTCCTCTATATCAGATCCATAAATTTGCGCCGGAACTTTATGTGCGTGGAAGAGCCGAGAAGGAACAACAGGATCGTGAGGCTCCAGAAATAGATACCCATTTTCCATTCGACTGTCAGGGATTGATCGTACAGGATACAGTTCCGATAGCCGTTCAGAATATAGGCGAACGGATTCAGGTTCAGGATAAACTGCAGATTTTCCGGCAGATTCTCCTGGCTCCACACGATTGGAGAAATATAAAACAGCAGGCGGATGACAGCGATCAGTATTTTCTGCAGATCCTTAAATACCACGGCGACGGCAGAAGACAAAAGTCCCCATCCGATCAGAAAACAGATCGTACAGAGCATGTAATAGGGAAGCTGCCACACCATCGGGCTGACAGGGGACCCGCTGATGAGCATGACGGCAAATACGACGAGCATGGACCAAAGATGACCGATAAAGCCGGAAAAGACTGTCTTGACCGGGACGATGGAGAGCGGGAGATATACCCGTTTCAGGATAGCGCTGTAGCTGTAAATGGACATGGTACTGCTTTGAAGCGCGGTACTGATATAAAACCAGGGTATGATTCCTACAATCATCCATATAATATAAGGATAGTTGTCCCGCGGAGCATGGGCCTGAAGACCAATGGCAAATACAAACCAGAATACCAGTATCTGTAAGGCTGGATTTAGAAAATTCCATAAAAATCCAAACATGGTGCCGTTATTTTGTGCTTTCAATTCATAGCTGGCAAGCCGAAGCATTCTTTTCCGATTTGACCAGTTTTCGGATAGGACTGTTTTAACTGCATTTAACATGATGATATCCCTTCGGATTATTTTAGACCCTGAGTTTTACTCCAGGTCAGGATTTCACGGACGATTCGTTCGCTCGCATGCCCGTCCCCATAAGGATTGACCGCATGAGCCATCTCGCTATAGCGTTCCTGATCGTTCAGAAGTTCGCTGACAGTATTATAGATGGCATTTTCTTCGGTACCAGAGACAACAACCGTTCCGGCTTCTACTGCTTCCGGACGCTCCGTTTCCGTTCTGAGAACAACTACAGGAATCCCAAAATGCGGCCCTTCTTCCTGAAGACCGCCGGAATCGGTCATGACCAGATAACTTTTGGACATGATATTGTGCATATCCTCCACATCGATCGGGTCGATCAGGTGGATACGCGGCTCATCGCCCATGATCTGAAAAACGGTTTCCCTGACGGCCGGATTGAGATGAACGGGATAGATAACCTCTACATCCGAATGATCTTGCACGAGACGGAGGACGCTGCGGCAGATATTTGCCAACGGAATACCAAGATTTTCCCGGCGGTGGGCTGTCATGAGAATATAACGCTTCTTTTCAAAGGTAAGGAGACGGAGCGCTTCGTTCTTATAACGATAATTTTCCTTTATGGTATATTGAAATGCGTCGATAACGGTGTTGCCCGTTACGAATACATTTTTCCGGATGTTTTCCCGTTCCAGATTCTGCCGGTTCTTCACGGTGGGGGCGAAGAAAAGCTCCGCAATCTGGGAAATGATCTTCCGGTTCATCTCCTCTGGAAATGGAGAGTAGATATCATAGGTTCTCAGACCGGCTTCCACATGTCCTACCGGGATCTGTTGGTAGAAAGCAGCGAGAGCGGCTGCGGAAGAGGTTGTGGTATCTCCATGGACCAGAACGAGATCCGGAGAAGCCTGTTTCAGGAGCGTTTCCAGAGCGCTCAGTACGGATGTGGTGATGGTGGTCAGCGTCTGGCGGTCCTTCATGAGGTTCAGATCATAATCTGGTCTGATCGAAAAAATATCCAGCACCTGATCCAGCATCTGACGGTGCTGGCCTGTGACGCAGACCAGGTTTTCAATCTCGTCACACTGCTCCAGTTTCTTTATGAGAGGACACATCTTGATGGCCTCCGGCCTGGTTCCGAAAATACTTAAAACTTTGATCTTTTTCATTTGTGTTTCTCCTGTTTGGATCTACAGCTTATAAAGCTTTTTTATCTGCTCCCCGGTAAAAAGATTCCTGGTATCCAAAACAATCTTCTCCCGGAGCTTATCTGCGTTTTTACGGATCTGGTCATGACCTACCATGACAATGACCAGATCTGTTTCAGACAGAAATTCATCCAGGTCAAAGTATTGGGAATCGAATACACGTGTTTTCACATAAGGATCGTAAACCTTCAGCGGAGCGGCAAGATGCCTCTCCATTGCTTCCATAAGCTGCAGAGTGGGGCTTTCCCGGATGTCATCCACATTTTCCTTATAGGTCATGCCGTATAAGCCGACTCTGGACAGATCCGAAAGCTGATTTTCCGTCATGATCGCGCGGGCTCTGTCCAAAACAAACTCGGGCATGGAGTCGTTGATCTTGCGCGCGGCCAGAATGATATTGGCAAGGCCGGGATAATCTCCGACCAGGAACCAGGGATCAACGGAGATACAGTGTCCGCCTACGCCGGGGCCGGGCTGTAATATGTTGACGCGCGGATGACGGTTGGCCACCCGGATGATCTCATACACATCCATGTTATCGGAGCGGCAGATCTTTGCCAGTTCATTTGCGAAGGCAATATTAATGTCGCGGAAGGTGTTTTCGACTACCTTTGACATTTCGGCAGTTTTGATATCAGTCAGGACAATTTCACCTTCGCAGAAGGAAGCATAAACAGATCTGATCTTTGCCCCGACGGAGGGCTCGTCCGCCCCGATCGTTCTGGAGTTATGCTTTAATTCATATATCATATTGCCCGGAATGATCCTTTCCGGAGCATGCGCGATGTGTATATCCTCGCCCAGACGAAAACCCTCGGCTTCGATGACCGGCTTCACATATTTTTCGATCGTCCCGGGAGATATGGTGGATTCCACAACAATGACAGCACCCCTGGGCGCGACGGCCAATATGCTTTTAACTGCATTTATCACATAGGAAGCGTCTAATTTTTTATTTGACTTATTGTACGGTGTGGGAACTGCTACGATATAGATATCTGTCCTCTGATAGTCTGTGGAAAAGCGGATCCCTCCCTCTACGGCAGTATGGAAAAGCTCCTCCAGTCCTTCCTCTTCAAACACGATCTCTCCCCGCTGAAGGCGTTCGATCCGTTTTGCATCATAATCCGTGCCTACAATCTCCACGCCGTGGGACGCCAACATAAGAGCGGTGGGAAGTCCGATATAGCCTAAACCGACAACATTTACCATTTTCTAAAATCCTCCTAATCGTTTGTTTTTGTAAATGGAACGCAGAAATGTCTCATATCGGCTGTTCTGCATCTCCCTGGAAAAATCTTTGATAAGCTTCATATTCCTTTTTCGGAGCATGTGAAGGCGGTCCCGTTCATGCTCTTGGATCAGCAGCTCCAACGAGGCTTTCAGACCGGATGGATCATTGGAGCAGGTGATCCCGAGCTGATATCTGCGTATCCAGTCGGACATGAGATCCTGAGGCCTTCCGATATGCCAGATGACCCTGCCGCTTCGCATATAATCGTAAAATTTGCCGGAAACCAGATAGGTTCCGGAATCATCCTTTGCATCATGGATGCTGATCAGGATATCGCTGGCCAGCATATAGTGGAAGGAGGTCTCCTGAGAAACATTTCCGATAAAATGTACGTTGTCATAATAAATGTCCGGAGGCCGCCCCTGTATGCCGACAAAATACAGCTCTGCATCCGGAAATGTGCGTACTGTTTCGATCAGCGGAAACGGATTCCTGTAATTATTTTCTGAAGCCCAAAAGGAAAGGTTTCCTGTAAAGACCAGATAAAGCTTTCCCGGTGTTCTTTCAAACGGAGGCGCATATCTGCTTTCTGCAGCGCTCCAGTCGGCTTCTGAGTAGCCGTTGTAGACGACGCGGCATTTCCCTTTCGGAAGGTGAAAAACCTGTTCCATGTCTTTGGCAAAGATCTCTGAAAACCCTACGACGGCGTCCGCATACCTCAGTCTCCGTTTTTCGGTGAGATAGGCAAAATTTTTCTTTCGATTCCACAAATGCCAGGGATCCCGGTAATCCAAAATGACAGGGATGGACGCATTTATTTTTTTGACCTTCTCTGCAAAGCGAAAAAGTACAAAGGAAGGGGCGCTTATGATAAGGACGTCATAATTGATCTCGCGGAGCAACCGGCGGATCTCGCTGCGGTTTTTCCATATCCATAGCTGCTTGCTGAGCCCCTCATAGCAATCCGGTTCGTTGTAGAGCCATTTCACGATCGGCGTTATGGTGTGGGCGGCAAGCGTTTGCAGAAAACGGGGAAGAACAAACGTCCCGTTCTCCTGTATCCGCTCCTGAGCATCCTGTTTTTTGCGGGAGCACCTGTTCGGGAAATATGAAGAAAAACAGCCGCTTTTGCTGTAAAGGTCCGTGTCGCAGGAAAAATCGGGGGAAAGCGTAAAAACCTCCCATCCGCTTTTCGAGAGATCATTGGCGAGATAAAACATTCGCTGCGTTTCCCCCCAGGTTCTCATGCGGGGCCACATGGAAGGGCAGATAATAAGCAGCCGGGGCTGAGGATCCTTCATCGTCTTTTTTCTCCTGATTCGCAGCAGTCCATAATATTTCTGAAAACAACTGCGGAATTCCGCAGCTGTTCTGAAAAGAACAGGTATCTTCCAAAGGAATCCCAGCTTCTTTTTGTGCTCGCTTCCTCTGAATGGAGGATCCGTATCTCAGGGCTGTATCGGATGACGTAATCCTTTTGCATACACATATAAAAAAGAATTTCTTCCTCCAGCCACATAAAAGTATCCGGACAGAGAGCTTCTTTTTCCTGTCGCAGATAATCCGGCGAAAAAATAAGGCAGCTTCCCTGTAACACCACATTTTGCTGTGGAAGATTACGGATCACCGCTCCCCGTTCTTTTCTTGACCTTTGCTCGTCCCATTTTTCTATTAATAATATTTTGTTTTCTATATGCAGTAGACGCTTCAGCCTCAAATAGAGCAAGATCATCGTCCGATTGCGAATGATTCGGTTGATATCCCTCCGGCTGAAATTTGTCATCCGGTGGGGATTTCGGTGCTCGCCGCCGGGAGTTATGATATCCGGCCCCAGAAGATGAAAGGGGGTACGCCCGTAAATCTGCAGAAGCTTCCGGATAAAATCCTTTTGCGTCATGATGCAGTCGTTGTTCAGCATGACCAGAAAATCCGCCTTCAGTTGTTCCCGGGCATAACGGTATCCTGCATTGTTGCCTCTTGCAAACCCTTCGTTTGTTTCGTTCAGAAGAAAATGAACATTGCTAAATGCGGCGTATTTATCCCGGAGCAGAGGCCCGCTGGAGTCGGGAGACGCATTATCCACAACGACGATGTCATAATTTTCATAGGCAACTGTGGAAAGGATGCTTTCTATGCAGGCAGCCGTTTCCTGCGGAACACAATAATGCAAAATAGTAAAAACGATCTTCGGAAAATGGTTCATCATGATACCCTGTTTAATTTCCACACAGCACGATAGGAACAGCGCAGAAAATCCTCGTGAATACTCATCAGGAACGCGCATGCTTTTAGATAAAGGGGAACTCTTTTCAGACCAAGGTATTCCCTCAGGTGCCTGCGAACCTCTTTTTGCACGCTCTTTGCCAGCAGTCTGTTGTATTCCTCAGCCTTCACCATGGAAGTGATAACGGCCATTTCCTGGAGGATGTAGTATGCCAGTGCCCCGGAAGCGAGCGCGCTGTCGTATTGCTGAAGCATTTCATAGGTGCTGTGATAATTTTTCCTGTTTCGGTAAACCATTTTCAGATTTCCGAGACCGCGGTGAGTTACGCTTTCTGCGTGCTGGAGGTAATGATACTTACATTCGCCGCCGTGGACTACAAGCGGATCGCGCATCAGCACCCGTATGACAAAGCGATAGTCTTCCCCTATGGATACCCCCTCCTGAAAGCGGATCCCCTGCAGCAGCTTGCGTTCGAAAAGCTTATCCACCAAATAGGGCGTGAACTCTCCGCCATAATTGATCTCATCAATGACAAACCGGGCGGAAGCGGTATACTGATTCCCGCTTCCTCGTTTTTTCCGGCTACTACCGTTGTAATTGAAATAGATTCCGCAGGTTGCTACCCCGGCATTTTTGTATTGGATCAGCCGGACCAGATATTCAACCATGTCAGGTTCAATTTTGTCATCGGAGTCTACGAAAGAAAGATAAGTACCGTTTGCATGGTCCAGGCCGGCATTCCTTGCGGCAGAAACACCAAGATTTTTATCAAATTCAATGAGCTTGATCCTGGGATCATTCAAGGCGGCCGCTACACAGAGCTCGCGGCTGCTATCTATTGAACCGTCATTTATCAGGAGGATCTCAATGTTGGAAAAAGTCTGCTTTCTCAGGCTGTCTAACAGGTCCGGCAGATATTCGGCTACGTTATAAACAGGAACAATAACGCTGACCAGCGGAAGAATAGCGTTTGATACTAAGTTGTTTTCATCCTGGCCGCCCAAGTGAATTCACTCCTTTTCTGAAACGGGAATTATTTTGAATCACGGGGGAAGGCAACATTTTGGGATAAAATGTCTTTTTCCATTTCAATGATATTTTCAATCATACGATGGATTTCAAACGACAGTTTGAAACCATGGATTGTTTTAGCGAAAAGGTTAGTATTCACTATTTCATATAAAAGTGTGAATAATATCCATTAAAACCAAATAATTTTGTGATCCCAATTGATATTTTCATAGCTCCTGCATATAATAAAAGTGTGATACATAAACATAAAAATCCAATAAAAATGTGAGGGACAACTCTATGGAACGATTTATCCTGAAAAAATTGCTGGATTGGAAGAATTCTCCTTACCGTAAGCCATTGATCCTGAAGGGCGTCCGGCAGGTGGGAAAGACCTGGATTTTGAAAGAACTAGGAAGACGCTGTTATGAAAATACAGCCTACTTTAACTTTGACGAAAACGAAGAGTACAAGCAGTTTTTTGAAACCACCAAGGACGTTGACCGGATCCTGCAGAACCTGATGCTGGCAAGCGGCCAGAAGATACTGCCGGAAAAGACGCTGATCATCTTTGACGAGGTGCAGGACTGCCCCAAGGTTATTAACTCCATGAAATATTTCTGCGAGAACGCGCCGCAGTACCACGTTGCCTGTGCTGGTTCTCTGCTGGGCATTGCCCTGGCGAAGCCCTCCTCTTTCCCGGTGGGCAAGGTCAACTTCATGCAGATCGATCCCATGACCTTCGCGGAGTTTTTGTTTGCCAACGGAGACGAAAATCTGGCGAAGTATCTGGAGCAGGTGGATACGCTCGAGCCCATTCCGGACGCCTTTTTTAATCCTCTTTATGAGAAGCTGAAAATGTACTATGTCACCGGCGGAATGCCGGAGCCGGTGCTGATGTGGACGGAGGCACGGGATGTTTCCGCCATGCAGGAAGCCCTGTCCGGGATCATCGGAGCTTATGAGCGCGACTTTGCCAAGCATCCCAACCTCAGTGAATTTCCGAAGATATCAATGATCTGGAAGTCCATTCCTTCTCAACTGGCAAGAGAAAACAAGAAGTTCATTTACAAAGTGGTCAAGGAGGGAGCGAGGGCCCGTGAATATGAGGATGCCCTTCAATGGCTGGTGGATGCCCGCCTGGTGCATAAGGTCTACCGCAGCTCCGCTCCCGGCCTTCCTATCGCAGCCTATGACGACCTGTCTGCTTTTAAGATATACCTGGTGGACGTGGGACTGCTCCGCCGTCTGGCACAGCTGGCTCCCACGGCATTCGGCGAAGGCAACCGTCTGTTTACCGAATTCAAGGGCGCATTGACCGAAAACTTTGTGCTGCAGACTTTGATCACACAGTTTGAAGTAACGCCCCACTATTGGAGCCAGAACAACCCGCCTTACGAGGTGGATTTCCTCATTCAGAGGGAGAACGATATCTTCCCGGTGGAAGTGAAATCCGAGACCAATACCTCCAGTAAGAGCCTGAAGAAATTCAAGGAGCTGTTTCCCGATAAGGTCAAGCTCCGCATCCGTTTTTCTCTGGACAATCTGAAGCTGGATAACGATGTGCTGAATATCCCGCTGTTCATGGCCGATCAGGCGGACCGGCTGATCGGATTGGCATTGGAGCAGAATAAAATTTGATAATGTGATTGGTTGTATATCAACTGTCGTGAAATCAGATGGTGTAACCCATGTTGGTGGAACGGAAAGCATGAATGCTCCGTGAAAGGCTTGCTGATGCTTTCCGCTTATGAATAGGCCATTGAAAGGAAAAATGTCTTTCTGTTGGAATTTTAGGTTCTATAATAGTTCTTTCCTCTGAAAAAAGCCCGTTTTTGTCTCCAAGGTAAATCTTCGGCGATACCTCGGAATGATTCCGGAAGCCATATTCAAACAGAAGAGGAGAGGTGACTATTTGCGCCTGGCCTGATGATATACATCGGTCGCAATAGCCCCATGAATCCAATGATCTTCTCAAAGAATCCATTGACGTAAAATCATATAAGCTGCCTATTTGTTCGGATGAGGTAAAAAGGCAGCAGGGCAGCACATGCATATTCTCGTCAAGAACAAGATTTTCCTTTTGAGGACATTGGAAGGAATGGGAGGTCTCTGCATTTAGAAGTCCAAGAAGGATTTCTTTTGACGCTTCCTGTAAAATGTCATGTCCCAACGTTCCTTCCAGATATTCTACAAATATCGCTTCATCAGCAAGATAAGCGATATGAGGAGAAAAACATATGTGATGTTGGAGGCAAAATTCGTTGGCCGCTTCAATCTCAGAAAGATTATGCTGATAAACATGAAAATTCATGATAAGCTTTCCAGACTGATCATTCTTATAGAAATAGTCTCCAAGCCTTTCAATATTTTGCTTTACCCTATCCAGATTCAGCCCATGTATCCTTCCGTAACTTTCATTCGAAAAACCGGAAATGGATAAAATCAGATATTCAATGCCGGAAAGCAGATGTGCGGGTATCTCAACATATTGAGATGCATTGGTGGATAAACCGATTCGTAATCCTTGCGCCTGCAGGATTTCTAATATAGTGATAAGCTCCGGATTTAAAAAAGGCTCTCCCCAATTGAAAAGGTCTATAAGGCAGTCTGATGTAATAAGGTGATAGCTTTTTAAATGGTCTATAGCCTTTGTCAGTTCCTTCGCGGAAAGATAATTTTTCTTAGGAAGTAAATTCCTGTTTTTTCTTCCGGTCTTACACCATTTACAGTGAGCATTACAATATCCGGTTGCTTCTATTGTGATATGACTGAATGCCTGCATCTGCCTTCCCCCCTTTTGTCTATTTTTTGTCAGAAATGCTTCTTGCTTTTAACTCTTCAAACAAAAAATTAATAAGCGATATACTGAATACTTCGAACTCTACTTCTATGGAAATCGTTTTTTCGCATGGTTCTTTAAATACGAATACAATTTCGGGGTCATTCCCCTTCAGCAAAACCTTATCCCCAAGTGTGACAAAATCTTTATAAACAGCTACAGCCTTCTGAGATGCAGAAGAGGCTTCAGCCTTGTAAAGAATGCATCCCTGCTGCTCCACAGGATCAAAACGAAGTCTTATCAGACAGCCTTCAGCGGTAAATTCTTTCTGATAACGATAACGGCCATGAGCAACCCGGTCGGCCTGTACAACTGTAACGGTCTGTTCCGAAAACCCCTGCCCGTAGTCGGGATAGATCTTACACTCCATGGGAGGGAAGCCTGTGGAAGGCATTGTGATTTCGGCGGCATACTCCTGTTTTTCCAATGAAAATACGAACTGATAGACCTCCCCAAAGGCCCTTTCCCGCAGCAGGTTCATGAGCTCCGGGCAAACAGGGATATCCTCGTTCCAAAATTGTTCCGTGCCGCCGGTAGGAAGCGAAACATAATTCATTCCGGTCATAACAAAACCAGCCTGATGTGCCATCGGAAGGAGAGATTCGCGGGCGAAAAAATGAACGTGTGTATCGTCCAGCAGACCGATGTCCGTATATTGAAATGTATCCTGAATCATACGGATAACGACATCATTATGAGCGATATTGGGAATGGAGATCAGGATCCGCCCTGTATTTTTTAAAATATTCCGGCAGTGTTTCAGGACGATACTCGGGTCAGAAAGATGCTCCAGCACATCGGCAAAAATAATATAGTCAAAATCTGTCCATCTGTCTGCCCATAAGAAATCCATAATGTCACCGCAGATCCCATCATCCGCATATTCCTTTGCCTCTTCATAGGCATCAGACTCCCGTTCCACGATATACATCTCACAATTCAGCTCATGTTTCAAATATCGTGTCATTCTGCCGTTAGCACAGCCGAATTCCAGCACCTTGCTGCTGGGCGAAATATATTTTATTAGAATGCTGAGCGAATTATTGGTATTCAGGTTCAGGGGGACATCATATTTCATTCCTTCAATTACCTCCGGTTTCAGCAGGACAGGCGTTCAGAGTTCGCATGCTTTGCAGGTTCGATCTGCCAGGCATGAGACAGTTTGACCATCCCAATATCCTGATCTGTATGAAAAATTTCAAAATGACAGGTAGTATCATAATAATCAACCATTTCCCAGTTTGTTCTGGCAATACATACATCAATATAGTAGCTTCCAGAAAGAAGCTGAAGAGAAGGAAATTCCACAAGCATCTCTCCGTCTCCCTCCAATCTGTAGGCTTTGATACCATCCACCTCCGTATTTGTTCCATAGCATCTTACTCCATCATTACGGAAAATGCTCAGACCAAAATAGGAATCGGGGATTTTTTTCTTTTGAAGATAAGACAAATGGAACACCACGGCCTCTCCGGTCTGAAAAACGGCTTTTCTTTTTCCTGTTTTATCTGTTGTATATACTTCGTGGATAAAAGCTTCACCGCTTCCTCTGTGATGGCTGCTATCCGTTTCTTCTTTTCCCGTCTGCTTCTGATTTTCTTCTGCTTTTTCTGTCTTTTCCTCTGATTCTCCGGCGGCAGATTCCCTGAGATTTTCTTCACGCAGCTCTCCCATATGAATCAAATAAGCTTTGTTTACGTCTCGCGGAGCACCGTCCATCATGATTTCTCCGTCTTGAATCCAGATACTTCGTTCGCAGATACGCTCGATCTGCTCTGCTGAATGAGATACCAATACGATCGTGGTTCCCTGGTTCTTTATATCGATCAATTTGTTAAAGCATTTAGTCTGAAAATTGACGTCACCCACAGCGAGAATCTCATCTATTAAAAGAACATCCGCATCTACATTGATCGCTACAGAAAAAGCCAGGCGCATATACATTCCTGAAGAATAGGTCCGCACCGGATTCTCAATATAGCTTTCCAGCTCTGAGAATTGAATAATGTCATCAATCCGCTGATCGATTTCCTTTTTTGAAAGTCCGAAGATGGAGGCGTTGATATAAATATTTTCTCTCCCGCTCAGGTCAGGATGAAATCCGGCACCCAGCTCCAGCAGGCTGGAAACCCTTCCGTTTATTTCTATTGTTCCTTGATCGGGATAAATAATCCGCGTTAATAGCTTAAGTGTGGTACTTTTTCCGCAGCCATTGTGGCCGATCAATCCTACACTCTCCCCTTTTTTTATCTGAAAGGAAATTCCGTTTATAACCGGCCGCTCTTCATACGTGTTTCTCTTTTTAAAAAGAATTTTTTCTTTTAACGAATGGCCCTTGTCAAAATAGACCCGAAAGCTCTTATAAACGCCATCCATGCGGATGGCAATTCCTTTTTCCATTCGGCTTCTCTCCTCTTTTACAATTCTTCTGCAAAACGTTTTTTCAAATATCCGAAGCACCAGAAGCCAATCATCATTATTCCGAGACTGCACAGCAAGGAAAGAAAAAGCTTCCGCAGATCAGGTATCTGGCCATAATACAGAATATCCCTATAGGATTCAATGATGACCGTCAGTGGATTGAAATAGAAAAAATGACGGTATTGTTCCGGAATCAGCGTCCTGGGATACAGGATAGGAGTTAGATACATCCAGCCCAGGGAGATTACATTAAGAATGTATTGCACATCCCTGAAATATACATTGATCCCACAGGTGATCAGTACGATTCCAAGGCTCAGAAAAAATTCGTCCAGAATTACGAGCGGGAGATATGCCAGGCAGGACAGGCTTACAGGAATCCTGCTGACAATAACTACAACAAATACGGCAATAAAGCTTAAAAGCATATTTATAAGATTGCTGATTGTATAAGAAATAGGTATAATTTCCCGGGGAAAATATATTTTTTTAATCATATCCTGATTAGCCAGTATGATTGTGGAGCCTCCGGACATACATTGGTTAAAGAAGATCCATGGCACCAGAGCTACAAACAGAAATAAATAAAATTTATCAATTCCTGAAGGCAGGATAAATGAGAATACAATTGTATAAATAATCAACTGGCAGAGAGGATCCACCAGCATCCAGAGCACCCCCAGGATGGAACCTTTATATCTTCCCCGGATATCCCGCCTGACAAGGCTGTAGATCATTTCCCGATAGGTCCATATTTCCTTTAACAGTTTCATAGATAACTCCAATCAAATATTTTTGCCTTTCAGCCATGTGTAAAGAGTATGCTTTAACGGAAAATTCAGGGAGGTAAGCCGGCTGACTATTTTCCATGTATAAGTGCTTTGAAAGGCGTTGAGTTCATTTCGCAGTCTTTCTGCCTCCGCCCGACTTCCTTCGGCCAGCTTGCCGCAGTCCGTTTCAAACCCTTGAGCGGCTTCATAAATTGCCCTTGCATCAAAGTCGTGAGAGAACAGTCTGTCGGAATGTCTGGATTTTATATATTTCATATAAAGCGAAGCATATACATCGGCCATCTGGCGAATGGAAAAATGCTTCATTTTCCTGGCCGCATCTGCATAGCGCCTGTATTGCTCCGGGTGCTCCATCCAGTCCCGCAGCGTGTTTAATACATGTACTTCCGCTTCCCTGATATCGACAATTTGACCGGCGCCGCATTCAGACACACGCTCCGCCAGGGCTCCGGTATTGGTAACGATAACAGGAATATCGCTCAGAATCGCTTCTGAAAGGGTATAGGAGAAAGTTTCCGGCCAAATAGACAGGATGCAGACCACATCAATATGATAAAAACGCAATAAATCCTGAAGATTTTCCTCATGGTATTTTCCCATATAGTAATAACTGTCATTTTGGACGGCAGCCAGTTTAGCTTCTCCAATGATTCCAAAAAGAAACCATTCTACCCCTTTCAGGCCAGATGAGATCAGATTAGCGGCGATTTTACCTCCTTTAATTTCATTTAGTCCTCCGATAAAGGCTACCCGCAGCTTTTTATTCTGGCTCATTCTACGTTGTTCTGTCAGAATGCGGCTCTTTGAATTTCCGACGTAGCTTCCATTCTGTAGTATGACCGGGGTAATAGCCAGTACATCCCGTTCCGTATATTCGGCAGGCAGATAACTGGAAAAGTAGTTGTTTTGATCAAGGAAAAGAGGAAGATAGCGGACCGTGTTATCTTTTCCTGTCAGTTTAAGCGCAGCCTGATCAAAGCTGTTGTTGCCGCAGCATGAGGTGATAGTTCCTTCAATAGAAATCATACTTTTAGCATGAGGATAGCTGATGCGCATATCCAGAACGATATCGCCTGATTCTATGTAATCCTTTGTCCCCATATCGTCCGCAAAATTGACCGGATCCATTCCATGACCGACCACCGTCACCTTACTCTGCAGCTCCGGATAATATTTTGCAAAAACATCTTTTGCACTGTAAGAAGGAGCCACAAGAGCTGCCGATCCTGACAGCACTTTTTTGTACATCTCCCGCCATGACGGAAGAAACGACAGGCCCTCATATATTCCACACTTTTCCTTCAGACAAAGCCTGCAGTCAGGGGACTTCTGTTCTATGCAGTTTTTATTATCTGCATCCAGCATATTTATAGAGGGACAGACGGAATAAAAATCATGCAGAGTCGTTATAACCGGTATCCCTTGTTTGCCCGCCTCAAAATAGATATCAAAAGAAGTCTTTTTCGTATGATGCACATGTACCAGATCAATGCGGAAGGCAGAAAGGATGTTTCTGAAGGTTTCTGCCAAAGAGCTCTGGGAGGCCGTGAAAAAGGATGGCTGCGGCCCGATTGGGAACTGATAAACGTACTCCTTTTGCCCTATATAGGCCGTCACCATCAGCGTGGAATAGCTTCTGGCGGCAACAAAGATATTAAATTTTTCCCGCATTCCCATGACGAGATGCTTTACATGAAGCTGAGTTCCTCCCACATGATCTTCACATTCTTTACGAAAATCAGAATACCCAACCAGAAGAATATTTTTCCTTGCATTGAACAGGCGGAAGTAGTCTGCGACGTTATCACTTACCGCATGATTGGGATTGGAAAAAACATGCTCTTCATTTTTGAGCATCTGCACAGGATATCGTTCCTTCAGAATACGCTCATGCGCCTTGATATAGTTTTCTTTTTCTTTTGAAACAAAGGATTTTGTGCCGCTGTGGAAAATGAATGTATCATCGCACATTAAATGGCAATATCCTAACTGTTCTGCGCGATTACAGAAATCATTTTCTTCTCCGTACCCGCGCCCGAATGTCGCTGCATCAAAATAACCAGTTTTTTGAATGACTTCCCGCTTTATCAGCATGCAAAAACCATTCGCCACCGTGATACGCGGATATTTTCTGAGACTACACTTTTCAACGATTTCACCGGCTTCATCAACGCTCATCCCTTCCGGAAGTCTGTTCTCTTCGCAAAATAAGGGAACGGAGCAGAGCGTAGCATTGTTGGATAAAGGGGTAACAGTGGCGCAGAAACGGTTTTGATAGGCGCAGGCAGCTATTTTTTCAACCCATCCAGCAGTAACGATGGTGTCCGAATTGAGTAAAATAACATCATTTTCTTTTGATATCTGCATACCGGTATTGATATTATTGGAGAATCCCATATTTTTATCATTATGGATGACTATAATCCGCTCCGAACGCTGTTCTTGGAGGAAAGGCTTTATCCTTTCGTCAGTGCTGTTATCGTTTATCAGTATGAGCCTGTGTCTGTCAAGATCCGTATGCTTCTGTACGCTTTCAAGGCATTTTTTCAGATCGTCTAAAGCATTATAAATAGGAATAATAATATCTATGGTATTCAAACTGGTCTCCCCTTTTATCATTTATTTGTAATACTTAGAAGTAAGTTCTTCAACATAGCTTCTAAAATCCAGTTGAAAACGCGCCTCTCTGATATGGCTGTTCCATTCCGTCAAGAGCTGTGGGTGTTCCATTATGTGTATCAGCGCGTTTTTCAGCCCGTCCGTCCCACTATAGGCCATCCCGCCTCCAACTTGCTTAAGCAGGTCTTTAGCGCCCACTGTATCAGAAATAATACAGGGAATTCCTCTGCTTAACGCCTCCAAAACTACCAGTGAGAAGGTTTCCTCACATATGCTGGGTACGATCAGAACATCAAAGCTGTTATATATTTCATCTGCCTGGCGCGGAGAAAAGGCATCATGCTGGTGAATATATGCTCTGTCAAGCTCAGGACTCCTGATAAAAATCTGTAAGGAAAAAACAAGTTGCCGAGCCGCAAGCTCATCGGTTATTTCTATTAAAGTTTCCAGACCTTTTGCATAAGAGCTGTTTCCCAAAAAACCCAACCGTATCGGGGCATCTTGATAAGGTCTGTGGATGCGCTGGTCCTTAATCCCTGCAGTAACCATGGATATCAAATATCCATGGGAAAGCGAGGGACACAGACGATGATAAATCTCCCGGGATTGCCGGCTGTTGTAATGGATAATATCAAAGTTTTGCAACAACTTTCGATATTGTTTCTGGAGATCCAGATAATCCTGTGAATCCATATCGCTTTTTACAGTTCTTTTTTTCCCAACCATTGCAAGATGCTTTTTCCTTAAAGCCAGAGCTTCCAGAAAATCCGCAAATCGGGAATTTTTCATAAGAAAAGAGAAGATGCGGGTCTGTTCAAAGGACATTCGCAGGAGGCTGTAGGCTTTTAAACCGCATTTTGCGCATTCTTCCCAGGAATCCCGGTTGCAGATCTTTCCCTGATAATCAATTCGATCCGGCTTACAGCAAAGGCCGAAATAGTCATGCGTCGTAAAGACCGTTTTTATATGATTTTTTGAGGCAGCCTCAATTAGTTCCGGATATAGCCCCATAAGACTGTGTACATGGATGACGTCCGGCCTAAGCCATTGCCAGAAATCCGAAAAGTCTTGAAAATTACCATGACGCATGAATATTTGCGGCCGGCTGATTCCTTTTCCCATCGGTACGGGCGAGGCGTTGTTAATACGAAAAACGGGAATTCCATTCCAGCTTTCCCTTCTGCGGATTTTGTTTCTTTTGCTCAGCCGGTGAGTCGATCCGGGAAGAAGAAGAAAAACTTCGTGCCCAATATCCCGTTGGCATGCGACAAGATCTAATGCATATGTTATTAGTCCGCCTGTTCTGACCGGAGGCAGGCCGTGAAGATAGTGAATAATTTTCATCATTTTTCTCCGCGCAGCATAAGGTGTTTTAGTGCTAAAGCGGACTGTTTCAGGCATTGTGAGTAAATCAAATATTTATCAAAATGGCCAATTGTGCTGTCCACGCTTTTTCCTCCCATGTGGAGTACGGAAAGGGAGGGAGAATATAGAAGCGTATACTGTTTCTGCATACACAGATAGTTCAGAATTTCTTCCTCCATCCACATAAAGGTTCCAGGATAAAAAGCGTTTTTTTCTCTCATAATAAAATCTTTGGAAAATATCAGGGCGCTTCCATGTAATACCACATTCCGCGAAGACTTATCCCAACGGACTCCGTTTCTTTCTTCCGCAGCCCGACGGGTATCCCATTTTTCTATAAATTGAACCTGTTCCTCTAAATGCAGTCTCCTTTTCAACTTTAAATAGCATAGGATAATACTGCGATTTCGCAGAATCCGGTTTACGTCCTTTAGCGTGAATGGATGAATGCGGTGCGGATTCTGATGCCTTCCCTCCGGAGTCTGTATATCCGGCCCCAAAACATGAAAATGCTGCTTATGGTACAGGATCTGCACCCTGCATAGAAAGTCCCGCTGTGTCATTAAGACATCATTGTTCAGAATAATGATAAAATCTGGAGAGAAGTGCTTCCTGGCGTATTGATAGCCAAGATTGTTACCTCTTGCAAATCCGTGGTTTACAGAGCTTAAAAGAATATGGATATTCGGTATGCCATGATATTTATTTTTTAAGGTTAACCCGCTATGATCCCAGGAACCGTTGTCAACAACGATAACTTCGCTTTTGTCAAAATGCTTCAGTGACCGCAGACTTTCTATAGTCTGAATCGTGCTATCAACAGCGCAAAAATGTAAAATAATAAACACAAATTTCATGACTCGGACACACTTCTTGCACGATGGAAAAATACTTTGTATGGAAGCAAAAGCATTCTCTCATTTATGCTCAATAAAATAGAACATACTTTAAGGTAAAAAGGTACTCTGTTTATTTTTATATATTCCAGCAGATGAGCTCTCACTTCCTGCTTGACGCCATTGATGATATCTTTGTCATAACAGTCTGACTTGGCCATGGAAATAATTACTGCCATTTCCTGCAAAACGAAATAAGCCAGGGCGCTCTCCTTTAGACCGGAATCATACGCAGTCTGTATAAGATACACTTTTCTATAATTTTTCCGGTTCCTTGATGCAGCGGCAGCGGTACGGAATCCGGTATAACTGATGCTGGCAGAACGTTGGTAGTAATGGTATTTACATGCACCGCCATGAAAAATAACCGGATGTTTTAATAGAACGCTAATAATAAAATCATAATCTTCCCCGATAGAAACTCCTGTTGGAAAACGAAGCTGACTTAGAAAAGAATGCCGAAAAATCTTATTGAACAGAAATGCATCAAAATCTCCGTTGTAATTTATCTCTTTAATCATTGTTTTCCAGTCAACCAGATAATCTTTATGGCTCCCTCTGATAGTTGATGGCTTGTCCGCGTACTCTTTTATAAATTCACAGGTACTTATATCAGCCTGATAACGAAGAGCATTCATATAAAGATATTCGAGCATATCTACTTCCGGCCAATCATCAGAATCTATAAATGCAATATATTCTCCGGTCGCAATATCCAGTCCCGCATTTCTTGCGGCAGAAACGCCCCGATGCGGAATGGATAAAAAACGAATTCGTGAATCTGCTTTTGCAAATTGGGCACATATCTGTGCGCTTTTATCTTCAGAACCGTCATCTATAAGAAGGATTTCTATATTGGAAAGAGTTTGATTGCATATATTATTAAGTGCCCTTTCCAAGTAAAGATGCACATTATATATAGGAATAATTACACTAATGTATGGAAGAACATTCATTCTTTTTAGGGCTCCATTATGATTCTCCACTAAAAAATTGGATTCACTTTGGGATAAAATGTTTCCTTCTGTATCACACAACCGAATTGTTGTAAGTCGCATATCTGCTGTGCTATACTCTGTTAAAAAAGGGAGGAAGGGCAGATGTGCAAAACAGACCCGATTAAAAACACAGAAGACATCAAACGACTGAAAAACTATTTCCTCGATAAGGGAAAGCTCCGGAACTATGCGATGGTCACAGTAGCGCTCAATACATCTCTGCGGATCGGCGATCTGCTCAGCCTCAGATGGGAAGACGTATATAACTTCAAAACCGGAGTTTACAGGGAACACATTACGCTGTTGGAGCAGAAAACAGGAAAGCGGAATATCATCGCATTAAATAAGGAAGCGATTCAGGCGCTTGAAACATTGAAGGGCTCTCTTGAGGACATTGCCGGAAAGGATTATATCTTTAAAAGCCGGGTAGGTCTCAATCAACCTATCGTCAGATCCTATGCCTTTCGGATCATCAAGGAGGCGGTATGCGAGCTGAATCTGGAAGGGACAATCAGCTGCCATTCCCTCCGCAAGACCTTCGGCTACCACGCCTGGAAAAAAGGCGTCCCTCCGGCCCTGATCATGTCCATTTATAATCATTCATCCATAGAGATCACCAAACGCTACTTATCTATTGATCAGGATGATAAGGACGAGGTGTTTCTGGATATGAATTTGTAGCATATTTTGTTTCAAATGTGGTTATCCTTAGGGAAAAGATATTTGTATGATCGAAAAATGACGGAAATAGATAACAATTTGCGCTAACCCATTGAAATATCCCGTGAAATCTGCTATTCTACAATGCAGGGATAGTCAGACGCAGAGCAAACGGAAAACTGAAGGAAACATTTTATCCCAAAATGTTGTCTTCATGTATTGACGTATGAGTATAGAGGATATAGTGATATGTGCCGGGCAAACAAGGGGCAGCCGCTGATTAGTGTCGTTGTTCCCGTATATAATGTAGAGCGTTATGTTCGGGAGGCAATTAACAGCATTACCAACCAAAGCCTGTATGACATTCAGATTATCATCATTGATGATGGTTCTACGGATAACAGTAATCAGATCTGTGCGGAAGAGGCGAAAAAAGATTCCAGAATTTCCATATATCAGTCTGAGCATTGCGGTGTAGCTGCAGCGAGAAATAAAGGGCTAAGAGCTGCGAAGGGGAAGTATCTTTTATTTATGGATGCAGATGACTGGATGGAAACAGATATGCTGCAGTATTTATATGAATTGGCAGAAAGTAGTCATGCCGATATTGCAGTGTGTGAATTTGTCAAAGAATATAGAAACAAAGAAAGCCTATATAGAGGAAAAGAGAATAGTTACACTGTTGGGGGAAATGAAGTTATTGATGAGATAAACTATAATGGAAAATTTTCCCCTTTTCTATTTAATAAGCTTTTTCGTAGAAAAATAGTTGAAGGGGTTACTTTTAATGAGGGAGTAACTATTGGGGAAGATTACAGCTTTATAATGGAAATATTAGCTGGTAACCCGGTTGTAATTAAAGGAAATTCTGTAAAATATCATTATAGGCAGAGACCGGACAGCGTAAGCTACTGCGGATTTGAGAAAAGAGCGGTGGCGCAAAAAAATAGAGCAAATTATGAAAGCACATATATGTTTCTATCACAATCCGATTCTCGTTTATCTTGCGGCGCATTGGCCTATTATATTTTACAGGAAATGGCTGTAGTGATATCAATGGTGAAAAGCGGTATTTATGATGGAGAAATCATAGAAGATGTACGAAGTAATATAAAAAAGCATCTGCGAAAATATGTGTTTATAAGAAGAGTTCCAGGTTATTTGAAAATATGTGCTGTTTTACTGTGCATGAATGAAAAATTTCTGTTGATTCCGTATCGGGTATTTTTTCATAAATTAAGAAGTGTCAAGTGATGAAAAAAATAGCTTTTGTAATACTTCATTATTGTGCCATGGATACAACGATTTGTTGTGTGGAATCCGTGATAAATTGTGTAAGTTACCCAGAATATCATATTGTGCTTGTAGATAACGCATCTCCAGATGGCAGTGGAATAAAATTAAAAAATAAATTTAAAAATAATATACGTATTCATGTCCTGCTTAATCCGAAAAATGAAGGGTTTTCATGTGGAAATAACATAGGCTACGAATTTGCCAGAATAAAACTTTGCGCGGACTTCATTATAGTGATGAATAATGACGTTATGATCCGGCAGAAAGATTTTGTAGACCATATGCTGAATACTTACAACCTAGAAAAATATCATGTTATGGGACCGGATGTTATTACGCTTTCCGGTGAGCATCAAAGCCCTCACAGATTAGTAAATTTGGAGCTGAAGGATTTAAATAGAATCATTAGAAACAGAACAATTATTCTGTTGTATTTGAAAATAAAAAGGATATTACATTTACAGAATAAAGTACAGATCGTAGAAAGATGGGATCAAAGACGCATTCAGAAAGAGAAGCAAAATATATCATCAAGATTAACCCAGACAGATGTTGTGTTGCATGGAAGCATACTTATATTTTCTCCGAGTTATGTCTATAAAGAAAAATACGCATTTTATCCTGAAACCTTTATGTGGATGGAAGAGGAAATTTTAGCTTATATATGTAAAAGAAAGGGATATAAGATGCTATATGATCCATCATTGGCTGTGCTTCATGAAGAGGGGAAGAGCACCGGCTTTTTGGCAAGAAAAGACGAAAGATATTATCTTTATTCTGTTTATTTGAGAAAATCTGCAATGGTAATGAAAAAACTGATGATGAAAGAGGAGAAGTAGTCAACTATATGTTTGAGACATTAACAGATATATGGAAAGAACGGAAGCTGATCATAGTTTTATCACAAGCTGATTTTAAAAAGAAATTTGTGGGATCATATTTGGGAATTTTCTGGATGTTTGTTCAGCCGATTATCAGTATTTTGATTTATTACCTGGTTTTTCAGGTGGGATTCAAAACAAATCCGGTTGATGATATGCCATACGTACTTTGGCTGATGCCTGGAATCTTTCCATGGTTTTTTTTTAATGAAGCACTCCAGGGAGGGGTACTTACACTAAGCTCATATCAATATCTGGTAAAAAAAATAGTTTTTAAAGTTGATATTTTGCCAATGGTTAAAATAGTATCCTCTCTTTTTTTGCATTTGATTTTCCTTTATATAAATATTTTTGTTTACCTATTGTGGGGAGAATATCCATCAATTTGGTGGTTGCAGAGTATCTACTATTTGTTTTGTAATCTTACCTTGATCATTGGTTTGGTCTATTTGACTGCTGCAATAAATGTTTTTGTAAAGGATATGAGTCAGATCGTAAATATTTGCCTGCAGTTTGGCTTCTGGCTCGCGCCGATCATGTGGGATGAATCTATTATGCCTGATATGTTAAGACCTTTTTTGAAAATCAATCCGTTTACCTATATTGTAAACGGGTTCAGGGATAGTTTTGTGTTTCATATTGGTTTTTGGGAACGGCCTGTTAATACTGCTTATTTCTGGGGGATATCAATGCTCATACTATTATCCGGCGTAAAGCTGTATAAGAGAATGGAGCCCCATTTTGCGGATATGCTGTAGGGAGAAATTGGATGGATGCGATAAAAGTTCAAAATGTATCGAAAGTATACCGGTTATATCAAAAACCCTCCGACCGGCTAAAAGAAGCTATAAATATTTTTCATAAGTCATATCATACATCATTTTTTGCATTAAACGATATTTCTTTTCAGGTTAAAAAGGGAGAAACTGTTGGAATTATAGGAACCAATGGCTCCGGCAAATCAACCATCCTCAAGATCATAACAGGAGTATTGAAGCAAACGACAGGTACTGTGGAAGTGAATGGCCGCGTCTCGGCTTTGTTGGAATTAGGGGCGGGCTTTGATATGGACTATACAGGTATTGAAAATATATATATGAATGGTTCCATATTAGGATTTTCCAAAGAAGAAATGACTAAAAAGCTGCAGGAAATCCTTGATTTTGCTGATATTGGCGATTTTGTATATCAGCCGGTGAAGACATATTCTTCCGGAATGCTGGTAAGGCTTGCCTTTGCATTGGCTATTAATGTTGAACCTGAGGTATTGATCATTGATGAAGCTTTGGCTGTAGGGGATGCTTTTTTTCAGGCGAAGTGTTTTCATAAGCTGGAAGAGATAAAAAAATCGGGAGTAACGATTCTTTTTGTATCGCATGATATTGTATCAGTTAAAAAAATGTGTTCGCGTGCAATATGGATTGAAAAAGGGATTCTGCAGGATATAGGAGATGCCAAAAGCATATGTGAAAAATATTTGAGTATGCAGATACGAAAGCAGAATGAAGAAATTTCCAGAATGATTGGCAATTTGGAATTGGATAATTTGGATACTGATATTGAGAAAGGGAGAAAAAAGGTTTTTAGATCTATTCATAAAGATCATTCAGTACAGGTGTCAGGGACTGGAGAAGGAGAAATAGTTTCCTTCTATATTAAAAATGAGGATGAAAATGAAGTTTCTGTTTTAGAAGTGGAGAAGGAATACAAGTTTGGACTTTTGGCATATTTTAAATGTGATATCTCGAATGTGTTGTTTGGATTTGAAATGGAAAATACAAGAGGAGTCAAGCTGTTTTCGGTAAATAATTTTCTTACGAATCAGGTCGTAGAAAAGGCAAAAAATGGGGAATATATAGAAGCGGTATTTCGAGTGAAGCTGCCAAGGATATGCAAAGGAGAATATCTCATCAGTCCATCCTTGGCGAGAGGAAGTCAGAACAGCCATGTTGTAGTAGAAAGAATTCATAATTATCAAAAGATAACGGTGGATAATCAGGGGTATAACCTTTCTGTTATTGAATTGGACACGCAGGCAAGAATTATCGAATATGAGAAAAAGGATGTAATACTTTGTGAAAAGTAGAAGGGAGATTGATATGGAGCAGGAAGTATTTACCGGGGAAAGATTTATTCCAGGAATAGAAGATGAAATGCTTTCAATAGAACATTTACAGAGATATATGGGAATCCAGGAAATGGTCCGGGGAAAAAGAGTCTTAGACGCAGCGTGCGGAGAGGGATATGGAAGCTGCATACTTGCAAAAACAGCAGCTGATGTGACTGGGATAGATATCAGTAAAGAAACTATTTTGAGGGCAAAAAGCAAATATTCCGCGATTTCCAATCTGTCCTTTGTATGCGGAAGTATCGAAGATCTTCCGGCAGAAGACGAAATATATGACATGGTTGTTTCGTTTGAAACAATTGAGCACGTGCCGGAGGAGACACAAAAGAAATTTCTGGATGAAATTGTACGTGTTTTAAAAAAAGACGGCATTTTGATTATGTCAACGCCGAATAAGAAAATATATAGTGATCTGCGTAATTACAGAAATGAGTTTCATGTAAAGGAGTTTTATGAGAAGGAATTTCTGTTATTTCTTCAACAAAAATTTCAGAACGTGAAGCTTTTTAATCAGTATTTTGAAGTGGCAGGAGTGATTGACAGCCCGGCTGATTCAAATGCGGTGGCGCAATATTCCAAAAATGAAGATTACGATGGAGAGGGAAAATATATAATCGCAGTTGCTTCGGATCGAAATGTGGATACGGAAACGATCAATAATGTAATGCTGGGGAAAGAAAAAAGGTATGAATGGTATGTAGAGCGTATTCTTCAATTGCAGGCTGAAGAAGAAGAGAGAAATGAGCATATAAAACGCTTAGATGTTCAGATAGAGGAAAGGAATCGCTCTATTGATGAGATGAAAAAGTCCTGTACGTCAATGCGGGAGGAGATAGAGACTCAAAGAAAAAGGATTTCTGATCTTAATAAAGTAAAAGAATATTTGGAAGAAGAGAAAATAATCCAGGAGAGGAAAATCTCACAATTAAAGGAACAAAATATCTGCAGTGAAAAGAAATTGGACAAAATAAATATTGAAAATGAAGGATTAAAAGAGAAAATTTATGAATTGAAAACTTCCATGGAGAAGGAAGTGAAAAAAAAAGAATTTTTAGAACAGGAAATAGAGAAAAACGAAACTCGAATAGAGGAACTTCTGACTGAAATCAGAAACAAAGAAGGACATATTGAACAGCTTTTGGAAGTAGAAAGAGAATTTGAACGCGAAAAAAATACCAGGGGTTATAAAATATGCAGTGCATTCAGAAAGATGATCGCTCATATTCTGCCGCCGAACAGCAGACGAGAATTCTTCTTATATGTTTTGCTGCAATGCTTTAAGCAGCCTAAAGTGATGCTTCATATGATCAACCCAACCAGGATCAAAACCTATCTGGAAGTATCCAGAAAAGAAGGAATGGATGCTGTTTGGTATAATTACAGGCTTACAGAAGATTTTGAAAAAATAAAGATGGGAAAAGCTGATATTGTCAAAGCGGCAGAAATAATTGAGGAAGAAAAAGCTTTGTCTGAATATGCAGTACTGGAATTTACACAGTGGAAGCAGCCGGAAGTTTCTATTGTGATACCGGTTTATAATCAATTTGCCTATACCTATGCCTGCCTGGAATCCATCTTGAAGCATAGCGGAGAGGTAAAATATGAGGTTATTATTGCCAATGACTGCTCTACGGATCAGACGCAAAAGCTGGGGCAGGTAGCGCATGGGATTAAGATTATCAATAATAAAAAGAATTTGCGATTTTTGTTGAATTGCAATCATGCAGCCCAGTATGCCAAGGGAAGGTATATCTTTTTTCTGAATAACGATACGCAGGTAAAAGAAAACTGGCTGTCTTCTCTGCTCAGTCTGATGGATTCAGATGAAACCATTGGTATGGCCGGCTCAAAGCTTATCTATCCGGACGGGCATTTGCAGGAAGCAGGGGGGATTGTATGGAAGGATGGAAGCGCGTGGAATTATGGGCAGAGAAAGAACCCCGAGGATCCGGAATATAATTATGTTAAAGAAGCAGACTATATATCGGGCGCGGCAATTATGATCAGAGCCGAACTCTGGAAACAGATCGGAGGGTTTGATAAGAGATATACGCCTGCTTATTATGAAGATACGGATTTGGCTTTTGAAGTTAGAAAGCATGGCTACAGGGTAGTCTATCAGCCTCTGTCCGTTGTCGTACATTTTGAGGGTATATCCAATGGCCGGGATGTGCATGAGGGGCTGAAAGCCTATCAGATAGAAAATCAGAAAAAATTTTATGAGAAATGGAAGGAGGTACTTGAAAAAGATCATTTCCCAAATGGAGAAGAAGTGTTTCTTGCGAAGGATCGAAGTCGTTTTAAGAAACAGATTCTTGTTGTAGATCATTATGTTCCTAACTACGATAAGGATGCTGGTGGAAAATGTACCTACATGTATTTAAAAACCTTCCTCAAAATGGGAATGAAAGTAACTTTTATTGGGGACAATTTTGCCAAAATGGAGCCATACGCGACGGAACTGAACCAGATGGGAATAGAAATTCTTTATGGTAATTTTTACTATAACAACTGGCAGGAATGGCTGAAAAATAATCTCAAGTACTTTGATTTTGTTTACCTCCAAAGGCCGCATATTTCTATCAAATATATTGACCTGGTAAAACAGTACGGAAGAGCAAAAATATTCTATTTTGCACACGATCTGCATCATTTGAGAGAGTACAGACAATATCAGCTCGACCATAATCCGGAAACCCTGAAGTCTTCCGAGCACTGGAAAAAAATAGAATATGAATTATTTGATAAGGCTGATGTGGGTCATGTTGTGGGAAGCTATGAACAGGCGATCATGCAGGAGGCATTTCCAAATAAGCCAATCAGAAATATTCCGTTATACATATATGAAGACGAATTAGATGATATTCAGAAAGATTTTGCTAAACGTCAGGATATTATGTATGTCGGAGGATTTGGGCATCCGCCGAATGAGGATGCGGTATTATGGTTTGCCAAAGAAGTATTTCCTATGGTTTTGAAGAAGTATCCTGCCATGAAATGGCATGTAGTAGGAAGTAAAGTAACAAAAGCGGTACAGGAGCTTGCCAGTGAAAATATTCTGATAGAGGGATTTCAGCCGGATGAGGTTCTGCATAAGCTGTATCGTGAATGCAGAATGGCGATCGTGCCGCTCAGATATGGAGCCGGGGTAAAGGGAAAGGTAGTAGAATCTGCGTATTTCCAAATTCCGTTGATCACGACTTCTATTGGAGCAGAAGGCTTAAATCTGGAGGATGATCCGTTTGTAATTGAAGATGAGCCAAATAAAATGGCAGAAAAAATCTGTGCCTTATATGAAGATTATACAAAATTGCGTATTTTGTCAGATAAAGGTAAAGATTTTATTCGAAAAAACTTTACTTTAAAGGCAGCGGAAGAGGTTTTAAAAGCAGACATGGATTTTTGACACGGGGATATAGAGAAAAGAAAGGAATCCTATGACAATGAAAAAAGCCTATGTTGCGGGAATGCTCGTTATAGGTCTGGCGGCGGCATTTGTATTAGGACAGGCCGTGGTTCTCCCGGTCAGAGAGTGCGCGGCTGTGGAACGAAGCAACAAGGACAGCCTTGATTCATATGAAGCGGAAACGTCGGCAGCAGCTATTGCCGCATGGGAAAACCAAAATGAAGCAGATGATAATCCCTGGGGAAAAACAGCTGATATCATTGACACAGAAGACGGAAACCAAGCCATATTTTTGACGCCTGGAACAGGGGTGGAAATAAGCTGCCATGTAGATGAAGCTGATACGCATCTCACTTTGGTATATTATATTCATCCCTGGGTCGCAGAAGCATCGGATGGGCTGCATTTTACCGTGACTGTAAATGATACGATTATTGAAGATAT
The DNA here is from genome assembly GCA_019119595.1 of Candidatus Eisenbergiella merdavium. Lineage (GTDB taxonomy): Bacteria > Bacillota > Clostridia > Lachnospirales > Lachnospiraceae > Eisenbergiella > Eisenbergiella merdavium. The sequence goes on along the minus strand of DWWS01000069.1, from coordinate 16,686 downwards.
ACAGATAGAGCAGGACGATGTTTTGAAAACGAAACAGATGGATATAGATTTATCTGATTATGAAGGTGAAGCTGTTTTGATTGAAATCAGAAACCTGATGGAAGATGGAGCAAAATTGGACGGTGACTGGCTGGTGCTGGAAAGCGGAGGTGAAAAAACGCTCATTAAATAGGGGCAGGGGGAGATCCGAATGAAAAAAGAGCATTTTATAATATATAAGAAAAGAAGCGCCGTCGGAATAGCGGTATTATTGATTGCGTTAATTTCCTGGTATCAATTAGAGATAAGTACGGATTATGTAACGCCTTTAGAGTGCCTGAAGATGGAGGCACAATATATTATATTAAATGCCTGTACAAATATGGTAATCATATCCGGTTTTGTGATCCTCTTGAACAGAGTATGGAAAGGCTGCCTGGCATATACCATATTCAGTTTTTTGATGAGCATAATAAATTATTATGTAATTCAGTTTCATGGAATGCCTTTTACATTTGCGGAATTGAAAAATATCAGAACAGCCGCAAATGTGCTGGGAGCATACAGGTTAGAAATAGATAAATGGGTTGCCTATATTGTTTTCATATTTATCGTACTTTTGCTGATTTGTTTCCTTTGTAAAAGCTTGGAGAAGGGAATTGAGCTTTCAGTCAGGAAGGCAGTTTTCCGGGATTTTGTACTTCTGCTTCTGGATGGATTCGTGATATATGTCGGTTATTTGTCTCCAAATGCGATTAAGCCGCAGAATACGATAAAGTTCTCCTGGACAGAGGCTTACCATACATATGGCTTTACGGCGTGCACAATCGAAAAAACGATGCAGTCCTTTTTTATCGTGGACAGGCCGGAGGGGTATACAGAGGATAAAATTCTGAAATTTCCAATTCCCGTAGAAGAGAAAAGCAGAGAGGAAACTCCGGATATCATCCTGATTTTAAATGAATCCTTTTATGATCTGCGCCAGATAACGGATATAGAAACTAACATACCTTATATGGAACATATTGATGAAATGGAAAATACAATACGGGGTTATACCGTCGCTCCTGAGGTTGGGGGAGGAACGAACAGCTCGGAATACGAGTTGCTGACGAGCAATTCTTTGCAGATGATGCAGGGCATTACACCATTTAATGTATTAAAAATGAAGGGTGCAAACAGTATTGTATTTCACTTAAAGCAGTTAGGGGATACAACAGCAGCCGCACATTCTGAAAAGGCATCTAATTATTCCAGAGTAGACGCTTATCCTGATATGGGATTTGAGAACACATATTTTGATACTGATTTTGCAGATAAGGAATATTATGCTACCAGAGGATTTGCGACGGATGAAAGCCTGTATAAGAACATGATATCTTGGTATGAGGATATGGAGGAAGACAAACCCCGTTTTATGTATTTGCTGACTATCCAGAATCATGGAGGATGGGAACAAACAAAGGAAGATTCATATATTGTAAAGGCAATGAACGATTATGGGGATTTACAGGGACAGATTAATGAATATTTGACCGGTATCTATATGACAGACAACGCCTTTTCAGAGCTGACAGAATATTTTGAAAATGTGGAAAGAGAGGTTGTTATCTGTATGGCTGGCGATCATTCGCCTTCTTTTGTATGGGACATTGCAAACGGAAATTATGAGAATGGAATGCTGATGAGACTTAGAAGCACTCCGTTTATCATATGGGCAAATTACGATATAGAAGATGAAAATGCAGGGTATATAGGAATGAATTATCTTATTCCGCTTCTGTTGGATAAAATGAATATAGAAGTATCGCCGTATTATCAGTATATGATAGATCTGCATAAGAAAGTCCCGGTGCTGACGGATTACAATGTTTATATGGATTTCGTGTATAATGAGCATACTTATGATGAGATAAATGAATATACAGAGATGATCAATAATTATTTTTATCTGGAATATCATAATTTGCAAAAAGAAAGACGGCAGGAATTATTTAATGCTTATGGGTAAATTGAACTTATGATAATTAAAAAGGTAGAACTGGAAATGGGTAATCTAAAAAAGGAAGAAACAAGGAAATTCATTATTTGTGCGGCTTTTTTGCTTTTTGGTATCTATCTGCTCTTACAGCATAGCTATGTCGACATGTATTTCGACGACTATGGATATGCAAGCTTAACGTATGGCTGGACAGGAAATACGGAAGGAACCTCTTTTGGAATCAGCACTTTATTTCATTATCTGATATGGCACTATATGAATCATGGAGGAAGAATACTGGCATTCTTTTTTGAAATTTCGATTTTTAGGATTGGCGGGCTTGCTCTGATGCAGATAATTCAAGCTGTTGTTATACTTGCAATGGCTTATTTGTGTTTTCAGATATTAAAACGTAATGATTTTTCAGATTTTTTGTTAGTTTTATTAATCTTTACTATTTATGGAACTGTTGGGATTCGCGTCGCAAGAGACGGAATATACTGGTATTCTGCAAGTATTTATTATCTTTGGGCGTTTCTTCCCTTTTTGCTGGCAATATACCTTGAAAAAAGAGATGAAAAACAGAAAATTTTGATAGGCATGTGCTGCTTTGCGGCGTCATTTTCTCAAGAGCAGATGGCGATATTTTGTGTGTCATTTTTTATAGGGAAGGCTTTATTTGATAAAAAAGTAAATGGCACTTTTAACTGGTATCATAAAATAAGCGTGTCCTTAAGTATAATAGGGGCGGCGATTGAAATCCTTGCGCCCGGAAACTTTGTAAGAGCAGCTACGGCCCAGACGGAGCAAACGAATTCTTTCTTAGTACAGTTTTGGGGTAATATTTCTGATTTGGCGGATAAGATTTGCGGCCATGATAATATTATTTTTATGTCAGTTTTGACCTTGGCAGTATTTTGTGTGTTATCGGAAATAATTAGACAAAAATGGCTCATAACTGGTGCCTGCCTGGCCGGTATTTTGTTCTTAAGATTCTCACTTTTGAATGAATCAATAAAAAATGTATATGATATCATTTTTATACCGTGGTTTATAATTTCGATATGCCTAATATTTTTCTTTTTATGCGTACGCAAGAAATATTCCCTTGTCTGTTTAATGATCAGTGCTTTTGCTTCGCAGATTCCGATGCTGATAGTGAATTATCGACCTGAGAGAACACAGCTAATGTTTGAATTGGCTATTCGCTTTATTTGCGTATACATTGTTATGCATACATTTGTTCAAAAAAGTATCTGTTCATATATATCATGTGCAACATTACTTTGTATAAGTGTGGTTAATTTGGCTGTTATTTTTAGCGGCTATAAAGAAAACGATGAAATAAATCAGGTAAATAGAGGGGAATTGTATAAAAATTCTGAAGCAATCCTCCAGGGGGGAGAGTATACAGAATATCATATTATATAAGCTGAGAGATGATTTATATGCTAATGAAATGCCATATAAAAGTCCAAATGAATTTATGATATATTGGGTTAAGGAATACTATGAGATTCCCCAACAGGTGAATATAGAGTGGATGGATTATGGGGAATAAAATAAAAGTTGCTCGTAAGTACGCAGTTATAGTTAAGGCTGAAATATATAGATATTTGAATTTGATAATTACTCAATGTGAATGCATTTTAACATAGTATATACAAATTACTCCAGCTTGCAAAGAGTTGGAGTAATTTTATACCTGGAATCTTACAGTGCAAATTGGGGTTATAAAAAAACATACTGTAAAAAAGCCTCCACATGCATTATAATATTTCTATCTCCAGATCACCTTAAAATATAATTGAAAAAGAAAAGGAAACCTCTTATGTCAAAGATCAGACTCGCAGACTACGTAGCCGATTTCCTGGCTTCCCGCGGCATCACCGACTGTTTTACCGTGGTCGGCGGCGGGGCGATGCACTTAAACGATGCGTTCGGCCATCATCCGGCCATTCACTGTACCTACAACCATCATGAGCAGGCCTGCGCCATTGCGGCGGAGGCCTATGCGCGGCTGGACAACAGAATGGCGGCGGTGTGCGTGACCACCGGGCCGGGAGGAACGAATGCGATAACCGGTGTGGTGGGCGCATGGCTGGATTCCATTCCCATGTTCGTGGTGAGCGGACAGGTCCGCTATGATACGACGGCGCGGTACGCACAGCGGTTTACGGACGGGCTGCCGCTTCGCGCGGTGGGAGACCAGGAATTTGATATTACAAAGGCGGTCGGGTGCATGTGCAAATATGCCGCCATGCTGGAGGACCCCGCGGATATCCGGTATATGCTGGAAAAAGCGTGGCACCTTGCGGTGACCGGGCGGCCGGGGCCGGTCTGGGTGGATATACCCGTGAATTTTCAGGGAAGCTATATCGAGACGGACGGACTGCGCGGCTACGATCCGGCGGAGGATGAAGGAGAGCTTCCGCCCGTCCTGAACGAAAGGATTGTGGATGAGGTACTGCAAAAGCTTGAGGGGGCAAAGCGTCCTGTCATATACGCGGGCGGCGGAATCCGGATATCCGGAGGCTTCCAGGCATTCCGGACGGCGGTGGAGCGGCTGGGCGTGCCGGTGGTGACGTATTGGAACAGCGTAGATCTGATAGAGGACAATCATCCGCTTTACTGCGGGCGGGGAGGAAGCATGGGAGACCGGGCGGGAAATTTTGCGGTCCAGAATGCGGATCTTGTGCTCGCGGTCGGAACCCGGCTCAGCATCCGGCAGGTCGGCTATCATTGGACGACCTGGGCGAGAGAGGCCGAGGTCATCATGGTGGATATTGACCGGGCGGAATTGAAAAAGCCCACGCTGCATGTGGATATGCCGGTCTGGGCGGATGCGAAGGATTTTCTGGAAGCGGTCGTCCGGAAGCTGGAGGAGAGAGAAGCTCCGCTTTCTCCGCAGGAATGGTGGCGGCAGCAGTGCCGGGACTGGAAGAAAAAATATCCTTCTGTGCTTCCCAGGCATTGGGAGGAGAATGGGAAAACGGCAAACGTATTTGCCTTTATCCGTTATCTGAGCGAGGTGCTTCCAGAGGAAAGCCTGACTGCAGTGAGCAATGGCGCCTGCTGCGTGGTGGGGCATCAGAACTGGTGCATCAAAAAAGGCACCCGGTTTATCATCAACAATGCCATCGCAAGCATGGGGTACGGGCTTCCCGCCGCCATCGGCCTGTGCATTTCCGGAAACAGGCAGGATACGGTATGCCTGGAGGGAGACGGCAGCATCATGATGAATCTGCAGGAGCTGCAGACGATCGTTGCAAATAAGCTTCCGATCAAGGTGTTTTTGATCAATAACCAGGGCTATCACAGCATCCGTCTGACGCAGAGCAATCTGTTTTCGGAGCATACGAAGGTGGGGATCGGGCCGGAGAGCGGCGACCTTTCCTTCCCGGAATTTTCACGTATCGCTGAGGCCTTTGGCTTTCCCTACTTCTGCGCGCACAGCAATGAGCGGATGATGGAAGCGGTGCACAGAACATTGGCGCAGCCCGGCTATGCCTTCTGCGAGATATTTACGGATACCTTACAGGTCTGGGAGCCGAAGAGCGCCACGAAGCGCCTCCCGGACGGCAGGCTGGTGAGCCCGCCGCTGGAGGATCTCGCACCGTTCCTGGACAGGCAGGAGCTTTTGGATAATCTTTATATTACCCCTCTGGAGGAATAGGCGGAGAATGAACTGGTTCGATTTTTATAAAGGGAAAAAAGTGCTGATAACCGGCCACACGGGTTTTAAGGGAACATGGATGACTGCCCTGCTTCTCCGCGCCGGAGCGAAGGTGACCGGTTACGCGCTGGAGCCGCAGAGCAGCCCTAATCTGTTTGATTTGTGTGAATTTTCGGGAAATTTTAAAAATGTATATGGAGATATCAGAGAATTAAAGGCGCTTAAGGAGGCTTTTCAGAAAGAAAAGCCGGAAATCGTCATCCATATGGCGGCACAGCCCATCGTCAGGGAATCCTATGCTTCCCCGGTCTATACCTATGATGTCAACGTCATGGGGACTGTGAATGTGATGGAATGCGTCAGGCTCTGCGATTCGGTTCGTTCCGTCGTCAACGTGACGACGGATAAGGTGTATAAAAACAGGGAATGGTGCTGGGGCTACAGGGAGAATGAGGAGCTGAACGGCTTTGATCCCTATTCCAATTCCAAGTCCTGCTCCGAGCTTGTGACCTCCTGCTACAGAAGCTCCTTTCTGCAGGAGGCAGGCGTGGCGGTATCCACAGCCCGCGCCGGAAATGTGATCGGGGGAGGAGATTTCGCCGCGGACAGGATCATGCCGGACTGCGTGCGCGCTGTGGAGGCGGGAAAGGAGATCCTGGTCAGAAATCCCCGTTCCATACGGCCTTACCAGCATGTGCTGGAGCCGGTCGCCGCGTATCTGCAGCTTGCGGCCGCGCAGTATGAAGACCGGGAATTCGCGGGAAGCTATAACGTGGGGCCTGAGGAAGCGGATTGCCTGACGACGGGAGAGCTTGTGGAGCTCTTCTGCAGAAAATGGGAGCAAAGAACGGGGTATCTGCCTGCATGGACGGATGGAAACAGGAACGGAACCCGGATCGGCGGGCAGGAGGAAGCGGGAAGGCCGGGCGGAGGAACGGACCAGATGACAGCCAAAAAGCGGGAGCCCCATGAGGCCGGATATCTGAAGCTTGACTGCTCTAAGCTTAAGGAAAGGCTGGGGTGGAAGCCCGTCTGGAACATGGACAGGACGATGGAAATGCTGGTCGAATGGTATGCCGGATATCTGGAGCATGAGGATGTGCAGGCGTGCATGGAGCGCCAGATCACGGCTTTTTTGCAGAAAAGCGTGTAGAATGCTTTTTTCTGGTATTCTGGAAGCATTTATGATATATTGGATAAGAGGCTGGGAATAGCGGTAAAAATAGAAAACAGGAGTGTGGTACGCGTGAAGGTAATTATTCTGGCCGGCGGTTCCCGCAGTACAATCAGTGATGACAGGGAAGGCATTCCGAAGCCGATGGTGGAAATCGGAGAGAAACCTCTTTTATGGCACATTATGAAGCAGTACAGCCATTTTGGGTTTCACGATTTTTTGATCTGCGGCGGATATAAAGTGAATACGATTAAGAATTACTTCCGGGATTATTATATTTACCAGTCGGACATTACGGTGAATCTGGCTACCAATCATATAGAGATCCATCGCAAGGTTACAGAGGATTGGAAAGTGACCGTGATGGATACAGGGCTTTATGCCACAACAGGGCAGCGGGTGAGCAGAACACAGAAATATATTGATGATGATATGTTTCTGGTCACCTATGGCGATTGTATCTCCAATATTGATGTTGATGAGCTTGTCAGGTTTGCAGAAAGAAATGATAAGCTGATAACAATGGCTGTGGCAAGACCTACAGGACGTAATGCTGTTCTTGCCATTGGTGAAGATGATGTATTGGAGAGCATGAATTCGACGGTGGCGAGAGATGAAAGCTCGTGGACGAACGCATGTACGTTTGTTTTTCGAAAAAAGGTTTTTAATTATCTGAACGGCAATTATGAATTAGACAAGCAGCTTTTTCCGGAACTGTCAGGAAAAGGGCAGATTGCTGTTTACAGGCATGACGGATTCTGGTGTCCGGTTGAAACGATGCGGGATAAGGTAGATCTGGAAAGCCGGTGGAATGCGGGAATGGCACCCTGGAAAGTGTGGAAAGAATGAAGGTAGTAATTCTGGCTGGGGGCATGGGGACGAGGATAAGCGAGGAATCCAGGATCAGGCCCAAACCAATGGTTGAAATAGGAGGAAAACCGATTTTGTGGCATATCATGAAGTGGTATGCCTCTTTTGGATTTCAGGATTTTGTCGTTTGCTGCGGATATAAAGGGCATATTATTAAAGAATATTTTATTAATTATCATGCCTATCAGGGAGATGGGATTTATGATTTGAAGGAAGAACACAGCCGCGCGGCTGCCTGCAGAAGAGAACAGTGGAGGGTGACTCTGGCGAATACCGGCCGTATGACCAAGACGGCAGGAAGACTCCTTCGTGTCAGAGAATATCTGAGAGATGAGCCATTTATGCTCACCTATGGCGATGGGGTTGCAGATGTTGATATTCATAGGCTGCTGGAATACCATAGAAACAACGGGAAGCTGGTTACAATAACGACGACGCAGCCGGAAGGAAGATTCGGAGCGATACAGATGGAAACGGATGGGACGGTCAGACGTTTTAAAGAAAAGGCGCGTAAGGATCAGGTGTGGGTAAATGCGGGATTTATGGTGATGGAACCGGGAGTTTTTGAATATTTGGGAGATGGCAGTGAAATGCTGGAAGACAGTCCCTTTGAAGTGTTGGCAGCGAATGGGCAGATGGACGCGTATCGTCACCCGGGATTCTGGTCGCCAATGGATACGATTCATGACAGGGAATATTTGGAGAAAATGTGGGAACAGGGAATAGCGCCGTGGAGAGTGGAAGAATAAAAGAGAAATAGTTCTTTTTATGACTGCCGATATAGAATGAGGATGAAAGGCGGAAAAAGGAAATATGTTTGATGGAATGAGTGAAAAGCAGGCAAGAGAAAAAATTTTGGATATGGTCAGAGAGTATTGCAGAGAATTTCATGAAAAGAAAGGAACCTTTACTCCCGGACAGAGAATACCATATGCGGGCCGTATTTATGACAGCGATGAGATGACAGGTCTGGTGGACAGTGCGCTGGAATTTTGGCTGACTTCAGGAAGATATACGAAGCAGTTTGAAGAAGAATTAGCGGATTACCTTGGCATCCGCTATTGTTCTGTGGTAAACTCCGGGTCTTCCGCAAACCTGCTGGCATTTATGGCTTTAACCTCGCCTCTGCTGAAAGAGCGTGCGATTCAAAGAGGAGATGAGGTAATAACGGTTGCGGCAGGCTTTCCCACAACGGTTTCTCCTATCATCCAGTACGGGGCTGTGCCTGTATTCGTAGATGTGACGATCCCTCAGTATAATCTGGATGTGAATAAGCTGGAAGAAGCGCTGTCTTCCAGGACAAAAGCAGTCATGGCGGCACATACCCTGGGGAATCCGTTTGATATAAAGCGCATAAGGGAATTTTGCGATATGCACGGCCTGTGGCTGATTGAAGACAACTGTGATGCCCTTGGCTCCATTTATGAGTGGAAAGGGAATGCGAGGATGACAGGAACGTTTGGAGATATTGGAACGTCAAGCTTTTATCCGCCGCACCATATGACGATGGGAGAGGGAGGCGCGGTTTATACGGATAACCCTCTGCTCCATAAATGCATCAGGTCTCTCAGGGACTGGGGAAGGGACTGTGTATGTGCATCAGGGCAGGATAATCAGTGCGGTCACAGGTTTGACAGACAGTACGGAGAACTGCCGTTAGGCTATGACCACAAATATGTGTATTCCCATTTCGGTTACAATCTGAAAATAACAGATATGCAGGCGGCGATCGGCTGTGCGCAGCTGAAAAAGCTTCCGGATTTTGGGAAAGCGAGAAGAAAAAACTTCGCATATCTGCTGAATAGAATGAAGAAACTGGAAGAATTTTTTGTTTTGCCGGAGCCTTGTCCGAATTCAGATCCAAGCTGGTTTGGTTTCCTGTTGACCTGCCGGGAGGGAATTGACAGAAAGCATGTGGTGAACTTCCTGGAGGCACATAATATTCAGACAAGAATGCTGTTCTCCGGAAATTTGACAAAACATCCCTGCTTTGACGAAATGAGAAAAAGCGGGAAGGGATATCGGATTGCAGGAGGTCTGGACAATACTGACATTATTATGAATAGTACATTTTGGATTGGCGTTTATCCTGGAATGACGGAAGAAATGCTGGATTATATGTCAAGCATGATAAGCGGGGCCTGTGGCAGATAGACAATATCCAGGAAGAAACGAAGGAAAAATAGATTGAGGGCGGATGATAAAATGTCATGTACTGTGAGGAGAAAAAATTTGTAAGGGAGAAGTTCCGGAAGGTTTTATGTATTTGCATAGCATTTCTGGCTGTAGTGATCATCGGCAGGCTGGAGACGCTGATCGGCATCAAAATGGAAAGCTATGCGGGTTCGCTGCTGGCGGTGGGAGTGTTCATTGCCTTCTATTCTGCCTACGTCAGAATAAAGCCGTTGACGAGAAAAGACTGGTTTTGTTTTTCTTTTTTGCTCTGCCTGTTTTATGCGGAGCTGATTGGCTTCTATGTTGCAGGAGACGGGGTGAGGAACCGACATGATTTTTCGTATTTCTATTGTATTTTGAGCTTTGTTTTATGTATTCTTTTATCCCTTCCGCTGGCTTCAGCGGCGGAAGAAATGGCGGAGCGCCTGCCTGGCTGTGTGTCAGGCAGGAGTGGGAAAAAATGGACCGGCAAAAAGGGGTTTCTGAAATATTTTCTGTTATTCATGATTTTCTGGAGTCCGTTTTATGCTGCCTTTTTTCCGGGAGTATATTGCTATGATATACCATGGCAATGGAGGCAGTATCTGGGGCATTCCTATGCGACATGGAATCCTGTTCTCCATTCTTTCCTTTTTGGGGCAATCTGCGATCTCGGAAATTTCCTGACCGGCGGGGGAGCGGATTATAATTCAGGGCTTGCGCTTTATTCTTTGCTGCAGTTGGCGGCAGTAGCGGTATCCCTTGCCTGGGGATGCGTATTTATTGAAGAGCTAGGAATCCCAGGAAGAATGAAATGTCTTATGTCGTTTTTCTTCGCTCTTTTTCCCATATTTCCTCTGCTGGGAATTTCGACGACGAAGGATACGCTGTTTTCTGTCATATTTACTATTGCGGCTGTGCAGCTGATGAAATTATGCCATATATATAAGCCTTCTGATAAATTGAGCAGAAAGACAGCGGGAGCGGCGGCAGGGTGTGCAGCCTGGATGGTATTGATGAGCCTGTTTCGTAATAATGCCGTTTATGGAATGCTTGCGGCAGCTATCCTCTTGGGCGTGTTTGGTGTCGCCGCGTTGTTTTTCGGCAGAAAAATGCTGTTTCATATATTGGGAAGAAGCAGCGCGGCGTTGCTGATCGCTGCGGCTTTGGCTGCGCTGGCCGGAACGGCTGTTGTTGAGATCAGTCATGCGGCGATTGACAATACAGGAGAAATCCTTTCTGTCCCGGGGCAGCAGATGGCAAGAGTATATAACTACCAATATGAAAATCTGACGGAGGGAGACCTGCAGAGGATAGAATTTTATTATTTTGAGGATGCGCTGAGGGCCTATGTGCCGGATATTGCAGACCCTGTAAAAAATGGCTGGGATCATGAGGCGTATGAAAAAGAAACCGCCGGATACTATCGGCTGTGGATCGAAATGGGTATGAGATATCCGAAAGAATATATCGTGGCATTTCTTCTGAATACGCAGGGACTGTGGCATATGGGAGACGTTACGAGTGCGGGAATACGGGAGGCCTGGGTCGAATTGGGGTTCTGGAAGCCTGTGGATGAAGAACACCTTGTATATGAACATAGTCTGTTTCCTTCTTTCAAAGATTTGGTACTGGAATGGAACAGTGAGAGAAACTTTCAGAAAATTCCGATTGTTTCAGTACTGTTTGCGCCTGCTGTTTATAATTGGCTGATTTTGTTTGCCATGCTGATCGCGGCTGTGGGAAGAAAGTGGCCGGCGCTTATTCCAGGCATTTTTATTCTGGGATATGGGCTCACTCTGTTGTTCGGTCCCTGCATTTTGCCCAGATACTGTCTCCCGATGGCTATGACAGCGCCGATTTATTTTCTGTTTGTTCTAAAAGAATGCAGTAAAAAGGAAAGAGTTTAAAAGATGAATATAGAAATCAATTCATTTGAAACAGATAAGAACGCTGACATTAGTCTGGGGGAAATCCTGTATTATTTATTCTGGTGTGCAATGCTGGCGGCAAAGGGGCTGGGACTGTATGAAGGAATGACGGCATATAACCTGATTCTTGTAGCTTCCCTTTCCTGTATTTTGCTGAAACTGTTGCTGGAAATGCATACATGGAAAGAAATACTGCTGGAAGGCGGCCTTCTGTTTATTGGCGGGCTGATTTATCTGTGCTCCGCGGATAAAGCGCCGCTGATCGGCATTATGGCAGTGATTGGCCTGAAGGATGTTCCGGTAAAGAGAGTGTTTTATCTGGGCCTTGCGGTCTGGTCTGCCTGTTTTGCATGGCGCGCCGTATCGGAGGTAACAGGGATCACAACGGGACTTGCTCTTGTGCATGAAAAATTGGGCCTGGGACCGGTCCTGAGGTGGTCCTTTGGGCTTACGCATCCGAATGTTCTTCAGATCTCATACGCAGTACTTGCTGCGTTCATCCTGTATACTACAAAAAGAAGGGGAAAATCACTGCTTGCGTTGGTTGGGATCCTTTTTCTGGGGAACTGTTATGTGTTTTTGTATTCCATCAGCTATACGGGAGTTATCCTGGTATCTTTGTTTCTTCTCATTTACTGCTATCTGATGATGCGCAGGGAGTTTACGCGAATGGAAAAAACGCTCATGCAGTGCGTTTTGCCGTTTTGCATGGTCATATCGATTGTGGCGCCTTATATGATTGATACCTCTGGAATGATCCGGATGATCGGACAGCTGCTGAATAAGGCTGTAAATAACCGCTTTTTGGCGTCGAGTGTCTATCTCAGCTACGGAATTGCTCCATTCGGGAAAAATCTTGTATCTGAAAATATTAGTTTTGCTCTGGATTCCTCTTATATCTCTCTTCTGGTTAATGACGGATGGGTAATCTTTGTCCTGACTGCGGTAGGATATTTTTGTACGATCAGAGACTGTGTCAGAGAAAATAGAAGAAAAGAGCTGGCGATAATGCTTTCTTTTTTAATAGCGGGCATATCGGAGCCGTTTCTGTTTAACACATCCTTTAAGAATCTATCTCTCATTTTTGTGGGAGAATATCTTTTCCGCATATTGGGAGAGCGCGGACAGATCAAATTTGGTCTGGGGATTGCCAGTAAGAAATGGATTGTGCCGGTAACAGGAATGGGGACGCGCTCAAAACCGGAATGGGAGAAAGAAAAGCTGAAAAGGATAAAGAGATTTATTACGGGTATTTCAGTTATAACAGGTATGACGATCGGTATTCTGTATTGGCTGTTTGCTGTCGAGCCGGATGCTGTCTATATCGCTGTCGGCAATACGGACTGTGGACAAAGGGAGGAGCTTTATCTGGACATGGAGGATTTGCCGGAAGATTTCTCAGGAATGATTCTTGAATATCCAGGACCTGACCAGCCGATGTATCAATTCACGGGAAATATTATTACTCTGGAGCATCTGCGGGGAAGTGTGAGCTGGGGGCTGATCGGAGCGACGGGCTGCGGCGTTTTGGGGAGCGGAGGCGTCTGCGTGATGCAGGGAAAAGGCAGGAGATGGAAAAAATCGTGAGGCCTGAAACGGTTTTTCCTGTTTGGGCAGAAAGTAGGAAAAGGAGCAGAGGATGAAGGTTGTGCTGACAGGAATAGATAAAAAGGTTTCAAATGGGGAGGGATTAAAAGAAAAGCCCGGAACAATATTTATCGGAGCTTTGGGGCTGCTGATGATTATTTGTCTGGTGAACTACTGCTATGTGGATCTTCAGATGATTGTGAGGCATAGCCTGAATTTATGGGACTGCCTGTTTTCCGGTAATCTGCTCCATTTTTATCAGACAGCCTGTCAGCGCTCCATTGGTGCTCTGAATCCTCAAAGCGGCGAGGTCCCCTATGATATATGGGTTTATATCCCGATTGCAGTCTGGAATTTGCCCATATATATCTGGGAAAAAGCGACAGGTATAACCTTTGAAGCCAGTTTCATAGCACTGCTATGGGCACGGCTGGGGAATATGCTTCCTTTTGCCGCAAGTATCTGGGCGGTATGGAAGGTTACTGAGCTTCTGAACAGAGATTCTGTGTCCAGACTATGGGCATGTTATTTCTATGCAGGCTCTATGCTTCTTCTGAACGGTCTGTTCTGTCTGGGACAGATTGATATTTACAATGCCTTTTTCATGCTGATGGGGCTTGCCGCTTATCTCAAAAGGGAACGGAAGAAGTTTTTGATATGGTTTGCTTTGTCTATAACCTGCAAGATGTTTTCCCTGTTTGTATTTCTGCCCCTTCTTTTGCTTATGGAAAAGAGGATCCTGTTTATGCTTCGCGACGGGGTGGCAGCACTGAGCCTGTCTCTGCTGTCAAAGGTGATCTTCTTCGCGGACAAAATGAAAACCCCGACACAGTTCGATGAAAGAAGATTTCTCCGCATGTTGTTTGAAAGAAGGATTGATCTTTCCGGGATCACTGTTTCGTTTTTGGTCCTTCTGTTTATGGCGCTTTTGATCTGGTGCTGGTATACGGAGCTGAATGATGAGAATTTTACGCATAAAACAGTTTGGACGGCATTTGCAGGATATTCCTGTTTTTTTGTCGGGGCGACTACGCTGCCGTATTGGGCGGTGGTTTTTTCCCCGTTTATTCCTGTTTTAATGGTGCTTTTTCCAAAACGGGCAAAAATACTGCTGTGGCTGGAAACGGCCGCCGGAGCGGCCTATTTTGTTATGGGACTGTGTAATTACGGATATGCATATGCGGCTTCGGCAAATCTCAGATGGATGCTGGCCGGGGTTTTGAATGACCGGGAACTGAAGGGCATGGATTTTTCTTTGTTATATGATGCGTTGTCTGAAGGAGCCAGACAGAATATAGAGGCACTTTTGACAGGTGTTTTTATTGCTGCGGTAGCGGCTGTGCTTGTGATTACAAGACCGGGGAACAGGAGAGAAGCAGGAGAGGATAAGCTGATGGTAGATAAAGGCAGTATCGCAATGCGTTTGTTTGCTAACAGCTGCTTAACGTTTCTTCCCCTGCTTGTATATTTATTAGTTTAAAAAAAGGGAGACTATTAGATTGAGATTTTTGATATTGGGTCTGGACCGGCAGGACTGACTTTGGTGAACGGGCTAAAGCAACTGGAAGAACAGTACTTTTTACGATTAGATAAATTGTTTTCAGAATGGCCTGAAGATTGTTGCTATATACATCCTGTAAAACTATCGAGGTGGAAGAATGCTTAACTATAATGTCAGGAATAGGATTCGCGAGAGCTGGGAAAAAGAGCTTATTGAAATAGTGTATCTGAAAAAGCCGGTGCTTATTCTGACCGCTGTTTATGTGATCGGATTTTATTCTATATTCCGGGCAAATTTTAATTATCTGGATGATCTGGGGAGAAAGCATTCCGGATATCATGGCTGGCTTGACTGGAGCCGATGGTTTACTCAGATATTTTCTAATTTTCTTCATGCGGATCTTTATCTTTCAGATATTTCTCCTCTGCCGCAGATGCTTGCCTGCATCCTGCTTGCTATGGGAAGCGCGATTCTTCTCAGGGTTTTCGGAAGAGAAAAGAAAATCGGCCTGGTCAGTATAGCTGCAGCATCACTGACAGGGCTGACTCCCTATTTTCTTGGGATCATCTCCTATAAATATGATTCTCCATATATGGCGTTTTCCTTTTTCGTCAGTGTCTTCCCTTTTTTGTTTTACAGGAAGAAAAAAGCAATCTATGTGACGGTTTCCTTTGTGTGCTTGCTTCTGATGTGTACATCCTATCAGGCATCATCAGGAATATATCCGCTGGTAACAATTTTTCTGGCCCTTTATGATCTGAATGAAGGCGAAAAATGGAAGGACAGCATCGGTTTTATTATATCCTCTCTGATAAGCTATGCAGCTGCCCTTTTCGGTTTTCGCTTCCTCTTGATGCGTCCAAATGAAGCCGCCGTTTTTTCTTTGGGAGAGCTTCTGCATGGCAGATTTTTTCAGAAGTATCTGTTGTTTTATTCAAACGTTTATTTTGATTTTAAAGCGAGCTGGAAAATTCTCATTTTTCTGCTTGTTTTACTGTTCTTCACATCATTTGTGCTGCATTCTAAAATGAACAAAATACTGGCTTTGATCCTCAGTATTGCGGGCGTTTTTGCAGGAAGCTTTGTTTGTTTTGGAGTGAACCTGATTATGGATATTCCAAAGTTTGATGCGAGAGCCATGTACGGCCTGGGAGCCCTTTTGGCAGTAATGGCGGTCTGCGTATCATTTTATGAAAAAAAGATCCTTTTCGACGTAGTCTGTGCTGCTCTTTGCTGGTGCTTTTTTACTTTTTCCCTCTCCTATGGCAATGCCCTGGCGGTGCAGCAGGATTACCTGAATTACCGGGTGCAGCTGGCCGCAGGAGATTTGAATTCTTTGGAAAATATGAATACGGAGGATGAGAAAACACTGCAGATCAGGGGAGATATAGGCTTATCTCCGGTCATTGTAAACATGTCGGAAGGCTTTGATATGCTGGAGAGGCTGGTCCCGTCTGGTTTCAGTGAAGGATATTGGGGAGAATATTACTTTGTGAATTATTTTAATATTCCAAATATAGAGCAGACAGGGGAAACGATAGATATAAATCAGCTGCCTGTATTGAAAGATACCATGTACCATACGATATATGGTGACGGGCAAAGTGTTGTTATTGAGCTGAAGTAGCTATTGGCCTGGACTCTGAGGAGAGCCAGAGGAATGCTGTTTTATTTGCTGCTTAGGCTGGTATCGTGTTTTTCCTTGACACAGGTATTATATTAAACTATATTTAATTTGAATTATCACGATTTATTTTATCTCTGGTATAATCTAACGAAGGAGCTTGATGATGAGCAGAAGAAAAGAATACACAATAACATTTGTTCTGTTTT
>DWWS01000068.1 GCA_019119595.1 Candidatus Eisenbergiella merdavium | reverse complement strand
CCCGTGTTTCCCGTCGGGCCAGTCACTCCCGTGTTTCCCGTCGGGCCTGTCACTCCCGTGTTTCCGGTCGGGCCTGTTACTCCCGTGTTTCCCGTCGGGCCTGTTACTCCGGTATTTCCTGTCGGCCCGGTTGGCCCGGTATTTCCCGTCGGGCCTGTTACTCCGGTATTTCCTGTCGGACCGGTCGGGCCCGTGCTTCCGGTCGGCCCGGTGGCACCTGTGCATGTGCAGGTGCAGGTACAGGTGCAGGGCGGCTTCGGCCGCCTCTTGCAGTGCCTGGAAGGAATACAGCCGCAGGGCGGCCGCTCTCCGGCTTCCGGCATGCTTTCATTCTGATTCAAGGACATATCGTCATCCAGATGATCCATCATTCTCCTCTTTCCCATCCTTTCTGCGTCCGGATTTTCCGGAAGGAGGCCTTCGGATCTTTCTGTGTTTTCAGCTCGTAGGCAGGGCCGGCGGGAACGGTTCTGCATCAGGCAGGGCGGCCCTCCCGGCTTCCGCCTTCTTTCTTTTTTCGGCAAAACAGTTCCTGTTGTGCAGGTAGTAAGGGGACTGCGGCCGCCAGAAGCCGGCCCGTTCATTGTATTCCTCCGCCTTCTCCCAGTCGCCCATCCTGTCATAGCAGACGCAGAGCTGGATGCAGGGGAGGAATCCGTGACAGTCCTCCTCCACAAAGCCTTCCGCCTGCGCCGGACGGGGCAGGGAAAGCGCGGCCTGATACCAGAATGCGGCCGCCTCATATTTTTCACGATCCAGAAAATGCTTTCCGATGTCGCAGCAGAGCTCTGCGCGGGGTGTATCCAGCGTCAATCCGCGAAGCAGCGCCGAAAGTGCTTCTTCCTCCCGGTTTTCCTGATAAAGGCAGAAGGCGAGAAGCCTGGAGGCCTCGATCCGGTTTACGATCCAGGCCTCCGGCATTTTCAGGAAGCAGGAAAAGACCTGCTCCGCTTCCTGATATCTTCCATGAGCATACAGCTCTCTACCATAATAATACTGCTGTCTTGCATCGAGCGTCCTGTTTTCCGCCAGGAGCCTTTCATAAATTCTCAGATTCCTGTTTCCGTCTCCCGCCTTCACCTTTTCATGTCTGACGGGCGCGGCCACATGCTCGATCCTTCCAAAAGGGACTATGACCTCATGAACGGCCCCGACCCACACGCTTTTCGGACAGTTTCGGAGGATCCGTTCTCTTTCATAGGAAAAAACCGGATTCCCCGTTTCGTCAAAGGCAGTCTGGTAGGGCAGCATGATCACGTCGGTTTCCGGTTCCATGCTCTTCTTTTTTTCCAGAAGAAGCCGCAGGGATTTTTCCGGAAGCACATCGTCCGCATCCAGCCACATGATATGATCGCCGGATGCTTTGGAAAAGGAAAAATTTCTCGCCGCAGCGAAATCGTCCGCCCAGGGAAAATCATATATCAGGCCGGTAAAACGTCCGGCGATCTCCTTCGTCGCATCCTCCGATCCCGTGTCCACGATGATGATCTCATCCACAAGCTCCTTTACGCTGTTTAAGCAGCGCTCCAGCACAGCCTCTTCATTTTTTACGATCATGCACAGACTCCAGAATGCCATACCTTCCTCCGAACGCAAATGGTATGATACTTGTTTCCCTATACCTTATGCCGTCCGGACAGGGAAGGTTCCTGCCTCTCTTATCCCGTAAGAGACAAAAAAGACCGGATGAAAAGCAATATCCGCTTCACATCCGGTCTCCTCTGCAATCTGTATCAGGATTGACTTTTCCGGCAGGGGCGGCCGTCTTATCCGGTCATACACCTGCGGAGCCGTTTAGCCATTTCAGGCTGAAACCATGCTCTTATTCAGCAACGGTCTCGGTAAGGGTCTCAGTAGCTGCCTCAGTGGTGGTCTCCTCGGTAGCTGCTTCCTCGGTAGCTGCTTCCTCGGTAGCTGCTTCCTCAGTAGCCGCTTCGGTCGTTACTTCCTCGGTAGCCTCGGTGGAAGCTTCCTCGGTAGCCGCTTCGGTCGTTACCTCCTCGGTAGCCGCCTCAGTAGAAGCTTCCTCGGTAACAGCCTCCGTAGCGGTCTCTGCTACGGTCTCTGCTACGGTCTCTTCAACGGTGGACTCAACCACGCTGGATTCCTCTACAGCTACGCTGGACTCCTCGGTGGTGGTGGTTTCGGTGGATCCGCAGGCAACCATCAGTGCGGACGTAAGAACTGCTGCTGTTAAAACTGCTACAATCTTTTTCTTCATAATATTTCTCCTCCTAAATCCAGACTCCTGAACCGACGACCGGTTCTCCGGAGCTTTATTACGTGAATGAGAATAGCACGCTTCTTTGCAAATGTAAATAGTCTTTATAAATTTTTTTAACAAATTATGAATTTCATAAGAAAGTGTTCACAATTCGTACACATTTATCGCTAATTTCCCATAAAAGCCCGATTTTATGGCTTTTTTCCCCTTCCTGTGCTACACTCTAAAAAAAGGAGGCGTGCGCGAACGCAGTTCGTGCCGAAATGCAGTGCCGCCGCAGGCGGCAAAAAAAGGAGGTACTTTCCATGTCATCCTTTCTTCTGGAATGCTGCGTAGATTCCGTGGAATCTGCGCTCAATGCCGCAGAGGGCGGCGCTGACCGCCTAGAGCTGTGCTCCGGCCTGGTGATCGGAGGGATCACGCCCACTCCCGCCCTTTATGAGCAGATCCGAAGCCGGATCAGTCTCCCCGTACACATCCTCATCCGGCCACGCTTCGGAGATTTTCTCTACAGCAGGGAGGAGCTTTCCGTCATGGAGGCCGATATCCGCGCCTTTCGCCGTGCAGGAGCCCAGGGCGTTGTGATCGGCTGTCTGAAGGAGGACGGCGCGCTGGATTTGGAAGCGATGAAACGCCTCATCGATGCCGCGGACGGCATGTCCGTCACCCTCCACAGAGCCTTTGACATGTGCCGCGATCCTCTTGAAGCGCTCGATCAGGCACGAAGCCTGGGCGTTCACACCATTCTCACCTCCGGCCAGGCGGATGCCTGCGTGCACGGCATCCCTCTGCTCAATCAGCTCCTGGAGCAGGCGGGAGGCGCGCTCACCATCCTGGCCGGCGCTGGCATCAATGAGGAGGCCGTGCGCGTCCTGCTTATGCAGACCGGCCTGACCGCCTTTCACATGTCCGGGAAAAAGGTTCTGGAAAGCGCCATGCGCTTCCGCAATCCTGACGTATCAATGGGCCTTCCCGGCCTGAGCGAATACGAAATATGGCGGACCGACACGGAATCCGTCCGCGCCGTCCGCCGCCTTCTGCAATAAAAATGCCGCCCTCGGGCGGCATTTTCATCAGGGGAAACATAAGGGAACACAAAAACCCCATAAACCGGGCTTTATCCCTTTAAGCCCCTTGCCTGTCTGTCCATATCCTCTATAACAATATCATAAATTTCCCCGAGGCCTGAACAATACTCCAATACCTTCCACGGTTCATTCGTATGAAAATGAATTTTGATCAATTCCTCATCTCCTACCGCCAACAGGCAGTCACCTTTAAAATTCTTTGTAAAATATTCACTGATCACATCTTCATCGAGATTTTCTCCCTCAATCAAAAGCTGTGTGTCATACCTGAATTCCAACATAATCTACCTCCGCGAATTCATGATCTGTCTTTTCTAACTTATCCGGCGTCCTTTGCCGGCTTAGAGGTTCTCTTCCTTCCTCATGTCCCGCCGCCACAGGCGGCATTTTCATCAGAGGGGAAGAATGGCCGCAAGGCCATTCTTCGGCAGGAAGTTTTAGAACCTCTTGGCCGGCGTCCTTTGCCGGCTTAGAAGTTCTCTTCCTGCTTCATGCTTCACAACGCCAAAAATACGCGCTATAGGGCGCAAGCTGGCTCCCACCGCCGAAATCATGGGCTTCTCCGCTGATCAGATCCACCGCCATGCCGCAGCCTGCGTCAAAATGAGCGGTGTAGGGCTCGCTGTCCGCGTTGATGGCAACCAGCACCCGTTCGCCCTCCGCAGCCCGCTCAAAGATGCACTGTCTGTTCGTCAGCACAACGGAACGGAAGCTGCCGTAATTCAGCGCCTTCGAGGCCTTCTTCGCATCGGAAAGCATTCCGATGAATTCTGTCAGCTCATTCTCCAACGGCTCCTCAAAGCAGGCACGAAGCGCCGGATCCCCGTCGCTCTTGTTCCCCTTCGCACCCCATTCGCTTCCGTAATAAACGCAGGGAATGCCCGGCATGCCGAAGGCCAGCGCATAGATGAGGGGAAGATGCTTTTCATTGGAAAGAATGCTGCTGACCCGGCTCACATCATGGTTGTCCACAAAGGTCATCAGATGAAGCCCCTTATAAAGCGTCCAGCCCTCCGGCCCGAACTGCCGCATCAGGGAATGGCAGATTTCAAACAGGTTCATGCTGTTGAAGCTGGAATACAGCCCCTTGTAGCATTCATAATTGGTGCAGGAATGCAGCATCTGGTCGTTCACCAGCGTCTTGTAGTCCCCGTGCAGGATCTCCCCCACCAGGAAGAAATCCTTTTTCAGGCCGTCGCAGAAGCCGCGCAGCCTGCGGACAAAATCGTGATCCAGCAGATAGGCCACGTCCAGACGCAGACCGTCGATATCAAACTCTTCCACCCAGAAGCGGACGCTTTCCAGAATGTGGTTCACGACCTCCTCATTTTTCAGATTCAGCTTTACCAGATCGTAATTTCCTTCCCAGCCCTCATACCACAGACCGTCGTTGTAGTTGGAGTTTCCGCCCAGATTGATATGGAACCAGTTCAAATAAGGGGAACGCTCCCTGTTTTTCAGCACGTCCTGAAAAGCCCAGAAGCCCCTTCCCACATGGTTGAACACGCCGTCCAGCACCACGCGGATCCCGGCCTCGTGCAGCCGCGCGCACACCCGGGCAAAGTCCTCGTTGCTTCCAAGCCTGCAGTCGATCTTCCTGAAATCTCTTGTATTATAACCGTGGGTATCCGATTCAAAGACCGGTGAAAAATAGATCGCATCCGCACCGATCCCTTTTATGTGAGGAATCCACTCCTCTACCTTTCGGATACGGGGCTTTTCCACACCGTCGTTTTCAAACGGCGCCCCGCAGAAGCCCAGCGGATAGATCTGATAAAATACGCTTTCATATGCCCACATGACATACATCCTCCTTTTTTGCCGCCTGCGGCGGCATTTTTTCCTAAAAAAACGACGCAAACCGTTCTTTTACCCGAACCGCAGTGCCGGCCTTCTTCTCTGTTTTTTCGGAAGCCGACATTCAGTCCGACCAGCTTATTATACCATGCCTCCCCACATTCCGTCACTTACTTTCTGCTCAATCAGAAATACAGTAACCCGGCCCGCCATTCCAGATCGCCTACGGCGATAGGCGGGCCGGATTCAGGGAGGAACACGCATCCTCCGCGCTGGTCAGCGATGTGACCGGCACAGGCCTGCGCTGTAACATCTAATCCACATATCCGTCTTTCCCCTTATCCACACCGCATATACTGTGGATAAGCCCTGGATCTTATCCACAAAACGGCCAGAATCCCATTGACCGATCCGGTTCTGTCCTCTCCCTTTTCCCCGGTTTGTGAAAATGTGGAAAACCCTTTATTCCCGCTGTCAGTCTACTGTTTCGGTAAAAGAAATCCCCAGTTTCCACATACTTATCCACAATCCTGCCGGTCAACCACAGGCTGTCCACCTCCGCTTTCGTCAGAGAATGACAGGATCCGCCTGAAAAACTCTTTTTTCACACACTTATCCACAATCATCCCCGTTTACAGCCATTCATCCCAGAAGCGTTCCACCCTTCCGCCGATCCGGTCCACGGTAACGGCCTCATACTCCACCCATTCCCTGGGAAACAGGCGCTGGTAGGAGCCGGTCAGGAAGCGGTCGTCCAGAAGCACTACGATCCCCACATCCTCCGCCGTGCGGATCACCCGGCCCGCGGCCTGCAGCACCTTATTCATTCCCGGATACCGGTAGGCATAGTCGAAGCCGTTTTTTCCCATTTCATCAAAATACTGCTTCAAAATCTCCCGTTCCGCGCACACCTGCGGCAGCCCGGTTCCCACGATGACGGCGCCGATCAGGCTGTCATTCTTCAGGTCGATCCCCTCGCTGAAGATCCCTCCCATCACGCAGAAGCCCAGAAGGCTTTTCTCTTCCTCCTGCTCCACCTCCATGTGAATCTGCTCTCCCAGCTCACAGTCCCGATTTCCCTCAAACCGTCCGAGAAAATACTCCCTGTCCTCCTCGGTCATACGATCCTCCTGAATCAGGCATTCCTCCTGCGCCTCGTCCAGAAAGCATTCCTCATAAATCTCATAGACCTCCTGCAGGAAGGAATGAGAGGGAAAAAAGATCAGATAATTGCCGTGCCTGCGCGCCGTGATCTCGTGCAGATAGCGGGCGATGTTATAGTATTCCTGCCGTCCCCGCCTGGTGTAGCGGCTCGTCACATCCGAGCCGATGTAAAGCCCTTTTTTGCGCGGGTCAAAGGAGGACTGGGCGTAGACCTCATAATCCTCCCCGTCACCCCCAAGAAGGCTCTTATAATACTGGATGGGAAGGAAGGTGGCGGAAAAGAGCACCGTGCTCGCCGCCCGGTCCATACATTCCTTCAGGTTGACGGACGGATTGACGCAGAACAGCTTTAGCAGAAATTCCCCGTCTCCCTCAAAAAGCTGCGTATAAACCACATAGTTGTCATCCAGCCTGTCATAGATATCCAGAAAATGGGTCAGGAGAAAATAAAATTCCAGAACGTCCTCCCTGATCGGGCTGTCGTCATGCTCCTCCAGCCAGCTTCCCATGCTTTCGGACAGCCGCTCCACCCCGTTCACCAGATCGTCGATCTCATTCACGCTCACCACCCGGCAGCCCTCGCACTCCCGCTTGAGGGCAAGCATCGCCCGGTTGCATTTTTCAAGCTGATTCTCCAGCTTCCTGTCGTACTCCCTTACGATCCGCTTCAGCGCAATGAAATCCTCCTTATACAGAACGGCGCTGTACATCTCCCTTCCCCGCTCCACCAGGTTATGCGCCTCGTCGATGAGGAACAGATAAGGGCCGCCCGCTCCCTGGGTCTGCCCTCCCTCCCCGAAAAACCGCTTCAGATAGACGTGGGGGTCGAAAACATAGTTGTAGTCACAGATGATCCCGTCGGAAAACAGGCTCATATCCAGGCTGAGCTCAAAGGGGCAGACCTGATATCTGCGCGCGTATTCCTCGATGGTTTCCCGGTGATAATGATCTTCATGTATCAGCAGATCGTACATGGCCTCGTTGATCCGGTCGTAATGCCCCTTCGCAAATGGACAGGCGGACGGATTGCATTCCGCCTCTTCCAGAAAACAGATCTTGTCCTTCGCCGTCAGGATCACGGTTTTCATGCGAAGCCCCTTCCCGCGCAGGAGCTGGAAGGTATTGTCCGCCACCGTCCTTGTGATGGTTTTGGCCGTCAGATAAAAGATCCGCTCCGCCTTTTCCTCTCCCATGGCTTTCACCGCCGGAAAGACCGTGGAAAGCGTCTTTCCCACGCCCGTCGGCGCTTCGATGAACAGCTTCTTCTTCCGCACGATGCTCCGGTACACATATCCGGCCAGCTCCTTCTGTCCCTCCCGGTACGCATAGGGAAAGGAAAGCGCCTTGATGGAATCGGTGCGTTTTCTTTGCCATTCATAACCGAAGTCCGCCCATTTGCGGTACTCCTCCAGCAGGCTCAGGAACCATTCCTCCAGCTCCTTCACCGGAAATTCCTGCAAAAAATACCGAAGCTCCTCCGTTTCCATGTTGCAGTAGGTCATTCGGACCTTCATCTGTTCCCGCCCCTGCGCCGCCGCGTACATGTAAGCGTAGCACTTCGCCTGCGCCAGATGCACCGGAACAGGCTCCTTCATTTTCTCCAGCTCCCGGTACGTGCCCTTGATCTCGTCTATGGTCACGGCCTCCTGCGGCGCGCTGTCCGCGCCTATCACGCCGTCCGCACGCCCCTCCACCACCAGATCATAGGAGGGCGTTTCATAGACGTAGCGCAGCGTCACCTCCGCCTGATATTCCGCCCCCATCCGCCTCTGGATCATGCGGTGGATGCGCCCGCCCTCCGCCATCGCGTTGTCCGGCGCCGTTCTTCTTCTATTGTCAATATCGCCGCTTCGGAGGATAAATTCCACCAGAGCGCGCACCGATATCCTGATCTCCATACGACTGCCTCCCTGCACCGCTTTCGTATCTATAGTATACGTCGAAGCCGAAGAATCCTCAATGCTTTCAGGCCAAATATATGTTCTTATATTTTCACAGGAAATCTGAATTTTAAAAAACGGCATAGCCGAAGCCACGCCGTTCTCATACATCTCCTGATTCGGTTTTCTTCAAATATCCGTCCGCCGCTTCAGGAGCGTCTTCCCTGCCGTTCCCTGTCAGCCCGCCAGCGAAAACTGTCTCAGATATCTGTCAAATTCTTCACTATAGCCGTGGCAGTTCACAGTAAGCACGCGTCTCAGATCCAGGCCGAACACGCCCAGGATCGACTTCGCGTCCACCACATAGCTGTTATAGGAAATATCGATGTCAAAATCACACATGGAAGCCGCCCGGACAAAGTCCTTCACCTCATCCGGCCTCAGCATGATCCTGTACTGGAAGAATCCATTTGTCCTCAATATAATACGCTCACATCCTTTCCAAAACAATCCTGTCCGGCAGCAGAAAAAGCTGTGGTATCGACCTCTTCTCTCCGGACTGCACCATTATACCTGAAAGCCCTGAAATGTAAAGCCCGCATTTTCCGACACAAACGCACCACCACCCGTAAATCCGGTCATTTTGTCCAGCCGGAACCGGCTTCCTTTCCCATTTTTTGGAAAAAAAGCGAATGCCTTACGTCTCCGCCTTTTCCGGCGAAGCGCAATTCCCTCTATTTTCCGTCAAATTCCACCATATATTCCTGAAATCTGTACGGAAGCAGCTGACGCTGGAGCGCCCGGTTTTCCCTCTCCTTTATCATTATCTTACGGCAGAAGAAGCGAAAAAGTTCCTGCATCTGAAGCTCGTCCCGGGTAAAGCTCAGATCCTTTTTCTCCGGCCCGTCCTTCTGCACGGCGAGGAACCATTCCCGATGCGCCGGATGCACGCCGTAAAGGCTCCTGTTTTCATCCAGGATCACGAAATTCTCCCCTGGAAAACGATCCGCGAAATGGGGCATCATATGCGCGAGCACATTGTTTTTCGGGCCGATCTGAGCGAACAGGAGGCCGTCCCTGGTTTCCGCAAACCGGAGGAACCCGAGCAGGTGATGGGATTCGTTTCCCGCAGAGCGCGCAAGCTCAAAGGTACGGGCCACGTAAGCGTTTCCCAGATGCTCCATCAGATTCCCCCTCACCCGTCCCGAAAGGCCCTCCGCTATGGTCCGGTACACAGCCTGTCCCTTGTCCTCCTGCCAGGAACATAGCGCCAGACAGAGCTGGCCGAAGCATTCCTCTCCGAATCTCCGCCGCAGGGTACGCGCCACCTTCTCCGCCTTTTCCGCGTCCGGAGCCACGGAAACATATTCGCAAAACAGGCACAGGTTCCCCTCCTCCCCCGCCTGTATCCTCGTGTGCTCCGGGTCGCATTTTCTCTCATACGCCTCATAGATTCCCGTAAAGATCCCCTCCTGCGAATCCTCACAGACCAGGATCCGATCCTCATTCATCATAAAATCTCCATTCCGGATGCTTTCCTTCCTCCCGGTATCCTGCCCTGAACCGCAAGTCTTTCCGGCCCGAAGCGCACATCGTCAAACAGGGAAAGCTGCCTGTAGGTCACGCCTTCCGTTCCGAGAAGGAAGCCCTCCGTCAGCTCCCGCTCCCGCTTCGAGCGTCCCTGCCCGCCGATCAGGCTCCTGGCGATGGAATCCTCCTCCAGACGGACCGGAGCCATCGTCCTGCCGCCGCAGGTGATGAAATACATGGCCCGCTTCAGCACCACGCCCATTTTCTTTAAATCCTCAAAGCGGAGCGTCCCGTTCCTTCTCGCCCCCACGATGCGCTTTGCGCTTTTGACGCCGATCCCGGGAACCCGCAGCAGAAGCCGGTAGTCCGCCCGGCACACCTCCACCGGAAAATATTCCAGATGCCGCAGCGCCCAGTCCGCCTTCGGATCGAGAAGGACATTGAAATTCGGCTTCCCCTCGTCCAGAAGCTCCTCCGCCCGAAAGCCATAAAACCGCAGAAGCCAGTCCGCCTGATACAGCCTGTGCTCCCGAAGCAGCGGCGGGCCGCCCGGCAGCGCGGGAAGCTCCCTGTCCTCGTTCACTGCAACAAAGGCCGAATAAAACACCCGTTTCAGGCTGAATTTGTCATACAGCGACTGGGCCACCGACAGGATCTGATAATCCGTCTCCGGCGTGGCTCCGATGATCATCTGGGTGGACTGCCCCGCCGGAACGAAGGAGGGCGCGTTCCGGTATAGGGCAAGCTCCTGCTTATTCTCCGCGATCCCGGTCTGGATCTGGCGCATGGGAGCAAGGATGGTCTTTCTGTGCTTGTTCGGCGCGAGCTTACGCAGGCTGTCCGCCGTGGGAAGCTCCAGGTTCACGCTCATGCGGTCCGCAAGGAAGCCGGTCCGCCTCACCAGCTCCGGATCCGCTCCCGGTATGGCCTTCACATGGATGTAGCCCTGAAAGCGGTACTCCCTTCTCAGCCGGTAAAGCGTGGCGTACAGAAGCTCCATCGTATGATCCGGGCTGTACAGGATGCCGGAGCTCAGAAAAAGCCCCTCGATATAGTTCCTCCTGTAAAATTCGATCGTCAGCCTGCACACCTCGTCCGGCGTGAAGGAAGCCCGCGGCACGTCGTTGCTGCGGCGGTTGACACAATATTTACAATCATAGATGCACTCGTTGCTGAACAGGATCTTCAACAGGCTGATGCAGCGCCCATCCCCCGAAAAGCTGTGGCAGATCCCCGCGCTGACGGCGTTCCCGATTCCCTTCCCGTCTCCCCTTCTATCGCTTCCGCTGCTCGTGCAGGCCACGTCATACTTCGCCGCGTCCGTCAGGATCCCCAGCTTCTCCATCAGGTTCGTGCCGCCATCCCCAATCAGGTATTCCATGCTTCCCTCCATTCCGAGGCGCTTTAGCGCTGAGGAACGCGCGTAGAAATCACATATGCGATTTCTACGCTGCGATCCAAGGATTTGTGACGCTTCGGCACAAATCCGGATTGAAAAATGTGCTATCGAGCACATTTTTCAATCTTCCCTCCATCTGAACCGTGCTGTGCAGGGACAAACGGGAAGCCATCCCTTCCGGCCCATGCTCCGGCCCCTTCCCTGCGGCGGTCTTTTAAACAAGAACATTTGTTCTTTTTCTAAGAATAGCACATATGTTCGATTTTGGCAAGTATAAAATAATGTGCGCCCCGACACCTTCCGATGCGGAGCATTTTACAGTTCACTGGCAAGCCAGCGAGCTGTAACCTTTTACGCCGACAGCGCCTTTTCCGCCCTCCCGCTCCGCACAAGCGTCTCCTCATACGCCCCGAGCACCCGCTCCCCGAAGCGCTGAGCGCTGTATTCCTGTCCCGTCCGGACGGCCTGCATGCTGAAGGCCGCCCGCCGTTTTTCATCCCGGACAAGCATCCGGCAGGCCGCGGCAAATTCCTCCCATTCCTGATAGGTGTAACCGTTCTCCCCGTCCCGGACGATGCCCTCCACGCATTCGTCCCTCCTGCATACCACGGGAAGCCCCGCACAGAGCGCTTCCAGATAAGTGATTCCCTGCGTTTCGCTCCGGGATGCGCAGACGAACACATCCGCCGCCCGGTACCAGGCAGGCGTCTCCTCGAAGGGAATCATCCCCGCAAAATGGATGCGCCCGCTTCCCTTCTGTTTTTCCGCAAGCTCCGTCAGTCTCTCCCGGTCCGGCCCGTCCCCCGCGATCACCAGCTCCGTTTCCGGCTCATTCAGCCTTCCGAAAAAGGTGATCAGCTCCTCCAGATTTTTCTCCTTCGCCAGACGCCCCAGCGCCAGGAGCATCACCCGATCCTCGCCGATCCCCAGCTTCCTGCGGATCTCTTTTCTCTCCGCGTCCTGCTTTTCCGCCTCCGGCCCGCTTTCCCCGGGAAGGAACCGTTCCGCCCGGATACCCGTCGGGATCACCTCCATGGGCCTGTCCACCCCATATCCGGCAAGCAGGTCCGCCACCTTCCCGGTGGGGACGATCACCCGGTCCGTCCGTTCCAGGATGAAACGGGAAAAAAGGGCCGCCGCCTGCCTCCCCCAGGGCTTTCCGGCGCTGAAATAGTGGGTATAATCCTCGTAAACCGTATGATAGGTATGCACGATGGGAATTCCAAGCCGCTCCCCGATCCATTTCGCGATCAGAAAGCTGCTGAATTCGCACTGGGAATGGATCACGTCCGGCCCCCAGGATAGGATCTCCCCCAGCCCCTTACAGGGCGGAAGAACCGCCCGCGCGCCCGGATAGATGCGGGAGGCGTTCACGGAAGGCAGATAATACACATCCCCCTCCCGGTACGCATGTCCGCTGCCGGAAAGCGTCACCACCCGCACCTGGCAGCCCAGCCTCACAAGCTGCTCCTTCAGCGTGATCACGCTGGTCACCACGCCGTTGATCACAGGCTCATACCAGTCGGTTGTAATTAAGATTTTCATACCTGCCATAGCTGCACCCCTCCAGTTCGTCATAGATTTCCGAAAGCGCCCTTCCGATGCGGTCGATGCTGTTTTTGCACACCACCCGGTACGCCTCATCGGTCAGATCCGCAAGCTCCCCTTCCAGGATCCCTGTCAGCAGCGCCGCGAAATCCTCCTGATCCTTTCCCTTATAAACGCTTTTCCCATGCTCCAGCCAGCCCTCGTACACCGGAATATCCCGCACCAGGATCGGAAGGCGCATGGCCATCGCCTCCAGCATCACGATCCCCTCCGTCTCCTCCTGTGTGGGGAAGAAAAAAAGATCGCTTCCGCTGTAGGCGTCCAGAAGCTCCTGCCTGTCCGCATAGCCCGGAAAGAGCAGGTTGGGAAGCTTCGTTTTCAGCGCGCGCTTCACCCTCCCCGTCACCAGCGCGGGCGGCGTGTAGCCGAACCACACAAACCGATACTGCGGGAAACGCTCCGCCATCTCCACAAAATCCAGGATCCCCTTGCGTTCCATATAATGGCCAACGCCAAGCACCACCTTCCGGCCCTCTCCAAAGCCGTACCGCCTCCGGAACCGCTCCGCGCCCGCCTCATCCCGCCGGAACACCTTCAGATCGATCCCGTTGGAAAGCGCCGTGACCGGAACGCGCACTCCTTCCTTTTCCAGAAGCCGTCTGGAATAGGGTGTCGGCGTGATCACCAGATCCGCGCTGGAATAGCATTTTGCGATCCACCGGCCGAACAGCCCCGCCGCCGCGTTGGAACCGGGAAAGGAATTGCAGAAATCCTCCCTGGTGGAATGCCCGTAATAGATCACGGTCTTTCCCTCGGCCCTCGCCCGCAGGCTCATCCACAGGGAATCGGGAAATACCGTATTCAGATGCACGACCGTATGATCCTCCTTCGGGTCAAAGGTGCAAGGGATCCCCGCGCTCTCCAGCGCACGTTTCTGATGCTCCAGCGCACGTCCCACTCCGCTTTTTTTCACCAATCCTTTTCCGCCCTGATATAAAAGCACCTTCATAAATCCTTCCCCCTTTATCCCGCCAGCCCAAGAAGCCGGTCAAAAATCACGGTCAGCCCCAGCGAATACAGCGCGATGGAAAAGGGCTTTCCGAGAAGGATGATCAGCAGAAACCTCCCAAACCGCATCCGCGTCACGCCCGCAAGGAAGCAGAGCAGATCGTCCGGGGCGGCCGGAAAAAAGATCGCCGCCGCGAACAGCCGGTCAAACACGCCGTTGTCCACCCATTTCAGATACCGCCCCAGCTTCTGGCTTCCCGCCGCCCGCTCCACCGCGGGCATCCCGAATTTTCTCGCGATCTGAAAAGCCAGCGCGGAGCCGATGCAGATTCCAACATAATTATATACAAAGCCCCAGACCGGGCCGAACAGCAGAACCCCGGCCAGACAGGAGATCCCGCCCGGCATGATGGGGATCACCACCTGCACCACCTGAAGCCCCACAAAGGCAAGCGGCCCCCAGATCCCAAAGCCCGAAAGGAACTGTGCCATCGCCTCCTCGGACGCGAAAAGCCCGTTCTTCATCCCGTAAATGAAAAATACCGCGCAGGCCGCAAGCCCCGCCGCAGTGAGGATCAGCGTCCCCTTTCCTTTTTCCATCGTCTTTTCCATCGTTACCTCCATGCCGAAGCGCCTGTCCCACAGATGCTGCTATCGTAACCGCCAAACCTTAAAATACCTGCCCCCAAAATCGAAATTTTTCTTTAACATTTCCATAAAAATAGTGGTGTGCCGCGCACCGCCCGCGCCGAGCGCGATTGCCAAATCTTTTTCCTGTTCTGTGCTTTTTGTCCAAAAGCGGAAGAAACAAAAAATGCCTGAAAGAAAAATCCTTCAGACATTTTGCAACCGGAAACTTTAATCGTTCAAAAGCTATCCCTGATACTGAGCATTCTCCTCTTCCGCATTGTACAGGGAACAGAAAAATTGGTGATTCTATTCAACAGAAAGAGCTTTCAATCGCTGCAGGAAGGAATCATTAACCGATCCAGTCAGCGCGCCGGTATAGTTGCAGGTGAATATTCCAGTGATCAACGCCATCATGGCTTCCGCTTCCCCAGCCCCCGCAGCGCTTCCATATATCTCGGATAAATGCTGCTCCATTTCCGCCCGCCAGGCCGCAAACTCTTTTTCGACGATCTCAGCAATTTTAGGATCGTATTTTGCCAATACATAGGTCTGTACAGTAGCATTGGGACGATTTTCCCCCGCTTCTCCATCAGCAATATATCGAAGGAAATCGCTAAGATAGGCAAGATTTGTTTCATAACTTGTCCGCAGGTGCGTTGAAAACCATTTTCGGCAATGTTCTACCATATAGTCTTTGGTGTATTGACAGTAGGCCTCGATCAGGTCGTGTTTGGACGGAAAATAACTGAGAAGCTTTGGATGTGACATATTGGCCTTTTTGGCAATATCCCGCAATGTAATATTAAAGATAGGCTTATCTTCAATACATCGCTCAAAAGCATCCAGAATTTTAGTTTGCTCTTTCCTTTTATCTACAATCAGCGGCATTTTTCACTCTCCTTATATAAATCCTGTATTTTTATATAATACATATTTTCTCTCCGCAACACAATCCCCGGCAAGACACAGGGATGAAAAAAGCGCCGTCATAGTTACGTTCAGGCCGTGCCGTTCACACCGCTGATCAAAACCTTACAAAACGTGCGATTTGTATATTGAAAATACGAGAAAAGCATGCTATGTTTTTATTGACCAATTGGTAAACAAAAACAATAAGGAGAAAATTTTATGTCAGGCAATGAAAAAAATGTGGTAAAGGCACTGGAAAGCGGTCTTTCTCCGAAAGCGGAAAAAACAATGATCGTCTGTGCGTGTATTATGCTTTTGAGCGTTCTGCTTCATGACGGGGATCACATCAGACAGGCTGTCAACTGGGGCTATAATATTCCCATGTCCTTATGGGTGTTGAATTTAACCGTGTATGTCCTGCCGGTAATCTCAATCTTCCTTTCAAAGCTCGGTCGATTCAGCAGCACGATCGTAACTGCCGCAGCCGGAGTTTTTACATCTGCCAGTTTTCTCATCCTGCATCTGTGCGGCTCTGCCTCCGGCCTTTGGGGCGTATGGAATTACTCCTATTTTGAGCTTATCAAAGGTGTAACCTATAATGGTATTTTTTATCAGGGTATTGACTGGATAAGCTGGGTATTTCTTTTTGAAGTTCCCGCCCTTTGTCTCCCTGGCACTGTCATTTCCCTGAAGGAATTTTTCAAAGCAGGAAAGGTGAGGAAAGAACATGAATGAATTGTCGCTTCGGGTATCCGGGCTGACATGCGCTGCCTGTGCGACAGGATTGACCCGCTATTTATCAAAACAGTCCGGCATCCGGACGGCAAATGCCAGTTATACGAATGCAACTCTTTTTCTGGAGTACGATCCTGATATAATATCTGATTTCAGTCAGATCGACAGCCTTATTCGTAAAGCAGGCTTCCGGATTCCGGCAGAGCGGGTCACTTTAGCATGCCACGGCATGGAAGATGGCCGCCGCATGGACACCTGCGTCCATGCTCTGGAACGTGTATTTGGTGTAAAGTCTGTGTCTTTGGATGAAGCTGAAGCGACACTTCTCGTTGAGGTCTGGCCAATTGGATTAAGCACGAAGGAGCTCACCGCCATACTCAGGAAAGAGGGCGTCAATGCTTCTGTCGTTAAAGTTGAAGGCGGAGAAGAAGAGCAGGAGCAATTGCAGCAGGTTCATATGCTCCGCCGGCTTTGCGCAGCTGTCCTCCTTACCATGCCGCTTATGTGGAATCCCAGCCCCGCGCTGCAATTTGTTCTGGCAACGGCCGTACAATTTTTCCCCGGAAGATTTTTTTACCGCGGTGCATGGCAATCCGTTCGTTCCCGCTGCCTCAACATGGATTTTCTTGTTGCCGCATCCACAACTTTAATCTATCTTTACAGCACTTATCTGGCGTGGACGGTCAGATCCGATATTCAGCTTTATTTTCTCTCACAATGCGTTCTGCTTTGCCTGATCTTTTTTGGGAAATACATGGAGCTTGTGGCAAGAGGCGTAACAGCGCGTTCCATTCGGGGGCTTCTCAATCTCCAGCCGGATGAAGCCGTTATAGAACGGGACGGCCGTGAGATCCGTATTTCTGTTTCAGAGATCCGTGAATATGACGTAGTTGTTCTGCATGCAGGCGACAGAGTACCCGCAGACGGGCGGATACTAAGCGGCGACTGCCTGATAGATGAATCCATGCTTACCGGAGAAAGCGTACCCGTTCATAAAAAGCCCGGCGACCGCATAACGGCCGGAACCCTGAATCGAAGCGGGGGAATACGGGCAATTGCTACATCTGTTGGAAAAGATACCGTTTTACAGAAAATAATCCGGACTGTCCGAAAAGCACAATTATCGAAAGCCCCGATACAGGACTATGCAGACAAGATCGCGGCCAGGTTTATTCCTGCTGTTCTTTTTGCTGCCGCAGGTATATTTTGTGTCTGGTATTTTGCCCTGACTGACCATGAATTTGAAAAATCCATTCTCATTTCGTGCGGGGTGTTAGTCGTGGCCTGTCCATGTGCGTTAGGGCTTGCAACGCCGACCGGCATGATTGTCGGAATGGGGCGTGCAGCGGAGCTGGGCGTATTATTCCGAAGCGCTGCTGATCTGGAAAAGCTTTGCAAAGTCAATACGTTCATTTTCGATAAAACCGGCACTCTGACCTGCGGAACGCTCCACATTGCAAAAGCGATCTTCTTTGATGAAGAAAAGGAGGAACAGTTGCTCCAGATGATCGCTGCTCTGGAGCGATACTCGTCTCACCCCGCAGCCGTGGCCATTGCGGATTTCTGTTCTGCCAAAGGAAACGGCACGCTTCCAATATCTGTGGATTCTTTCACCGAGCAGGTTGGATATGGCGTGTCCGGGTGTGTAAAGGGGCACAACATTTTGTGCGGAAGCCGTACATATCTGGAAAATCAGGGTATTAATCTGCTCCGGTCTTTTGAATCAGATCATTTTCCGGAAAGTGAATACACAGAAATATACGCGTCTGTTGACGGAAAGCTTGCAGGTATTTTTGAATTGTCGGACCAGCTTCGGGAAGGGGCATCTCAGGTCATACAGGAACTGCAGGCCAGGGGGATCGAGGTATGGATGCTTTCAGGAGATCGGGAAAAGGCAGCCAGGGCAATCGGCACACAGTCAGGGATTTCTCATATTCTCTGGGAAGTGCGTCCGGAAGGAAAGGCCAAACAGCTCCGAAAACTCCAGAAGGAAGGAAAAATTGTTGCGATGGCAGGCGACGGGATTAATGATGCTCCTGCCCTGGCCTATGCCGACGTTTCCATTGCAATGGGAAACGGAACGGATATAGCAATGGATACGGCGGGAATCATGCTGCCGGGCGGACGGCTGGAGGCTATCCCCACAGCCATTGACTTATCCGCTCAGGTGATGCGAAATATCCGCCAAAATTTAATATGGGCCCTTGCATACAACAGCATCTGTATTCCCCTGGCGGCCTGTGGAATCATGAATCCGTCTATCGCAGCAGCAGCTATGTCAGCATCCTCGATATCAGTGCTCCTCCATGCTTTGCGATTACAGAAATTCACGCCCAAAAAGCAATAAGGTATCATTATGAAAGTTGAAACTGTGATTTTTCCCCTTCAGGGAATGATCTGCCGTCAGTGCGAGGATGTGATCTGCCAGAGGCTTTTTTCCACCCGCGGTGTGATCGCGGTATCCGCTGATTATTGGAAAGGCAAAGTGCAGATCGAATATGATCCTGAAATAGTAAACCAAAGTATATTAAAGAATGTCCTTTCAGACATTGGTTATCCTGTCAGTGAGAAAGCAAGAGCCGGTTACCGGACAGATGTGATCTGCGGCTTTGCCATTCTGATCCTGATATTTTTGTCAGATCACTTACCGCTGCCGGATATTCCCGCCATTGATAACGGGGCATCCTACGGCGAGATCTTCCTGTCCGGACTTGTGACTGGCACACATTGTATTGTCATGTGTGGAGGAATCATGCTGACAACCGCCTCAGCTGAACTGCAAAAACGCAAACGGACAAATGGGTGGAATGCAGCGCTGGGATGGAATTCAGGCCGGGTCTTTATCTGCGCTTGCTCAGGAATGATCTTTGGGGCAGTTGGTACAGTAATCACGTATACGGTTAAACTAAAAAGTTTTGTATATACACTGGCCGGTCTACTGGTGGCGCTTACAGGTTTGCAGATGTGGGGCATCATTCCTCCGTTAAGACGTGTTTCCCTCGCGCTACCATCTCCATGCGGCATTAAAGCCGGGCATCACGGCAAAATTTTTCGTTTTCCCGTCATGCTTGGCTGCCTGACCGGATTAATGCCCTGCGGTGCCTCTTATTCCATGTGGTTAATTGCCATGACAGCAGGCTCCGCAATTCGTGGCGGTTTAACAATGCTCTTTTGGGCATTGGGAACCGTTCCGTCAATGCTTCTGTTTGCGGCCTTTGGAACACTGTTGCCCCAAAAGGCAGCGAAATGGATGCAAAAGGTGAATGTAGTTGTGATCACGACACTGGGGCTGCGGATGCTGATAAACGGGCTTCGTTTATTTCAATAGCGGACTTTTCTCACATCTTACAGCATATATCGTTCCATCGCGATGGCGGCTCCGTCTTGGTCGCAGTCGGGGACCGTCTCCGCTGCCGCAGCCCTGACGGCCGCAGGCGCATTTTCCATGGCGATGCCAAGCCCGGCCAGACGCAGAAGCGCAAGGTCGTTGGCACCGTCCCCCACCGCCGCTGCGGCGGACAGGGGAAGCTTCAAATGCCCGCACAAAAGCGCAAGGGCGGTTCCCTTGTTCACGTCCTGCGCGGTAATCTCCAGATTCCCGGATGCAGACACCGCAAGGGTGAGGGGAAGGCGCCTCAGCCGTTCCTGCACCCTGACGGACGCACTCCCGCCTCCGCCTCTTTTTTCCCGGAAAAACAGCCCGATCTTCTCCACCTCAAGGGGCCTGTCCCGGTAAAAGGAGAACAGATCCTCCACCCGCACCGTACTCTTTGCGAATACGGGCCGGTAGCTCCTCAGGCCGAATTCCTCCAGGCGCAAAAAGCTTTTTTCATCCATGAAGGAACGGTTTCCGATGAAAAAAGTGACAAGTACGTCTTCCCCTTCCACCGCATCCATGACCTGCCAAACCACATCCATAACCTGAAGAACCGCCTCCGACGCAAGGGGCCTTCGGAACAGATCCTCTCCCGTCTTCAGGTCGCAGACACAGGCGCCGTTTTCACAGATCAGATACCGCATTCCGGGAAAGCTTTCCAGATATTCCTCCAGCTGCGGCCTGCACCTGCCCGTGGCGAAGACCGCCTGTTTTCCCCGTTCCAGAAGCGCGCGTATGGCAGCCCCCGCCCGGGGGCTGATCCTCTGCCCGGAATCCAGAAGCGTTCCGTCCATATCCAGCGCGATCAGCTCATACTGCGCCCGCATCATTTCCTCCCTGCTTTTCCCTAAGCTCCTTGATCAGCACCAAGCACCGCCTCTTCAGCGAAAGCATCACCAGCCTGTTCTTGTCGTATACGTCATATCCGTTAAAGGTTCCCCGGATCTCGTTGAGCTCCACGGGAACCCCGTCCCTTGCCAGCCTGTCCGCATAGGCGTTTCCCTCGTCCCGCAGGCAGTCGATCTCCAGCGTCTCCACATAGGCCGGCGGCAGGCCGCGCAGGGATTTCGCCCTTATGGGAGCGGCATATCTGGGACAGCCATTTCCGTCCTCATGCAGATACAGCTTCCACATCTGCCGGTTCAGCCTGGCATTCCAGCCAGGAGAATCCACAAACTGCCGCATGGACCATGAGGTCATCTGATCGTCCGTAACCGGGCTGATGAGCATCTGAAAACAGATCTCCGGCCCCTTACGGTCCCTCGCCATCAGAGTCACCCCCGCCGCAAGCGCTCCGCCCGCGCTGTCTCCCAGAACCGCGATCCGTTTTCTGTCAACGCCAAGGCGCTCCGCGTTCTCCCAGATCCAGCACAGCCCTCTGTAGCAGTCCTTCAGAGGCTCCGGGTAGGGCAGTCCCACCCGGTACTGGACCAAAGCCACGCGGCAGCCCACAGCTCCAGCGTAAACCTGCGCAAGCCTGTGCGTCGCGGGCCTGTCCCGCAGCACAAAGGCTCCTCCGTGGTAGTAGACCAGACAGGGCGCGCTCTCCTCCAGCCCCTCCGGCTCATACATGACCACCGGAAGCCTTCCGCCGTTGGCGATCCGGAGCACATATCTTTTTTTCCTGATCCCTTTGGCCGACGGCTGCAGCAGACAGCCCGCCCGGAACCAGCTGTTAAACAGCCGGATCCTTCCCGGAGTGATGACCAGGCTGCTGCCGATAAAGGTTTTGAAGTCAATACGGCTCCAGATTCCTCCCAGATCCTTCAGATCCTTATCCAGAGAATATTTGATGCTTCTGATCCTTTTCATTTTTCCTCCCGTATTTCGCACAATTGGCTCATATCCTGTCAATAATATACCACATTTTCCCCTCTGAAATCTACCTGTTTCCCCAATTTCAAACGCCCGTCCCGGCGCCCGCGCCGTAATCCCCTGCACACAAGAGCACATTTGCACACCGGCGCGTCTTTGCACACCGGAGCACATTTCCACACCGGCGCGCATTTTTGCCCGAAAACTGCGCAGATCAGGCATGAAATCCGCGCCAGACGCATATATTAGCTGTAATATCCGTCCTGCTGTGCAAAGGCTCACGGGATACAAAGACTCACGGGAGGAGATTATGAAAGAACAGAAGCACCAAAAACGCCTTTTTCTCATTTCAGGCATCCTTTTCACCGCGCTGGCCGGAAGCGCCCTTCATTTTCTCTATGACTGGTCCGGCCAGGCTCTTCCGGCGGCGCTGATCGCGCCCGTCAACGAATCCGTCTGGGAGCATCTGAAGCTCCTTTTCTTTCCCATCCTGCTCTTTTCCGCCGCGGAGGCTCTGATCCGAAGGCCAAATCCGACCTTTTTACCGGCCAGAACCCTCGGCCTTCTTTCCGGCCTTGTCCTCATCCCCGTCCTGTTCTATACCTGCACGGGCGTCACGGGAACCCATGCGCTCTGGTGCGACCTTCTCATTTTTCTTGCGGCGGATCTGACCGCCTTTTTCGTCAGCGGCCTTCTGGAAAAACGCCTGCCGCCACGCCGCGTCTTTTGCATCCTTTCCGTCTGCGCGCTGGCGCTGGTTGCGCTGCTTTTCTTCCGGTTTACCTTTTTTCCGCCCGCCATTCCCCTGTTTCAGGATCCGCTGACGGGAGGGTTTGGCATCCCGCCCGTTTCGCCCGGCTGACGGACGGGATAAAAACAGGGCCGTACCCGACCAAAACCTGAATCCTAATACAGCTCCGACAGCGGAATGAATACTGTCCATTCCGGTAACCATCCCACGCAGGTATGGATATATTTCTCAGAAATCAGCATCAAAAAACTGTCTAATTCGATGAAATCCGAGTCGTTTTAAACCGAGTTGATCAATCGCTTTATACCGGAACAGTGGTATATGGCTGGCAGGATAAAAACGCTGCTGATCCGCTGCTATCTGCCGCCCCGGAAAATGAAAAAACCGGAAACCAGCATTTATACTGGGCTTCCGGCCAACGAAAAATGAAGCATGGGAGAGGAGTGCATCCGAACATTTTTATATTAGATCGATGTCATTTTGCTTCTTATTTTATACTGCCACTTTCCACCATCATTCAACCTCTTTTCCGTACTCATAGATCATATCACTCGCAAGGTCAATATTTTCATTCCAGAAAACACACGTTCGGCTTTGATCCAGCCGCGCCTGCGCAAATAAGCCCTGAATGGTTTTTAGATCCTCATAGCCTGGAAGGTGTTCTATGTCATCTTTTACATCATAAAGGACACCCCTGCCATCATCAAAAACAACATAGAGTTTATATCCGTCCAAAGGCTTCATGCTCTTTATTCTGGGAATCATTCCTTCACCTCCAAATCAGTTTTGAAACTGCGGCCTATAGGGGCGGCAGTTTTCTTAAATTTTGACTTTCCCACATTTCTATGAGTTCCGCCTGATTCTGTTCCATCCATTCCCTGACAAGTTCCTGAGCTTTCTTTGGCAGATCCCCTTCGGTCATTTCCATAGTCCGGAGGTCAAATATTCCAATGTACTCTCCATAAAGGGCATGTAAGTGGCTCGGCTCATGTTCTTTTGGTTTAAAGAACATTTTTATTATTATCCCGTAAAATCTGCTTATTTCTGGCATTCTCTTATTTCCTTTCTTTATCTGCATTATATTTTATCAGTGTTTAATATGTGGATGAAAGAAAAGTGGTTATCGTCTACAATTACTGTGACGATAACCACTCTACTACAATGCGTCCGGATGTGTGTTCGGATACATTTGTCAAAATGAAGCACGGGGGATTCGAACCCCCGACAACCTGATTAAAAGTCAGGTGCTCTACCGACTGAGCTAGTGCTCCAAATCTTTTGCATGTTCTGTTTAAAAAAATAACCAGCTTCCACAGCAGATCATCAAAATCCTCTGCAAAAAACTGGGCTAGCTGGATTCGAACCAGCGAATGCAGGAGTCAAAGTCCTGTGCCTTACCGCTTGGCGATAGCCCAAAAAGGTGGATACAGGGATTCGAACCCTGGGCCTCCAGAGCCACAATCTGGCGCGCTAA
>DWWS01000067.1 GCA_019119595.1 Candidatus Eisenbergiella merdavium | reverse complement strand
TAATAGCCCAGCCCCAGCGTCTGGTTATAGCCCCAGTTGCTCCTTCTTGCCGGGCGGTTCTCCGGCTCGCCAAGCGTATTTTTCCAGCGGTACATGGAATCCCGGTCCTCCGGGTTCAAAGAGCCGTCGTGCACCAGACAGCCGCCGGGGAAACGCATGAATTTCGGCTTCATGTCGCACAGAAGCTGCGCGATGTCCCGGCGCAGTCCGTTCCGTCGTCCCAGGAAGGTTTTTTCCGGGAACAGGGAAACAAAGTCAAGCGCCAGCCCTTCCCCGCCCGGCACGGTCAGAACCAGCCGCCCGGCGGTCACGGTCTTTTCCGCCGTTAGGCACAGCTCATATTTGTTCCATTCCGTTCCTTTTATGGAGAGCGAAGCGGAAAATGCCCGGCGCGCTTCTCCCTTCGAGGCCTGCCGGGTATGCGGAATCAGCCGGATATGCGCATCCTGCCGGGTATTCGCATCCTCCGGCACAGGCTCCGCCTCCTCCATGCGAAGGAAAAGCGTGCAGCCCCCTTCCTTCAGCGTCCTGGCCCAGCAGGCGAAGCGATAGCTTTCCCCTTCCTCCAGGAAAAAGCCATCCCCGAAGCCCCGGTTGGCGACGCCTGCCCGGCCCGTTCCTTCCGTTTTCAGAATCAGGTGATTGGGATTCTTTTCATGCCGGGGCTCCTTCGTTTCGACCGTCAGAAACGCCTGCGCGCCCTCCTCCACCTTCTCCCAGGCGTAGAGGGGATGGTATTCCGGCCGGTCGATGGGGTCGAAGGCAAAGGAGCGGTTCTGCACCAGCTCCGCATAGAGGCCGCCGTCCGCAGCATGATTGATGTCCTCGAAAAAAATGCCGAACAGATCCCCAAGCGGCTCCTGCGGATGAGCTGTGTCGATGACGAGGATGCTGTCCGGAGTCTCCTTTTGTTTATCGTACGTCTGATTCATAATGCATTCACCCTCCTGGCGTTATATAGCAGCAGCATTTATCCCTTGATCGAGCCGATCATCATCCCCTGCGTGAAATTCTTCTGTGCGAAGGGATAGATAAGAATCATCGGAACGGATGCGATCAGCATGGCCGCAAGCTCGATGGTTTTTGAGGACGTGGGACCGGCCGCGTCCTGAAGAAGCCTGTAGATCTCCGCATTTCCCGCCGCCGAGCTGGTTTTCAGCGCTTCCAGCGCGCTGGCGTTATGTACGATCTGAACGATATAATACTGCAGGGTTTTCAAAGTGGTGCCGTCCGTATAAAACAGTGTGGTCTGATAATCATTCCATACGCCCACTACCGTAAATACGGCGAGCGCCGCGATCACAGGTCTGGAAAGAGGCAGAACGAGGCGGCTGTAAATCTGGAATTCCGACGCGCCGTCCAGCTTGGCGGATTCGTACAGCCCTTCCGGGATCGCCTTGAAGTTGCTCGTATAGATGATGACGTTATAAAAACCTCCGAACAGAGAAGGAAGGATGTATACCAGATAATTGTTATAAAGCCCGAGCGCACTGATCAGCAGAAAGGTGGCGATGATCCCTCCGTTTAAATACATACTGATAAAGCCCAGCGCCGCATAGAATTTTCTCCCGCGAAGATAGCTGCGGGAAAAGGCATAGGCGAACATCGTGGTGATCAGAGTGGAAAGAACCGTTACGATCACCGTTCTGGAAAAAGAGATCAAAAGAGCGTTCACAACAGATGCGTCGCCAAGAACGGTTCTCCAGCTCTCCAGCGTGAAAACACGCGGCCACAGCAGCACGAGTCCGTAGTTTGTAATATCCTGACCATCATTCAGGGAATTGATCAGCGCATAGTAAAGAGGGTAGACCGACACAACCACTAAAAGGATCATAATAGCGGTGTTGATCACATCAAAGCTTTTTTCCCTCCAGGTTTTTCCACGTACCATATTTTCTCCCTTCTGCCGCCCCCAGCGGCCGTCTGCCGGAAACGAAAGGGGCGCTTTCCTTCTGTTTCAGAACAGCCCCGTGTCCGTCAGCTTTTTTGAAGCAAAATTCGCAAGCCCGAGAAGCAGCAGGGCAAAAACGGATTTCATCAGGTTCGCCGCCGTCGCGACGCCGAACTGGAACTGCTGCATACCGATCTGATAGACGTAGGTATCAATGACCTGGCTCGCATCCCGGTTCAGAGAATTCTGAAGCACATAGATCTGTGTGAAATTGTTGTTCAGCATGCCTGCCACCGCAAAAATGATCATGATCATGACCGTCGGAAGAATGCCGGGAAGCGTGATGTGAAACATCCTGTGAAAGCGTGTTGCTCCGTCGATCGCCGCGGCCTCATAAAGGTCAGGATCCACGCCCGCGATGGCGGCGAGGTAGATGATCGTTCCCCAGCCAAGCTCCTTTAACAGTCCTGAAATAATGGCGATCGCCCAGAAATATTCCACCTTTGCCATAAAGGAGATCGGCTCCCGGATCAGGCCGCAGGCCTGCAGCAGAACGTTGATCAGGCCTCCGTCCGGCGACAGCATCGTCACGACAAGCCCTCCGTAGATCGCCCAGCTTAAAAAATGGGGCATGTAGGTCGCGGTCTGCACCACCGACCTGAATTTTTTGTTTCGAAGCTCGTTTACGAACAGCGCAAACAGGATGGTCATCGGAATCGTGACCGCCTGACCGATCAGATTTATGCCCAGCGTATTGCGAAGCATCGGCCAGAACTGACTGCTGCGGAACACCTGCCTGAAATTCCGGAAATGGTCAAAGGGCGCTGTAAAAATCCCCATCCACCCCATGGCAGGCTTGTAGTCCTTAAAAGCCACCAGAATCCCGAAAAGCGGAATGATGCTGAATACGAGGATCAGCAGCGTTCCGGGCAGCAGCATCGCGTGAAGCTCAAGCTGCGTATTCCGGTCATATCCAAACCTTCTCTTTCCATTCGTTTTCATTTATCCACCAGCCTCCTCCGTTTGTGCCTCCGGCCCGAAAAGCCGGAAAATGCGGCGGCCGGCGCCGCCGCACTTCTCCATGATGCGTCCCTCTATTTTCCGGGCTGCTCCTCCTTCAGATCGACCCCTGCCTCAGCGGCCGCCTCCTGCACCGCGATATTCACGTATTCATCGTATTTGGGAAGGTCCATGTCGTTGAGCGACTGGATAAATTCCTCATACATGGCATCAAAGGCCTCTTCGCTCTCAGCCATCATCAGCTTCGGCAGCTCGGACTCCACATAGCTGTCAACCTCGTTTTTGATAAAGGCATAATCGCTTCCCGCTTCCACATAGCCTGCCGGGAGATCGAACAGAGAAGTATTGTATTTGAATACCTTATCAGAGGTTCCCAGAGAGGTCTGAAGATCACTCACTGCGCTCAGATCCACATATTCCACAGACCGGGAAAAATTGGTGTGATGGAAGGCATAAAAGCCATACATGCCGGACACGCCGTCCTCCACTTTTTCGCCGCCGCTTTCAGTCCGGTGCAGCATTCCGTTTTCGTCCCAGGTGTAGTCCTCTCCTTCGATCCCGTACATGTGAATGAGCATTCCCTCCCTGCTGGACATGTAATCGATAAAGCGTGCAATGGCCTCAGGGTTCTCACAGTCCTTCGATACAAAGGTTCTCAGCCATCCTATGCCTGTGTTACCCCGAACCGGAAATACGGGCATATCTCCCGTGGAGGAAAGAACCGGTTCCGGCGTTTCCCATTCTGAATCATGCCCCACGCCAAGTCCTGCGATTCCTCCGATCATCACCGCAGCCCGGCCGCTGTTGCAGAGCGTATTATAGCTGGTGCCGTCCAGCGTCATGATGTTCTGATCCAGATATCCAAGACGGTAGCACTGATTCAAAAATTCCACCGCGTGGCGGTACTGAGGCGCGTAATATTCCGAACGGAAATTTCCCTCCTCGTCATAGGGCAGAGTGCCGAACTGATATTTCAGAGGCCGCATATTCATCTCTTCCAGCGCTTCCATCGGGATTGCCAGCGTATATACGTCC
Organism: Candidatus Eisenbergiella merdavium; assembly: GCA_019119595.1. Lineage (GTDB taxonomy): Bacteria > Bacillota > Clostridia > Lachnospirales > Lachnospiraceae > Eisenbergiella > Eisenbergiella merdavium. The sequence continues at coordinate 35,457 of DWWS01000067.1, read as the reverse complement.
GCTCCGGCTTCATTCTTCAGATCCGCATCCGCGAACTGCTGCATGACCTCCAGTAGCTTTTCCTCCGTATCGATCGACTTCACATCGATGCCGAGCTGCTGCGCATACGCCGCATTGATGAAAATGGAAAACTGATCAGAATATTTCTGGGCCTCATAGTAATCCTCCGTCCCTTCCGGGTATCCCCATATCTCGGCCGCATCGTCGGATACCATGTGGCTGGAATAGAAGTACCACCCGCCGTACCTGCGGATCACCTCATTCTTTATGTCCTCCGGATAATCCGTAAAAATATGGGAATCCGGCAGATAGGTCTCCATAAATTCCCCCAGATCCCATACCAGATCGGCTTCGATCAGCTCATAGATCAGATCGTCGTTATTCAGCGTCATCAGATCCGGCAGATCATTATTGGTGATCATCAGGTTCAGCTTCGTATCCGCATCTTCCGCCGGAATCGTAACCGCCGGCGTACAGCCCGTGGCAGCCGTGATCTCCCGGAATATCGGCTGCTCCAGATCCCAGATCTCAGGCAGAGCGCTTGCGGTCAAAAACCAGTCGAAGGTCACGTTTCCCTCCGCTGTCCCGGAAGACACAGCTTCCGTTTCCCCTGTCGCTGCGGCCGTTTCCGCTCCTGCGCCGGAAGCGGGACGCATCGCTACAAACGCCGCCCCTACTGCCGCAATGACCACGACCACTGCCGCTGCTGCTGCAATCACACTTGTTTTTTTCATTTGCCAACCTCCCTTGATTGATTTTACCTTCGTTTCCTGTAAGCTGCATTTATACTAGCACGGCAGCCCATCCCCTGAAATGGTGAGATTTTGTCTGTTTTGGTTCAAATATTGACTGATGCCCTTCACGCGTTGAACTCTTATTTTTACATGTTATAATAAACACAGATAAAGAAAGAACGGCAGGGAGGGGTTTTTTTGAAATACGCGCGGCACGGCCTGCTTCATCAATTCATCATGCTTTCCGCAGTCATCTGCTGTATTGTCTGTACAGTGTTCTGCGCCATGCTTTTTTATGTACGCGGCTACGCGCTGCGCTCCAGCAGGCAGGTACTGGAAAACCTTCACAGTCAGACGCTCCTCCGTCTTGAGGAATATTTTACGTCAATCGAGGATGAGGCTTATGTGGTCTGCTATTCCTCCACCCTGCAGGACTACATCAATCTGAACGATGCGGCGGCACAGATCGATATGTCAGACAGCCTCCGTTCCCTGCACTCGGGGGCATATCTGATCGTGGACAGCCTGATCGGAATCGCCGTTTTTGACCCGGAAGGCGATATGACCTATTCCTCCAAAACCAGCCTTTTTACACAGGACGGGCTTCCCGAGGCGCTCACACAGATCACCTTTTACCATTATACGAAGCTTTTCACCGCGGATACGGCTCCTGAGATCTCACGGGACTGCTTCGCCATGCTCTCCCCCGTCTATGCCATGCTTCCCGGGAACCGTTTACTCGGCGACCGGGTCGGGACGCTGGTTTTTACCCTCAGCACGGATCATCTTCTGGCGATCCTGAAAAGCGGAGGGACTGCAGATCAGGTTTATCTCGTCCTGACGGATGCCGAAGACAACGTGATCGCGGCAAGCTCCAACGCAGCTGCTTCCTATCACCGCCGCCGTCTCTTTGAAGCCGACCCGCCCGCGGCGCTTCTGGACAGCGGCCTTTCCCCCGACGGCTGGCGGCTGTACGGCTACCTTCCCCACAGCTTTCTGAATGAGGACATGAGCGCCCTGCTTTTCATCGTTGCCGTCACGGGCATTACCTTTCTCGGCCTTCTGATCCTTTTGATCCTCATGCTCCGTCAGAAGATCCTGCGCCCCATCTCAAGGCTGAGCGGCTTCATGGCCCGCGTACCTGCCGACGAACAGCCGGTCCGTTTTGAATCCCATGCAAATAATGAGCTGGGAGAAATGATCCACATCATGAACCGGATGCTGGACGATCTGGAACAGAAAAACTCCCAGTTGAGAAGCTCTGAGGCAAAAATGTACGCCATGGAGCTTTCCCGGAAGGATATGGAGATCCTGGCCTACCGCAACCAGATCAATCCGCATTTCCTTTACAACACGCTGGACTGTATCTGCAGCATAGCCATGTATCACGGCGCCGACGATGTCGCCCGCATCAGCGAATCCCTCTCCACCATGTTCCGTTACGCTGTGAAGGGAGGTAATTTCGCCCTTGTGGCCCAGGAGATCACCTATGTGCAGGAATACGCATCGATCATCGGCTACCGCTTTATGAACCGGATCTCCATTCATGTGGAAGCTTCCCCCGAAGCGCTCCGGCAGAAAACGATCCGGCTCCTGATCCAGCCCCTTGTGGAAAATGCGGTCTTTCACGGGCTGGAACGGCAGGTCGGCCCCGGAAACGTATATGTAAGCGTCAGCCTGAACGCGGAAGGCTGTCTGCAGGTTTCTGTCCAGGACGACGGCATCGGCATTTCGGGCGAAGCCCTGGCGGCTCTTCAGGAGAGCATTCTGGAGGCCCAGTCCGAAAGCCCTGCGTCTCCCGCTTCGGAAAAAAGCATCGGCCTGAGAAATATCGCAAGAAGGCTGCATCTGTACTACGGCGAGGCCGGAAGCATCCGGATCACAAGCACGGAGGGCGCAGGCACCACCGTCACCGTCATTCTGCCCACAAAGAAAGGAGGCGCCTCATGTATCAAGTCTTAATCGCGGACGACGAGCCCTGGGCCGTCTACCGCCTTCAGAAGCTTATTGACTGGGAAAAAAACGGCTTTGCGCTCCCCCAAACCGCTGCCGACGGTCTGAGCGCCCTGGAAATCATCCGAAAAGAGCAGCCGGAGCTTTTGCTTTCCGATATCCGCATGCCCGGCCTGGACGGCCTGAAGCTGGTACGGGAGGTCAATCAGGTTTCTCCTTATACCACGGTCATCCTGATCACCGGCTTCAGCGAATTTTCTTATGCGCAGGAGGCTCTCCGGCAGGGCGTATTCGATTACCTTGTAAAGCCGGTTAAAAAGGAGGATCTGCTCGCCGTTCTCAGCCGGGCCGCCGCACGCCTGGAGGAAAACAGCTCCCGCAGCGCTGCGCAGGCGGCTTCCGCCTATCCTTCCACGCAGACCGGAAGGATCATGAAAATGATCGACGAAAATTTCACGCAGGATCTGCGCCTTTCGGACCTTGCCGACCAGCTTTACCTGACCGCCCAGTACCTTTCGGTGCTGATCAAAAAGGAAACCGGACTGACCTTCAGCGAGCTGGTCATCCGCAAGCGCATCGGCCTTGCCAAAAAGCTTCTTCTGGAAACGGAAAGGCCGATCCAGGATATCATGGAGCAGGTCGGCTATCGGGATTATTCCTGCTTTATCCGCCTGTTTAAAAAGCATGAAGGCTGTACGCCGTATACCTACCGCAAAAATGCGGCCCGGCAGGCTGCGCCTGACCCGGACCGTATCTGAACGGATTTTTTCAATTATAGCCGCCGCTCCGATAGTCGTCCAAAAGCTGCCGCAGCGTGATCTTTTCCATCCTTTCCCGTACAGCCGCCCCAATCTCTCCGTAAGGCTTCGCCAGCACGTCCGATATTCTCCGTCCCACCGGGCACTGTTCCGAAGGGGCCGGATGCATCCCGATCAAATGCTCCAGCCCACCCGGCTCAACCGCTCCGAAAACCTGCCAGAGGGTCAGCTCCTCCGGCGCCGCGGAAAGACGGGCGCCTCCCACGCCACGGGCCACCGTGATGACCTTTTCCTTCTGAAGAGCCGCCATGATATTCCGGATGATGACCGGATTACAGCCCGTGCTCTTTGCCAGCAGCCCGCTGGTCACCCTCACCCGGTCCTCATATTCCGCCATAAAAATAAGGCAGTGCAGTGCGATCGAGCATTTCGTATTCAGCCTCATTTTCACACATCCTTTCGTATCCCTGTCAGGATATAGTTACTGATCACGGGTACCCCATGATCAGTAACATTCGCGGGCTCATCTTAAGTTTTGCTTCGCAAAAGGAGCCCGCTCACATCTGTATCATGTTCTTACGCCGCAAACAGCAAGTGTTTGCGGCTGGCCCGTAAACAGTAACTATATCCAACCCTACCACAAAATCGTCTTGATGTAAATATTGACATTACATCTCAGAGTGATAAAATATATATAATACCGATTATGTACAGCACAAATATGTGCAACACAAATATGTGCATCACAAATATGTGTGGTATTTCCGACCTGAAGGCTGGCTTCTGAATTCAGAGAGGGAATGGAGCGAAAGGAGAGGAAACGATATGAAAACAGAACGAATCTGCGCCGTATTTTTCAGCCCGACGCAGGGCACGAAGCGCTATGTGGAGGGAATCGCAGGACGGCTCTGCGATCATTATGAGGTGATCGATCTCACCCGTCCTGAGAACCGGGAAAAGGAATATTTTTTTGAAGAAACGGATCTGGTCATCCTCGGCGCGCCGGTCTACGCCGGACGCCTGCCCGATGTGAAGGGCGGCATCTTTGACCGCCTGCACGGCAGTAATACCCCCGTCGTCTTTACTGTCAGTTATGGGAACCGGGATTATGACGACACGCTGCTGGAGGAGCAGAGGCTGTGCGAGGCAAACGGCTTTGTGGGAATCGCCGCGGCCGCATGGATCGCGCCGCATACCTTCTCGGCGGAGATTGCGGCAGGAAGGCCTGATGAAGCAGATGAAAAGCAGCTCGACCTGTTTGCGGAACGCCTGAAAGCGCTCCTCTCCGGCGAAGCTTCCGGCCGCCGCCTGACCGTTAAGGGCAACGAGCCCTACCGGGACGGCATGAAAATGCCCTTCCATCCTTCGGCAGACGATTCCTGCACCGGCTGTAAGGCCTGCGTTTCCGCCTGTCCCACCGGAGCCATCGATCCGGCAAGGTCCAGGGAAACCGATGCGGAAAAATGCATCGACTGTCTGGCCTGCGCCAAAGCCTGCCCCTCCCATTCCCGCCGCATCCTCAATCCCATGTTTGAAGGCATGGTGAAAAAGCTTGAGGCCGGGATTAAGGGTACCAGACGGGAGCCGGAATTTTTCTTTGTCTGAATTTTTTCTGAGGCCCGCAGGAAGGAGACGCCATGCCCGCATACCAGCTTTCATGCCTCCTCTTCCCTGCGGTGCAGCTCTGCCAGTATCATCTCCGCGATCGCAGCGTTTCCGCCCGCCTCCCTGGATCTTTTCTGAAACAGAAGAAGCCTTTCCTGCCAGGACGGATCCTGCAAAACCGTCCGCGCCTGTTCCCTGAGCACGGACGGAGTCAGCCCCTTCCTTCTGAGATATTTTCCCAAATGCAAATCTTCAATCTGCCTGGCCACGCGCGGCTGATCATTGCCCACCGGAATGACCAGCATCGGCGTCCCATAATATAAGGCTTCATTCACGCTGTTCATCCCGCCGTGGGTGATAAAGAGGGATGCCCTCTGCAGGATTTTCAGCTGCGGGACATGGGAATAGATGAAAATATTGTCCGGTATCTCGCCAAGCTGCTCTTTTCTGATCGTTTTCCCGATGGAAAGGATCACGGAAACAGGCTCGTTCCGGAAGGCCTCAATACATTTGCGGAAGAACGCCGCGGAAGTGTTAAGAAGGGTCCCCAGAGAAATGTAGACGATGGGGTTTCTCATTTTTGAAAAGTCAAAGTCCTCCTCCATGCGGCCGTCGACCGCGGGGCCCACAAACTTATAATGATCGGCAGGAAACTCTTCGGGATAAATTTGAAATTCCCTGATCGTATAAGTAAAATTCAGATCAGGGGCATTGCGTTCCATCTCCTCCGCGATATTCCCGTAACGCAGGCCAAATTTCTTCTGTATCCATTTGGAAAACAGTCCGCAGAGCCTGGGATAGCGGAAAATTGCGGTCATATACCAGCCGCCGGTCCTTCCGAAATCCCGGAGCACCCTTTCGTTCAGCGCAAAGGTTGAGAACAGACGGAAGGCGGGGATATTGAGCCGGTCGGCCACGGATTTTCCCGGAAGGAACAGCATTTCATAGATCAGGCAGTCAAAATCCGCGCCAACCCTTTGAACCGTCTGCCAGGCGGCATGCCAGCTTCTGATCTCCTTCTGAGACGGAGAAAGCGTTTCCGGATAATCGTCATACGGAATAAAAGCGGCGCCGGTTTTTTCGATCCTTTCTTCCCAGTCCGGCGCATTGATATAGGACACATGATGCCCCAGCTCCACAAATATCCTTGCCAGGCCCAGGGTGGGGGTTGTATGACCGGAAAACGGCAGGTTCACCATCAGGATCTTTCTTTTTCTGTTTTCATTCATAAAAATGACGCAGGCCCTCCTTTACCTGTGAGACCAGCTCCGCGTCGAAAACCGGAGCGTCGAATTTATCCGCAAGCAGCGCGATAAAATCAACCTTTTCACACATTTCCTGATAGCCGCTGTCAGCGATGACCGGGTCCAGCCAGATATCGACCAGGAGCACAAGCACGCCTGCAAGCTCTCTGGGATGTCCGCAGCCAAACTCTCCATTTTCCACGCCCTGCCTCAGAATATCTTCCAGACAGCCGGAAAGAATGTTTACCGAATTTCTCAGCGTATCCAGCAGCGCGAAGGGCACCTTTTCAGCCCATTTTTCTTTTGCAAGAGCGGAAAGCGTAGCATCGGAAAAAAGCGAGGCGATGATTCGGCCTATCTTTTCCCGTGCCGTCAGCTCCCCGCATGACGCAAGCTCCCTCAGGCTGCTGGCAAAACGCTCCTTTTCCTCATTGATCAGATAGGCGACGATCTCCTGCTTGCTTTTAAAATGATGATAAATGGCTCCCTTGGACATGCCGCTGGCCTGAACAAGGTCCTGCATGGTGGTGTTTTCATACCCTTTTTCCGAAAACAGCTTCATCGCTGCGTCTATGATCTTTCCTTTCGAAAGAAAGGACTTTTCTTCCTGTTTCATCGGTCGCCTCCAGTAACAAACCGTCGTTCGGTTTTGTTTTATGATAGCATAAATTACCCCGCCTGTCAATTTTCAAGCTTACGCTTTCGAGCTGACAGACGGGGCTGGTCTTTCTGAGATCATCTGATATTTTTGAAATGCCTGGCCATCAGTCAGAATCTGAACCGAATTTCCGGAACGCCAAAGGAAGAATAGATAAGGCATGGCAGAAAAACCGGTTTCCAAAAGCTGCCCAAGTGCATCAGCGCCATTTTCTGTCACCGGGCTGAATAAACGCCACTCTGTTCCTTGTTTACTTGACCGACCTCCCCAACTGCCAGGCTTTTTCCGGGTAATCTGTTTTCTCCATATCCGACCGCGCATAGCAGCCATAAGCGAGCAAAATCCCTGCGTCCTGCCAGCCAAGATAATGCGTTGTTTCATGATAGCTTCCAACAACTCCATTCATGATCCGCTTCTCGGTACTGGCGGCAGACACAAGCAGCATGGATTTCTTATCTGCGCCGCGCAGCAGATCGTCAATTCCATGGAAACGGTCAATCGCCATTTTAATCTGGGCTGACATGGCATGATAGTAGAGGGGAGTTACAAATACCACCATATCGGCTTTCAACAACTCCGCATATAATCCTGTCATGCTGTCTTTGAAAACACACGGCTTTTTCCCGCACTCGCAAGTGTCGCAGCCAATACATGGGTGGACATTCTCAAATGCCGTATCAAAACGGAAAACTTCATTTCCGGCTTCCGTGGCCCCCTCTATAAATTTGTCCGCCAATAAAGCAGATGTCCCGTTCTTGTGAGGGCTTCCGGTCATTACTACAATTTTCACAGATCCTTCCTCCTTGCGTCTTGAATTGAAAAAAGCTGCTCATCATGGTACAATCGCAGTGACGAAATCAAACAGATCGTGAGGTGGTAAATTGCTGACGCCACGCTATTTTTTCGCAGACGACTTCCGGCAGTTCTACGAATACTTTCTTTCACAGCCCCATGCCGCAAAGACATTCCGCAAAGGGGATTATCTGTGGAAGCCCGGACAGCCTTACGAAAAAATCCACTATATCATTTCCGGAGCGGCCATTCATTTCGCAGACCATGAAAATGGCCGCAGAAAAATTATCAGCTTTCACGGAGCCGGAACGGTATTCCCCGGTTATCGCCAGTACGACTATAAAATAGAGCTTTCATTGATCACAGTCGCCTTATCCGATATGAAAGTTCTGGAATTTACGAAAGATCAGTTTCAAAAAATGTTTGAAACGAACACTGCATTGAGCGAACAGGTCGTAAACTGGCACTCTATGTATATCAACCGTTTCCTTTTTGAGATCGTCCACCAGGAGTACAATCCGTCTTTCGTAAAAATCTGCAATCTGCTGTACCTGCTTACCAGCAATCAGCCCGCCTGTTCCGGCCTTGTAATTGATATGACACAGGAAGAGCTTGCGGAAATTCTCGGACTTAGCCGTATTCAGCTTACCAGAGGTCTGTCTGACCTGCGAAAGCAGAACATTATTTCAACCACCCGCGGAAAAGTTCATGTGATCGATCTTCCGGCTCTGGCAAGATTTTGTACGTCAGAAACACTTTGAGCTTCTTTCGTAATAAATGATACAGTTTCAGCCTGTACATCATCTGCTTCAAATGATATACAGGCTGATTTTTTTTAGCGGACGCTGATCTACACCACGTCGGTTCTGCCTCAAATTTCATTTACTTCTTTATGAGCCTCTGCCTGATCGGCAGCCCTGTCCATCTTCAGTCTTTCATATACAATGTCCGGGGCGCTCTCAGCGCCCGCAAACGGAGGCCAGGCGTCAATCCCGTCGTCCTTTTTCCTCGGGATGATGTGGATATGAAGGTGCGGTACGGACTGACCGGCGCTTTCATCGCTTGCATTGAGCAGATTCACACCGTCATATCCGCATTTTTCCACGCAATGCTCCGAGACCCTTTTGACGGTGTCCATCAGGCGATGAAGCGTGTGCGGGTCGCAGTCCAAAACGTTTTTCACATGCTTCTTTGGAACGGCGATCATATGCCCGTCCACATCCCGGGCGATATCCATAAACACCATGGTATCCTCGTCTTCATATACGATCCTGCCGGGCAGCTCCCCGGCTGCGATCTTACAGAATATGCAATCCATTTTAACCTCCCTGCGGTAAGCTCCAGCGCTCCATTTTTCCGGCGCACGGGGATGAGTCACATCCCCAGCTTCTGCGTAAAATCCGCCATGGCCTCGGAAATTTTGATCTGCTGAGGGCAGACCGCCTCGCAGCTTCTGCAGCCGATGCAGGCGGAAGGCTGCTTTTCAGGCGGATAAGCGGCGAGCGCCATCGGCGCGATGAATCCGCCCCGGGTGAAGCAGTGCTCGTTGTACAGGGCCAGCAGCTCCGGGATGGGAAGGCCCTGCGGACAGTGGCTGGTGCAGTAGTGACAGGCGGTGCAAGGGAGCACGATCTTTTTCACCATCTCGTCCGCGATGTGAAGAAGGCTTTCCATCTCCTCCGCGTTTAGCGGCTTATCCTCCTCCCAGGTGCAGATGTTCTCCTGCATCTGCTCCAGATCGGACATGCCGGAGAGAACAACGGTCACGCCGGGGATGGACTGCAGGAAGCGGAAGGCCCAGGCGGGAATATTCTCCTGCGGGCGCAGCGCCTTCAACGCGTTTTCTTCCTCCCCGGACAGCTTCGCAAGCCTTCCGCCGCGAAGGGGCTCCATCACCCATACCGGGATGTTCCAGCTTTCCAAAAGCTCCACCTTCTCCTTCGCGTTCTGGAAGCTGAAATCCAGGTAATTGAGCTGAATCTGGCAGAATTCCATGTCTTTGCCGTAGGCATCGAGGAAGCGCTTCATCACATCCAGATTCCCATGGGCGGAAAATCCCAGATGGCGGATCCTTCCGGCCTGCTTCTGCTTCATCAGATAGTCGTAGATTCCGTATGTTTCATCCAGATAAGCGTCTATGTTCATCTCGCAGACATTGTGGAACAGGTAAAAATCAAAGTATTCCACGCCGCATTTTTCAAGCTGCTTTTCAAAGATCTCCTCCACCTTTCCCATATTGGAAAGGTCATAGCCCGGAAACTTGGTCGCGAGATACCAGCTTTCTCTGGGATAGCGGTTCAGGGCTCTTCCCATCACGCTCTCCGAATGTCCGTCGTGGTAGCCCCACGCCGTATCGTAATAATTCACGCCATTCTCCATGGCGTAGTCCACCATGGCCTGCGCACGCGCTTCGTCGATCCGGGAATCGTCTCCGTCGATGACGGGAAGCCGCATGGCGCCCATGCCAAGCCCGGAAAGCTTCATGTCCTGAAATTCTCTGTAGATCATTCTCTCCTCCTGCTCTGCCGCCAGATGCGGCTGTTCTGCTTTTCCATATTGTTCCGGTTTTCAGTATAGCTTTTATCCAGTACAGCTTTTATTTCAGTATAGCTCTTGTGGATCATTTTTATCAAACAGCTGTTTTTTATGGTTCTTCATAGCTGAAAGCTATGGCTGCTGTTCAGCCCGTGCCGATCATATCACTGACCGGCACGGGGATGTGTGCTCCGCCCTGAATCCGGTCTGCCAGCGAACGGCAACCTGGCTATGGAACCGTCTTTTCCCCGAATCTTCAGAAACTGTTAATGAAGTTTATGGCTTTTTATGAAAAAGGACATATTTCTGTCACATCTTTCCTGTATGATAAACACAGATAGATGAACAACACCTATCTCCCCCCTCATAAGAAATAAGATACGGGAAAGCGCTTTCTGATGCGGTCTCCGCGACGCGGATATCCATGAAGAGGCGCTTTTTCGTATCTTTTCTTTTTTCCGTGATCCGAAAAAGGGACTTTCTGTGCTGGCGTCCTATTCCGGTGTCTGCACCCGTTCCACCGTCACCTCATCGTACAGGCTTTCGGCAAGCTCTCCGGGAACACTCCCGCTTTCCAGGCAAGAGGCGCTGGCCGCGGACAGAGCCACCGCGCGCCGCAGCATCTCCTCCTCTCCCAGTCCGGCAAGGCGGGACATCACCATGGAAGCGACCACACAGTCGCCGCAGCCCACCGTATTCAGGGCTTTTACGCGGGGCGGCCTGGCATAGAACAGCCCCTCCTCCCCTGCCATCAGGAGCCCTCTGTTTCCCATGGAAACAGCCGCCAGATGCACGCCGTTTCTGCGCAGGAACGCCGCGGCCTCCAGAAGTCCGTCCCGGCCGTTCAGCCTGTGGCCGATCACGTATTCCATCTCCCTGCGGTTGGGCTTGATCAGGGTTGGAGCGGCCTCAATCCCCTTTCTCAGAAGCTCTCCGCTGGTATCCAGCACCGTTTCCTTCCCCCGTGCGCGCGCTCTCCGGATCAGCTCTGCGTAGATCCCCTCCGGCACTCCCCGGGGCGCGCTTCCCGAAAGTACTACGATGCTGCAGTCTGGCAGAAGGCGGTCGTAGCGCTCCAGAAATTCCTCCATTTCCTGTTCCGTGATCTGTGGCCCCGGCTCCAGAATCTCCGTCACATAGCCGTTGTCCGCCACGATGTTCATGCTGCTTCTGGTTTCCTGGCCAATCTTGACAAATTCGCACCGCATACCGGTCTTAAGCAGCTCCTTTTCGATCCATTGTCCCGGAAAGCCTCCGAGGAATCCCGTCGCGGTCACCTCGCAGCCGTACTGTCTCAGGATCCTGCTCACGTTGATCCCTTTCCCGCCCGCGATATTGGTCAGGGAACGCATCCGGTTCACCCTTCCGCAGAAAAGCTCCTCTGTCCGGCAGGTCTTGTCCACCGCCGGATTTAATGTCACTGTCAGTATCATAAGCGCCTCTGTTTCCGTCTGGGGAAAAGCGGGTGTCCGCGTCCTCCCGCAGCCTTGTCTTTTTCAACGATATAACGTACTTCGTATCTCTCTGATTTAAATAGTAATCAAGAAGTCATATCTCATTTTATTATAAAAGAATATTTTTCATCCTGCAAGCGTCTATGGCCTGTTTCAGGGCGCTGTTTCACAAAAAGAAGCCCGTCCTGTAACTGTCCGGCCATGTCAGTCTCACACAGCGGGGCACCCACAGAGCGGGCCGGTTTCAGCATATTTTATATCTCGTACTTTTCAATCCTGCACTGATGTTCTTTGGTTTTCTTATCGTAGTTTATTCCAACCAGGAGCATATTGCCTTTATATTCTTTCAGGGCTGCAACGTACTTTTTGTTCTTGATCTGATCCACAGCGCCTTCCGCGCTCTTATCCCATTTCAGTTCGACCACCAGCGCCGGCTTCTTTGACCGCCGCTTCGGCAGGAACACCATATCGGCAAAGCCCTCTCCTGCAGGGTGCTCGCGGATCAGCGTGTAATCCTTTGTCGCCGTGTAGTAGGCCACCCGAATAACACTCGCCAGAGAAATTTCGTTGTTGTATACCAGACTGGAGCTGTTCTCCATGTGGACGTTCCGGATCATCTTTCCAACAGCCGCCTCATCCATTGCAAGCGTGGCTGTAAGCAGTTTCTCGGAGTTTTGGATGGCATCGTAAACATCACTCCAGCCTTCATTCTTCACGGCTCTGACAAAGGAGCTTCGTACCTCTTCATTGGGAATAAACGCCTCCCGGCTCTTACTGTCATAGGCCAGGTATCCAAGATGGATCAGCAGCGTGAGGACATCATCCGATGAGCTGAATGTTGTCATGTCGTTCTGGAAGGACTCAACATCAATCTTACATCCCGCACCGCCCAGCATATCCACGACCTTTTGCTTAAGTCCATCAAAGTCCATCGCGATATACATTTTTAAGGATTCGTAGGTCTCCGTCTGTGACCAATAATTCTGGAATCCCTCATTGTCGAGCGCTTCCATCACAGAGTTCGGGCTGTAAACATGCCCTGCCCCGCTGAGATAATATCCGTCATACCACTTCTGCATTTCAGGAAACGGCAGTTCACTGTTTTTGCAGAGGGCACGGACTTCCTTTTCGGTGAAGCCGATATACCTGGCAATTCCGCCCGGCGCAACCATGGTCAGTTCTCTGAAGTTGTTAAGCGCAGATTGTGTTCCATACTTTTTGATCGGAAGAATACCAGTGATGTAAGCCAGCTTTACAAAAGCGTCAGAAGCATCGCCTTTGAACAAACCGCGGAGGAAATTAATATAGTCCTTCTGGAGTTCTTCGTTATCCTTATCCTCACGGAAAACGCAATCCCATTCATCAATGATAATGACAAATTGTTCATTGGCCGCGACATGAATGTTCGCGAGTGCCACAGCCACAGAATTCTGCTCCTCTGAGACATACCCGGGAAATTCCTGTCTCAGTTCCCGTAAAACCTCATCTTCAATATATCCTAAAATCGTAATATTCTCGCCGCGTTGAATCTTCCTGACTGCAATTCCGCGCATCCACTGAATGTCCAGCCTGATCACATTATACTTATTAAGATGTTCTTCAAAGGAAGGATCGCTTTCTATCTCAAGTCCTTTGAATAACTCTCTTGAATCACAGCCCCTGCTGTAATATGCTGTGAGCATTCTGACTGCTATGGTTTTGCCGAAACGCCTGGGGCGGCTCGAAGCGATCAGGTTTTTTTCCTGCCCGATCCGGCCGTTCATATACCTGATCAGGCCGGTTTTATCTACATAGTTATTGGAGTTCACCAGCCTGGCGAATGTTTCGTTACCCGGATTCAAGTATAATCCCATGCCGACACGCTCCTTTCAGCAGCCGATTCCTTAATTTGCTAAGCCTCACTTTATTACTTACTTTGCATTATAGCACAGGCGGGCAATAAAAATCCATACAGGCTATATGAGTACCCTCGCTGTAACAGTTCGGCCAGGTCTCATTTCCTGTGCAGACCTGACCGAAAGCGCTATACAGGAAGCACCGCCCGCTCACCGATACTGCCGCAGAATCAGCTGCAGTCTGGAATCTCCCTTCCAGGTGTTCACAGACGGATAATAGGTGACGGACAGGCGGATGGGCTGAAGCTCTCCCGTTTCCTCTGCGAACGGGGAAAAGCCCGTTCCGTACAGCCTGCGCACCGCGCCGCTTCCGAATTTTTCTTCCATATAGGCGTTCATGGGGGCTGGATCGCCGAAGGCCATCATCTCCCAGCGTCCTCCCGCGTCGTCCTGTACCGTAAAGCGGACCGCGTTCCCGTTTTTCCCGAGCACCCGGGCGGAGAGGAAGCGCAGATCCTTTTGCGCGAACAGGGGACGGGGATTGCCGTTTCCGAAGGGCTCCAGCCGGTCCAGCTCGTCCACCAGGGAACGGGTGATATAGGAAACCGGCATTGGCACATCGATGTGGATCCGCTCCTCCATGTCCTCCTCGGTGAGGGTGCATACCTCGTTGATCCGCCTGCGGAAGGCCTCCACGTCGCCGCTTCGGATGGAAAGGCCGGCCGCCATCTTATGCCCTCCGTATCTGGTGAAAATATCCTTTATCTTCGTCATTTCCTCAAACATGTGGTAGGTCTCGATGGAGCGGCCGCTTCCCTTCACGCCTTCCTCCGCGCGGGTCAGGACGAAAACGGGCCTGTAATATTTTTCCCGCACCCGGCCGGCGATGATCCCGGCAAGGCTTTCGTGGCAGTCCGGCAGAAAAAGGACGAGCACCCGGTCCTTTTCCATCCCGCCCTCCTCCACCTGGGCGATGGCCTGCTTCACATACCGCTCCGTCATTTCCTTCCTGCTGTCGTTGAGCGCCTTTAATTCCGAGGCGGTTCTGACCGCTTCCGCCCGGTCGGTTTCCTCCAGAAGCTTCAGCGCCCGCACCGCCGTATCCAGCCTGCCCGTGGCGTTGATGCAGGGGCCGAGCACGAAGCCGATGGTATAGGCGGTGAGCTTTTCCGGCGCGATCTCGTTTACCTCCATCAGCGCGCGCAGCCCTTCGTTTGCCGTGCGCTTCATGTGGGAAAGGCCGCAGCGGACGATGATCCGGTTTTCATCCAGAAGCTCCATCACGTCGCAGACCGTGGCGAAGGCCGCAAGCTCCAGCAGGCCGTCCAGAAAATCCTTTTTTTCTTCCAGAAGCCCCATCCTGTCATACAGGCAGAGGATCAGCTTGTAGGCGACGACAGCGCCGCAGATGCCCTTGAAGGGATAGCCGTCCTCTTCCTGCTTCGGATCCACCACCACGTCGGCCGGAGGAAGCAGCCAGTTTTTTTCTCCGTCCTTTTCCTCATAGGGCACCTCATGATGATCCGTCACGATGACGGTCATCCCCTTTTCCTTCGCCAGAGCGATCTCCGCAGCGGCGGCGATGCCGTTGTCGCAGGTGAGGATTGTATCGATCCCCGCCTCATACGCCTCCAGGACCAGGTGCGCGTTCAGCCCGTAGCCGTCCTTCATCCGGTCCGGGATCGCCGTATCCGCATTTCCTCCCGCCACCTTCAGGCCCTGATGCAGGATACAGGAGGCGCAGACACCGTCCGCGTCATAATCGCCGATGACGCGGATCCGCTTTCCCTCCCGGATCTTTTGCACCAGAAGTCCGGCCGCCTCCTCCATGCCCAGAAGCTCCTCGGGCGGATACATGTCCCCCGCCGTTCCATACAGGAATCTCCGAAATTCCTCATCCCGTTCAAGCCCCCGGTTTCTCAAGATCCTCGCCGTCACCGGGCTGATGCCGAATTCCCGGGCTATTCTGTTAAAATCCGCCTTTTTTGCGGCTACAAACCATTTCGCCATATTTCCTCCCGAAGCGTTTTACCTTGAGGCACGCGCGGAGTAATCGCGTACACACCTTCTGAGCTGCAGGCATTGCGACGCTTCGGCGCAAAGCTGTCTCCAAACGGAAAAGGCGTTCCGTCCGGCGGCTTTTCGTCCCGGCAGAACGCCCTCTTTTTTCTATCTGTTGTCTTACGCCAGCCGCCGGAAATAAGCTGCCCGGTCAGCGGTCGTCATTTTCAACCCGTCACTTTTCAGACCGTCCTTTTTCAGGCCTTCACCTTTTTGGAAAGCTTCGCCGCTTCCTGGCCGTTTTCCTTACCGCCGATCTTTTTAAGAACCAGCCACAGCGCTCCGGTGATGCACACCGAAGAATAGGTGCCGCAGGCAATGCCGATCATCAGCGGAAGCGCGAATTCACGGATGGAGCTCACTCCGAGCACATAAAGCACGGCGACCATGATGAAGGTGGTCAGAGAAGTAAAAATACTTCTGGAGAGCGTCTGCGTGATGCTTCTGTCTACCAGTCCTGGCAGGTTGTCCGTTCCCTCCGCCTTCAGATTCTCGCGGATACGGTCAAAGATAACGATCGTCGCGTTGATGGAATATCCCACGATGGTCAGCATACAGGCGATGAAGGTGCTTCCGACGGAAACGCGCACCACCGCGTAGAAGGCAAGCACCACCAGCACGTCATGGATCAGCGCGGCCACCGCGCTGGCGCCGAAGCGCACATCCTTGAACCGGAACCACACGTAGAGCAGCATGGCAACTGCTGCGACGATCACCGCGATGAAAGCCTCCCGGCGCATCTCGCCGCTGATGGTGGAGCTGATGGACTCCGCCGTCGTAAGGGTGGAATCCACGCCAAAATTCTCCTCCAGCGTCTGATTCACCTCTTCCCTTTCCTCCGCGCTCAGGGTTCTGGTCTTAAAGATCACCTGCGTGGTTCCCTGCACCTTCTGGGTCTGCACGTTGCCGTCCCCGGTGATCTTCTCGAGAAGCGGAACCACCTGCGCATCCAGCTCCTCAATGCTCATATCCTCGTTGAAGGTCACATTGGTGGAGGTGCCGCCGACAAATTCCAGGCTGTAGTTAAGTGCCTGTCCGCTGCGCACCTGGTTGATTCCCATGAACACGAAGCCTGCCAGGATCACCGCGATGGAAGCGGTGAAGAAAACCGCCTTTTTGGAAACGAAGGAGATCGTCTTTTTCTCCTTCATTCTGCCGTAGAATTTTTCATTCCGGATCCCGATTCCGTAAAAAGCGTTCATCAGGGCTCTTGTCACAAACAGCGCCGTAAACATGGATACCACGATACCAAGAGCCAGCGTCTGCGCGAAGCCGCGCACCGTCCCGGAACCGATGAAGCCCAGCACCGCCGCGGCGATCAGGGTGGTCACATTTCCGTCGATGATGGCGGAAAGGGCCTTCTGAAAACCGATCTTCATCGCAGTCTTTACCGTTTTGCCCGTTGCGATCTCCTCCCGGATACGGGCGAAGATGATCACGTTTGCGTCCACCGCCATTCCCACGGAAAGGATGATGCCCGCAACGCCGGGCAGGGTCAGCGTGATGTCAAAGCCGTAGAGCAGAAGCACGATGAGCTCCACATACATGCAGAGCGCAAGCGCGCTGGCAAGGCCGGGAACCCAGTATACCGCGATCATAAAAATCATGACGATCCCCATACCGATGGCTCCGGCGAGAAGGCTCTTTTCAATGGCCTCGCTACCCAGCTGGGCACCTACCACGTTGGAACGCAGCTCCTCCAGCTCCAGGCTCAGTCCGCCGATGCGGATGGTGGAGGCCAGATTCTGCGCCTCCTCAAAGGAAGCCATTCCCGTGATCACGGCCTGTCCGTCCGTGATGGGGTCGTTTACCGCCGGAGCGCTCACCACAGCTCCGTCATAAATGATATAGATGATATCATGCGTCGGGGCGGCGGCCTCCGTCGCCTCCGCAAACTTCTGCGTGCCCTCATCCGTCATGGTGAGCTGAACCACGGGCGTCTGGTTGCCCATGCTGTCGGTCTGATAACCGGCCTGGGCGTCCGCGATGTCCGTTCCGTCCAGCACCGTGTTTCCGGCGGAATCCTGAAAGCTCAGCGATCCGGGCCTTCCCAGCTCCTCCAGCACCGCGTTGGCATCGGAAACACCGGGGATCTCAATGTTGATCCGGTCCGTTCCCTCCTGATATACCTGCGCCTCGGTGGAATAGCCCTCCACGCGCTGCTGCAGCTTGTAAATGGTATCGTTCATGTCCGCGCTGTCCGGCTCCTCGTCACCCACCACCTGATAGGTGATGCTCACGCCGCCCGCCAGATCAAGTCCCTGCTTGATGCTGGCCGCGGAACCGGAACGGTCTTCTCCCACGCCGCGAACGGCGACATAGCCCAGTCCGGCGAGCAGGATGAAAAACACGATGAGCGTGATAATGCCTTTATTCCTGTTCATTTCTTTGCTCCCATCTGCGCGCCACGGCGCGCATAAAATGTAAAAATCAGAAAGAGTGAAAGCGCTTTCCCTACACCGGTTTCTCCCGTCAGTCCTCGTCGGCAAGCGCCGCCTTGATCATGATCGCGCACTCCACGCGCTTTCTCTGAAGCTCGCAGCCGATCTCATAGCAGCCGTTGATGTCGCCGGAGAAATTCCAGGCGTTGGCCGCACAGCCGCCGCTGCAGTAAAATTTCGCAAAGCAGTCCTTACATTTTTCCTTCGTATAGACGTTGCAGCCTTTAAATTTTTCCCGGATATCCTCCCTGGTAACGCCCTCGTCCACGTTGCCCATGAGGAATTCCTCCTGGCCGACAAACTGATGGCAGGGATACAGATCACCCCAGGGCGTCACCGCCAGGTATTCCGTTCCCGAGCCGCAGCCGGACAGCCGCTTGGCCACACAGGGCCCGCCGCTCAAGTCGATCATGTAATGGAAGAAATTGACGCCTTTTCCTTCCTTCTGACGCCTGATCAGCTCCACCGCAAGGCGGTCGTACTCCTCCAGGATCGCCGGAACATCCTCTTCCCGGATGGCGTAATCCTCCTTCGGATCCGCCACAACGGGCTCCACGGAAAGCTGCTCAAAGCCCAGATCCGCCAGGTGCTTCACATCCTCCGCAAAATCCAGGTTGTTGTGGGTGAACGTGCCGCGGGCGTAATAATTAAACTGGCCCCTGCTGTCGGCAAGCTTCTGGAATTTGGGAACGATCTCGTCGTAGCTTCCCTGTCCGCCTCTGTGCGGGCGCATCCGGTCGTTTACCTCCTTGCGTCCGTCGATGCTGAGCACCACGTTCGCCATTTCCTTATTCAGAAATTCCTGGATCTCATCATTCAAAAGAACGCCGTTGGTGGTCAGGGTAAAACGGAATTTCTTGTGATGCGGCTCTTCCAGGCTTCTGCCGTAGGCCACCAGATCCTTCACCACCTGCCAGTTCATCAGCGGCTCCCCGCCGAAGAAATCCACCTCAAGGTTCACCCGGTTTCCCGAGGAAGCCACCAGAAAATCCAGCGCCTTTTTCCCCACCTCAAAGCTCATAATCGCCCGTCTGCCGTGGTATTCCCCTTCCTCCGCAAAGCAATAGCGGCAGGCGAGGTTGCAGTCATGGGCCACGTGCAGGCACAGCGCCTTCACCACCGTCTGACGGTTTTTGAAGTCGCCGATATATTTTTCATAGATATCCTCGGTAAAAAGCTGTCCCACGTCCGCAAGCTCCAGGATCTCGTCAACCGCCTCGGAAAGCTCCTGCTCTTCAAAGGCGCGTCCGCCGTCCGTTTTCTCCTGCAGGCTTTTTCTCACAGCGGCCAGAATGCTGTCTCTGTCCCGCTGCCCCTGCATGAACAGCTTCTCCGCCGCCGGCAGAGCCTCATAAACACAATCGTCCACAACATGCACGCTTCCGCTGTTTACATCCATCACGATGTTGTAGCCGTTGTTCCTGTACTGATGTATCACTGAAATCTTTCCTTTCTCCGCAATTTCCCTCGGACGTATAATAAGCAGCGATTTTTCATCGCTGCTTATAAGTACCGTCTTCGGTTATCCGTTTCAGGCTGCTTATTTCATCTTCTCACAGCTCTGATTTCCTACCGTGCAGGACGTCTTGCATGCAGACTGGCAGGATGTCTGGCACTCTCCGCATCCGCCCTTCTTCATGGATTCCTTCAGGTCTCTCGTGCTCAGTGTCTTAATGTGCTTCATACGATCGCCTCCTTAATACGCCATTATCTTTGTAAGTATAGCACACATTTTTCTGTCCGAAAAGTGTTTTTCTCAAAAAATTCGACTTTCCTGCCGGAGCGCTTCCATACGGTCTGCGCAGTAAATGCGCAGGCCTGGCTGTTACACTTTCCCTTCAGCTCAGCATTCCGCCCAGCATTCCGCCCGCTCCGCAGATGACCAGCGTGGTGAAAAAATGGGTGTCCAGCCCCTTCAGGCTGTGGTTCACCGCCAGCGATACCAGTACCATGACGGCAAAATAAGCCAGTCCCAGCATGAGCCCCCACAGAAATTTCCTGCTTTTCATCCTCTTTCCCGCCAGAAATCCTGCCAGGAACACAGCGGCCACATAGATGACGATGATGGCGATGGATACGATCTGCTCCGACAGGCGCAGTTTATAAAGGAGCAGCGCAAGAAGCATCAGGCACGCCCCGGTCAGCACGTAAGAAAGCAGCAGACACTTCAGAAGAAAAAGAATCGTTGCATTTCCGGCTTCCTTTCTGTTCATCCTCTCCACATTCCTCTCTCCTTTGGAAAACACACGTTGTTTTCTCTTTGAAACATATATATTCCGAAGGTAACTGACACATGCCTTCCGCCATATATTAAAGAAAGCCTTCCTCACAGGTGAACCCTCTATGGCAAACTACGTCTACACCATTTTCCTCGACGCCGGACACGGCGGCTCCGATCCCGGCGCCGTATACAACGGCAGGCAGGAGAAGGACGACACGCTCGCCCTCACCCTTGCCGTCGGCGAGATACTGGAAAGCTACGGTTTCCGCGTGATCTATTCCCGCACGGAGGATATCTATGAATCTCCCTATCAGAAGGCCGCGAAGGCCAACGCCTCGGGAGCGGATATTTTTATCTCCATCCACCGCAATTCCAGTCCTTATCCCAATCAATATTCGGGAGTGGAAAGCCTCGTCTACAACGAATGGCTTCCGGCAGGCACCATAGCCACCAACATCAACCGCCAGCTGGAGGAGATCGGTTATAAAAATCTGGGTGTCAACGCCCGCCCCAACCTCGTCGTTTTGCGCCGCACAGATATGCCTGCTGTTCTGGTAGAGGTGGGCTTCATCAATAACGATCAGGACAACGCCCTTCTGGACGCGCAGTTTGACGCAACGGCAAGAGCCATTGCCGACGGAATCGCGGGCACCCTCTGGACCTGGTAAAAGCCGTCGTCTGCGTCTTGCCGCCTTTATACCCGCACAGCACGGGCTGTTTTCAAAGGCCGCGCAGAGAAATCCTTTCCTGTGATTTCTCTGCCGCGGCTAAAAGTCAGGGCTTTGCGGTATTTGCTGCCTTTCAGACCTCAGAATCCGGATCTTTACTTTTCCTGCACTTCCCCGCCGGTTTTCACTTTTGTTTCCGGCTCTGATTCCGGCTTTGTTTCTGAATCCGTTTCAGGCTCTGTCTCCTGTTCTGTTCCGGCATCCGATCCGGTCCCTGCCTCCGGCTCTGATCCGGAATCCGTTTCCTGTTCTGCTCCCGGCTTCGTTGCCGTTTCATCTTTCGTTTCAGGCTCCGGCTGTGCTCCCGGGGCGCTTTCCGATTCCGTCCCGGCCGGGGCATCTTCCTGCTGCAGCTCTGTCTGTATTTCTGCCGCACTTTCCGTCTCTTTCTCGGATTCTGACTCCGTTTCGGCCTCTGCGGACGCCGTTTCCTCCGCTTCCTCGGGGTGGGTCTGCTGCTGCTTTTCCGGCGCTTTATCGGCCTGCGCTTCCATTTCATTAAGCTGTGCGTTCAGAAGCCCCTTCACATCCTCCAGGGAAAAAACGTTCGCCTCAGCCTTTCGCTGGTAGGTCTTTGCAGCCTCGGATACAGCGTTTGCGTCGTACACAATGCGCGCGCCGGTAATCTGTCCCTCCTGCAGGCCGCAGGCGGTCACGTATCCCTCATAATCACCCTCATTTTTTCCGCATACGACGACCAGATGGGTGCCCTTGGCATCTTCGTTGATGTGATGCTCTCCGTCATTTTCATGCCAGCGGCTGCGCTCCTGATTTTCTCCGTTCGTACAGACGCTGTGATTGATGATATAAGTGCATCTGATCTGCCCGTCATTCTGCTCCACCGCATCCAGACACCCGGATTCCCGGTAGGTACATGTCTTGTAACAGCTTCCGGTATGCTGATGATAGGATGCCTGAGTGTAGCATCCGCCGCCGCTTTCCGGACTTCCGGTGTGGTGGTGGTATTCGTATTCGACGGTTCCGGGAATCTTATCCACGCCGATCACGGTTTCCTGTTCAATTTTCAGGATCGCGTCATAGATTTCCTGAAAGGTTGCATCCTCGTCGATTATGACGTTCTTCGTGAGCAATGCGGATGCAAGAAGTTTTTTGCCATTACTCACACGCCGAAAAACCGACTGAACGTCGCCGGAGAGACCGGAAAGCATCGAACTCGTATTGTTCTCCAGCTCTGCGAGCCTTTGCAGGATCTGTGCGTTCCCGCCGCTCACCTCCGCCGAGATCTGTGCCGTGTTCTGCGTAAGGCTGCTGTTCATCGCCTCCACCTGCGTCGTATTCTGTGTAAGACTGTTGTTTATCTCCTCCATCTGAGATGTATTCTGCGTGAGGCTGCTGCTCATCGCCTCCATCTGCGTTGTGTTCTGCGCAAGGCTATTATTCATCGCCTCCATCTGCGTCGTATTCTGCGCAAGGCTGCTGTTCATCGCTTCCATCTGAGCCTTCATCGCTTCCGAGTGAGAATTCAGGGACTGCACCATGGCATCAAAATTCTGGTTGTTCTGTTCCGTAAAGGAGGTGTCGATCTGATCGAGTATGCTCAGCAGCTCCTCCTGATTTTCCCCCGCCTCAGTCCTGACCGTTTCGATCAGCAGCTTCAGCTCTCCGTGCGCGGTATCCATATCCGTGTTGATCTGAGTAAGGGAGGCGCTGATCCCGGTAAAGCCCTTCATGATCTCTTCCATGCGAAGGCTGTCTGCCGTATCCATATCCGTAAGAATCTGTCCGATCTCCGCCTGAGCAGCCGCGATGCTTTCATGCACCTCATCCAGCCTTCCAGAAAGCAGCCCCGCCTTTTCGCTGATATTTTGATTGATCTGCTCGCTGCGGCCGCTGTTCTGTGCTTCCTCTTTCTCATGGCGGAGCTGATTCGCGTCTTCCAGCCCGTTCAGCAGCGCTGTCAGCTCGCTCTGCGATTTGCTGATCAGCTCGGAAAGGGCGGTGTTCATTCCGCTTCCATTTGCTTTCAGCTCCGAAAGCATATCGGACAGCCTTTTGTTCAGCGAGTCAGCCTGATTGCGAAGGTCAGAAGAAAGTCCGTCCAGCTCCTCCTGGAGAGCCGTATATCTCCCGCTGTTGTTTCCGTCCGTATTCCCGATGCTTTCCTTCAAGCGGCTTTCCAGCTCCAGAATCGCCTGAGAAAGGCTTTCCATTCTGGTTTTCATATCGGTGAATTCCTGTGCGGAAAGAACCTGCTGCTCCGACTGGCTGTTCCGGTATTCCATAAGCTCCGACCGCATCGTGGAAACCACGCTTTTCAGTCCCTCCAGATATTCTGCAAGCTCCTGATAGCCGCCGTCCTGCGTCTCCGTCAGGCTGATGAGCTCTTTCCGGTTATTTGTCACCGACTCATCCAGCCGGACCAGATACTCAGAAATGCTCTGCAGGTCCGTACGCATCTCTTCCAGAAACGTTTCAGACTGCTCCGACGCTGTCTGGACGACGCCTGATGGTTTTCCGTATATGGTCTCATAATTCTGCAGATACACCTGAACCAGCCATTCCGCCAGCTCCGCCGCCTGCTCTTCCGACAGCTCCCAACCAAGTCCCAGCAGGTATTCCTGCAGTCTGTCAATCATTTCCTGCCGGCCCGCACCTGTGACGACCAGTTCATCCAAAAATTCCGCTGCCGCCTCAGCCGCCTTCTCCAGCTCCCGTTTTTCGCCCGGCAGATAGGCGAAGCCGGAATTTTCCAGGCTTTCCGTCAGCATAGAGGCCATCGAACCCGTCCGGCGCCCCGCATTCTGCCTTACTGCCGCCACGCAAAGTATCGCCGCAACCAAAAGAAGGAGCGCCGCCGTACCTGCGAGGAGCCGTTTATCCTTCCCAGCTTTTACCGTGTCTTCTTTTTTCATATTACATTTACACCATCCTTTTTTGACTTTTTATCGGTTCCGTAAAAATATCCTTTTTTCTCCGGGATTCCCTCCTTTCGCAGCGAAGCGCTCTATTTCAACCTTTCCTTCCGGAAAAGCTCCCCAGCCTGTTGAGATTTCGGCCAATACGGCCCAAAGACGTGATTTTCAGACGCCCAGGCACGGCATCCTCTTCACAAAGAAAATATGAGTACAGAAAAACAGAATCTGCTGATATGCGGATATGAAAAAAACATGATTCAGAAAAAACGGATCGAATGTGGGATCGCCGCATGCCGCGGCCGATTTATGAAGCAGATAAAAAATAAGAATAGAAAGAAAAAACTAAGACTGCCACAAACTTTCTTTTGGCAGATATTGGATGGAATGAATCATATCATCATTTTGCGGGGCCGTCAATCCTGATTTTCAAAAATAGAACCGTAAAATGCAGACCTGTGCCACAGACGGCACAGGCAGCGTCGGTTCTGAAAAAACAGGCCAGGCGGGAGGCCGTGATTCTGAAAAAGCAGATCAACCAGAAGGCCACGGTTCTGAAAAAGCCCCGGCGGGCGGCGGCTCAGATTTCACGGGCGTAATCCGTCAGGTCCTGTCTGAACCGCTCCCATGCCCCTTCATTCTCCACAAAATAAATAGGACACTTTTTGCCTCCCTCATCATAATGCCGCAGGACGTCCTCAGCGGAAAGGCCGTATTTTTTCAAAAGCCATGAGGTCAGCCGGATCAGGGAATCATAGGTGGCTTCCGTAAAGCTCCCATCCTCAGACTGATAACAGCACTCAATGGATATGGAGTCATAATTTCTCGTTTTCACAGCATAGCCGATCTCGTCAAGCGGGATGCACTGAATGATCGTCCCGTCAAAGCCGATCACAAAATGAGCGCTTGCCGAGGTTTCTCCCGTAATTCCGAGGTTTTCAAAATAACTCCGGTTCTGCTCCGCCGTCGTTCCCTGATTCGCCGTATAGTGCACGAAGATATTCCGGACCTCCGGCAGCGCCTCTCCCGGTCTCGAGTAGGGATTGACAGTCAGAAAATCCTCCACGATCTCCGGCTTTTCCGCGCTGTCCTCCTCCGTTTCGCCTGCCTCCTGGCGGCGCATTACCGGGTTGTCCTCCGTTACGCTCTGCTGCGTGACCAGCACAAGGAGCTGCCAGAAAAGCACGCCGAGAAAAAGCCCGGCGAGAAGTACGGCTCCGCCAAATGTCACTCTCGCAAGAAACAGCCGCCTTCTTCTCTTTCTTCTGCGTGCCGCGCTCCTTTTCGAAGGCCGCCTGACCGGCACCTGCGGTTCCCTCTGTCTTTCCCATCCGGAAATATCAATATAATCCACCTTCATCATCCTTTGTACATGATTCTGGGGAAGTCCCCTCTATATAGAGAAGTATATCAGGCAAAAAGTTTGATTTCCCTTGCAAAAAAATGAATTTTTCTTTAAGATTTTTCGTTTTACTGCCTCGGACAGCCTCCGCAGCCGGAACAGGCAGCGTTTCCCATTTCCTCCGAATACAGCCCGTAAGGCGTGTTCAGAAGACAGATGGCCTGGGAAGAAATCCCTTCTCCGCTTCCTGTAAAGCCCAGTCCCTCCTCCGTCGTCGCCTTCACATTTACCTGGCTTATGTCGATCTTTAAGGCACGGGCGATGTTTTCCCTCATTTGATCGATATGAGGGCGCATTTTGGGCGCCTGAGCAATGATCGTCGCGTCGATATTCTCGATCAGGAAACTGTGTTCCTCCAGAAGCTCCCCGACCCTCTCCAAAAGCTTCAGGCTGCTGATCCCCCGGTATGCCGGGTCCGTATCCGGAAAATGCTTTCCGATATCCCCAAGCGCCGCCGCTCCCAGCAGCGCGTCCATCACGGCATGCAGCAGCACATCCGCGTCCGAATGCCCCAAAAGCCCTTTTTCATAAGGGATCTCCACGCCTCCCATGATCAGCCTGCGATCCTCCACAAGACGATGTACGTCATAACCCATTCCGATTCTCATATAATCTCCTCTCTTTTCCGGCAGCCCGTCCCCGGCTTCCTTGCATCCTGCAAAAGCCCTTCTTTCCGCACCGCAGCGGCGGCTTCCGCTTTTTATCCGATCCTTCTTTCCGGTAATTATTATAATTCGTCCCCGCCCGGATATGCAAGACGGTCTTTCGTACTGATAAAAAACCGTCAGGAGCGGATCAGAAAAAATCATGAAAATCTGCGTCAAAAAAAATTTAAAAAAGCTGTGTCAAAAAATATTAAAAAAGCTGTTGACAAGTTGTCCCAATTTTTGTATACTAATCGAGCAGGTTGCGGGTGAGACAAATCCTGAAACTTGTGAGACATGGGATCTTAGCTCAGCTGGGAGAGCATCTGCCTTACAAGCAGAGGGTCATAGGTTCGAGCCCTATAGGTCCCATATATATGGCGAGATAGCTCAGTTGGCTAGAGCATACGGTTCATACCCGTAGTGTCGAGGGTTCGAATCCCCCTCTCGCTATTGTTTTGAAACGGAAAGGTCTTTTGAGGCTTTTCCGTTTTTTGTTTTTGGGGTATCGACTACCGCTGTGATATCCCCCTCTTACCGGATCAGGTCTGCTTGCTCAGGATCTCCTCTCCGAAACGTACGGCGGGCAGCCTTCACGTCGCCAAAAAGACGAACGACAGCATCATGCTCCGTCATGCTGCCGCCGTCCTCTTTTTTCTTTATCCGTTATTTTTGCCCCGTCCCATCCGGCCGGGGCATTTTCCTCTATGCGTTTTTCAGCGCTCTCATTCTGCCAGAGAAGCCGCCAGCGCTCCGGCCAGATTGTCCAGCTGCTCCAAAGAAGCGTCGCTTAACGCGGACTTCAGGGTAACGACAGGCTCCAGAACGTTCATGCCCTTCAGGCCGTCCAGAAGCTCCTTCATCTGCTTTCCGGCAACGGGGCCCCAGGTTCCGTTCTCGATCAGGCCGATCGTACGGTTCTGCAGGTTCAGCGCCTTGCAGTCATGCAGGAAGTTGAGCATTGCGGGATAAATGCCGTTGTTGTAGGTGGGCGCGGCGAGCACCAGGTGGCTGCAGCGGAACACCTCTCCGATCAGGTCGGAAACATGGGTACTGGAAACGTCGTGCAGGGCGATGCTCTTCACGCCCGCCTCTGCCAGCTTCGCAGCCAGGATATTGGCGGCGTTTTCCGTATCTCCGTACATGGAGGCATACAGGATCGCAACCGTTTTCTCCTCCGCCTCATATCTGCTCCAGAGATCGTATTTTTCAAGCAGATAGCCCAGATCGCATCTCCATACGGGGCCGTGCAGCGGGCAGATCACCGCGATATCCAGGCCGGAAAGCTTCTTTAAAGCCGTCTGAACCTGCGGGCCGTATTTACCCACGATGTTGCCGTAATAACGGCGAGCGTCGTCCAGCCAGTCCTTATCGAAATCCAGCTCGTCGTTGAAAATATTGCCGTTCAGCGCGCCGAAGCTTCCGAAGGCGTCCGCGGAAAACAGGATCTTTTCCGTCTCCTCATAGGCCACCATAACCTCAGGCCAGTGAACCATTGGCGCAAAATAAAAGCTCAGCCTGTGCTTTCCCAGAGAAAGGCTGTCGCCCTCCTTCACCGTAACGGTGCGTCCCTCCAGATCAAGGCCGTAGAACTGGCTGATCATGGTGAAGGTCTTTGCATTTCCCACGATCTTCATATCCGGATAACGAAGCAGAAGCTCGTCGATGTTCGCGCAGTGATCCGGCTCCATATGGTTGACGATCAGGTAATCCAGCTTCCGTCCGTTCAGGGTATGGCTGATATTCTCAAAAAACTGGCGGGAGATGGAGCTGTCAACGGTGTCGATCACAGCGGTCGCCTCGTCCAGGATGAGATAGGAATTATAGGCCACTCCTCTGGGGATCGGGAACAGGTTCTCAAACAGAGCCAGACGGCGGTCGCTTCCGCCGATCCAGGTGACGCCTTCGGTTATCTTACGTGTGCAGTACATGATCTTTTCTCCTCTCTGCTCCCCGGCGCAGGCCGGAAACGCCTGTCCGGGAGCGATAAATCGATTTTTCTATTATAAAAAAATATTACATCCCGCAGCGTGCGATGGCAAGCCATTGAAAATAAATTTTTCTTTCAACGATATGCTTTGATACGCTTTCTGATAAGCCTTCTGACAAGCTTTCTCATCACCGGCATGTCCGGGCTCACATCCGGTCCGGAGCGGAAAATCCGAGAAGCCCGATGCAGTCCTCCAGCACGCCCTTCGTCAGCATCAGCAGGGCGATCAGGCCCGCCTTTCTCGCCTCGTCCTCCTCCGCGATGATCTTCGTCTCGTGGTAAAAACGGTTGAAGGCGTTGGACAGATCGTAAATATAGGCGCAGACCCGGTTGGGCGCAAGCTCCTTCGACGCGCCCGCGACCATGGCCTGGAAGCCGGAAAGCTCAAGCATCAGTGCCTTTTCCTCCGGATTCCGGGCGGGAAGGATGGAAAGCCCGGAAAGGCTTCCGCCCTGCTGTGTATATTTCTCCAGGATGGACTTGATGCGGACGATGGTATAAAGGATATACGGGCCGGTGTCTCCCTCAAAGGAGGTGAAGCGGTCCACGTCGAACACATAGTCCTTGGCGGCCTGATTGGAAAGGTCGCCGTACTTGAGCGCGGCAAGGCCCACGATGTCTGCCGTCCTTCTCGCATCCTCGTCGGAAAGCTCCCTGCGGCTTTCGCGGATCTTTCTGTACATCTCGTCGTCGATCTCTTCGATCAGGTTTTCCAGACGGGGCACTCCGCCTTCACGGGTCTTAAAGGGCTTGCCGTCCTTTCCGTTCACCGTACCGAAGCCGATGTGCACCAGCCTGGTTTCCGGCTCCACAAGCCCGGTCTTCCTCGCGCAGCGGAATACCTGCTCAAAGTGCATGGCCTGACGCTTATCCGTAATATAGATCACAGAATCCGGGTGATAATTCTGCGTCCGCTCCTCCAGAGTGGCAAGATCCGTCGTGCTGTAAAGAGATGCGCCGTCGGATTTCAGAATAATGCAGGGCGGAATTTCCTTCGTATCCGTCTCTTCCTTCACATCCACCACAAGAGCGCCTTCGCTTTCATGCGCGAAGCCCTCCTGCTTCATCTTTTCCACCATGCCGGGAATCAGATCCTGAACGTCGGATTCGCCCTTCCACAGGTCAAATTCCACGTTCAGTCTGTCATAATTTTCCTTAATATCGGGCAGGGACACATCCATGATGTGCTTCCAGAGCGCACGATACCCGCGTACACCATTCTGAAATTTTCTGGTATTCTCCAGAGCCCTCGCCTTGCAAGCCTCGTCCGTCTTGCATTTTGCGCTTGCCGCGGCGTACATCTCACCCATCTCAGCGACGGTAAAAGGCGGCTCTTTGGGATATTCTCCTTCATAATTTTCATCAAAATAGGGAAGCTCCGGCTGTCTTTCCTCGAGCTCCATGATCACCTGCCCCATCTGAAGACCCCAGTCTCCCAGATGGACGTCGCCGATGACGTTGTGACCGGCATAGCGCAGGATCCTTTTCACGCTCTCGCCGATGATCGCGGGACGCAGATGCCCCACATGCAGCGGCTTCGCCACGTTGGGTCCGCCGTAGTCGATGATGATCGTTTCCTTTTTCTCCGGCTCTCCCACGCCGAATTTTTCCGAAGCAGCCATTTCATTCAGATAGCCGCTTAAAAAATCTTCCGAAAGCTTCAGGTTCAGAAAGCCCGGCGCAACGGCGGAAACCTCCGCAAAAACGGGGTTCTCCTGCAGCGCCTCCGCCACTCCCTGCGCGATCATAAGGGGGGCCTTGTGGTACTTCTTCGCGCCGGCCAGGCTCCCGTTACACTGGTATTCGCACAGGTCGGGACGGTTGGAGAGGGTCACTCTGCCCAGCTCCCCGTCGTAGCCCGCCGTTTCAAAGGCTTTTTTTACCTCCCCGGAAATCACATCCAGAATTTTATCCATACCATTCGATCCTTTCCGTTTTCCTTCTATATCTCCATTTCCGCATAAAGCTGAAAAAATGCCCGCCCGCGTTCCCGGCGGCTTAAGGGTTCTTTTCCTGCTTCACGCTTTCCTGCATCCTTCTGTCCCTTTCGGCCCTGGAAAAAACACAGCCGCAGTAATCCTGGCGGTAAAGCCCGTATTTTTCCGACAGCTCCACGGAACGCTTATAGCCGTTCTTCTTTTTGAAGTCCGACGGCAGGAAAGCGACGCCGTATTCCCTGGCCAGACGCTCCCCGATCTCATTCAGCTTTCCCGCGTTCTTTAATGGGCTGATGGTGAGGGTGGTGGTGAAATAGTCGAAGCCCCGCAGGGCCGCCAGCCTGGCGGTTTCCCGCAGGCGGAGCTCATAACAGCGAAAACACCGCTCTCCGCCCTCGGGCAAAGCTTCCAGCCCCCTTGCTGCCTCAAAGAAAAGCTGCGGCTCCCAGGCGCCCTCCTCCATGAGGATGAATCCCGGCGGCGGGGCCGGTGCTTTTTCCGCGACCGCTCCGGCCGGGGACAGATCGACCCGCTCCGGCGCTGTCCCTGACAGCGCCTCTTCGTTCATCTGCCGGGCCAGGCGGCTCAGCTCCGCGCTTCGCTTTTCATATTCTTCCCGGTCCGTGATGTTGGGATTGTAGTAAAGCACGGTGATGTCAAATTTTTCTCTCAGATATTCCAGCACGTAGCTGCTGCAGGGAGCGCAGCAGGCGTGCAGCAGCAGGCGTTTTTTTCTTCCGACCCCGGAGGACGCTTCCGCCTCCAGAGCGCGCAGGAGCTTTTCCAGCTCCTTCTGGTAGTTGATCTGATTCATGCTTTTCTCCGCTCAGGCAGAAAGCCTGCTTACGCCTTCTTCCGCTCCAGCCGGGCGATGTCCACAGGCTCCATGGTTTCGCTTCTCATCTTCGTCTCCAGGCTTCCCACAAGGGCTCTTGCCGTGTCCAGGCTGGTCAGGCAGTTGACGCCGGTCTCGATGGCGGTGCGGCGGATCAGGAAGCCGTCTCTGGACTTGTCCCTTCCCTGGGTGGGCGTGTCGATCACCAGGTCGATCCTGTGGCCCAGGATCAGGTCCATGACCGTGGGGGATTCCTGGCTGATCTTGTTCACCTTTCTCGCCTTCACGCCGGCCTCGTTCAGCGCGGCAGCGGTGCTTCTGGTGGCGTAGATGATATAGCCCAGCTTCTCAAAACGGCGGGCGATCTCGATGGCCTCTCCCTTATCCGCATCCTTCACGGTGATGATCATCTGTCTGTGCCTTGGCAGGTCGATCCCCGCGCCGAGGAAGGCCTTGTAAAGCGCCTCGTTGAAGGTCTTTGCCACGCCGAGGCATTCTCCGGTGGACTTCATTTCCGGCCCGAGGCTGATCTCCGCGCCGCGGATCTTTTCAAAGGAGAATACGGGCATTTTCACGGCCACGTATTCCGACTCCGGCTGCAGGCCGGGCTCGTAGCCAAGCTCCCGGATGGTCTTTCCGGTGATCACCGCGGCGGCAAGATCCACGATGGGAATGCCCGTCACCTTGCTGATGTAGGGCACCGTTCTGGAGGAACGGGGATTCACCTCGATGACGTAGACCTCCTCTCCCACCACGATGAACTGGATGTTGATCAGTCCGATGACGTGCAGGGATTTTGCCAGGCGTCTGGTATACTCCGCGATGGTCTTTTTCACATTCTCGCTGACGGTCTGGGCGGGATAAACGGAGATGCTGTCTCCGGAGTGCACGCCTGCCCGCTCCACGTGTTCCATCAGGCCGGGGATCAGAATGTCGGTCCCGTCGCAGACCGCGTCCACCTCCATCTCCTTGCCCTGCAGGTACTTATCCACCAGAATGGGATGATCCTGGGCGATGCGGTTGATGATCGCCATGAATTCCTCGATTTCTTCATCGGAAATGGCGATCTGCATGCCCTGTCCGCCCAGCACGTAGGAGGGACGCACCAGCACGGGATAGCCCAGACGGTTCGCCACGGCCTTCGCCTCTTCGGCGGTATACACGGTGCCGCCGCTGGGTCTTGGGATCTCACATTCCTCAAGGATCTTATCGAAAAGCTCCCGGTCCTCCGCCGCGTCCACGTTCTCCGCGCTGGTTCCCAGAATAGGCACGCCCATTTTCATCAGGCTTTCGGTGAGCTTGATGGCGGTCTGTCCGCCGAACTGCACCACCGCTCCGTCGGGATGCTCGATGTTGACCACGTTTTCCACATCCTCGGGCGTCAGGGGCTCAAAGTACAGCTTATCCGCGATATCGAAGTCCGTGCTCACGGTCTCCGGGTTGTTGTTGATGATGACCGTTTCGTAGCCCGCTCTGGAAAAGGCCCAGGTGGCGTGAACGGAGCAGTAATCGAACTCGATTCCCTGGCCGATGCGGATGGGGCCGCTTCCAAGCACCAGAACCTTTTTCGGACAAACGCAGCCGTCCCTGCGGGGCTGGCCGCTTCTGGACTCCTCCGCCTCGTTTTCTCCGCCGTACACGGAGTAGTAGTAAGGGGTGCTCGCCTCAAATTCGGCGGCGCAGGTATCCACCATCTTGTAGGCTGCCGTGATGCCGTTTTCCAGGCGCAGTCTTTTCACCTGCTCCTCCGGAACGCCGGAAAGGCGGCTGATCACGTTGTCCGGGAATTCAAGCCGTTTCGCCTCACGCAGAAGCTCCGGCGAAAGAGGCCCCTCCTCCAGCGCCGCTTCCATTTCAACCAGAACGGCGATCTTATCGATGAACCATTCATCCACCATGGTGATCTCATGGATGGTCTCGTAATCCAGTCCCTTTCTCAGCGCCTCCGCGATGACCCAGATGCGCTGGTCGTCCACCTTTTTCAGCCGTTCCTTCAGATCCTCCGCGGAAAGGGCGGAAAAATCATAGCTCCTCAAGCAGTCCACATGCTGCTCCAGAGAGCGGATGGCCTTCATCAGCGCGCCTTCAAAACTGGTGCAGATGCTCATCACCTCGCCGGTTGCCTTCATCTGGGTGGTGAGGCTTCTCTTGGCGGTGATGAATTTATCGAAGGGCAGGCGGGGCATTTTTACCACGCAGTAGTCAAGGGTGGGTTCAAAGCTGGCGTAGGTCTTTCCCGTGATCGCGTTTTTGATCTCGTCCAGGGTATAGCCAAGGGCGATCTTGGCCGCCACCTTGGCGATGGGGTAGCCGGTGGCCTTGCTGGCGAGGGCCGAGGAACGGCTCACGCGGGGGTTGACCTCGATCACGCAGTATTCAAAGCTGGTGGGATGCAGGGCGAACTGCACGTTGCAGCCTCCGGTGATCTCCAGCTCGTCGATGATGTTCAGGGCGGCGCTGCGGAGCATCTGATATTCCTTGTCGCTGAGGGTCTGGGAGGGAGCAACCACGATGCTGTCGCCGGTGTGCACGCCCACGGGATCGATGTTTTCCATGTTGCAGACCGTGATGCAGTTTCCGGCGCTGTCGCGCATCACCTCGTACTCGATCTCCTTCCAGCCGGAGATACAGCGCTCCACCAGCACATCTCCCACACGGGACAGGCGGAGGCCGTTCGCCAGGATCTCCTCCAGCTCCATCTGGTTATGGGCGATCCCGCCGCCGCTTCCGCCCAGGGTGTAGGCGGGACGAAGCACCACCGGATAGCCGATCTTACCCGCAAAGGCCACGCCGTCCTCGATATTGGTCACCACCAGGGAGGGCGCGCAGGGCTCTCCGATCTTCTCCATGGTGTCCTTGAATTCCTGCCGGTCCTCCGCCTTGCGGATGGTCTTTGAGGTGGTTCCGAGAAGCTTTACGCCGTGCGCCGCAAGGAAGCCTGATTCATCCAGCTCCATGCCCAGGTTCAGTCCGGCCTGTCCGCCCAGGGTGGGCAGGATGCTGTCCGGCTTTTCCTTTTCAATGATCTGCTCCAGCACCTTCACGGTGAGCGGCTCGATATAAACCTTATCCGCGATATCCTTATCCGTCATGATGGTGGCCGGGTTGGAATTGACCAGCACCACCTCCACGCCTTCTTCCTTGAGGGAACGGCAGGCCTGTGTTCCCGCGTAGTCGAACTCCGCCGCCTGGCCGATCACGATCGGGCCTGAGCCGATGACCATTACTTTTTTTACGTCGGGATTCTTAGGCATCCTGCATTCCTCCATTCATCATCGTAATAAACCGGTCGAAAAGATATCCGGAATCCTGCGGCCCGGGACACGCCTCCGGATGAAACTGCACGGTGAAGATATTTTTTCCCGTGTAGCGAAGCCCCTCGTTGGTTCCGTCGTTTACGTTCACAAAGGCGGGTACCGCAACGGCCGCATCCAGATGGTCGGTATCCACCACATAGCCGTGATTCTGGGATGAAATGTACACCCGGCCCGTGGCGAGATCCTTCACCGGATGGTTGCCGCCCCTG
This sequence comes from Candidatus Eisenbergiella merdavium, assembly GCA_019119595.1. GTDB lineage: Bacteria > Bacillota > Clostridia > Lachnospirales > Lachnospiraceae > Eisenbergiella > Eisenbergiella merdavium. The sequence continues at coordinate 1,231 of DWWS01000067.1, read as the reverse complement.
TGTCCGTATTTCATCTTATGGGTATCCGCTCCCGTGGCAAGCGCCATGAGCTGATGTCCCAGACAGATGGCGAAGATCGGGATATCCGTCTCATAGAGCTTTCGGATCTCCCGGATCACATCCGTACACTCCTTCGGGTCTCCGGGGCCGTTGGAGAGCATGATGCCGTCCGGCGCATCCGCGATGATCTCCTCCGCCTTCGTTCCCGCCGGATAAACGGTAACGTCGCAGCCTCTCATCGCCAGGGAACGGGCGATGTTGTCCTTTGCGCCAAGATCCAGGAGGGCCACCTTTTTTCCCGCGCCGTTCAGCGCTCTTACCATGGACGGCCGCTTTTCCTTTTCACCCGCCGCAAAAGCTTCCTTATTAAAAACAGCGCTTCCGGAAACGGGCCCGTTCTCGGAAAGCTCCCTCGCGCCCTTCACCTCATATTTTGACGGGCAGGTAACCTTCTCGACCACCTTTCCCGTGGTGTAGGCGGCAAGCCTTGGCAGGATCTTGGCCAGATCATATTTCTCATCGGTGGTGATCATGCCGTTCATGGTTCCTTTTTCTCTCAGGATCTTCGTCAGCGCCCTGGTGTCGATCCCCGCGATCCCGGGAACCTCATATTCCCTCAGATATTGCTGAATGCTCACATCCGACCGGAAATTGCTGGGCATTCTGGAAAGCTCCCTTACGATAAAGCCGTCCGGCCAGGGTCTTTTGGACTCACAATCCTGCCTGCACACGCCGTAGTTTCCGATCAGCGGATAGGTCATGCAGACCGCCTGTCCCGCATAGGAAGGATCGGTCAGCACCTCCAGGTATCCGGCCATGGACGTGTTGAATACGATCTCACTGATCACCTCTTTGTCGGCCCCGATCGAGATTCCCTCGAACACGGTTCCGTCTTCCAGTATCAAATATGCCTTCATCCTTATTCCCCATTCTGGAGCGTAGCAGGGCAGACAAAAAGCGCTCTGCCGCAACGGGACGGGAAGCCGCGTCTGCTCCTTCCCGCATGCCCGAAAGCGGTCTGCGACGCTCCGGCACACACCGCTTTCTTATCCATAATCGATTTATTGTATCACAAAAGGGAAGGGAGGGCAAATTTTTTTGTTACTGTTCACACCCTATATTTGACGGTTGTGAAAAGTGACGAAATTTAAATTTTTTATATGTGGATAAAATAAGACAGACAGAAAGATCGCGTTTATCCTTTTTCTGCCTGTCTTATTTATCAGAAGGT
>DWWS01000002.1 GCA_019119595.1 Candidatus Eisenbergiella merdavium | reverse complement strand
AAAAAATAAGCCCGATGGCTTATTTTTTACACGGCTATTTGTGCCGGAGCGTCACAAATAGCTTTTATGGCAGAAGAGAAATCGCATCCGCGATTTCTCTTCGCCCCGTCGCACGCTCCGGAATGAGGATTATCATGAAAAAAGAAAAATATAACGTCACAGGCATGACCTGCGCGGCGTGCCAGGCAAACGTGACGCGCTGCGTCAGCCGCCTTCCCGGCGTGTCTGAGGTGAATGTCAGCCTGCTCGCCAACAGCATGACCGTCTCCTACGATGAAACGGCGGTCACGGAAAACGATATCGTTCAGGCCGTCACCAAAATCGGCTACGGCGCTTCGCCTGCAAGGCCCTCCGCAGAGGGCGGCGCGCAGGCGGGAAAGGAGCAGGGCGGCTTCGGCAGAGAATGGCAGGACCGGAAGGATCGCACCCTGCAGAATCAGAGGGCGATGAAGACCAGGCTGGTTTCCTCCATCCTGATCCTGATCCCTCTCATGTACATCGCCATGGGCCACATGATCGGGCTTCCCGTTCCCGGCATTTTTGTGGGGACTGAAAACGTGCTGGTTTCGGCATTCACCCAGCTTCTTCTCACCATACCGGTGCTCATCATCAACCGGCATTTTTTCACGACAGGCTTCAAGGCCCTCGTGATGCGCGCCCCGAACATGGACTCCCTGGTGGCCGTGGGCTCCTCCGCAGCCTTCCTGTACGGAATCTTCGCCATATACCGTTTGGCTGCGGGCTTCGGCCACAATGACATGGAGCTGGTGCACCATTACGCCCATCAGCTTTATTTTGAATCCGCCGCCATGATCCTGACGCTTGTGACGGTTGGAAAATATCTGGAGGCCCGCTCCAAATCCAAAACCTCCGATGCGCTGGGAAAGCTGGTCGATCTGGCTCCCAAGACCGCCGTCGTCGTCCGGAACGGGGATGAGGTCACGATTCCCGCCGAGCAGGTCGTTGCGGGAGATATCCTGGTCATCCGCCCCGGAATGAGCATCCCGGTGGACGGCGTGATCACAGAGGGAAACGGCTATCTGGATCAGTCCGCCATCACCGGGGAAAGCATCCCTGTGGAAAAGGGCAGGGGAGATACGGTTATCTCCGCCACCATCAATAAAAACGGCTCCTTCCGTTTCCGCGCCTCCCGCGTGGGAGACGACACCACCCTGGCGCAGATCATCCGGCTGGTGGATGAAGCCGGAAACTCCAAAGCGCCCATCGCCCGGCTTGCCGACCGGGTCAGCGGCGTGTTCGTCCCTGCGGTCATCGCCATCGCCATCCTGACCGCCGTCGTCTGGCTCGCCGCGGGAGCAGGCTTTGAATTCGCCCTTTCCTGCGCCATTTCCGTGCTGGTCATTTCCTGCCCCTGCGCGCTGGGCCTCGCAACCCCCGTCGCCATCATGGTGGGAACCGGAAAGGCGGCGGAATACGGCATTCTCATCAAGTCCGCCGAGAGCCTGGAAAACCTGCATTCCATCGACACCATCGTGCTGGACAAAACGGGAACCATCACCTCCGGCCATCCTTCCGTCACGGATATCCTGCTGCTGGACGACCGCTTTGAGGAGGACGCTCTTCGGGAGGGCATTTCTCCTGAAAAATGGTTTCTCACCCAGGCTGCGGCGGCGGAAGCCGGAAGCGAGCATCCGCTGGCCCAGGCCGTTGTGGAACGGGCAAAGCAGGACGGCCTGCAGCTTCCGGCGGCCAGGGATTTCTCCGCCGTCTCAGGCCGGGGCATCCGTGCGTTGGTAAACGGCCGGATCTGGCATGCAGGAAATCCTGCATATATGGAAGAGGTTCTTGCACTCTCCTCCATGCCGGATTATTCCAGGATCAAAGCGGAAACGGAGCGGCTCGCCGGACAGGGAAAGACGCCTCTGCTCTTCTCCTGCACGGAAGACACGGACGGAAGGATTTCTGACAAAGCCGCCGGCACAGCGTCTGCCCTCCCCGCCTCCGCTTCCCGCATCACAGGCATCATCGCCGTGGCGGACACTGTCCGTCCCTCCAGCATGGCCGCCATTCAGGCCTTCCGGGAAATGGGCGTTCATGTGGTCATGCTCACCGGAGACAATCGGCTGACCGCAGCCGCCATCCAGGAGCAGCTTGGCATCGAGGAAGCCATCTCCGACGTGCTTCCCACTCAGAAGGAGGAAAAGATCCGCGCCCTTCAGGAGCAGGGACATAAGGTGGCCATGGTGGGCGACGGCATCAACGACGCGCCCGCCCTGACCCGCGCCGACATCGGAATCGCCATCGGAGCCGGAACCGATATCGCCATCGACTCCGCCGACGTGGTGCTGATGAAGGATTCCCTGTACGATGTGGTCACCGCCATCCGCTTAAGCCGCAGCGTCATCCGCAACATCCGGATGAACCTGTTCTGGGCCTTCTTCTATAATATACTTGGTATTCCCGTGGCGGCAGGCGCCTTTTTCCCGGCCTTCGGCCTGCGTTTAAGCCCCATGATCGGCTCGGCCGCCATGAGCCTAAGCTCCGTCTGCGTGGTGACGAACGCCCTGCGGCTGCGCTTCTTCCGCTCTGACAGCCCACAGTTGGAAACGCCGGAGCCTCCGGCTTCCCACATAAATCAATCAAACGACTGCCCCGTGCAGCCCAATCTGAAAGGAGAAAAGAAAATGACAAAGGTAATCTCTGTAGACGGCATGATGTGCGCGCACTGCCAGGCGCACGTGCAGAAGGCTCTCGCAGCCGTGGATGGCGTATCCGCCGTGGACGTGAGCCTGGAAAACAAGGAAGCGACCGTGACCCTGGCAAAGGACGTGACCGATCAGGTGCTCATGGACGCCGTGACTGAGGCGGGCTATACTCCCACCGGCTGCCGGACGGCGTAAAAGATTTTCGGAAAAATTTTTCGGAAAGTATTTTCCCGGAAAAATATTTCGGGACAGAATCCAAGCAGGGCAGGCTTCCACAGCGGAAAGCCTGCCCTGCATATTTGATATGATCTGCCTCATGACAGAAAAATGGATCCCGGCCATCATCCGGCCGTCTCAGCAGCCAAATCTTCCCATCCCCAGCATATTGCTTTTGATCCGCGTTTCCGCCTCGGCTGCCAGCATCTCCATTTCCGTATTGTAAGTCTTTTCCGGCCCGGAGATCTGCTCTCCCTCCTTCAGCGTCCGCATTTTCTTCTTTCCCGAAACCTGCCGTTTATAATCCACGCTCCTTATCACGGCCAGAGCCAGCGGAACCAGGATCACAACAGCGATCACGATGATCAGCCATAACAAGTATCCGTTCATGAAAGCCTCCTTTCCCAAATGCCCGGCAGAGGAGCCTGTCGTCCGGCGCCCTGCCAGAGCCTCCTGCGGTCAATGGTTCTGTCGTCGGTAGCTGATTTCAGAATAGCATACAATCTGTCCTCAAACAACATGGATCAGAATTTTTTCCGCCGCCCGTTACAGCGCACTGGCAAGCCAGCGCACTGTAACCCGGCCCGTCATTCCAGATCGCCTACGGCGATGGATGGGCCGGATCCGAACCGGAACACTTTCCTTACGTGCTGGTCAGCGGTGTGACCAGCACGGGCCTGAACCGAAACCGCCGCCCTCCGTCCGGTAGCGTCCCGGCGGAAGGCCTGTCCTCTTTGAGAAAACATTTGAAAAGTAGTGCTCATCCGCAAAGCCCAGCCGGTAAGCCACCTCCTTCACGCTCATTCCCGTATTCAGAAGAAGACGGCAGGCCGTGTCCGTTTTTCTTGCCAGCACATAGTCATAAGGACTCTGCCCGTACACCTTCCGGAAAATGCGGGAAAGCTGGGAGGCGGAAAGGCTTGCCGCCTGCGCCAGCTCCGGCATCGTTATTTTTTCATAAATATGCGCGTCAATATATTCCTTCGTCTGAAACGCTGTTTCCTCCGCCGCGCTTCTTTCCCTCCCGTCTGCCCGCTGTCTTGCGGAACGCAGATTTTCAGAAAGCTTCAGAAGGATCTCATGGAACAAAAGCACCGCCCGCTCGGAAAGCTCTCTGCTGTTTTTCCCGGAGGCCCTGCAGACCCGCAGGAATTCCCAGAACTGCGCGTAAACCGGACAGTTTTCAAATACCACCGCATCCGCAAGGCCATAGCCCGCAACCAGCGCATCAGCAAGAGGGCCGGAAATGTTCATCCATATCTTTTTCCAGGGCCGCTCTCCGTCCGCCCAGTAGCTGTGATCCTTTCCCGCCGCCAGCAGATAGGCGTCCCCCGCCTTCGGGCGGTATTCCCTTCCCTCCATCACGATATGCCCCTCTCCGCTGATCACGTATTCCAGACAATGCAGGGGCGAATGCTCCCGCTCAATATGATACCTGGCGTCCGGCCAGGTGATCCCCGTCATCTCCACCGCAAACCGTTCCTCCCCCGGAAGCTGTCCTGGCAGAAATGTAACAATGTCCTCCATCATGCTCGTATTCCTCACTTAAATGCTCATTTTTTGCATTTTCCTCCTGTTATTATAGCAGTATACTCCAATTATCACAAGACAAGTGCCGCTAAAAGCGGCGGGAGAAGGCCGGCACGAATCTTCGATTCGTGCCGAAGAACGGCTTACGCCGTTCTTCCATGATTTTAGTGCCGCCTAGAGGCGGCAAAAAAGGAGGAAAAATGACAGCAAACATACCGAGACCGGAACATCCTTTTCCGCAGATGGAGAGGGAAAACTGGATGAATCTGAATGGAACCTGGGATTTTGAATTTGACTTCGGCGTGAGCGGGCTGGAGCGCGGGTTTGGGAGCAGGACGGATTTTAAGGACAAGATCACCGTTCCCTTCTGCCCGGAGAGCGTTTTAAGCGGCATCGGATACACGGATTTCATTCCCGCCGTGTGGTATCACCGCACCTTTACTCTGACGGAAGAGCAGCTTGCGGGAAGGGTGCTGATCCATTTCGGCGCGGTGGACTACGACTGCCGCGTGTTCGTAAACGGCAAAGAGGCGGGCCGGCACAAGGGCGGCTACGTTTCCTTCGTATTCGACATCACCGGGCTGGTGCATGAGGGAGAAAACGATCTGACCGTCTATGCCCAGGATGATACCAGGGATCCCATGCAGCCCATCGGAAAGCAGAGCGACCGCTTTGCCTCCTATGCCTGCTCTTATACGAGAACCACGGGAATCTGGCAGACCGTATGGCTGGAATTCACTCCGGCGGAATATATCAGGAACGTGCAGTATTATCCCAACATTTCCGAAGGGACCCTCACCATCAAGGCGCAGGTGGAGGGCGAAGGCGTCCTGACTGCAGCCGCTTCCTATGAAGGAAAGGACTGCGGAAGCGCTTCTGCCGCAGGCTCCTGCGGGAACGTGATCCTCACCCTTCCTCTGAAGGAGCTCCATCTGTGGGAGCCCGGCGAGGGCAGGCTGTATGATCTTTCCCTTTCCTTTGGAAAGGATAACGTACACAGCTATTTCGGCATGCGCGAGGTGAAGCTGGACGGCTACCGCTTCCTCATCAACGGAAAATCCGTTTTCCAGCGTCTGGTTCTGGATCAGGGCTTCTATCCGGACGGCATCTACACCGCCCCCTCCGATGAGGCGCTGCAGAACGATATCCGTCTGTCCATGGCCGCAGGCTTCAACGGCGCGCGCCTGCATCAGAAGGTTTTTGAACCCCGCTTCCTTTATCATTGCGACCGGATGGGATATCTGACCTGGGGAGAAATGGCGAACTGGGGCTTCGATATTTCCTCCTATACCGGCTATGAGGCCTTTATTCCGGAATGGATCCAGGCCATCGAGCGGGATTTCAACCATCCCTCCATCATCGGCTGGTGCCCCTTCAACGAAACCTGGGACTATGAAGGACGCAGACAGATCGACGGCCTGCTCGCCCTCACCTATCGGATCACCAAGCAGTACGACACCACCCGCCCCTGCATCGACACCAGCGGAAACTTCCACGTGATCACCGATATTTACGACGTGCATGACTATGAGCAGGATCCGGCTGTTTTTGCCGCCTCCTACGAGCCCTTCAAAAACGGGACCGGCGCATTCCGCGACGCCCACAGCGCAAGGCAGCAGTATACGGAAGGGCTTCCCATGTTCGTCAGCGAATACGGCGGGATCAAGTGGGCCATGGATACTTCCGACGAAAAAGCCTGGGGCTACGGAAACGGCCCGAAGACCGAGGAGGAATTCGTCGCCCGGTATAAAGGACTCACCGAAGCGCTCCTTTCCAATCCGAAGATGTTCGGCTTCTGCTATACCCAGCTCACCGACGTGGAGCAGGAGCAGAACGGCATCTATACCTATTACAGGAAGGAAAAGGTGGACGTGAAGCTTTTCCATGACATCAACGTGCAGAAGGCGGCGATCGAGGACTGACAGATCCGCAGAAGCGTACTTACAGGACCAACGAGTCAACGTGACAGCCGTTATGAATGGTCTGACCTGTAAAAACAGAGAGACTCATGTAAGCCCTTAGGCTATACATGAGCCTCTTTCATTTTTTACAGATCAAATTCAATATCCATCACCACATCGCAGTGCCATCCGCCCGTATGGGCGGTATAGGTTCCCTCATGCCAGTATACCGGCAGATTGTCCTGTGCGTACAGCGGAACGACCGGCCGCCATAGCTTCAGCTCCTGCTCTGTCTTTGGGATTTTCCGGATCGTCCTTTCCGGCTCATAGGTTTTTCCAAGGTCATGGGTGACATAGCTTTCCAGATACCATGCCGTTTCATCTGCTCTTGCCAGATAGATCCGGTTCGTCCCGCTCGTTCCTCTCTCATCCGAGGGATGAAGCCCGGCCTCTCCCACTCCATAGTAATAAGCCATTCCTCCCACATAGGTCTGTGAGCCGTCCATCTGTCCCGGTGCAAGGAATTCTCCCACCGGAGCGATCGGCTCTGACAGCCGCCAGGAGCCCTGTTTCCAGGAAGCGGAATAATAAACGGCGGTTTCCGGCCGATTCAGGACAAACGCGGCCAGTCCCACGCGATAAGGCCGGGTGGCTGAAACCGCAAGCAGCCGTACCGTTGTCCCTTCCGGAGAAGCGTAGACGACCGCCAGCTTTGTCAGATCCAGCATCCCGGTCAGGGCTTTCCCTTCTTTTTCCTTTCCATACAGATTCATCCCGGTCCGTTCACCGTCCATGGATAAAAGAAAACCGTCCTCGTCAAAAATCCCGCTCCGGATGGTATGATCCTTTGATATGCGCGGATGCCCGTATAATGCGAATACCCACTGCTCCCGCAGCTCACCATTATCAGGAACCGTCATTTTATGAATATCAAAATAGAACAGTCCTCCCGCATCGGATGCCAGAAATACCGTCGGCTTGCTCCAGTTTTCTCCCTCGTCAGGGGAATAACGGAATTCCCACGTCACGCCGTCCACTCTGGCAAACAGCCAGAGCTCATGCTTTCGGGTATTTTCAAAAAGCTGCGCGTAAGTGATGCTTTTTTCATAGATCAAAACCCGTTCCGGGCCAAATGTGGTGATATCAAAGGGTTCTCTTGTGATCCGATATTTCATGGTATGCGTGGCTCCATGTCCCGTGTAGGCAACCATGATCCTCCCGTTTTCCAGGATACAGATGGAGGGCGCGTTATGCTCATCCGAATAATTGCAGTTCATTCTGCAGATACAGATATCTCTGGAGGGTGTTAGCGAGCATTTTGCGCTTATTTCCTTCACATGAATTTCTCCCATGTCCGTCACATAGGCGATATAGGTCATTCCGTTCATTCCCACAACGGCCTTTTCATTGATCCACCAGTCCGTATTCGCCCGTTTGATCCTGGCTTCTCCCTTTCTTTCAAACACAGATCTTATCCTCCCTTTTGCCGCCTTCCGGCGGTCTTTTTCAGGGAGACGGCTTCACCGCCTCCCGCCTTTGCTACCCCTTTATCGCTCCGATCATAACCCCTTTTTGAAAATGCTTCTGCACAAACGGATAGATGACCACCATCGGCACTGTCGCTATGACGATCAGAGCGTATTTCAGAACATATTCAATTCCCACATTCTCTGAATAGGTATCCACCATCTCCGCTCCCACCTGATTGGAAATCAGAATATCCCTCAGAAACAGCTGAAGCGGATAACGCCTGTCGTCTGACAGATACAGAAAGGCGTTAAAATAGGCGTTCCAGTGCCCCACCGCATAATACATGACAATAACCGCCAGTATGGATTTGGAAAGCGGGAGCACTACCTTGCGCAAATACTGAAAATCCGTACAGCCATCCAGCTTCGACGCCTCCAGAAGATCCTCCGGAATGCTGGTCATAAAAAAGGTGCGCATCACGATCATGTTATACACCGACACCGCTCCCGGAATCAGCATGGCCCATACCGTATTCAGGATTCCCAGATCCCGGATCAGCAGGTAGTTGGGGATCATTCCCGCATTAAAGATCATGGTAAAGGTAAATAAGAACATGATGATCCCCTTAAAGGGAACGTCCTTCCTGGAAAGCGGGTAGGCCGCCAGCGTCGTCATAACCAGATTGATCGTCGTGCCGACCGTCATATAGAACAGCGAATTCCGGAACCCGACCCACACATTGTCATAGCGGAGCACCGCTCCATATCCATTCAGGGTAAAATCCACCGGAAGAAGCAGCACATTGCCCGACATTACCGCTTTTGGCGACGAGAAGGATGAGGAGATAATGTAGATTACCGGATACAGGACGCAGATCCCGAACAGAGCCACGACCGCCGCCACGATCCCGTAAAAAATCCGTTCTGATAAAGAGGCCTTGATCCTGTTTTTGCTTTTCATTTTCAATTTCACCTCCCTACCACAGACTCGTCTCCGTCACCTTTTTGGACAGCAGGTTGACCAGAACCAGCAGAATGATATTGATTGCCGAATCGAACAGCCCCACTGCCGTCGAGTAGCCAAAATCGGCTCTGCTGGAGGCGAACGCCTGCTTGTATACATAGGTGGAAATGGTTTCACTATAGCTTAAAATCAGGCTGTTCTGCAGCAGCAGCACCTTCTCATAGCCAACGCTCATCAATCTGCCCGCGTTCATGATGACCAGAATCACAAAGGTCGGCAGGATCGTCGGAATATCAATATGCCAGATCCGCTGCAGACGGCTTGCGCCGTCGATCTGTGCCGCTTCATGAAGCTGCTGGTCACTGTTTGCAAGCGCCGCCGTATAGATGATGGAATTCCACCCCGCATTCTGCCAGACTCCTGACCACACATGCAGATGCGGGTAGGCCGATGGGATGCTCAGAACATCGGGCGGCCTTTCCCCTGTAAGCAGCTTCGCCAGGCTTCCGTACAGCCCCACGATCGGATTCAGCATCTGGATCAGAATACCGCACAGAACCACCACCGAAATGAAGTGAGGCAGGTAGCTGATCATCTGAACCGATCTTTTAAAAATTCCGGGCTTTATGATATTCAGGCACAGCGCCAGAAAAAGCGGTACGATATTTCCCGCAACCATGGCGTAAACGCTGATCCTCAACGTATTGATCAGATACTGATAAAACTTTCTGTCTCCCAGGAAGTCAATGAAGTGCTCCAGTCCGATCCATTCACTCCCCCAGATTCCCTTTTTATAGGAAAAATCCTTAAAGGCGATCTGTATCCCGAACATGGGAGCATAACAGAATATCAGCAGATAAAGCAAGGGCAGAAAGAGCATGAGATATAGCTGTCTGGCCGTTTTTATCTTTTTCCACGTCACTCTTTTCCCCACTCAGCCCCATCCTTTCTGGTTCAGCTCCAGCCAGTCTGAAAGCCCGATCTCCTCAAGCGTATCCAGATAGGTATTCCAGTCGTCCTCTACATCCGAAGTCCCTGTAAACCAGGCGCTTATCATTTCCGTCACATAGTCATAAAGTTCCGTATAGATTTCAGCGGCTTCTGTCTGCTCGTCAGGAGATGCATACTGAATCTTGGTGATCGGCTCTGCCGGAATCGCCGCCATATAGTTGTCGTGATGCTCCGCCAGCTCCGCGATATAGGCCTGTCCGATCCCTGTGGCAACGCTTGCCGCAAAGTATCCGCCGGAGATTTCCGCCGTCCGGATATGAGGTCCCGCCTCCATCCAGTGCGCATTTCCCATGGTATTCCATACGGAATTAAAATCCAGAATATAGGGCGGATATTCGCCATAGGTCACCGACCAGTCCGCGTCCGGATATTCCTCTTTGGCATCCTCCGCAAACATCCAGTTCACTCCCTCTTCCCCGTAGCGGTTTACGATGGACATATACTCGCTGCACATCAGATCCATCAGCCTGAAGGCCACCTCCGGATGTTCACAGTCTGCCGAAATGGCCGCCATCCCGACCGGAATATCGGGAGCATAGGCAGTAGAGCAATATCCGTCCGCTCCAATGAGCGGATCGACCAGGATCCAGTCATTCTTGGAAGGATGATCCGCTGTTATCAGGGATGTGGAGGTATATGCGAAGCAGCCGACCAGCTGATCTCCGGCAGCATTTAAAATGGATCTGAACGACGCGTTGTCCTGCGTAAAGGAAACCGGATCATACAGCCCTTCCTGCACCAGCCTGGAGATATATTTTACCCCTTCCTTAAATTCATCCGTCGTAAAAGAAGCCGACAGCTGTCCGTTTTCTGACACCAGAAACTGCCTTGCCACTGTTGTAGGCTGAAACGCATTCATCAGATATACCCATGGCTGGTTATCTGTCTGATCCAGCACAGAGCCCATCAGAGGAATTTCATCAGCCACACCGTTCCCGTTCGGATCCTGCGTTTTGAATGCCACAAGCATTTCATAAAAACCGTCCACATCCGCAATATCCTCCCGCGTCATCCCCACCGCTTCCAGCCAGGGCTCATATATCCACAGCTTTGCTCCCGTGGGATTCGTCAGAGAATCCGTCAGACCCGGAAACTGCCAGATATGACCGTCCGAGGTGGTGGACAGGCCCAGGATATCCAGCCCCTTTTCCTGATAATCCGCGTAAATATCCGTCGTATAATAAGAGGAATTTTCAAAATATTGTTCCAGCGGGATGAAATAGCCGTCCGCTCCCCATTCCATCATCTCCGCTTCATCCTGTCCCCACAGAATGATATCAGGGAGCTTTTCACCTCCCGCGATCTGCACCCTCAACTTTTCCGTGGCATCCGCGCTGGTGTAGGTGACAAACTGAATATCCACATTCGCTTTTTCTTCCAGAAGCAGCGTGTAATAGTTGGTATCATAATCCTCTATGTTGGTATTCGCGGGAATTCCTATCGTGATCACAACCTGTTCCCTGCATAGCGGCTCCGCGCCCGGTTCATTTAAAACCGGATCATGCGTAAACGTTTCCTCTTCCCTTTCTCCCCCCGCGGCTGCACTCTCCGCGTCCGCTTCCTCTGTCGCCGCAGCGGACACACCCGCGCTCCCGGCATCTCTGCTTCCGCATCCGGCCAGCAGGGAAGCGGCCACAGCGCCTGACATAAACAAAGACAGAATTTTTTTGTTTCTCAGTTTCTTTTTCATTTTCTTTTTCTTACCCCCATTTCTTTTGTCTGAATCAATTTCCGGCAGCTTTCTTCGGTCTTTTTTTCAAAAGCGGCTGTCGAAGCAGCCCCCATAGCTGCCTCCTGGAACCGGATTCCCTTCCTGTTTTTCCTATCCGGCCCTGGTTTCTGTGCAAAATCCCTCCATTTTCGCCTCCTTGTTGGTTGTGTATGGTAAATGTTAATAGTGACCTTATATGATCATCTTCACCTGTTCACCTTTTCCCTAAAATTAGTTACTCTTTCATTGCTGTTTCCGTCTTTTTGCATAGCAATATTATAATTTTTATGTGGTCTTTTTATCAATAACACAAAAAGCAGTTACTTTTATCAGGAAAATGTAACACAATTTAATCACTCATTGTGTTATAGATTTATCTAAATTGTCATAGTACAATAACAATGTAGTGAGACTATTTTAAGGATGCGATTTTGTAATGGAAAAACTCATTATCACCCCAAAAGAAGAAAAAGCCGTCACCATGACGATTCGAATTGATAAAACACTTCAGGATAAATACAGCGAGCTGTCCACCACAACCAACCGCTCCAGAAATGAGCTGATTGGTATGGCCCTTCAGTATGCCCTGGATCACATGGAGCTGCAACCGTAGATGTGGAAAGAGAATCGTATGCCGCCGATTATACGCGGTTTGTTTTCAAAGAAAGGAACAGCGTATTCATGCCGTTTGATAAGACATGGATACGCTGTTTTCGATTTTCCGATATTCTTTTTTTCGGGAATGGGTTATTCATTTTCGGGGGCTTTGAGTCCTGTTTTTTCCAGAAAGCTTTCTACATCGACCGTTATTACAGCCGTTTCCATCCACTCGTTCATAAGCTCCGGATCCGTTTCCTCCGTAATCCGTTCTTCCAGCCACTTCGGTATGGGGCCGTGACTTTTCAGAGCAAACAGGCAGGATTGGGCAAATCCTTGGGCTAACCCCTGGGCCAGTCCCTGGGCCATCCCTATTTCAATTCCTTCTTCCTTTCCCTCTTCTTTACCAAGTTGTCGCTCCCCTTCCCTGAGCTTCCTCATCTCTTCTTCTTCGTTATACTCGAAAATTGACATGGCAACCACCTCTTTTCCGAAACGTTTACGTTGAGGAACGCGAGCCGAATTTCAAATTCGGCTCTGCGATATGCAATTTGTGACATTTTGTCACAAATTGCAGTGAGAACAATAAGCTATCGAGCTTATTGTTCTCACTACCTCCGCTCTCTGGCCGCGCATCCTCGATACACTCTGTCACAGCCCTGTCCACTGCTTCCTCGATCGCTGTCTCTTTATCCGCATAGCTTCTGATCCGTGCTACAAATGCACTGTATTCCCGGAGTGTCCTGCATTTTTCCATCAATTCCTGATTGTATCCCTGGTTGATATTCAGGAATCTCACCTTCAGCTCCAGATCCGGGTCGTCCTCTTTCTGGATAAAGGCGTCCGACAGCTTCAGGGTGATATCTTCCGGTTCTTTACTGGAAACAGGTCGCGCAGGGGCATGTTCGGGTTCCAGGTGGACTGATGCTCATACAGCGTCATCCTGTCGGCCAGAAGAAAGGATACATCATTCTTCATGGCAAGATAGACCGCGTTTTCCATGGTGGTGACCGTCAGATCATCCGGATCCTGATGATCCGTTCCGTTCATGGCGTTGTACAGCTCCATAATTCCTTAAAATCCCCTCTTTTCTATTAAGTTACTAAATTCTCAGTCTGCTTCCTTTCTATTTTCGATTTAGGAAGGTTATTGAGACTTACCGTTTCCAATGTCTGCAACTGCTGTACTGTCAATTGCCGAAGTAACTCCATCCGTTCTTTCTGATTTTTACCCTGATTAATTAAAACAGCATTATAGCTTTCCAAATTTGCCAGTACCAACAACTGATTTAATGTTGCTGCATCCCTCATATTACCTTTCACAGTTGGATTTTCATCCTTCCACTGCTTCGCTGTCTTTCCAAACAAAACGACATTCAGCATATCTGTTTCATTAGCGTATGTATACGCAACCTGTGCGGGCGTTAGTTCTGGGGGAATCAGATTTTCTTTAATCGCATCTGTATGTATCCTATAATTTAATTTAGAAATTTCTCTATTCAAATTCCAACTCAAAGATAACCGACTGTTTTCATCTGTCTTTAAGCGCCTATAGTCTTTCATAATATATAGCTGAAACTCAGGAGAAATCCAGGTTGCGAAAGACATGGCAATATCGCTATGAGCATATGTTCCTCCGTAACGTCCTGCTTTTGAAACAATACCGACAGCATTCGTAGCTTCTATCCACTTTCTGGGTGACATTGTAAACGCGTTTGCTCCTGCCTGTTTTCTAAACCCCTCGAATTCGAGGGGGTTAAAATCTGGATTATGCAGCCTTTCCCATAATCCCAGAAATTCTATTACATCCCTGTTTCTCATCCAATTTTGAATAACAGCGGTTGGGTCATCGCTCTTATATCGGGCAATATCTGTTAAGGAAATAAATTCATTTTCAAAATCCTGTGTATAAATTCCAATATCTATTCCATTCGCATGAATCGTATCTTTAATTACTTTTCTCATTACTCCTCCTGCAATCATAGTATAATCTTTAAAAGCGCTTATTATTTCTTTAAAAAAATCTACCGCATAACTATCTTCATCTTCCCACACTTTTTCATCACATGCAAAATCCATATAATCTAACAAATACATGGATACGCTGTTTTCTTCAACATTCTGGTTCACAGGCAGCAGGAATATGAAACCGCTCATCCGCCATTTCCTCTGCCTTTTTTTTCGCTTCCCGTTTCCATTCCTGAGGCATGCCACGTTCTATCTTTTCCATCTCAGCCTCGCTGTTCTGTTCTCTCCACTGTACGATTTCCTGAAAAATATCCTCCGGTGATTCTGCCTCGACAGCCTTTTTCAGCCAATCGGCCAATAAAGAAAGATCGCTTTGAGACAAAACAGCATTCTGAACATCTTCAGGAACGTCCCAACGCATTTTAAACACATCCAAAACTGCCTGAGCCCTGCCGTCAGCCAGTCCGTTCCGATATTCCGAAAGCCCGCTCTGAATCAGAAAGCTGTCGATGCTTTCTGCCTTTGCCGCCATTCTCAGCCATTCCTCCAGCAAAGAAAGGTCGGTTTCTTTCTCAATTCGTCCTTTTGCATATTCAGGTACATCACCCCAAAGCCGGAGAACCTGCAAAACAGCCAGTACCTTTCCCTCGGCTGCTGCCTCAGCAAGTCCTACAACGGCGCCCCGCATAAACTCTCCCCGTCTGAGTTTTAATATTTCCTCTTCTCTGTTGAATTCAAAAATTGACATAAAAACCTCCATTTCTGCAGAGCTCATCTCACCCTGCCATCGTGTTTTCATCATTAAATTTTGTGTCAGTGACAGATACAGCTTTGCTTTTTCTGCTGCGTTTTTGGGGATAAAGGCATAGAGAGCTTCTGAATGGAATGTCAGATCAGACAAACGGCGGTTGATCCGCCTGTGCCGAATGGCTTACAGAATTTTTATGCTTGTTTGTATTGTAGCATCCCGGTTCTCGGGATTCAATACCTTTTTTCAGCGTATTCATGCCGTTTGAAAAGACATGAATACGCTGCTTTTGATTTTCCGATATTCTTTTTTCGGGAATGGGTTATTCAGTTTCGGGGGCATTGAGTCCGGTTTTTTCCAGAAAGCTTCAGTGTAACATCCTCCGCCCCGTTATAGAAAACTACAAAATGGGGAACCGCAATTTTCACCGGTTTGGACGGTTCCAGCTTCAGGAGATTATTCACATCCCACATCTGGCTCTGAGGTGTCACTCACATCCTGAAACTGGACATAGAAAAAAACCAGATGTCTCCAGGCATGGTCTTTACATATTTTCTGTTCTCTTCGTATATAATAATCAAAGACAAAGCAGCCGGATCCGTTCAAAAGCCATTGACTTTTGAACGGATCCGTGCTAGACTTCGTCTTAGTGATCAGGTTTCAGATACTCGTGAGGACTGAGACCGGGGGAGGACCTGCGGGCCCTCCTTTTTTTATTCAGAAAACAGGAAGAGGAGATATTATTGTCAAAACCGTTTCTTACATACGACCAGCAGCTTGATAAACTGCAGAATGAAAAGAAGCTTCAAATTCATGACCGGACAGCCGCAAAAGAAACTCTAAAAAATATCGGCTATTTTTCCTTAATTGGAGGATATAAAACACCATTCATCGACTCGATGACCCGTATTTATCAGAACAATGCTTCTTTTGAGGATGTCTATGCCCTGTACCGGTTTGACCTTTCCCTGCGTGAACTTGTTTTCAAATATCTATGTGAAATAGAATGTAAAATCCGGCAGCTTCTTTCCTACCATTTTTGCAGTTTCCATGGTGAGCAGCAGATTGCGTATCTCACTCCTGGGAATTACAATCATACAAAAAGGAACGCTGCTGATATCAATCGCCTGATTCAGATTTTATCCTATCAGGCAAATAAAAATACGGAACATAATTATGTCGTCCATCAAAGAAAGGTTTACCATAACGTCCCTTTATGGGTGCTGACCAATACCCTAACTTATGGACAAATTTCCAAATTCTACACATTGCTCCCCTTCCAGCTGCAAAGCAGAATCAGCAAGGATTTTCCATGTGTAAATGAAAAGAATCTGGAACGTTATCTCAAAATCCTTACCCTGTTCCGGAACGTATGCGCACATAACGAGCGGCTGTATTCTTTTCGGACCCAGATAGATTTTCCAGATATAATACTTCATCAGAAACTGACTATACAAAAGAAGGGGAATCAATATCTTTCTGGAAAACGGGATCTGTTTGGTTTGGTCATCGCGTTTCGTTACTTACTCCCCAAGCAAGACTTTCTGGAATTTAAACGCATCTTGATCGGTATTATCAATAAATACACAAAAAGCAGTGGGCAGATCAGTGAGTCCTCTCTTTTGCACATGATGGGGTTTCCCACAAACTGGAAAAATATTACCCGCTACCACATTTAAAGCGGTCTCAAAATCCAGTAAAAGCACTCAAAATTTGTCGAAATCCTTCTGAGTTGCCACCGCAGCATATTTATGTTCATTGTTGCAGCTCTCCACATACATATCATTGACCAGACCGATGGTCAGAAGACCAAGCTCACCGATAGACAACCCCGGCTGCGCACAACGCAGAAGGAACAGGGGAGCCGTCATTTCCCGGTCAGTTGCGCGAAGTTTTTTAGCCTGTACCTCCGTCTGGGTGTTCAGTCCTCACTGCACAATGATCTGGGGCAGCACCTGATAGATAGAAGAGGTGTTGAAGCCATCCAGCCATTCCTCCGGCGTATCCGGGATGGAAGGGTCTGTGTACTTTGCCATCACATAGGCGATGTTCTCAAACATCTCCAGAGAGAACGGATCCAGAATGGAATTCTCCTGATTGTTCTTATCAATTATATTTTCCAAATCCTTCCGGTCTTTAAAAGTATCCCTGTGAAACCGCATCCGGTAAATGCGCGGAATGGCGGCTTTTTTGTTACCCAACACCAAATCTACTTATTAAAAAATCCTCTTTTAAGAAAAATTGCTGCAAAACCGGATATCGCAAAATCCCCTCAGTCCTCCCCAAGCCCTTTCCCGATATTGCGGATGATCTTTTTATCGATCCTGCGGTAGAAGAACAGGGTGACGCACAGGGACATAACCTCGGCGATCGGGAAGGCCCACCAGACGTTCTCCACCTTTCCGGTCAGGGAAAGCAGATAGGCCGCGGGAAGCAGCACCACAAGCTGTCTTGCCACGGACACGCAGAGGCTGTAAACGCCGTTTCCGAGCGCTTGGAACAGGCTGCCGATCACGATGCAGAAGCCCGCGAAGAGGAAGCTTAAGCTGATGATGCGAAGCGCCCGGTCGCCGATCAGGAGCATGTGCTCCGAGGCGTTGAACAGGCCGAGCAGCTTATCCGGAAGGGTCTGGAAAACCAGCAGGCCGAGCAGCATGATGATGACCGCGTATGTAACGCTCAGCTTCGTCACCTGCCGCACCCGTTTCTGATTTCCCGCGCCGTAGTTGTAGGCGATAATGGGAACCATGCCGTTGTTCAGGCCGAATACGGGCATGAACACGAAGCTCTGAACCTTGTAATACACGCCGAACACGGCCGTCGCCGTGGAGGTGAACTGGATCAGGATCAGATTCATTCCGTAGGTCATGATGGAGCCGATGGCCTGCATGATAATGGAAGGAATCCCAACCTTATAAATCGTTGCGATCATTTTTCCGTCAGGCCGGAAGCCGCGGAAGCCGATATTGATGTCTTTATTGATCCTCACGTTGAAGACGATCGCCAGAATGGCCGCCGCGATCTGTCCGAAGACGGTGGCCGCCGCAGCTCCGGCCACTCCCATCTTGGGAAAGCCAAACAGTCCGAAGATCATGATGGGATCGAAAATGATATTCAGGATGGCGCCCGCCCCCTGTGTGAACATGGTGTATATGGTACGTCCGGTAGACTGCAGCAGCTTCTCAAAGGTCATCTGGAAAAACATGCCCACGGACAGGGTACACACGATGGTCAGGTAGCTGACACCGTAGGAAACGATCTGGGGATCGCTGGTCTGGCTCAGGTAAAACGGCTTTGCGATGGCAAGGCCGACGACCAGAAACAGAAGGTAGGACAGCGCCGCAAGAAAAATCCCGTTCGTCGCGGCCTTATCCGCGTTTTTCTGATCCTTTTCTCCGAGGCTGCGGGAAAGGACCGCGTTCACGCCCACTCCCGTTCCCGCGCTCACCGCGATCATCAGGGACTGGATGGGAAAGGCAAGGGAAACCGCCGTCAGTGCGTTTTCATTGATCATGGAAACAAAAACGCTGTCCACGATGTTATAGAGAGCCTGCACCAGCATGGAAACCATCATGGGAAGCGCCATGGAAAGCAGCAGCGGATTCATGGGCATTGTCCCCATTTTGTCGCTCACCCTGCCATTCTTCTCCGGCCCGCCCTCCTGCGGCCGGTCTGATTCTCTTCTGTTCATTTCATATTTTCCTCCCGTTTTTTTCTATCATCCAGTATATAGAAAACACATGGGCATTGCAACAGAAACCGTTTGCCGCTGAAACCTGTGAACCGTTTCCCGCCGAAACCGCCTGGCGCTGAAAAGAAGGACGGCGCTTTCACGAACATGCAAAGCGCCGTCCTCCGTCCGCAGGGTTCCGTTCAGTTCCCGCTTTTTGCAGTCGCCTGATCCCTCACCTCTGTAAGGCCAAGATTGATATTGTCGAGCGGCTTGATCCACAGGTGGCTGTCCGGATTCTTCGCGTCCTGGCAGATGGGGACGCGTCCTTCGCTGTCCCGCCCTTCAAAGGTCTCAAAAACGCCCTGGGTCGCGTTTCCGTACCACTCCTGGACATTGCCGCCGGCGTCTTCGGTCAGAATATACATCCTTCCGTCGTACAGGCCGTCCCTGAAATTGCCCATCACATTCTGCCAGTAGCGGCTGTCGGCTTTTGCCTTCTGCGCGTCAATCTCGTACTGTTCATGGCCCGCCCCGTTCGGCAGGTTGTTCTGCCAGAGACCGGTATAGCTGTGGCTGATCAGCGCCCGGTCGGCCTCCGTATCGGAATCGCTGTAATAATACATTTTCAGCCAGGTTCCATCCCCGCTGCGCACGCCGTCCGCCCACTGTCCATAATAATACTGATCCCCGCCATAAACCGCGATCCCGGTCCCGTGCGGCTTTCCCTCTTCATTCCTTTCGCCGCAGTAGTAGAAATAAGAAGGGCCCTGCAGGGCTGCGGACATCGCGCGGTAATGGGAAAGTCCGCTCAGATCCTCCACCGCTTCCACGTTTCCCTTCGACCAGTAATCCATCATCTCGGTCAGCATTTCCACATTTGTTTTTTTCACCACGGAAACCGTATTCCGGCTCACACCGTTTTCTGAAACCATCGCGGGCGCATCCTCCCTTAGCACCGGCTCGATGCTTTCCGCCTGTACCTCCTCTTCCAGCTCGATGGTTTCCTTCACCTCAGTAACGGCTCCGTTCAGGGCTCCGGCTTCGGTTCCTTCCGCAGTCGATGCGGGCCGCGCTCCGGACTCCGGAGAAGCCGCCGTTTCCGCCTGTCCGGATACCTTCTGCCCTGCTGTGTGCTCCCGCTCCGCTATGCTTTCCTGCTCCGTTATGCTCTCCCGCTCCGTTATGCTTTCCTGCTCCGTGCCGCCGTTTTGCTCCGCTCTGACGTCCCGGCCCGCGCTGAACGCGCACAGGATCAAAACGATCACGATAAAAATGAGCAGCGCGGCGATCGGCGCCAGTTCCTTCTTGTTAAATTTATGTTCGTTCATCGTCATCCATCCTTTCGCGCCCATTGTATCATATTTTCTGACGCAATCCCATAAAGGAATTCTTAATATTTTCTTTGCTTTCCATCAGACGCGGAAACATAGATTTCCGACCATGCGGGAAGAAATCCTGCACTTACGGCGGCGTCCATGGAAACGATATGGGACTGGGAAGTGGCATAGAAGGGAATCCTGCCTCTTCGCAGAAGCTCATTTTTCAAAAGCCCCACCAGCACGGCGGCGGCTCCCCTTCCTCTCTGTCCCGCGTCCACATCCACGCCGATCTGCCACAGCGTATCGCAGTCTGACGCCGCTCCGGCGATTCCCACGATCCGTCCCTCCTTCACAGCCGCGACGGCCAGCTCATCCGGCGTAAGCCCGGAGGCGCAGACCGCATGACGGAACGCGGAGAGCTCCCGGCTTCCCGCCAGCTCCCCGGCCTCCAGCCAGCGTACCGGAAAAGGAGTTCTTATCGGAACGGAAACGTGTACCGGAACGGAAGCGCATACCGGAAAGGGAACGGCTTCCCCGCCGCCCGTTTCACAGGGGAGAAAATTCAGCCGCACGTCCCTGATCCTCCGACCGTACCTGCGCAGCATATCGTCCAGACGGCGCAGGCTGTCAAAGCTGCAGAGCCATTCCGGATTCTTCAGGCTTCCGTATTCCCTCACGCACCAGTCAAAAATCTCATCCGCCGCCAGGATCCGCACCCTTCCCATGCATACGATCCCCCGGAAAAAAAGATCCGTTCCCTCATAGACTCTCGGCCTGATCCCTGTTTCCTCCTTCAGCCTTTCCCGAACCAGCTCTCCGTAGGAAGCGTCCGTCATATATGCCTGAGCGGGAAACCGGGGCGCTCTGTGTAGCATCACGCCGTTTCCGGCCGTCACTGTTTTTCCGTTTTTCCCTCCGATGCCGCAGTCCGCGTCAAGCTGCTTTTGCGCCGCCCGCAGGATCTCCTCTGAAATTCTCATCCTGTTTCTCCCTTCCGCCGCCGGCTTCCGGCGGACAAATCCATGCCATTATCATAACACAAAGCGCAGAGAAGCAAAGTATGAATTCTTTGTGGCTTCACTTGACAGAACCCTGCCTCCTGACTAGAATGTAACAGAAATCATGGCGTATTCTGCTCCAAAGAGGATACGTGGCAGAGATTTTGAGGAGGATTCTGAAAATTATTATGAAAAAAATGGTACAAAAGATCCGGGAGAGCCGTCTGAGCCTGATCATGCTGTTCATCGCTCCGGCCGCTACCTTTTACCTGCTTGAGTGGTATACACACAATCCGTTTGAGACCATGAAAACGACGCCGCAGGTTCTGAACCTGGTGATGTTTGAGCTTCTGGCTCTGCTGCTGTTCGCCGTATTCGGCAGGCTCCATGCGGCCCTGATGACGGAAACCCTGTTTTTCGGCATATACGGGCTCGCCAACTATTTTGTCCTTAACTTCCGCTCCGTGCCGATCCAGCCTTGGGATCTGCTTTCCGTGGGAACGGCGGCCAGCGTGGCGGGCAACTACGATTATACGCTTGACCGGCAGGCGCTCCTTGTGGTGCTTGGCTTCGTGCTTCTGCTCATTCTGGAGTTTTTCTGCCGCTTTTCCCTGAAAAAAGGGACCTGGAAGCTGCGGCTTCCCGCAGCCGCCTCCCTCGTCGTCCTGCTCGGCGCGTTCGGGCTGATGTTCCATTCCGACGAGATCGTGGAGCAGAAGCTGAGACTTTACAACAAGCTTTTCACCCCTACCACCATCAGCTATAAGAACGGAACGGCTCTTGCCTTCGTGATGGAGTTGAGATACCTGTCTGTGGATAAGCCTGCGGGCTACAGCGCGGATGCGGCGGCAGAGGAGCTTGCGGCGCTGGAGGAGCAGTCCATGAGCATGCCCGTCTCCGTGCAGCCCGTCTCCGCACAGCCCGGCTCCAACGGGGAAGGACAGCTTCCCAATATCATCGTCATCATGGACGAGGCCTTTTCCGATCCGGCGGTTCTCGGCGATTTCGCGGTAAATGAGGATTATATGCCCTTCGTCCACAACCTGCTTGACGGCGCGGAAAACACCGTATTCGGCCGGCTGAACGTTTCCGTCCTCGGCGGAAATACGGCCAACACGGAATTTGAATATCTGACCGGAAACACCATGGCCTTTCTGCCGCAGGGAAGCATTCCCTACCAGCAGTACATCACGGGCCACACCCCTTCCCTGGCCTCCCATCTTGCCGGGCTTGGCTATCAGACGGTGGCCATGCATCCCTACAATGCCTCCGGCTGGGACAGGGATACGGTCTATCCGCTGATGGGCTTTGAGGAAATGTATTTTCTTCCGGATTTTGAAGAACCGGTCAAGGTACGCAATTATGTGAGCGACCAGTCCGATTTTGAAAAGATCATCGAGATTTTTGAAAATAAGGAGGAGGGGCCTCTGTTTCTGTTCAACGTGACCATGCAGAACCATTCCTCCTATACGGAGAGCTTCGATAACTTCACTCCTGTGATCGAGGCGGACTGCGGTTCCCAGACGCTGAACAATTATCTTTCCCTGCTCCGTCTGACGGATGACGCTCTGAGTGACCTGATCGCTTACTTTGAGGGGCAGGAGGAGGAGACCGTCATCGTCTTTTTCGGCGATCATCAGACCACAAATTCGGTGATCGAGCCCATTCTGAAGCAGAACGGAAAACGCAGCTCCACCCTGACGCAGGAGGAGCAGACCTCCCGCTATCAGGTGCCCTTTTTCATCTGGGCCAACTATGATATCGGGGAGGAAACCGGCGTGGAAACCAGCGCCAACTATCTGGCCGCAAAAACCCTGGAGGCCGCAGGCGTTCCCATGGACGGCTATTTCACCTACCTTTCCGGACTTTCGGAGACGGTTCCGGTCATCTGCGCCGGTCACGTGACCCTTGCGGACGGAACCCTCACAAGCGCCGACGATCAGACAGAGCTTCTTTCTGATTACAGGGGCTATCAGTATTACCGGCTTTTCGACGCTTCGTCCGACTGAAAGCCGCAGCGCTTTTCGGGCAATTCTATTCTTAACTAACGGATGCGGCCGCGCCCGTCCCGGACGGCGGCGCGGCCCGCAGGCCCCCTTCAGGAGGTATTTCATCGATGAAAACAACCCTTTCGCAGCGTATTTCCCTTCGGAGGCTGCCCTCTTTCACCCGCCGGAACGCGGCCTGTCTGCTCTCCTTTCTCCTCCCCCTCGCCGTCATGTGCGGCATTTTCATCATCAACGGCGTGTATCCGTTCGGAGATGAGAGCTTCATGCATTCCGACATGTATCACCAGTATGTCCCCTTTCTTTCCGAAATGCAGAGCAAGCTGAAAAGCGGGGACAGCCTGTTTTATTCCTGGAATGTGGGCATCGGCTCCAATTTTCTCGCGCTCTACGGCTATTATATGGCAAGCCCGCTCAACTGGCTGGCGGCTCTGGTGCCCGACCAGTATCTGATCGAGTTCATGACCTGGCTGGTAGCCCTGAAGATTGGTGTATGCGGCTTTTCCTTCTGCTTTTATCTGACCCGACATTTTAAGACAAAAAGCCTGATCCTGGTTCCCTTCGCCGTTTTATATGCCCTTTCCGGTTATCTGGCCGCCTACAACTGGAACGTGATGTGGCTGGACTGCATCCTGCTTTTTCCCTTCATCGCGCTGGGACTTGAGGCTCTGGTAAAAGAGGGGAAATATAAGCTCTACTGCGTCAGCCTCGCGCTGTGCATCCTATCCAACTACTATATTTCCATCATGGTCTGCATCTTCCTGGTGCTGTATTTTCTGCTGCAGCTTTTCTGCTCCCGCCTTTCCCTCCGGCAGATGGGCGCGGCCGCCTTACGCTTCGGTCTTTTTTCTCTCCTTGCGGGGGGAATGGCGGCGGTTCTCCTGATCCCGGAATATGCGGCCCTTCACCTGACCGATTTCAGCGAATTCAATTTCCCGGATACGCTGACCTTTTATTTCTCCTTCCTTGACATGCTCGCAAGGCACTGCGTGAACGTTTCCGTGGAAACCGGGCTGGATCACTGGCCCAACCTATACTGCGGAGCCGCCGTTTTTCTGCTGGTGCCCCTGTACGCGGCGAATACAAGGATCTCTTTGCGGGAAAAAGCGGCACACATCGGGATTCTGGCGTTTATGCTCCTGAGCTTTTCCACGAACATGCTCAACTTCATCTGGCACGGAATGAACTATCCGGATTCCCTGCCCTGCCGGCAGTCCTTCCTGTATATTTTCCTGCTTCTCACGCTCTGCGCAAAGGCGGTGCTGAACATCCGCTATTGTTCCCGGAAGGCGCTTGGCGGAAGCTTCTGCCTTTCCCTGGGCTTCGTGCTGCTGTTTGAAAAGCTGATGGCGGATGAGGAAGCATACCATACGGAAACCTTTCTCCTGACCGCCCTGTTCCTGTGCCTGTACGGGGTGTTTCTCTATTTTTACCATTCCTGCTGTGCAAAAGCATCATCCCCTACAGCAGAGTGGGACGGACCCGCTCCCTGTGCGGCGGAGGGTTCCGGTACCTCTCCCGTCTCCGGCCCCCCGCACCGCGCGGAGACCGGAAAACGCTCCGTCCTGCGGCTTCTCGCCGTACTCATGCTGACCTCCGTGACCGTGGAGGCGGCTGTCAACACCTATACCACGAGCTGCTCCGTCACCAGCAGGAGCAGCTATCTGAACAACCTGGACAGCTATCAGACGCTGGTTGAGAGGACGCGGGAAAGGGACGGGGATTTTTACCGTTTTGAAAAAACAAGCCGCGTCACCAAGAACGACGGCACGCTGGTGGGCTACCCTACCGCGTCCCTGTTCTCCTCCACCTCCAACGGGCATGTGCAGGATTTTTATGACAAAATGGGAATGAGCGACAGCAAGGTGTTCTACTGCTTCGACGGGGCGACTCCCCTTTCCTCCGCGCTGCTCGGCGTGCGTTATGTGTTCTCCCGCTCCTCCAATGAGGATCCCGCTCTTTATACTCTGATCGATCAGGAGGGGGATATTTATCTGTATGAATGCCGCTACAGCCTTCCGCTTGGCTTTATGGTGAACGCGGGTTCCGGCTTTTCTTCCTCGCCCCAGGGCGCGGAGGCTGGCAGGGACTCCGCCGGGGAGTCCGGAAGCGAGGGAGCTCCGGGCCAGTCCGGCGCTTCTCTGGGGGCCGCTTCCATGGAATCCGCCGCAGAGGCCTCTCCCCTGGACGAGCTGCTGGGCGATATTGACGATACCCGAACGGATCCGCTGGAGCGCGCCCTGGACTTTGAAGGGACGACGCCGTTAGATACCCAGAACAGCATGGTGCGCGCGCTGGGCCTGGAGCGGAATCTGTTCACCTCCGTCGGCGCTTTTCAGGAGGAGGATGGCGCAACCACCATCACGGCCGATGTATCCGGCCATTATTATGCCTACATCGCTGATAACGGCGTGGATACCCTGAAAATGGAATCCGAAGCGGGAAGCAAAACCTTCACCAAGCTGAAATATCATTATATCTGCGACCTGGGCTGGCACGATGCGGGCGATGTGATCTCCTTGACCTCCCAGGACAGCAGCTCCCTGCAGGCGTCCGCTTACCGTCTGAATTTTGACGTGATGGACGAGGCCGTCTCCATACTCGGCGCTCAGACCATGACGGTGGATTCCTACAGCTCCACGCATATCAACGGCCACATCGACGTTTCCCGCGCGGGAGAGCTGATCCTCAGCGTGGCCTACGAGCCCGGCTGGACCATCCTGGTTGACGGAAAAGAGGTGCAGCCCGGCCTGTTTGACGACACCTTTATCAGCCTGTCTCTGACGGAAGGGACGCATACCATCGAAATGCGTTATCTCCCCGCCGGCCTGATCATCGGCATCATCGTCAGCCTGATCTGCCTCGCCGTTTTTGCGTCGGTCGTCCTTCTTGAGTGCAGACGCCGCAGGTCATTTCCAGCTCCGGAGACGGAAGCGGCGACGGAAAATTCCCCGGTGTCGGGAATCACTCTGTCGGCAGGAGACTCCCCGGCCGCCGGAACCTCACCTGATGCAAAAGGCTCTCCAACCGGAAATAAAGGAGGCATACGATGAAAGCATTTTCTCAGACAGGCTCCGGAGCTACGGCGGGCTTCGACGTTCCGGCGGATTCCAACGCCCCGGCTGGCTCCGGCGCTCCGGCGCCCTCCCGGCGCCTCCGCTTTCTGGATCTGCTGCGGGGCCTGAATCTGATTTCCATGATCGCCTACCACGGCGCTTATGACCTGGTCTATCTCTACGGCGTAAACCTGCCGGGCTACCGGGGACTGCCGGGCTATCTGTGGCAGCAGAGCATCTGCTGGCTCTTCATCTTCCTGTCCGGCTTCTGCTTCTGCCTCGGCCGCTTTGACGGCGGCCGACGGGTAAGGCGGGGGCTGCTGCTCTCCGCCTGCGGCCTTCTCATCACCGCAGTCACCGCGCTCCTCATGCCCCAGTCCCTGATCCTTATGGGGGTTTTAAGCTTTTTCGGTCTGGCGGTGCTGCTTACGGCGCTTTTGTATCCGTTTTTCCTGCGGATTCCTGCGCCCGCCGGTCTGATCTGCTGCCTTCTTCTGTTTTTCCTGACGAGGGAGGTGCCGTCCGGCTGGCTCGGCTTTGAGAGCCTGCGCCTGTGCGCCCTTCCTGGTTTTCTTTATCGGGGCTTATTTATGATGATCCTCGGCTTTCCCTGGCCCGGCTTTTTTTCCACGGACTATTTTTCCCTCTTTCCCTGGATCTTCCTGTTCTGGAGCGGCTTTTTTACCTTCCGCTGCACTCTGGCAGGACGCCCGGCACAGAGTATCCCGCGTTTTCTCAGCCGCCGCCTGTGCGCTCCTGTCGAATTTATTGGAAAGCATACCCTTCCCATCTATATGCTCCACCAGCCCGCACTGATGGCCGTCCTCCTTCTTGCGCAGGCGGCTGGTATGCTGTAGGCCGCGATTCCTCATTGACATCATTGCGGCAGTGGATTAATATAATCTAAGAAAAAAATCTGCCGCTCATGCGGCCAAAAATTACGAGGTAGGTATGGAACATCTTAGCATTCCGAAAAATTATGAATCCGCGTTGTCCCTGCATGATACGCAGGTCGGGATCAAAACGGTGAAGGATTTCTTTCAGCGGCTGCTGGCGGAGAGGCTGAATCTGCTGCGCGTATCGGCCCCGCTTTTTGTGGATCCCACTTCCGGCATGAACGACGACTTAAACGGCGTGGAGCGGCCCGTTTCCTTCGGGATCGGGGAACAGAATGAATATGAAGCGCAGGTGGTGCAGTCCCTTGCCAAATGGAAGCGCTACGCGCTGAAAAAATACGGCTTCCGGGAGGGCGAAGGGCTTTATACGGACATGAGCGCCATCCGCAGGGATGAGATCACCGACAATATCCACTCCATCTACGTGGATCAGTGGGACTGGGAAAAGATCATTTCCAGGCAGGACCGCACGCTGGATACGCTTAAAGATGTGGTGCGCACTGTGTATAAGGTGCTTCGGAAAACCGAAAAATACATGTCCATCCAGTACGATTACATAGAAGAGATCCTTCCTCACGATATCTTCTTCGTCACCACCCAGGAGCTGGAAAACATGTTCCCGGACTACAGCCCCAAGGAGCGGGAATACTACATTGCCAAAGCAAAGGGCGCTGTCTGCATCATGCAGATCGGCGACGTGCTGGAGTCCGGCCAGCGGCATGACGGACGCGCGCCGGATTATGACGACTGGGCCCTGAATGCGGACATCGTGGTATATTATCCGGTTCTGGATATCGCTCTCGAGCTTTCCTCCATGGGAATCCGCGTGGACAGGGAATCCCTCCTTTCCCAGCTTGAAAAGGCCGGCTGTCCGGAACGGGCAAAGCTTCCCTTCCAGAAGGCAGTCCTTGAAGAAGAGCTTCCCTTCACCATCGGCGGAGGCATCGGACAGTCCCGCATCTGTATGTTCTTCCTCAGAAAGGCCCATATCGGAGAGGTACAGTCCTCCCTGTGGCCCCCTGAGATCGCGGAAGAGGCGGAAAAGAACGGAATTCACCTGCTGTAGGCAAAAAACGCGCAGGCCCTCATTTTCGAGGCGTCTGCACGTCTTTTTATCCTGTTGCTTCGCTTATTTATTTCCAATCACTTTGTGCTTTCCATGGTCTGCGTCACGATGCTTTCCATGATATCCGCCGTCAGCGCGCCGGACACATAGCCATACACATTTCCATCGGCGTCGATCATAAACGTGGTGGGGAAGGCGCTGATCCCATACCGGTAAAAAAGCTCGCCCGTGGTATCCATCACCACCGGAAAGGTCAGTCCGTTTTCCTCCAGGTAGGCCGTCACCTCTTCCACCGTGCCGTCCTGATTGTAGGGAGCGTCATCCGTTTTGGGATTTGCCACGCCAAGCACGATCAGATCTCCTTCATTTTCCCCGTATTTCTCATACAGCGCCTGAATATCCGGCATCTCGCTTTTGCAGGGCGGACACCAGGTGGCCCAGAAATTCAAAAACACCGTCTTTCCCTTATAATCGGAAAAAGTATGCGTCTGCCCGTACTGATCCGTCAGTGTAAAATCGATAGCAGGAACCGCATCCTGCGCGCCGTCCGCCGCCGACGCTCCGGCTCCTTCGCTGTCTCCGCTTTCCTCTGTCTCTGATGCTCCCGCTTCCATGCTTTCCGCTTCCTCGCTTTCCGTTTCCATTCCTTCCGCTTCCTGCGGGACGGTTTCCTCCGTCACGGCCGCTCCGCCGGGCGAGATGCGGGACAGATAGCCCGTGATCCCGTTCATGAATCCGGTCAGCGTCATGATTCCCATCAGGATCAGCAGAATGGCTCCAAGCTTCACCGTATATCTGACCACATTTTTCTTTTTCCTCAAAAATTCCAGCACCGCTCCCGTAAACAGCCCGACGGCAAGAAAGGGCAGAACGAAGCCCAGCGTATATACGCCGACCAGAAGATATCCTTTTCCTGATGCGGCGGACGAGGAGGCCATCAAAAGCACGCTCGCCAGCGTCGGTCCCACACAGGGCGTCCAGGCAAAGCTGAAGGTAAAGCCAAGGACCAGCGCCACGACCGGGTTCATGCCAAAACGGTCCAGCCGGAAGGGCAGCCTGCGCTCCCGTTCGATCGTGTTGGAGCGTCCGAACAGGCCGAGCTGATACAGCCCGAAGAAGATCATGACGATACCGCTGATCCTCGCAAACCAGGCCCGGTTATCGGTAAAGAACCTTCCGAGCGCCGTAAACCCGAAGCCCAGCAGGAAAAAGGCAAAGCTGATGCCGGCAACGAAAAACAGCGTGTTTATGAGAATCTTTTTTCTCGGATAACGGATGCTTCCATCCTCTTCCACCTTCTGCGCCCCGCCTGCCAGATAGCTGACGTACAAAGGCACCAGAGGCAGTACGCAGGGAGAAAAAAAGCTCAGCAGTCCCTGCAGAAAAACCGTGATCACCGGCACGGAAGTCTCTATTGTCAGATTCATCATTTCCTCCCACATTTCTGATTCTTCAGCCGCTTCTCCAGATCCTCCACCGTGATCCGGCTCAGCCGCTCCATACACAGAGCGTCCATCTGCTCATACAGCTCCTGCATGACCTGCGCCATTCCCGTGGCGTTCAGACAGTCCACATCCAGCTCTGCCATATCAGGAAAAGCCACGGCCTTCGCTTCCATGCCGGGACATCCCTTTCCCGTCCGAAAGCTTTCTGCAAAATGCATTTCCACGGCCTCGGCGATGTGCTTAAGCGAGATCTCTCCCGTCTCCGGCAGACAGCTGTATCCTCCGTCCTTCCCCTCCCTGGTCAGCACAAGCCCCTGCTTTTTCAGCATCAGCATCACCTTTCGCACCCTTGCCGGGTTGGTGCAGATATGCTTCGCCAGCTCTTCGCTGGATACGGTGCTCCGGCTGTGATACAGATAAACCAGGCCATGTACCGCCACGCAGAAGTTACTGCTCATAGGTTTCTCCATTCCGCCGCCTTACGGCTCTTTTTTCTTAACTGTATTTTAAAAAATTACAGTTTATCCCATACAGAGTACCACAGAAGGCCGGGGACTGTCAATGACCGGGAGAAGGATTTCGATAACCTGATTGACTCTGAGAGCACAACATGCTATTGTAATTTTAATAGGTAACCCGCCTGTCAAAAGAAAAGAATCCAATGTTTGAAGCCTTCATTGAGACTTACAGCGCATTGGATTCTTCCGACAGAAAAGTGCTTACGCAATCTGGCATCAATCTGGTAAACTCTCTTAATAAGAATCTTTCAGATCGATTTTTCCTTTCTTTTTCTTTCCTGTATCCGGATAGATGGATGTATATGGCCGATAAGAGTCTTCAAAAACACTTCAAAACACAAAGGGAAGCTGCCATGCAGGTCACACGGTAAAAAACCTTGACAATATAATATGCCTGCCAGGGCAGCCGATAGGGCGCGCATGCCACCAATTCCGAGTCTTGTGGAAGGAGTGGTGCTTATGAGTACATACGAAGAATTTATGATAATTCTGACCACGGCCAGTTTGATCATAGCCATTCTGAACATGAAATAAGAAATAGCGCCCCTGCTCTGACAAAGTAAGGCGCTATTTCTTAGTCATTTACTTCGCCGGAAACGGATAGGCTTGTGCTATCGTATCGGCTGTCTTGTCAGGTATATTATATGTTAATGATTCATATTTGTCAAAAGGAAAGCGAAAACCGAAGTACAAAGAACAACCTTGACAATATAATATATTTACCAGGGCAGCCGGTAGGGCGGCTGTGCACCCGTTCCGAGTCTTGCGGAAAGGGGAAATGCTTATGAGTACATACGAAGAATTTATGATACTTCTGGCAACTGCCAGCCTGATCGTAGCAATTCTGAATCTGAATAAGTAGAGCCGCTCTGTCCCTGGAAAGATAAGCGGCTCTACTTAGATACGTTTCATCGCCGGAACGGGAAGCCTTAACCTTCCTTATCGGCTGTCTTGTTAAGTATATTATATGTCAATGCCCCGCATTTGTCAAAGAAAAACCGCCCCGGAGCTGGTAACACCGTCCAGGCCGGAGTCCACGGAAATCAGATCACTTTGAAAATCTGACCAGATGTACTTTCCCAGAACAAAAAATGCCGACAAACCTTAACGTTCATCAGCATTCCCGGCACTTCCGCCTGTTCAATAAAAAATGGAGACAACAGGACTCGAACCTGCGACCCTTTACACGTCAAGCAAATGCTCTCCCAGCTGAGCTATGTCTCCATGCGGATATTCTAACAAAGAGCAGGAAAAATTTCAAGTATAAATTTTGTCCCCTTCGTCCAGCCCCCTTCATCGTTACTGTTCACTGGCCAACTTGAGATAAACAAACCGATGGTGTAGACTGATCTCAGTCGAAGCCATCGGTTTTCTTTACCCAAATATCTGGGATACTCTGTGATATAAATTTGACTCTTCCTTTTGGCG
>DWWS01000066.1 GCA_019119595.1 Candidatus Eisenbergiella merdavium | reverse complement strand
CCTGTCCTACGCTTAAACATCATCGTTAGCCTTTGACGCTCCAAGGACTTGGTACTGGCGACTTGCTAGGTCTTACCAGACTGGATTCCCACCAGCTATATATTCGGCACCGAACTGGCGCACACCTCCTGACCCCATTGTAAGGGCAGGAGCACCGGAAAGGTATAGAATCGGATGGATGTTAAGTGACAGTTTTGTAAGATAACAGCTCCTCCTTCGGGAAAAGAAGGGTAACCGTGGTGTACTCCCCTTCCTCGGAACAGATCCGGATCCCGATCCCAAGCCGTTCGCAGAGACTGGCGCACAGGTAGAGGCCAAGCCCGGTGGATCGTGTTCCCGTTTTTCCGGATCCTCCCGCTCTCCCGTTGCTTCCCACAAAGCCCTTGTCAAAGACCCGTTCCACCTCTCCCGCCGGAATGCCGATCCCGTTATCCGTGACCATAAGCAGCACGCAGTCCTTCTCCTCCTTTGAACCAAGCTCTATGACAGGCCCTTCTTTTCTCCGGTACTTCACACAGTTGAGAAGGATCTGGTTGAGAATGAAGCAGAGCCACTTTTTATCGGAACAGACGCTGTGAGAAACGTGGGAGGTGTGGACGCGGACACCGTTCTGAAGAAAGATCTGGCGGTTCCCGGCAAGGGCCTCCAGCACGCATTCCCGCAGGGAAACCGGACGGATCAGATAATCCTTTTCCACACTTCCCAGCCGGGCATAAAACAGAATCTTTTCCACATCCTGCTCCACGCTTTCAGCCTCCGCCAGGATCCTTCGCGTGAGCGCGGATCTGTTGTTTTCGCACAAAAGCCGGATGCCGGTGAGGGGCGCCTTGATCTCATGCACCCACTGCTCTATGAATTCCCTGTACTCCCGGCCCGCGCGCCTGCTTTCCGCCACTTCATCCGTCATGGATTTCAGCGCCGTCTTAAGGATCCGGAAATAGAGCTGTTCCAGCTCCGTTTCCGGCTGAGTGGCCACATCTGCGAACAGGTACTTCTGATCCAGAGCCTCCAGCGTCTCCTGCAGATATTTGAGCCTTCTGCGGCGCTTCCGGAAGTCCCAAAGCAGGGCGAAAAAAAGGATTCCGAGAAAGCATGCTCCCAGCAGGGCCAGCTCGGAAAGATTCAGGCCCAGCAGAAAAAGCAGGACAAAAAAGAAGCCTCCGCCTGCGGCGCAGATGAGAAGCAGCTCTTTCTGATCGTTCAAATAGTCGGAGGGTTTCATGGTCACCTCGATTCTGCCCGGTTCACTTCACAAGCTTGTAGCCCAGCCCACGCTTCGTCCGGATCAGCTCCTCCAGCCCAAGTCCGCGCAGTTTTTCCCGAATCCGCATGACGTTTACGCTCAGGGTATTATCATCGATATGGATCTCCTGATCCCATAGATATTCCACCAGATCCAGACGGGAAACGATTTCCTCTGGATGGTTGAACAGACAGAACAGAATTTTCAGCTCGGTTTTGGTAAGCTCCGCTTCTTTTCCCTCGTATGAGATCGTGCCTGAAACGGGGTTCAGACTGACGCCCTTATATTCCAACGTGACGGGCGCATCCGACCGGCGCAGAAGCAGGCGGATTCTCGCCAGCAGGATGGAAGCATGATAGGGCTTTTCCATATAGTCGTCTCCGCCCAGGGTCAGGGCCTGCAGCTCGTCCATCGGAGTGCACCGCCCGGTGAGAAACAGAATGGGCGTGCGGGAAAAGCTGCGGATCCGTAAGCAGAGGCGATAGCCATCCTCCCCCGGCAGATTCACGTCAAGAAGGATCAGATCGGCAGCGGCTGCCCTGACCTGACCGCAGACATCCGTAAAATCCGTAATGCAGACCGCCTCATAACCCGCGTTCTGCAGCAGGATAGCAAGCTCTTCGCGGATCAGCTCTTCATCCTCTATGATAAGAATTCTGAAATTCATGCTTTGTGCGCCCCCTGTGAAGAACCGGAATACACATCCGGTTTTGATTCTTTCTTCACTTTATCACAGGTTTTCTGCTGTGGCAATGCAAACGCGGCCGTTCTTTTGTCTCACTCCGCACTACGGCCCGTATGATCAAAAAAAGCGGATCACCCTGCAGGGATTTCCGGCCGCGACGCAGTTTGATGGAACAGAGCGGGTGACCACGCTTCCGGCCCCGATGACGCTGTTTTCTCCGATCGTCACGCCGGGCAGAACGACGCTGTCTCCGCCGATCCAGACGTTATCCCTGATCTCGATCGGTAGCGCCCAGGTTCTGAAAAAGGTGGTCTGCCGTTCCTTCCAGTCCGCCGTCAGCCGTTCCTGCGGCAGAACGGGGTGTGAGGATGTATAAAGCTGCACATTTGACGCGATCAGCACCCTGCTTCCAATGCGGATGGGCCTGTTGTCCACAAAGGTGCAGTTCATGTTGATGATCACATCGCTTCCCAGATATATATTTTTCCCGTAATCACAGTGAAACGGCGTGTCGATCGCCACATTTTCGCCCATTCCTCCTAACAGCTCGCGGAGAATTGCCGTTCTCTTTTCGGTATCCCTGTAATCGGAAAGCCAGTATTCCCGCGTTAAATCTCTCGCCCGGGCAATCTGCCTCAAAGTATCCTGATCTGCGGTTTCCAGAAAATCCTTTTCCTCGTAATCCATTTATCGATCTCTCCTCCCATTCCCAAGCACTTCTGCGCAGGGGAAGGGGCCGGCTCCTGAACGCAGCCGGCCCCTTATATGATGAAGTAGTTACAGACAGATCAACAGTCCCCGGCATACCAGGAAACAATTTTCATATAGTCTCCGGGATCAGATATCTCCAAAACCAGCTTCAGGCTTTTCCTGTTTTGAAAATACCGGTTCCATAAACGGTTCTGCACCTGCCCTTCCTTTCGGATATCCACCTCCCCGTCATCCGGATCATGCATGAAGATCCTTCCGGTGCAGGCGTTGATGGTTTCCAGAAAATCTTTCATGTTTAAGATGTTCAGCTTTATCCTTGCCACTGTAATGATACCTCCTCCGGCGCATGCATTTCTGCCTTCCTGTCTTTTATGGGTATCATTATAATGCCGTTTCTTTCAGAAAAATATCTGATTCCCGCCGTTATCTGTCACTATCCTGCCACATTTTCCGATATTCCAGCGGCGTAACCTGCGCATATTCCCGGAACACCTTCCCGAAATAGCTGCTGCTGCCAAGACCGCAGGCATGGCTGACCGCCGTAAGCGGCTCCCGGCTTTCCGCAAGCATCCGGCAGGCGGCCTGCAAACGGTAGCTTTTTATATATTCGTTCGGCGTCATGTGCAGGCAGTCCCGGAACACCCGGAAGCATTCGCGTTCGCTCAGATAGGCGGAAGCGGCAAGCTCTGAAACGGATATTTTTTCCGAAAAATGCTCATGGATATAGATCATCATCTGTTTGATCTTATCGTTGCCCCTGTTCTGTTTTTCCCCTTTTTCGTCCATCAGGCAGAATTCCTCGAACAACATCAGCCATATTTCGGAAAGCGCTTCCCTCAGCTTCAGTTCGTAGCCAAAGCCGCTGTCCGAAAGCCGAAACGATTCGGCCAGGCGCTTCAGGATCCTTTCATGGGCCCTGTTTTCCGGAAAAAGAGGTATGATATCAGCCTGCGACGCCGTCACCACCGGGGCAACGTATTTCCGCTCGATCCGGCTTCCCTGCCCTCCGGCGATCAGAGAGGCGTCAAAAATGTGAAGAAGCTGGATGGTTTCCCCTGGCGCTGTCGCCCGGGTCATATGAAGTACATTTGCATTTACCATTCCGCCGCTTCCGGCCGGGAAGACGGCTTTTCCCTTCGGAGTATGATATTCCAGCGTGCCGCTTTCCATGTAAAACAGCTCCACCGCTTTGTGCCAGTGCCAGGGCACGGCATGTTCGATGTATTTATGCAGCTCCGCCCTGGAAGCGATATAGGGAAATTCCCCACTATAATCAGGAAGCAGCTCCTCCTTGCTCCCCGCATGAAATCTGATCTCATGTACGCTTTTCATTTTTCTCCTCCGGGCGGAGCGTTTGGGACTGTCTCACGCGCCGGATCCAATCCGCGTGTCGGCCTGTCTCATTCCGGCACGCAGGCTGAGAAATCCTCCCAGGACTTCATAAACAGAAATCTCTCTTTGTCCGCCATCGGCTTTATGGCCAGCTCGTCAAGTCCGAGCGCCTGATTGGAGTAACAGAAAAAGTCAAAATATTCCTGCAGCCATACATATTTTTCCCGCACCCTGCTGTCCGCAGCCGCATCCAGAGCCTTCTCGATATTTGCCCTGATGCCTGACAGCACGGACCGGAACCCCTTCAGATAGGTCAGATCCATATCACCGTTTTCCCCGGCGCCTTTTTCCGGATCAAGCCACTCCTTCATCTGGACCGACAAAAAGTCGATGAAGATCCTCTGATCCTCCTTGTCTACGACCAGAGGGGCCGGCCTTGAAAAGGAAATGTAGTCCCTCACTATGGCGGGATTTAAAATGATACGGGGATGTACGGCTTTTTCCTCCAGATCGTGCGCTTCCAGCAGGCCGCTTCCGCTTACGATCGTGCTTCCCTTTTCAAACCCGCCGATCGTCATTCCGCCGCGGACAAAGTGGTTGTGCAGGACCAGATCGAACTGGGTCAGCGCCAGACTGGAAATATGCCCCAAAAGAACATTTTCAATTTTCTCATCCGAAATTCCCGCATAATTTCCGGTCAGATCTCCGGCGGCATTGCTGTCTGCGCTCTTTCCGGCTTCCTGGCTGAGCTTGTAGAAAAAAAGAAAATTGTCCGTATAGCTGACGCAGCGGAAGTCCGGAAAGTTTGCTCTTTTCTGGATATTAGCCTCAACAAAGTATTGGAACTCGATTTCGATCCTGCGAATCTCCTCCTGATCGTCGCGGCGCAGAACCTCTTTATAGCCAAGGATATCCACACATGTTACAATGTGCGACCGTTCGTTTAATTGCATAATCTTTTTCCTCCCAACGTATCATAGAGTCAAATTGGGCGCTGCCAGTCCGTCTTCCTCTCCGTGAGGATCCTTCGCGGGACTGCGCCCGCTTCCCGAAGCTTTCTTTCTATCTCCAGATTTGCCGCACATTCCTTCCCCGCGCCGGTTTTTGCAAAAAGGAAGCGCGATAAAGCTGTCTGCGTACCTGAATCCCCAAAAGAAAGGCAAGAGCAAGCGAGCAGATATCCTTTATCAAAAAGGGAACGGAAACCAGTAACGCAGCCTGCCGGAAACCCATATTTCCAAGCAGAGCGTACTGTATTGTTCCAAACACATGGCAGATCAGAAGGCCGGTCAACCCCAAAAGAAATCCTGTGATTTTAGGAAGAAAGGACCTGCGCTTTTCCCTGAAGCCGTCATTTGATTTTGAACCGGCGCCTTCCCCTGACGAACCTCCATGCCTTTTCCGGTTTTTTTCTTCCTCCCCAGTCTTCGTCATCACAGCGGCTCCCGCTCCTGTGAAAAAGGCAAGAAACAGGAAGCCCCAGATAAAGCCGCCCGTTTTTCCGACGATCGCGCCGAGGCCTCCGTTAAAGCCGGTAAATACCGGAGCTCCCGCCGCCCCAAGCAGAATGTAGATCAGGGTGGACAGGCTGCCAAGCCTCGCGCCGAGCACCACAGCGGTAAGCGCCACCGCAAAGGTCTGCAGTGTAACCGGAACCCCGGATGGAAGCGGAATCGCAATCTGTGCCAGAACGGCGATCACCGCCGCAAACATGGCAATTATGATCATTGTTTTTGTAGATTTCACTGTTTGATTCCCCTTGTTGTTAAGCTGTTGGCTGAAAAAGCCGTTTGAAATGAATCGTAAACCTGGCAGGTCTCTTTTAAAATAAAAGATAGCACGCAGACAAATTTATTGTCAATCCTGATGCGCGGAAATATCCGCCTGCGGGAATGAAATACCGTCCGCCAACGCCACGACCGTAAATTCACCGGGAACCTTGCCATTGGCCCAGGAAGGGTACTCGTCGAACCTTTTCAAAGTAAATCCATTTCGGATCACGCTGTTGACGATTTCGCTCAGCGTATATTTCCGATAACTGCATTTCGGCATTTTTTCCCGAATATCCTTTTCAAAGAAACGGGCATGCGCCATCTCTCCCTCAAAAACATCCGTGGAGAAATAACCTGTCACAGGCATTCCGGTTTCCAACAGATCAGCGATCTTGGTGAACGGGTGAAAATCGCTGCAGATCATGGTTCCTCCCGGCCTCAGGAGAACGTGCATCAAACGCATGAAAGCATCTATATCGTGAAAATAGTGAAGGACTCCTCCTTCCATAAAAACCACGTCAAAGATACCTGCAAACCGCCCCCTGTCGATTTCCAGCACGTTTCCAACCTCATAATCGATTCGCACGCCGGCGGCAAGAGCAAGCTCTAAGGCATATCTCCGGTTTTCTTCAGAAATATCGAAAACCGTCACATCCGCGCCAAGCACTGCCAGAGGAACCGCCTTTTTCCCGCAGGAGCCGCAGATGTTCGCGACTCGGGTTCCCTCATAGGAATCAAAATACGCGGCATAACGCTTGAGCGCTCCGATGGGATTCCGAAGGATTTCTGCTGCCCGTTCCTGGGGCGTTCCCGCCTCTTTGAGCCAAAATTCATATGCATTATATTCCCAGGCCGCCTTGTTTTGTGCGATATAGTCCGTCATTTGTCCTCCTTTTCGGAGCAGCACCCCGACGCAAAACATTTTCTGTGGTGTTTTTCAAGTATGAATCAGAAAAAAGAGACCGTTTT
Source organism: Candidatus Eisenbergiella merdavium (assembly GCA_019119595.1). Classification (GTDB taxonomy): domain Bacteria; phylum Bacillota; class Clostridia; order Lachnospirales; family Lachnospiraceae; genus Eisenbergiella; species Eisenbergiella merdavium. Next base: position 62,303 of record DWWS01000066.1, on the reverse strand, counting down.
TCCCTGACGATCTCTTTCAGGAGGTCTCAGACCACGACCGACGCAAGCCCGAGCTTGCTGACGCGCATTTCCTCCACCACGATGGTATCCTTTTTTTGCTGCAGCTCCTCGCTGTCCAGAACCTCATCCAGCGTATAATCCCGGTTCACATAACCGGACTTTTTTCTTTTCTTTCCGTCCGCTTCCTCCCAGACGCTCATGCGAAAACGAACTCTCATCTTCTTCATGACGCGGTAGGATGCGCTGTCCTTCTTCAGGTAAAACAGATGGTTTTCCGGCGTGGTATCCTCCGCCACCTCCTTCAGGAAAATACGGACGATCACCTCCCTCAGCTTGTGGGCGAGATCCTCGTTTTCCGCAAGCTCTCCGTAGGTGGAGCGGGCGCCGATATAGATGTTGGAAATATCCTGAATGATATATTTAAAATCGTTGTCTGCCATTTTTTCCTCCATGCCGAAGCATTCTATGCTGAGGCACGCGCCGGCGTCACGCCTGCTCCTCCGCCCTGCTGTCAATGTCCTCGATGGCGTCCCCTGAAAGATCCACCGCCTCCTTCAGCTCGAAAAGGCTCATTCCGGTTTCATCCGCAAGCTCTGCAAGTGTCACCTTCCGTCCGAAGCTTTCGGCCAGCTCTCTGGCCTGATCGGCCACCCGGTTGACCTTATCCGCGATCTTTTCTCCGGTTTCCTTTTCCTGGACATTTTCCGCGATATGGTTTTCCATCGCTTCCATGATCATGCTTCCGATCAGTCCCTCCGCCGCGGAAGCATTCTGCTCGCCTGCAAGGAGCTCCATCGCCATGGCGAGAGCCACATTGCCCTCTCCGATCAGATCCTCCAGAAGCGCGCCCTGTCCGGCATACAGCTTTGCGATATCCACCACCCGGGGCAGATATATTTCTGTAAGCCGCCTTTTGGCATCGCTGTCTCCCGCTATGGCAGACAGGGTAACCGCCTCCTTCTCTCCGTCGGTGAGGCTGTCCAGCCTCTTCAGGCTTTCCAACCAGGCATCCAGATAATCGATCTCCTCACGGCTCAGATATTCCTCCGGACTTAACGGCTCTCCGATTCCGATCTTCTGTCCGGCAAGATAATCGAAGACCAGCTTCAGCTGTCCTTCGTCAAAATGCATATCCGCAAATGCATCCCGCACCTGCTTCTCCTGTATCAGACCGCCCTGCTCCTTCGCAAGCCTTTTCAGACTCTCAAGCCGGGCGGCAAATTCCATTTCCTGATTCATGTTTCCTCATTTCTGCGCATCCTGGCGCGTATGTGCCCCGGAAAGGGGAAGCGATATCGTTCCCCCTTTCCGACCGGCCCTTTCTCGCATCTCATTTCACCTCATGCGGCGGTTTGATGTGCACATGGGTATACAAATGATGCTGACAGTATTCATAGTTTCCGTAGCACTTGGAGCAAAAACGGAATTCCAGCGTGGGATCGTCCTCCTCCGTGCGGCCGCAGATTGCGCATTTATGCTTGGTAACCCGGTTCGAGGCGCGCGTCTGACGCTTGAATTCATGCCGTCTCCTCATCTGCTGGGGCGACATGTGGATGCGGTTCCTGCTCGTGAGGAAGAAAACCACAAAATTCAGCAGGGAGGAACCGATCACCACCCAGGTCACAACCCCGCCGGAAAAGGCGGAGAAAACAAGAAGCGCCGCGTAGATGATCCCCAGCCACTTAACCTTGATCGGGATGACGAACATAAGGAGAACCTGCATATCCGGGAAAGTCGCCGCATATGCGAGAAAGATCGACATATTGATGTAGTAAGTGGAAAAGGCGCCGAAATACACCGCCGTACCGCTGCTCAGCACGTAGACCGATTCCGTTCCGATCGGAATCGCCGCCGCTCCTGAGATCAGGCAGTACAGAAACAGAATGATGCTGCCAAGAATGGTGAACAGCATGCCGGAAAACAGATACACATTATATCGGTAGGTTCCCCAGACCCGTTCCAGCTGCGTCCCGATGGAATAATAAAACACCAGCGTGATCAGAACGAAAAAAATATTGGAGGTATCCGGCGGAATGATGACCCAGGTGACGAGCCGCCAGATCTGTCCGTGGGTAAAGATTTCAAAGGGATCCAGGGTAAGATAGCCTAAAAACGACGGATTGATGATATAGATCAGGTATCCTACCGCATAGCAGATCACCAGGTAAAGGGAAAGATTCGGAATCGCGTATCTGCCGAACTTCCTTTCAAATTTATTGGAAAAACCGTTTCCTGCCATTGTACTAACTCCTTTGTCCTGCGCGTTATTCATTAGACATTCTATCATCATGGCGCCCAAAAGTAAACGGACGCTTTACTGATTTAAGAAAAGTTATAAAAACTTAATATTTTTTCCTTTAGAAAGCAAAAATGCGGCGTACAGAGGCTCAGGATTCTGCTTCCCGGGCGGCTTTTTTCATGCTTTACGCATTTTTTGCACAACCCTTCTCACAAAGGAGGGAAGGAATTTTAGCGGTTCCTTGGTTGCTTTTCCGAAAACTGTGTCGTATAATGTAACAGTTAGTCGAAAACACATTTTATTAAGAAGAAAGGAAGATAAAGGAAATATGGGCAATACAAATTCTTCCCTTGAAGGCGGAACGTTTTACAGTCTTGGGATCGACATCGGCTCCACCACGGTAAAGGTCGCCATCCTGGATGAATCGCATCGAATCCTTTTTTCCGATTATAAAAGGCATTTTGCAAATATACAGGAAACCCTGACAGAGCTTCTTCAAGAAAGCCGGAAGCAGCTCGGCGACCTGATCCTGCATCCCATGATCACCGGCTCCGGCGGCCTGACTCTGGCCAATCACCTGGGAGTTCCCTTCGTGCAGGAGGTGATTTCCGTTTCCACCGCCCTGCAGGAGCTTGCGCCCAAAACGGACGTGGCTATCGAGCTTGGCGGCGAGGACGCGAAGATCATTTATTTTGAAAACGGAAACGTGGAGCAGCGCATGAACGGCATCTGCGCCGGAGGAACCGGCTCCTTCATCGACCAGATGGCCTCCCTGCTTCAGACCGACGCTGCCGGGCTGAACGAATACGCGAAGGATTACCGGTCGCTCTATACCATCGCCGCCCGCTGCGGTGTGTTCGCCAAATCGGATATCCAGCCCCTGATCAACGACGGGGCGACCAAGGAGGATCTGGCAGCCTCCATTTTCCAGGCGGTGGTCAATCAAACCATCAGCGGCCTTGCCTGCGGAAAACCGATCCGCGGCCATGTGGCTTTTCTGGGAGGCCCGCTCCATTTCCTCTCCGAGCTGAAAAAAGCGTTCATCCGCACGCTGAAGCTGGATGAGGAGCATACCATCGAGCTGGCTAATTCCCATCTGTTCGCTGCCATCGGCTCCGCCATGAACGCGAAGGAGAACGTGGCCATTTCCATGAAGGACATGACCGAAAAGCTCTCCGGCGGCATCAAAATGGAGTTTGAGGTGGAGCGGATGGAGCCTCTGTTCGCTTCGGAAGAGGACTATGAGGAATTCAGAAGCCGGCATGACAGCCACTGTGTGAAGACCGCCTCCCTGGAGGATTATGCGGGGAACTGCTTCCTTGGAATCGACGCGGGAAGCACCACCACCAAGGTGGCCCTGGTAGGCGAGGACGGCTCCCTTCTGTACTCTTTTTACAGCAATAATAACGGAAGCCCCTTAAAGACCGCCATCGGTGCGATCCAGGACATTTATGCCCAGCTTCCCAGAGGCGTGCGGATCGTGCGCTCCTGCTCCACCGGCTACGGCGAGGCGCTGATGAAGGCGGCCTTCCTGCTTGACGACGGCGAGGTGGAAACGGTGGCCCACTATCATGCCGCCGCCTTTTTCGATCCGAAGGTGGACTGCATCCTGGACATCGGCGGACAGGACATGAAGTGCATCAAGATCAAGAACGGCACCGTGGACAGCGTGCAGCTGAACGAGGCCTGCTCCTCCGGCTGCGGCTCCTTCATTGAAACCTTTGCCAAATCCCTGAATTACAGCGTGCAGGATTTCGCACAGGCCGCCCTTTTTGCAAAGCATCCCATCGATCTGGGAACCCGCTGCACCGTTTTCATGAATTCCAAGGTAAAGCAGGCGCAGAAGGAGGGGGCGGAGGTTTCCGACATCTCCGCGGGCCTTGCCTACTCCGTCATCAAAAACGCGCTCTTTAAGGTAATCAAGGTTTCCGACGCCTCCGAGCTTGGCAATCAGATCGTGGTGCAGGGCGGAACCTTCTACAACGACGCGGTGCTCAGAAGCTTTGAAAAGATCGCGGGCTGCGAGGCAATTCGTCCGGATATCGCGGGCATCATGGGGGCCTTCGGTGCGGCGCTGATCGCGCGGGACAACTATACCACCGGCTATCAGACCACCATGCTGACCATCGACCAGATCAACGCTCTGGAATTTGAAACCAGCATGGCGAAGTGCAAGGGCTGCACCAACAACTGCCGTCTGACCATCAACCGCTTTTCCGGCGGCCGTCAGTACATCTCCGGAAACCGCTGTGAGAGAGGCCTTGGAAAGCCGAAGAATCCCAGCCAGGTGCCGAACCTGTTTGAATATAAGCTGAAACGGCTGTTCTCCTATGAGCCGCTTTCCGCGGATAAGGCGTACCGGGGCCGGGTGGGCATCCCCAGGGTGCTGAACATGTATGAGAATTATCCGTTCTGGTATACGTTTTTCACCCGGCTTGGCTATCAGGTGGTGCTCTCTCCCAGCTCCACCCATGCCATCTACGAGCTTGGCATCGAATCCATTCCCAGCGAATCGGAATGCTATCCCGCCAAGCTGGCCCACGGACATGTGGCCTGGCTCATCAAACAGGGGGTGGATTTCATTTTTTACCCCGCTCTGTTCTACGAGAGGAATGAGACGGAGGGCGCGAACAATCACTACAACTGCCCCATCGTCACCTCCTATTCGGAAAACATCAAGAACAACGTGGAGGAGATCGGCCGCGGCGAAGCGGTGCTGCGCAACCCCTTCATGGCCTTCACCAGCCTGGAGATCGCCACGGACGCTCTGATCAGAGAATTTAAGGAGCTTCCGGCGGAGGAGGTCCGCAGGGCTGCCGCGGAGGGATGGAAGGAAATGGAGGCCGCCCGCGAGGATACGAGGCGCAGGGGCGAGGAGGTCCTGAAATGGCTGGAGGAAAACCATAAGCAGGGCATCGTGCTCGCAGGCCGCCCCTATCATCTTGACCCGGAGATCAACCACGGTATCCCCGAGCTGATCACCTCCTACGGCCTCGCCGTGCTCACCGAGGACTCCGTATCCCATCTGGGAATCGTGGATCGTCCGCTCATCGTATCCGACCAGTGGATGTACCATTCCAGGCTTTATGCGGCGGCGGCCTTCGTGCGTACCAGAGAGGATCTGAACCTGATCCAGCTCAATTCTTTCGGCTGCGGCCTGGACGCCGTGACCACGGATCAGGTGAACGATATCCTCTCCGGCTCGGATAAGATCTATACCTGCCTGAAGATCGACGAGGTAAACAACCTCGGGGCGGCCAGGATCCGGATCCGCTCCCTGCTCGCCGCCATCCGGGAAAAGGAAAAGAAGCAGGAAAAGCGTAAGATCCGTTCCACCAAAATGAACCGGGTGATCTTCACGGAGGAGATGCGGAAGGAATATACCATCCTCTGCCCGCAGATGTCTCCCATTCATTTTGAGCTGCTTGAGGCCGCCTTCAACGCCTGCGGCTACCGCGTGGAGGTCATGGGCAACGACAACCGCCGTGCGGTGGACATGGGCTTAAAATACGTGAACAACGACGCCTGCTACCCCTCTCTGATCGTGGTGGGGCAGATCATGGACGCCCTTCATTCCGGGAAATATGATCTGAACAAGGTCGCCGTGGTCATGACGCAGACCGGAGGCGGCTGCCGCGCCACCAACTATGTGGGCTTCATCCGCCGCGCCCTGGAAAAGGCCGGTATGGAGCAGGTTCCCGTCATCTCCATCAACATGGCGGGCATCGAAAGCAATCCCGGCTTCAAGCTGGATGCGAACATCCTGATGCGCGCGGTATACGGCGCGGTGTTCGGCGATATCTTCATGCGCTGCGTTTACCGGATGCGGCCCTACGAGCTGACACCTGGAAGCGTCAACGCCTGCCACCGGAAATGGGTTGAAAAATGCAGGGCTTTTCTGGTTTCCAGACGGCCCGGAATTCCCGCTTTCTTCCGGATGTGCCGGCAGATCATAGAGGACTTTGACAGCATCCCGATCTCCGACACGCCCAAGCCCCGTGTAGGCATCGTGGGCGAGATTCTGGTGAAATTCGCTCCCGCAGCCAACAACCATCTGGTGGAGCTTCTGGAAGCGGAGGGCGCGGAGGCAGTGGTTCCGGATCTTCTGGATTTCATGTTCTACTGCTTCTACAACCAGCTTTATAAGTCGGAGCACTTCGGAACCAGCAAAAAAACAGCCTTCGTCGCCAAGGCGGGCATCCGCGCCATGGAATGGATGCGTTCCGCGGCCACCAAAGCCTTTGAGAAATCCAGGCACTTCCATGCGCCCACAAGGATCGAGACCATCGCTGGTTACGCAGAGCCCATCGTTTCCATCGGAAATCAGACCGGCGAAGGGTGGTTCCTCACCGGAGAGATGGTGGAGCTGATCAAGAGCGGAACCAACAACATCGTCTGCACCCAGCCCTTCGGCTGCCTGCCGAACCATGTGGTAGGCAAGGGCGTGATCAAGGAGCTGCGCAGGCGCTATCCGAAATCCAACGTGGTGGCCATCGACTACGATCCCGGCGCCAGCGAGGTAAACCAGCTGAACCGCATCAAGCTGATGCTTTCCACCGCGCAGAAGAATCTGAAAAAGGAGCTTGATGAGGCGGCGAGGAACGAAGGGACAAAGGAGGAGCTGACCTCCGCCTGATCCTTCCGAAAAGCAGGCTCCCCTGGCGCTTTTGCCTGATATGCATCCGTTTTCCCGCCGGTATTTCCTTTTCTCTGTCTGCGATAGGGGTTGGAAATACCGGCGGTTTGTGTTATTCTGGGGTGGAGCAACATAAAATGCTTTGAAATGGAGGTAAAGATGAAAATAAAGATTGCTTCGGCAGTGCTTGCAGCATGCCTTTTGCTGCATTCCTCTCTGCCGCTGACAGCCGCCCAGGCGCTGCCTGCCGGCGGGATCACCACTACCGTTTCCGACGGCAGATACATTGACTCCGGATGGATGAACCAGGCTCTCATCTTGAGCTTTCAGGGACAGATCTGGGCAATGGGATTAAATCTTCTCGGCGGATATCCGGTCTTTCTTTCCGACGACGGAGGCCAAAGGCAGTGCATCATCGGCGACAGCGCCGTGATCGACGTGTTTCTCTCCGCCATCAACGAACAGCTGAAGGGACAGGTTTTCAACAGCGACACGCCTGTATTTGACACCGGAACGGGGAGCTATATCTACAATTCCGGTCAGACCTATTATCAGCTGAACGATAACGTAAAGCTGTGGATCCTGACGACGCTCCAGCAGCAGTTTGCCGCCGGAGAGCCGCAGACGCTCACGCTGGAGCTGACGGACGGCTATCTCACCCCGGTGGTGACGGAAGGAACGCTGACCTACAGCCCGGACTTCGTTCTGGCGGGCAGCTGCACCACCAGCTTTTCCACCAGCTCCTCTAACCGGATCAACAACATTGAGGTTGCATCCGGCCATCTGAACAATTTACTCATCATGCCCGGGCAGGAGGTTTCCGTCAGCACGGTCATAAAGCCGCGCACCACGGCAAACGGCTATAAATCCGCCGGGGCCTATCTGAACGGAAGGACCGTACCAGCCATCGGCGGAGGCATCTGCCAGGTATCCTCAACGGTTTACAATGCGGTGAAGAATGCCGGGCTTACGGTTCTGGAGCGCCATCCCCACAGTATGCCCGTCCATTATCTCCCTCTGGGACTGGATGCGGCCATCTCTGCGGGGACAAAGGACCTTCGTTTCCGGAACGACTATTCCGCCCCCGTCATTCTTCAGGCCTATACGGAAGGGAAAAATCTGATCGTGAACTGCCTGGTCTGGAACCATGATCTGAATGGGCGCAGCTTTAAGCTCTGGTCCAGGGTAACGGGAAGCCTTTCCGCCAAAACCTATTTCACCACTTACCAGGACGGCGCGGAGGTGGGAACAGAGTATGTTGGCGCTTCCCACTACATGGCGCCGAAGCCTGCGGATTCCGACGCAGAGGATGAATAGGGAATAAAAAAAGAGACGCATGCGCGTCTCTTTTTTTATTCCGGCCGTTTCAGATAAACCGCCTCAGTTTTCAAGGGCCTTCTTTTTCCAGGTTCCCTTTCTGTAAGCAAAGAACGTGATCACCGCGCCAAGCACCCAGGAGGTAAGCAGGGAAATGAAAATGCATTCGCTCCTTCCGTTGGGGAGCTGGTCGCTTCTCGTGAACCAGGCGATCCCATATGCGAGCGGAACGCGGATAACCACGGTCGTGATCAGAGAGATCCACATGGGCGTCATGGTATCTCCCGCCCCGCGCATGACGCCGGAAAGGCTCTGGGTCACAGCCATGGCGATATAGCCGACGGCGAGAATGCGCATCATGTATACGCTTAAGGAAACCAGCTCCGCCGTCTGCGTAAAAATTTCCATCAGGTATCTGCCGAACAGCAGGATCCCGCAGGTGATCAGCGCAGACACGCCGACGGCGATCAGCGTGCCCTCCTTCGCTCCGCTTTTTACGCGGTCATATTTTTTCGCGCCCACATTCTGGCCCGCATAGGTGGTCATCGCCGTCCCAAAGGAGAAATTCGGCATCATTGCAAAGCCGTCCACTCGCATGATGATCACATTCGCGGCGATCAGCATCTCTCCGAAGCTGTTGGTCAGCGACTGCACTACGATCATGGCCATGGAAAAGATGGCCTGGGTCAGTCCGGAGGGAAGGCCAAGCCGGATGATATCCGATGCATGCTTCCTTTCCGGCTTGAGGGAAGAAAGCTTCAGCTCAAAAATATCCTTCATCCTCGTCAGTCTGATCAGGCATAGAACGGCGGATACCGCCTGCGCGATGGCGGTCGCAAGGGACACACCCGCCACTCCCATGTCAAAGGCGGTAACAAAAAGCAGATCCAGAAAAATGTTCAGTACCGTCGCTACCAGCAGATAAAGAAGCGCGGAAAAAGAATCTCCCAGCCCTCTCAGGATACCGCTCAGAATGTTGTAATAGGCCATTCCGGCGATTCCCACAAACAGAATGATCAGGTAGGAAGCGCACCAGTCAATGATGCTGTCCGGCGTATTCAGAAGCCGGAGCAGAGGCCGGACCAGAAACGGCCCCACGATCATAATGAGCACGGATGCAACAGCGGTAAGCGTGATGCTGCAGCCCACGGCTCCGGCCAGGGCTTCCTTTTCCTTCGCACCAAAATACTGGGAAACCATGATGCCCGCCCCCACAGAAATGCCAACGAAGAGCACAAGGAGCAGGTTCAGGATCGGCCCTGCGCTTCCAACCGCCGCAAGGGCGTTGTCTCCCACGTATCTGCCCACCACGATGCTGTCCACCGTATTATAAAGCTGCTGGGCGATGTTGCCGATCAGCATGGGAATGGCAAACGTCACTATGGTTTTTCCCGGTCTTCCCTCCGTCATGTCGATGGGCGCAAAAAGCGCCGATAAACGGAATTTTTTCTTTTGTCCCTCCATATATAACCCTCTCCTGTCCTGTTACTGCCGCCCGTTTTATTGTCTGGCTCCGGCGGCTTTTGCAGCCATATTAAATTAATTATAGAGGGTTTTAGGATAAGACGCAATTCCTTTTCTTTTTCGTTCTTTTATCGTAATTTCGTAAAAGTTTCAGTTTACCCGAAAAAAGGCGGAGCCGTACTGTAAAAACCTGAGCTACGCGATATTCGCCGCTTCCGCTCCCGTCTCCTGCGTCCTGATGTGCTCCAGCACCTCCTCCACGGAAACGCCGGCTTCATTCAGCGCATCGGAAAGCTTTTCCAGCTCCTGCAGCTTTTTCTGTTCCAAAAGCCCCTCCAGCTCCTCATACAGCTCCTGGGTCCTGTTTTCCAGGTTATAGATGGACTGCTGGGTTTCACGGATCTTCTCGTCCAGCGTCAGCTTTTTCCGGCCTCTTGGCATAACATGTCCTCCTGTTCCGCCGCCTGCGGCGGCATTCAAGTCTCGAAAGAACGGCGACAGCCGTTCTGTGGTACGGGCCTGAAGGCCGTACCGGCCTCCTGTTCTTCCTTTTTTTGGGACATGAGGGCACATTGATGCCGTCCTCCGTCCCTGTTCCTGTATAAAAGTATATGAGAACAGGCTGGAAAATATTCACATAAGCTTTCTTTGACAGAAATTTTTCCGGAACAGAGAGCGGGAAGGGCGGAAACGAAAAAGGGATCAGCAGAAAACGTCATAGTTGATCGTCCGGTAGAACATCTGGCGTACCTGCTCATAGCTTTCCGGACGGCAGCCCAGGATCCACATCAGCTTCGTGAACACCGCTTCCAGATTCATGTCATAAGCCTCAAGAAGGCGGAACTGCTCCTGCACCCGCTTTCCCACCTGATAGACGCCGATATTGCTTCCCTCATAGGTGACCTGGGTGGTCATCACCACGATCTTTCCGGCTCCGTATTCCTTCATCATCGTTTCAAACTCCTGAAGGATGCTGTCGGGTATGCCGCCCACACCGAAGCTTTCCACGATGATGCCGTTGTAGCGGGCAAAAATTTCCTTGAGGATCAGCGGGGAGATTCCCGGCGTGAGCTTTAACAAAAACACCTTGGGATCCAGCTCTGTGTAAAAAACCGGGCCGCCGTCCATCCTTCTCGGCTCGATATAACGCACCAGATGTTCGTCCCGCATCACGGCAAGCTCCGGATAATTGATGCTGGAAAAGGCGTTATAGCTCATGCTCTTGGTCTTTTTGGCCCGTGTCCCGGCGATGATCTTTCCGCCGAACACCAGGCTGACCCCGCAGGAGGCATCATCCAGCACATAGAGGATGCTGTCGCGCAGGTTCATGCGGGCGTCGGATATTTCCATTTCCAAAGGGCGCTGGGAGCCGGTGAGCACGATGGGCTTGGGCGAATTCTGGATCATATAGGACAGAGCCGCCGCCGTGTATGCCATGGTATCCGTCCCGTGGCATACGATGAAGCCGTCGTATTCCCAGTAATGCGTCTCGATCTCTCGCGCGATCCGCTTCCAATGGTCACAGGTCATGTTGGTACTGTCGATACGGAAGAGATTTCTGGCCTCCAGGGTACACAGCCGTTCCATATCAGGGAGCACCTGCATGATATCCTCCGCCGTAAGCGCGGGCACCAGCCCGTGATCCGTCATCCGGGAGGCGATGGTGCCTCCCGTTGTCAATAGCAAAATCCGTTTTCCTGCCATTTTTCCTGTCGTTCCTTTCTGCTGAGGGGTCTGTTTCCGCTGTAGGGTCTGTTTTCCCTGAAGGGTCTGCTTCTGCCGAAGATTTTATTTCTGCCAGGGCCTGCTTTCCTCCAGTCCCATCCGGTAAAGCTCTCGCACCTGATCGTCGTAGATGCTCTCCGGCTTGTAGGCACGCAGCATGCGAAGCAGATTCTCCTCTCTCGCATCCTGCGCCCGGTAGCCGTCAAGCGCGCGCAGGGCTTCCTCCTGCATCGCCTCCGGCGTTTCGTAAGCCTCCGCTGTCCCGTCCTGCGGCAACGTGCCGGAAAGTTTTCTTAAAAGGCCGCAGATATATGCCATTTCATAATTGCCTGTGATCACATTCGTATCATGGTCCGCCTTGATGATCACCGCCATTCTCGCTAAAACAGGTACCATAATTGACCCCTCCTGTCACTCGGCCCCGGAAGGCGCCGTATTTTCGCTCACCGCACGCACGATCGCCTTGGGATAAACCTTCTCCATCCGCTCGTCGGGGAAATGCTCGTCCAGCAGTTCTCCCACCGCCGTCAGCGGCTCTTCGCCTATGTATCTGGAGCTGTAGCGCATCAGGGCAAGGGCGGAGATCAGCATGTCAAAGACCATGAACACGACCAGCATCCAGGTCAGCCAGATGCCCGTCTTTTTGGGAAGCTTCTCAATGAGCCGGGACAGGAAGGGATAGACGTTGCGGATCCAGATCACGGCGGCCAGGCCCCAGAAAAAGCAGTAAAGCAGGTTGATGCGCCCGCCCAGGTTGAAGGGAAGCTTGCTGTAATCCCAGAACACGGTCCCGAACACGATCTCCGAAAGCACGCTGCAGATGTACTCATAGGCGCCGCCGACCACCGTTCCGAACACGAAAATATAGCGATCGCTTTTATCCCTGTAGCGGTGAAGCATCATGGTAAGAAGAACGATCCCCATGCCCCAGACCACGCTGAAATGTCCGTACACCAGGCTGCTCCGGCTCATCCAGGTGCCCATGGTGGCCCGGCAGAAAAGGGTTTCCACAAGATCTCCAAGCATGGAGCCGATGAAAAACAGCCAGAACAGCTTATAAAAGCCGCACCCTTCGGCGAACACCGCACTTTTTGTTTTTTTCGCATGAGCGGTAAACGGGCTGTTTTCCCCTTCCTCCGTCAGGTTCGGAAAGGCTCTGGTCATACGCCGTATGATGCTGCGGGAGATCGCGCCTCCCACTTTATTGGAAACCTTCTGCATGCCCGCAGCAAATTCCTCCATCCGGCTGTCCTTCTGTACCTTCAGGATCGTTCCGGCTACGGTCAGGAAATCAAACAGGCACAGAAGGCCCAATACGATCGCCGCCGTCCGCTCCGCCCAGAGAGGAAGGAAGTCGAAGATCCAGCGCAGCCAGGGCTGAAGGAAGGTAACGCAGGCCGCCGCCCCCACACCCCACAGGCAGGAAAAGGGAAGGCAGACATAGCCGCCCAGATTGCTCTTATATTCGGAATAATCCCACCATTTGCAGTGGAACACCTTCTCCATCAGGGCCCCGGTGAAGAACTCCAGCACCACGGCCACCGCGCCGCAGCCGATGGCGAGAAAGACGAAGGAATCCAGCTCCGAGCCGAAAAAGATCAGAACCAGCACCATACCAAAACCATAAACCGGACAAAGGGGGCCGTTCAGGAACCCCCGGTTCATCAGCTTCTTATGCCGCACCGCCGCATAGGCGATCTCGGCGCACCAGCCCAGAAAGGAATACAGAAAAAAATAAAGGATCAATTCGTAAATGCCGTACCTCATGCGTTCTCCTTATGTCGTCCTCAGCCCCTGCGCATCAGCTTCCTGTATGCGCTCGGAGTCATGTTCATCTGCCGTCTGAAATATTTGGTAAAATAAAACTGATCGGAAAATCCCAGCCTTTCCGCCACCGCCGCGATGCTTTCCTCCTCAGAAAGGAGCAGCTGGCAGGCTTTGTCCAGCACAAGCCGGTTCAGATAAGCGCCGGGCGTCATGCCCGTTTCCGCCCGAAACCGCTTGGAAAGCGTGCTTTCCGATACATGAAGCTGTCCGGCCAGCTCCCTGATATGACTGGAGGCGCTGACCGGGTTCTGCGCCAGAAAAAAGAAGCGGTTGATCAGTCCGGAGCAGCTCTGCAGAGCCGTTTCCTGAAGCCCCGCCGCTTCCGCAAAGCCCGCGAGCTCCTCCCACAAAAGGCCCTTCAGCCGAAAGGCATCCGCCGCCCGCTCCGACCGATACAGCTCAAGCGCCTTCTCGCCCTGTCCGTCCTCCTTTTTCTTTTCCAGTATCCTGCCGCAGTCCCGGAAAAAGTCCATGCCGTTTTGTCCGTTCACATTGACATGGAAGAAAAGCTGCTCCATGAACGCCTCACAGGAATAGCCGAAATTCAGGCCCGCGGGGATCAGGTAGACGCATCCCTCCCGCAGTCGGACAGTCTTTCCCGCACAGTGCGCCAGCCCCTCTCCCTTCAGGATAAAATACAGCCTGGAAAACGGCGAGCACACATGCTCCGCCCGCCACTCCGGCCCCGTCCTGGCAAAGCCGGCATAGACCACATTCAATTCAAAGCTTTTCCATGCCTGAAGCATTTTTCTGTTCTCTGAAAGCTCCATACTGAAAACTCCATATTTTGTCCGTTTTTTTCCATTCCGCTTTTCCCCTTCGTTTTTTACAATGATAAAAACGAAGCCGGACGGCAGAAAGAGAGGCAAAATAAATGACAAGCTACGTTACCCGAAAAACGCCGGGCGATACCGCATGGTTTACCCATGACCGCTTCGGCATGTTCATCCATTTCGGCCTTTACGCCCTGCCCGCGCGCCACGAATGGATCAAAACCAGGGAAATGATCCCGGAGGATAAATACGAGCTGTATTTTAAGCATTTTGATCCGGATCTCTGTGATCCTAAGGACTGGGCGAGGCAGGCGAAGGCCGCCGGAATGAAATATGCGGTTCTGACCACCAAGCATCACGAGGGCTTCTGCCTGTTTGACAGCAAATTTACGGATTACAAATCCACCAACACCCCCTGCGGCAGGGATCTGGTGCGCGAATATGTGGACGCCTTCCGGGCCGAGGGGCTGCGCGTCGGCTTCTACTATTCCCTGATCGACTGGCATCATCCCGAATTTCCCATCGATCTGCATCATCCCCGCAGGGACGATCCGGACGCCTTCGAGCAGAGCCAGGGCCGCGATATGAAAAAGTATGCGCAATATATGCGCGATCAGGTCACCGAGCTTCTGACCAACTACGGAAAGATCGATATCCTCTGGTTTGATTTTTCCTACAGCGACTACAACGGAAGCGGCGACAGGGCCTGGATGAAGGGAAAAGGCAAGGACGACTGGGAGGCGGAAAAGCTCATCGAGCTGGCCCGTTCCCTGCAGCCCGGCATCCTCATCGACAACCGGACGGAAATCGATCAGGATCTGTGGACGCCCGAGCAGTACCAGCCCACTCAGTGGATGACCCATCCGGAAACCGGAGAGCTTGTCACCTGGGAGGCCTGCCAGACCTTCTCCGGCTCCTGGGGCTATTACCGGGACGAGCAGACCTGGAAATCCCCGGAAATGCTCATCCGCATGCTGGTCAACACGGTTTCCCTTGGCGGCAACCTGCTGATGAACGTGGGGCCCACCGGTAGAGGCTATCTGGATTACCGGGCGGAAGAGGCGCTTCAGGTCTACGCGGGCTGGATGAAGTACAACGGCCGTTCCATATACGGCTGTACCATGGCCGAGCCGGAGTTTACCGCTCCCGCCGACTGCCGTTATACCCAAAGCACGGACGGAAGCCGCCTGTACCTGCACCTGTTCGCTTACCCGTTCGCTCATCTGCGGCTCCCCGGACTGGGCGGGAAGGTGGAATACGCGCAGTTTCTGCATGACGCCAGCGAGGTGCTTTTCACGGAAGGACAGATCGACCATTTCTCGGCCAAAGCGGAAAAAGGCGCGGCCGACGATCTCATCCTCTATCTTCCTCCGGTCAAGCCCCATACCCTGGTTCCGGTCATCGAGCTGTTTTTGAAGTAATCCAATTTAACGGGCATTTCCGGTTTCGTCCAGTCAGCGGAACCGGATCTCGCCCGTTTTCTCATCCATGGAATCAATGATGGCCAGCGATTCCAGATGGATCCCATCTTCACGCAGCCGGTCTCCGCCGGGCTGAAACCCCTTCTCGATCACGATCCCCGCTCCCACCAGAGCTGCGCCCGCATCCTTTACCAGGCGCGCAAGCCCCTCCAGCGCTTTCCCGTTTGCAAGGAAATCATCGATCAGCAGCACCCGGTCCGATGGCTGCAGATATTCCCTGGATACGATGATGTCATAGGTCTTTCCATGGGTGAAGGATTCCACCTGAGTGCTGTATACCTGCGCGTCGATATTTTTTGTCTGCGTCTTCTTTGCAAATACCGCAGGCACATGGAAGGCCATCGCCGTCAGACAGGCAATGCCGATCCCTGACGCTTCTATGGTCAGAATCTTTGTAACCTCATCCTCCGCAAAACGGCGTCTGAATTCCTTCCCGATCTCGGCAAACAGTTCAACATCCATCTGGTGGTTCAGAAATCCGTCCACCTTCAGCACGCCGCCCGCCCTCACTCTGCCGTCCCTGCGGATCCTTTCCTTCAGCAGTTCCATCTTTTCCTCCATGTCGAAGCCTCTTCGCTCCGGCCGCGCCCGGATACTCAGCTTGTGGTTTCCGGGCTGCGCGTCCGCGCTTTTTCTTTTGTCATTTTGCTACGCAGAGTAGTATATCATATCAGTGCTCAAAAAGCATCATTGAATTCATTCCCGCCGGATGCTTGTCGCTCTCCCTCAGATGTGATAAGATAAGTAAGCTGATACAATCAGGATAAGGGATAAGAGGAGATTTTTGTATGTATGCGATTTTTTTACTTGTCAGCTTCGGCGCCTGCATCGTCGGCGCTATCTGCGGGATCGGAGGCGGCGTCATCATCAAACCGGTTCTGGATTCCTTTGGGCTGCTGAGCGTTTCCGCCATCAGCTTTTTGTCCGGATGCACGGTGCTTTCCATGACGTGCTATTCGGTGATCAAGTCCCGGCTGAGCGGCAATTCCCTGATTGAAATGCGCTCCGGCTCCATCCTCGCCGTCGGTGCCGCGGTTGGCGGTCTTGTGGGAAAGGAGCTTTTTGACCGGATCAGCTCCGTTTTCGCCAATCAGAACATGGTCGGCGCGGTTCAGGCCGCCTGCCTGATGCTGATCACCGTCTGGACGCTCGTTTGCACCGTCCGCAAGGACAGGCTCCATACCTGTGTGGTAAAGCATCCGGTTCCCATTTTTCTGATCGGCTCCGTGCTCGGCATCTTTTCCTCGTTTCTCGGCATCGGGGGCGGCCCCATCAACCTGGTGGTACTGTTCATCTTTTTTTCCATGGATACGAAGACGGCCGCGGAAAATTCTCTGTATATCATTCTGTTTTCCCAGGCGGCGAGCACGTTGAAAACAATCCTGCAGGGGAAGGTTCCTGCTTTCCAGCTTCCGCTTTTCATCGGAATGGTGATCTGCGGCATTCTTGGCGGTATCGTGGGACGAAAGATCAATTCCAAAATCGGTGAAAAAACGGTGCAGAAGCTCTTCATCGGAATCATGGCCGTCATCATCCTTATCAATATCTACAACATCTGCAAGTACACCATTTTATAAACGCTTGTTAAAAATCAAAAGAAAGGGACCCTTGCCATGTCCAGACAGCCCGCCATCACCCTTCTCATCAAGCCCGCCTCCGGGAGCTGCAACCTGCGCTGCCGCTACTGCTTCTACGCGGATGAAATGAAGCTTCGGAATGAACCTACACGGGGCTTTATGAGCGAAGAAACTCTTGAGATCCTCGTAAAAAAGACCCTACAGCAGGTTTCCCATACGGCCACCTTCGCTTTTCAGGGAGGAGAGCCCACGCTTTCCGGCCTGGATTTCTACCGGCGTCTGATCGAACTGGAGAAAAAATACAATACGGAAGGGCTTACGGTTCACAACAGCCTGCAGACCAACGGCATCGTACTGAACGAGGAATGGGCGCAGTTTCTGCACGACAATCATTTTCTGGTGGGCCTGTCTCTGGACGGCTATGAGGAAATCCACGATGAAAACCGGAAATTCCCGGACGGAAGCGGCAGCTTCTCCCGCGTGCTGGATACGGCGAAGCTGTTGGAGCGGTATCAGGTGGACTTCAACATCCTGACCGTTGTCACGGCGAAATCCGCCCGCCGGATCCGGCGCATCTACCGCTTTTTCCAGGAGCAGGGCTTCGTCTGGCAGCAGTATATCCCCTGCATCGATCCCTTTGCGGAGAATAAGGGGAGCCTCTCCTACTCTCTCACCCCGGACCGCTACGGGAAGTTTCTGAAGGATCTGTTCGACGACTGGTATTCGGACTGGAAGGCGGGACGCCCGGTCTATAACCGTACCTTTGAAAACTGGGTCGGCATCCTGGTTGGCCAGCCGCCGGAGGCCTGCAGCATGAACGGCATCTGCTCCCAGCAGTGGGTCGTTGAGGCGGACGGAACCGTATATCCCTGTGATTTCTATGTGCTGGACGAATGGAAGCTTGGAAACATCCGGGAGAATTCCTTTGAAGAAATGAATGAGAAGCGAAAGGAGCTTCAGTTTGTGGAGCTCTCCCGCCATGTCCCGCAGGAATGCCGCTCCTGCCGCTGGTACCCGCTCTGCCGCAACGGCTGCCGCAGGGACCGGGCGCTTCTTCCTGATGGACAGACGCCGGGGCTGAACGCCTACTGCAGCGCTTACAGGGATTTCTTTGCGTATGCCTATCCAAGGCTTGAGGAGATGGCGAGAGCGGTGAGGGGATAAGGGGGACGAAAGACAAAATGAAATTATAAAGCTGTTTTAAACTTAAAACCTAAAATTCAGCCGCATCCTCCGGCAGATTCTGCACCCTTGCAAGGTAACTGCGGCTGCATTCCGCTTCTTCACTGTTGTATGTGAAGCCCATCCGGCCGCCCACGTCCTGTGCAGTCGTTTCAAACAAATGGCACATTTCCCATACAGCCGACCAGAGCTCCGGCAGCCGTGCCGGAGACCAGGTACACAGATAACTGTTGTAAACCTGTGGGTCAAGAAAACGGCTCATATATTTCCCGGATTTTCCTGCGCTTACTGAAAAATTCTGTTCCATTCCGATCTTCCATTCCAGAAGTCTCCGAAGCAGCGGGCGCATATGAAAATCCAATCTGTCCATCACATAAGGCAGCTCTTTTCTCCAAAGGCCCTTCGCAACGCTGTTCAGCCCCCACCAGAAATCGTTACAGGTACAGGAAAACTCTTCCTGTGTTGGACGTCTGATCCAATAAATCTCATCCGAACGGTTTTCCCCGGCGGGGAGAATTCCGTCTTTATCCACCAGCGCGATATACAGTTCCATCTCTTTACTGGCATATTCCCAGGTACAGACATGCAGGTCCAGGCGGTTCCCATCCGAAAATTGTATCAGCCATCCATAACAACGATCCGGCTGAGAGGGGTAAAACACATTATCCTCCGGATACTGCATATAAAGCCGCTCTCCAAAACGGTCGATCCAGCTTCTGTCCTCCCGAAAGGACTCCGTTTCTTTTACGATGTAAACGACGTCATAATCCTGAAAAATATCCCCGGGCACATTTGGATTAGCCCGGGAGCCCTCCAGCCAGGCAGCGCGTATCCTATCATCTGTAAGGGCTGTGCTTTTGATCAGTTCCAGCATCTCTGTTTCCGAACGCATTTTCCACCTTCCCTTTTTTGAGACTCCGCTCTATTACCTCATTCTGCTGCTGTCTATATTCCGTCGTCAAACGAATTATCGTTTGTGTTCCGGCATCACACAAACTCCGTATCCCACACGTCCACGCCGCTTTCCTGGAAGATCTCATGCAGGCGTTCGCGCAGCATTTCCTTCGTACAGCCCCGTTTCAGGAGCACCTGAAGGAAGCCGCCTCCTCCCGCGCCGGCGATGAATCTTCCGTCGATCAGATCCTCGCAGGACAGGAATATCTGCTCGATGCAGGTGTTGGTGGAACCGGAATCCAGCTGTCTGGAAAGCTCCCAGTGGCGGTTCAGAAGCTCAGCGAAGGCATCCAGATTCCCCCGCTCCAGCTCAAAGCGCATCAACACGGCCACCTGCTGCATCTTTTCCAGCGCGTCAATGGACTGTGGCCTTCCGCCCAGATAGCCGCCCACCACATCGCGAAGCAGATTTCTGGCAAGCCGTCTCTGGCCGGTATAGATCAGCGCAAAACGCTCCTGCAGCTCCTTTGCCGTCTCATCCGAAATGGGAACCTGCTCCACATGGATCTGCTGATGGACGCCGGGCCTTGTGGTAATAAATTTGATCCCCGGCGTGAGCCCGCCCACCTGATCCTGCCAGCCGCCGCCCGTGCTCATGATCTGCTCCATGGCGAGCACAATGGCATAGATCTCATCGTCCGAAGCTTCTCTGCCCAGAAAACGGAACAGTCCCTTCACGCAGGCACCGGAAAGGATGCTGCTGGTGCCAAGGCCGGAGCCCTGCGGGATTCCGACCACCCTGGTGGAAAGCCGGATGCCGCCGCCAAGGCGGGTACAGATCTCCTGCAGGCTCTCTGCGCCATTCCCTCCGCTGTTCAGAGGAATGATTCCGCAGGCGATCAGGGCGGCCTTATGCAGGGCGAAAGGATCGTAAGGGTTATGGCAGTCCTGAATCTCTTCCACATTGTCCGCCCGTCCGGAGGCGCCGATATCGGTGCTTGCGAATTCCACATGAGGCTCGCTGAGCTTTTCCACCCGGATCTGGATGGGGAAAATGCCGTTCAGCTTACATGCGGCGTTCAGCACCGTGCCGCCCCGCTCGTTGCAGTGAGGCGGAGTGTCCGTCCAGCCGCCGCCCCAGTTCACCCGCACAGGAAGCTGAACGTCCACAGACTCTCTTGTGATCCGATAACCTCCCGCCGCAGGAAGATGCGCCGCCGCATCATCAAAGATCGTTTTCTGAATGGTGTCAAAACAAAGCGCTTCCACACGGTCGTAACCCGTCTCTCCAAAGCATAAACGCTTTTCTTTCATGTACTGAGCCACGGCATAGTAAATACGAATCTTCAGGGAAAAACCGGAGCTTTGCGCATCCTCCATCAGCAGAGAAAAAATTTCCCCGTCGATGCCATGGGTCCCGAAGGCCTTCAGCGCGTCCCTGTAGTACGCGCCGGCCTCAAGCTCCCACAGAAAGCGGCTCGCCAGGATCCTGTTTTCCAGCTCTCTCTCCCAGACTCCCGCCGCCAGGACATCCGCCCGGTTGAAGCTGGACTGCAGGCTCAGCCTTTCGGCCTGTCTCCATAATCTGATCTCCTGTTCAGAGGCCTCCCCGTGCGCCATTTTTGCGGTCAAAAGGGCGAAGCACACCGCCTCCTCCATATCAGAAGCGGCCGGATACAGGCATGCGGTCCAGAGGGAATGTTCCTGTGTCCGCTCTGTCCCATCCCTCCGTTTCTCATTCCACAAATCTTCTTTTTTCAGGCCGTTTTCAGAAAGAAATGCCTGCAGCGAGCTTCCAAGAAAGCCCGCTCCCTCAGGAGACTCCAGCGTCCCCTTTGGATTATCCTCCACCCCGTAAATGCGCGCTACATATCTTCCGTCCAGCAGCCTCAGTCCATGAAGCACCACATTCTCCGGCACAGCGGCGTTTTTCAGTTTGATGCCGGAAACAACGCTGCCGCCTCCCACACAGGATTCATCGAGAATAAAGCTGTTTTCCAGATAAGCGCCGCTTCCAATGCGCGCCCGCTTTCCCACGTAGCTGTTATGGGCGGCATAGTCCGCTCCCGCCGGAGCCGTGGTAACCACCTGCTTTTTCCAGTCTAGGAATTCATAATCGTCCACATCATGAGTCACCAGCCGCATCAGCTCCGCTGTGGTCCCAAAGTGGATGAACTCCGCCGGGGACAGGCAGATCAGCTTCATGGAAAAGCCATGAAGCGCGTCCCAGATCTTTCTGCGGCAGCTAAGCAGCTCTTCATTGAGCTCTCCCTCCGCAGCCTCTTTGTAATATTGCTCCAGCGTGGACTGTCCGGCAAGAGGATAGAGAAAATCTCCGTAAAAGCTGATGCGGGCCTTTTCGTTGACAAATTCCTGAAATTTGGCCGCATCCGGCATACCGTCCGTACTGATCAGTCCGTAAAGCGCCTCAAGCAGAGCCGTGCCAAGAACCACCGCTCCGGTGTCCAGATCCACATTTCCGTGCGCGTTTACCGCGCCCAGGGAACGGAGCCGCTCCTCGCTCTGCTTATGCAGAAACTGGCCCACGTAGTCATGGCCGTCGTTAAGGAATACGCCGTGCTCCTTGCCGGTCTGCACATTTTCCTTCATGGAAATGGCAGCCGCTCCCCTCGTGTTGAAATCAATCTGAAGCGGATTGAACAAAAGCAGCACATCCCCGGAAAGCACCAGCATCCCTTCAGGAATACGGGAGGGAACGCCGGACATACCGATGATAAATTCATCAAAAAGCGTGGAGCCAAACCCGTTTGGAAGCTCTCTGGGGACCGGAGAAAACAGCTTTCCGCAGGCGGAATATTGCGGGACCCGTTTGCTGTCACCGCCGGAATGGATGACAAGGATGCGAAGTCCCTGGAAGGGATTCGTTCCGGCGTTTTCCCGAAGAACCTCCGAAGCTGCTCCGCCATTTCCCTTCTCCCGCTCCTGGCCGGCAATATACTGAAGCACATGCAGAGTGGCCCCGCCGGAGCCTACCCTCTTTCCGTCCGGATCCGGCAGCACCGCATAATGGGTATCCGCCGGAAGCCGCCCCTGCTTCAGCCGGTAATCAATCTGCTCTCTGTAGGTGCGCGCCTGCTCCTCGTTGGAGGCGGTCAGCACCAGATAGTCCCATTTGATAAAGCTGGGTTTATTCAGGCTGCTCTCATAATCCGTCCAGGAATCCAGATAGGACTGCCTGAGAAAAAGATTTTTCATTTTCTTAAAATTCAACGATCCGTCCCCCATCATCGTTTTTTTTGATATAAGGAATTTTTATTTTAGTCCAGGGAAATCTCGTCGATCCGCTTCAGCTCCTCATCCGTAAACGGCGCGCTCTCTAATACCTTCAGGTTATCCAGGATCTGCTGCGGCTTCGACGCTCCGATCAGCACGCTGGTCACCACGCCGTCGCGCAGGATCCATTTCAGAGCCATCTGAGACAGCTTTTCCCCGCGCGCCGAAGCAATCTCATTCAGAGCACGGATCTGGTTCAGCCTGTCCTCCGTCAGATTTCCCTCCTTCAGGAAACGGCCGTCCGTCCGAACACGGCTGTCCTGCGGAATACCGTTCAGATAGCGGTCTGTCAGCATTCCCTGCGCCAGAGGGCTGAAGGAAATGATGCCTTTCCTCTCTCTTTCCGCCGCGTCCTTCAGGCCGTTATTCTCAATGGTCCGGTTAAAGATGTTGTAGGAATTCTGATTGATGACGAAGGGGCATTTCAGTTCATCCAGGATATGACACGCCCTTTCCATGGTAGGCCCGTCATAATTGGAAAGGCCCGCATACAGCGCCTTGCCGCTCTTTACCGCCTGATCCAGCGCGCCCATGGTTTCCTCCAGGGGAGTCTCCGGATCCATTCTGTGATGATAGTAAATATCCACATATTCAAGCCCCATGCGCTTTAAGCTCTGATCCAGGCTGGCAAGCAGATATTTTCTGCTCCCCCAGTTCCCGTAAGGGCCCTCCCACATATCATAACCCGCCTTCGTGCTGATCAGAAGCTCGTCCCGGTAGCGCCCAAGCTCCTCCTTCAGGATCTTTCCGAAATTGCGCTCCGCGCTTCCGTAAGCAGGTCCGTAGTTGTTCGCCAGATCAAAATGGGTGATCCCGTTGTCAAACGCTGTGAAGATGAGCTGCTTCATATTTTCATAAACCGAGGTATCTCCAAAATTGTGCCAGAGTCCCAGCGAAAGCTCCGGAAGCTTCAGGCCGCTGTTTCCGCACCGATGATAGGCCATGGTCTCATATCTCTTTGCATCTGCTGTGTAGTTCATTTTCAGTCTCCTCCTGTTCTGCCGTCTCAGACGGCGCTAATTAAATATATTCAAGCTTCTTAAAATATCGCATCAGGATATCCGCGCAGTTTTCCACGCCAAGCTCAGAAGTGTCCAGGATCATATGATAGTCGTTCACATCTCCCCAGGTCTTTCCCGTATGATCATAATAATAGGACGCGCGCCTTTCGTCCGTACGCTCCACCTTTTCCCTGGCCTGCTCATAGTTCAGGCCGTCCCTGCTCATGATCCGCCGGATCCTGTCCTCCTTGTCTGCCCGGATGAAGATATTGAAAACATCCGGCCTCCCCTTCAGAATGTCAGATGCGCAGCGCCCGAGGATGATGCAGGGCTGCGAGGAAAGCTTTCTGATCGCCTCCGCCTCGTTTTCATACCTGCGGCCACTGAGCTGCTCCTCAATATAAGCCTTGTCATAAACGGGAATATTCAGCCTTTCGGAAAGCTCCTTCGCAATGATGCTCGCTCCCGTCCCATATTTCCGGCTCATGGTGATTACCAGTTTCATATGTACATCCCTCCTATCTGTTCCCATGACGGTAGTATAACACAGAAATGGCTTTTTGCCCATTAAAAAAAGACCGGACGGCTGTGTAAGATCGTTCGGTCAAAAAGAGGTGAAAATATGCAAGAAGGAACAGGAGACGGAACAGGCCGGGAAGGATTGCTTTTTTTCTTTTGGTACTCGCTGCTGTTTTCATCCGTTCTTTTTCTTCGTTACCCCAGTTCGGCTCTGACACAGGCAAGCGCTTCTTCAATGACCTGATGCATGTCATAGTAGCGGTATTTCCCCAGCCGGCCTCCAAAGATCACGTTCGGGCAGCCCTCCGCCAGATGGGCGTATCTGGCGTACAGCTCGTTGTTTTTCTCATCGTTGATCGGATAATAGGGTTCGTCTCCCATTTTCCATCCGGCCGGATATTCTCTGGTGATGACCGTTTTGGCAGACGCCGGGCCGCCCTGGCAGCCAAATTCAAAATGCTTGTGCTCGATGATCCGGGTATAAGGAATTTCATATTCCGTATAATTCACCACCGCGTTTCCCTGATAATTTTCCATACCCAGCGTTTCCGTCTCAAAACGAAGACTGCGATATTCCAAGGCCCCTTCGCAGAAATTAAAGTACCGGTCTATGTTTCCGGTGAAAACAATTTTTTCCGCCATCTGCTCAAAGCTCTTCCGGTCGTCAAAAAAGTCCGTATTCAGGCGTACCTCTACGCCCTCCAGCATGGCCTCCACCATTTTGGTGTAGCCGCCCACGGGGATTCCCTGATATTTGTCATTGAAATAATTGTTGTCGTAGGTCAGGCGGACGGGAAGCCTGCGGATGATGAAGGCGGGCAGCTGCGTCGCACGCCTTCCCCATTGTTTCTCCGTGTAGCCCTTTACCAGCTTTTCATAGATATCGCGGCCCACCAGGCTGAGGGCCTGCTCCTCCAGATTCTGCGGTTCTTTGATCCCGGCCTCCCGGATCTGCTCCTCGATCTTTGCCTTCGCCTCCTGTGGCGTAACGACGCCCCACATCTGGTGAAAGGTATTCATGTTGAAGGGCATGTTGTACAGCTCGTCCCGGTAACGGGCGACGGGCGCGTTGGTGTAGCGGTTGAACTCGGCAAATTGCTGGACATAGTCCCAGACATTTTTATTGCTGGTATGGAAAATATGGGCTCCGTAGCGGTGCACCTGGATGCCTTCTACATTTTCTGTATAAATGTTCCCGGCGATATGGGGACGGCGGTCTATGACGAGGACCGACTTGCCGCGCTGGTGCGCCTCGCGGGCGAAGACCGAACCAAAAAGGCCGGCTCCGATGATGAGGTAATCGTATTTCATGTCTTCTCCTTTACAAAATGTATGCAATTCTTGTATTTTATGGGAAAAGAGCTTTTGTTCCTCCACCGCACAAAATACAGCTTCCCGACAGAACTTCTCCTAAATTTGACATCAACAGATATATAATTTCTGCTATCTCCTCCGGGCGAATGATTCTTTTTATGGATGAATCGTTCCAGGGCTTTCCAGGACGTATACCATCTGTATAATCCTTCAGAAAAGGCATCATATCAGTGTTGACAACTCCTGGCTCCACACAATTCAATACGACTCCTCTTTCACACAAATATTTTCCATATGTGTGTACGATCCTGGATAAAGCATTTTTTGTAACCTGATATACCGACAATAAATCTCTGTGTGCACTGATAGACGACACGACGCATATATTCCCTTTTCTGTTATTGGCATGAAGATAGTTTGCAAAATTACGAATAAGGAAAAATGCCCCTTTGAGATTTACGTTCATCACATTGTCCCAGTCTGTTTCAGAAATATTGAAGCCCTTCCAGTTGGAGCCGTCAAAATTGATACCGCTTGAAATTACAAGGCCATCCAGAGGATGATCCGCCCCTATCAGCTTTTGTACGTCATCAATCATGGAATTGTGACTCTATACATTTTGAATATCAAATATATAGGTACTGATTCCCTGCCCTTTTCCAGCTTTCATTTTAAGGGAGGATTGTGCTTCTTTCAGTTTTTGCGGATTTCTGGATGCAAGAATTATATTCGAAGCGCCTGCTTCAAGCAATCTATCGGCGGCTGCAAAACCGATGCCGCTTGCGCCGCCAATTATCACTATATTTTTAGGTTTTAAATATACATTCATATCATATTACTCACAGAATACTTCAAAAAACAATGCCTTTTCCGGTTCATTACTTAAAAAATACTTTAGTTTCTGTTCATATTCCTCTTTTGTATGAGCCGATATATAATCAAAGCCCGTTGATCTTACCCAGCCTTCAGCAGAAGTATTGTGTACAGAAGATACCGCGCTGAGATTGTGTCCTCTTAAAAGTCCTGTTCCATTATTATTTACAAGCAGTATTCTCATATTTTTCTTAAGAGGTTTATTCCAAATACTGTTCATATCGTAAAAGAAAGATAAATCTCCTACAAGAAGAAAACATAACTTGTTATCAACAACGGCGCATTGTCCCATAAAAGTTGACGTACAACCATCAATACCGTTTGTCCCCATGTTACAGTAAACTTCGACAGAGTCATCTATTTTAAATCTGCGACATTCGATAAATGACTGTCCTACGCCCAGATGCAGAATTGAGCCCCCGGGAATTGCCGGAAGAAATTTACTTTGTATATAGAGAGAATTGAATCTTGTTATTTCCGGAGAAGAATATTTTTCATTCAAAGCTCTCCACTTTTCATAGAAAACTCCATTGTTCACTATATCACCCGCATTATCAGCAAACCATTCGAAGAAGTAATCCTCTGTAGATTCGATAACGGAAGTTAATCGGAAATAAAAGTCTTTTATCTTTCCGTCCGGCGTTACCTGCCAATGTCTGATATTGCCGGGACCGCTGCGCACTTTAAATGTGAGTGGATCGTTCATCAGACGTTTTCCGCCCACTGTAATTAATATATCAGGAGACAGTTCATTGTTAAACGTATCCTGAGAAATCGACTGAAGCATATTGTGCGGCATTAAAGTATATTTTCCATGAAGATTCGAAATCGGGTCAGTCACGATCACACAATTATACTTTGAAGCAAATTTTTGTATATTATTTTTTTGCCTCTCATCAGGCATAACATTTTGGCCATATACAATCAGGATTTTATTTGATTTACGAAGTGAATCCACCCATCTTTTCATGTCAGTCTGGCCATTATTAAAGCTCGCTCTGAGAATGTGAGGATAAATATACGGCAAAAGGCTCCAATAATTTCTTGGGATATCGGCACCTATGGAAATGTTATCAACAGGAACATTTATATGCACTGGTCCAAATCCATTGTGCGTTGATTCCAGGATACAGGAAGCCACATCCCTTCTTGCCTGATAATCACTTCTCCATCCATCCGATTCCGGGAGTGACACTTCCATTTTAACCACATCTGAATAGATATGCTTCTGCGGTATCGTTTGATCCTCTCCATGGTTTAAATAGACAGCATACCTGTCTGCCGTAACTAAAATAAGCGGAATTCCGGTATAGTAAGCTTCGGTTACTGCGGGAAGGAAGTTGCTTGCGGCAGTTCCGCTTGTACAAACGCATACAACAGGCTGCCTTAATTGGGTTGCAATTCCCATAGCATAATAAGCCGCGCTTCTCTCGTCCGTAACGCGATGCAGAATAAACTGATCCGCATTATTTTCAAACATACGTATGAGCGGCACGTCCCTTCCTCCCGGAGATAATACGACATGCTTTATTCCATAATCCCGAAGTAACGTTGCCAGTATTCTTATATTTTTAAAATCGCGATTGTTGTGTAGTTTTTCTATGCTTATAAGATCAGTGAATGTATTGTACATACTGGGAAAACGTATATCTTCCTTACGACGTTTTAATAAAGCATTGTCTAGCAACAATAACGATTCTCTTTTTATTTTTTCAATATTAGCTTCTGCAATATTCCAGTCAATATTAAAACCGATGTTATCTTTATGCTTTATTGAATCAACTGAATCATTTTCAAGTATTCTTCTTGTTTGTAATCCGAGTGTTTTCATTAATGATATAAATCTATCTGCTCCACGTTGCTCATTGTAATATACATTAAAGCTTTTTCTAAAAATAAAACTCATGCACATTCCATGAAATGAGTCTGTTACAATATAATGGGCATTGTTATATGCCTGAATAAAATTACTTACACTTAATGGTTTAAGGATTTTCATTCCAGAAAATATTGCTTCGAAATCCTTATGGAAAGCAGACGCGGCATCAGGGCAGCAAATCACTTCCAGCTTTAACTTTTCAGCAATAGCTTCAATTTGACGTCTTTTTTCTACTGTAGGATTAAGAATAAATGCAAAAAGAAATTTTGTAGGGAAAATAAAGTCAATATCTTGAGCAACTTCAATATAATCTTTTTTGTCTAACAAGAAGACGGCATCTATTACTTGAGTTGCATCAACATCATAAATTTTTTTTGCTAATCCTACAGCGTAATCTTCACGAACAAAGATATGATCAAATCTTTTCAATAAAGGCTTAGCTATATCAATAAAAGCTTTAGGCGGATTGTGTTTCGCAGTTCCAAATGATGAAGAATAAGATAATTTTGTTTTATTTTCATCAACAAAGTTAAGGAAGCAATCCTCTTTTACAAATTGAATATAATTATTCCATACTTGATCACCTCCTATTATAAAGGAATCGCAAATATCATTAAATTTATCCAAATCCTTTACATCTACCTGTGGAGAACAATCATAATTTTCCCTGGCAAAGCTCATAGAAATACATGTTTCAGGAATTATATATCTACCAGGAAGCCCTTTGGCCTCCTGAATCATCAGAACAGAATAGCCCCTTTTTTTTAACGCTTTTTCCAAGGCAAAATAGGTTAAACATCCTCCAAAATTTTCATGGCACCACCAACCATATATTCCCACATCATAATGAGATTTTATATCTGATATTTTTCTATAAATCATCTTTATCGTCCATTCTGTACCTATCAGCAGGTAACATAAATCATAATGAAAGTGTTTAGAGCTTTCAAATTTTCAGGTTATCACAAACACATCATTAAGGTATCCAAACATTAGATACCTTAACGACTTTTTATTATTTCATATATAAACTGATTTTGATATCTGTCATACATGATCATATATATTCTGTGAATTTAGATAAATTTATTCTTTCTTTTTGTGGTGTAGTGAATCTCCCCAACTTAAAAGCTCGGGATTTTAAAATTTCCTGTATCTGAAATTTTTCTTGGTCTGCTTTCTCTCTGATTTCCCGCAGTTCTTCTTCCTTGTCAAAGTTCTTTTCCGCGATGTCCTTCATGTATAGCCAGTGATCCTTTTCATACCAGGCAATAAAATAATCTTTGATGTCATATTTGTTTACCAGATTAATTACTTTTTTTGCTAATTCCGGCTGAAATGCTTTTGGGAAGAAAATAAGAGCCCAATAAGTTAAATTTACAATCCATGTAATGAGCTTATCTTCATTTTTCTGGAATAGCCCGCTTTTCTTCCACGATTCAATAACACTGGATATTAACAGAATATGGCTATCAAATTTTTTCATTTTCTGTTTTTCATACAGCTGCATTAAAGAACAGTTTCTGGCAATTCTATAATTATACAGCTTATCTTCCAAAACCATTACTGATTCGGCTCTCGGTACATACTCAAACTGAAAAAGCTGATCCTCTCCCATTTCCATAGCCTCATTAAAGCGCAGCTTTTCACCCTTCTCGATGATTTCCCGCTTTATAAAATGTAACCACAGAAAAGGACGGGCACTTTCTTCTTCAAATATTACTTTGTCCGCAGTACCTTTAGTATAATATTTATATCTCGTGTTTAGTTTCTTCTGTATCCATTCAGGGGCATCACCAACTGCATTTCCGCCAAATATAATCAAGTCAAGCTGATTGTTTTCCGCTACGCTTACCAGAATCTCATAACTGTTCCATTGCATGAAATCATCAGAATCGACAAAACTGATATATTTTCCTCTTGCATTTTCCAGACCTTTATTCCTTGCGGCGGATACACCAGAATGTTCCTGCTGTATCAAAATCAGTCTTTTATCTTTTTCCTGCATAAATTTAAGAATAGGCACTGTATTATCTGTGGATCCGTCATCAATGCATATAACTTCGATATTCTTATAAGTCTGATCCAACAGACTATCTATGCATTGCTTGATATATTCTTCGACATTGTATGTTGGAACAATGACTGAAACGAGAGGTTCCTTATTATTTATGTCCACGTTTTTTGTAGAATAGTGATCAACTATCTTTTTTTTATCCTGCCCCATTTCAGCCAGTGCGAAAATTTCCGTCAAATGTTCCTTTTCATACCAGTCCACGCAATAGTATTTCAAATGATTATTCTTGATGATATTTACCGTCAGTCTTGCGGCCTCTCTCTGTTTTTCTAAAGGAAAGTTCTTTATAAAACGATATCCCTCGCTCACCAGCCAAGTGATAAATTTATCCTCTGCTTTTTCAAGGATTCCCTTATCCTTCCATTTTTTTGCGAGTTGTTCTACCAGGGATAACCAGGCCAGATAGTAACTTTTGATATCCTTTGTATAAAAATACGTTAAGGAGCCCTCTCTGCCAAATCGGTGATGATATATAACGTCTTTGATAGCCAGTATAGTTTCTGTCCCTGGAACCAATTCAAATAAAAACAAAGTATCTTCTCCCAAAGACACATTTTCGTTAAATTTAGTGCCGTTCTTATCCAATAGTTCCTTTTTAAAAAAGCAGGTCCACAGAGAGCGCGCTTCGCGTTTTTCAAATAACGCATTAATTGTTTTTCTATTTTTATAGCAGCCACCTTTTAAGGGGGATTGAGAAGTAAACCAATCCGGGACTTCTCCTTCTGTTGCTGAACCGTAAACGATCATATCAACGTTCTCTCTTTCCGCATTTCTTACCAAAATTTCATAGCTCTCTTCTTCTACATAATCGTCCGCTTCCACAAAACATATATATTTTCCTTTTGCATTTGCAAGACCTTTATTTCTTGCAGCAGAAGCCCCCAGATGCTCTTGCTCTAAAAATAAAACTCTATTGTCTTTTTGGGTAAGGAACTGAAGAATTTCAGGAGTTTTATCTATAGAACCGTCGTCTATACAGATAACTTCAATGTTTTCATAAGACTGTTCAAGTACACTATCTACACAATGTTTAATATGATCCTCTGCGTTATAGGCAGGTATTATAATAGATACTAAAGGCATATCTGCCTTAGCATCTAAACCATTTTTTGCCATATTTTTTATGCCAATCCTCCGATCATTCACATTCAAAGTATCCTTGTCCATAGCTATCTTCCATACCTCCGTTTTACATATGCAACCGCTTTTTCCAAGCAAGTCCATTTTGAAATTCTTTGGAATTTATCAGGAGCTCCCATGCTTCATGTATTTTCTCAGCTTCTTCTTTCGCATCATACAAATTTTGTTCATAATAAAATAGCTCCGGAGAATCAATAATACGATTCATTTCTCCCAATACCCATGGATCCAGTTTCGTTTTCTTATCTCCAAGCTCTTTTAAGTCCTCAAAATATTCTTTTTTCTCCCTCAAAAGGAATTCCATTTTGTATTCCTCTGCTATTCTGCCATACGAGTGACGATAATTAAAAAACTTCTTTTTTACATATGTTAAAAGATGTTTTTCATATGCGTCCGGATGCTTTTTTAAAAATTCCTTTATATATTCGAATTCATCACAGATACAAAATATTTTCTTCTTACTATTTATGGAAGAATTGGGATTATCCTGTCTATAAAAATAAAAAGCGTCTCTGATAAATACAATTCTTTCAGCCATTGTTATGGTCTGAAACCAGAATCCGTTATCTTGGAAAGAAGCGCCTGGTGTTTCATTATATCTGATCTGGTTTTTACGCAGAAATTCTGTTTTATAAATTCCAGTCCAATTCATCATTACGAAATCATAAATATCTTCACAGTTACTTGCATTCAGAACACGATTATAGTATTCCTGCTTACTGCATGTATAATGCAGCTCGCTTTGCTGTTTCCCATTTTGGGTTGAGAAAGTATAATGATCTGATTTAACAATATCTGCTTTATATTTTTGGGTAGCTTTATAAAGAGTCTCAAACATCTCACGCTTTACATAGTCATCAGACTCTACGATACCCACATATTCTCCTGTAGCGGCATCCGTACCGACATTCATCGTATTCCCATATCCCGAATTGGGCTTGGATATCACTTTAATTCGTGCATCATTTCCTTGAAACTCTTTCAAAATATTAAGCGAATTATCAGTAGAACCATCATCCACACATATGATTTCTATATTCCTGATCGTCTGATTTATCACACTGTCTAGACATTCTCTTAAAAAAGGCTCTACATTATATACCGGAATAACAATCGATACCAATGGCCTCTCCATATTTACCTCCATTTGTTTCGTATAAAGTATTTCTTTTTTATTTCGAGTATAAAAATTTTTTATACGATCTCCTATAT
This sequence comes from Candidatus Eisenbergiella merdavium, assembly GCA_019119595.1. GTDB lineage: Bacteria > Bacillota > Clostridia > Lachnospirales > Lachnospiraceae > Eisenbergiella > Eisenbergiella merdavium. Next base: position 29,879 of record DWWS01000066.1, on the reverse strand, counting down.
TGACGAACAATACCGTAAAACTTCTTATCCCAAATTTTAAATATAATTTTTCCCGCAACAATTATGATTTTGGCGTTATTACATTTTTTTATCCTTTTCACGCGAAGCTTCATGTTCATAGGACTTTTCTCCATAAAGTTTTTTGCATTTGAACAATAATGAAGAATCCCCAGGAGCCGTGCACAGATAAATTCCATAGTCTCACAGTCATGTGATTTATCTAATTCATCCTTCCAAAATTTAAGAACCCTGCTTTTTTCCCAATCATCGCAATATAGCGCATTCACAATCAAGGCATTCCTGGTATCATAATAAGCGATCACCGGCGACTGCCTGTATTCATAGGTCTCATGCCACACCTGGATCCCGTTCAGCACGATCGGCGTACCGCCATGCCGCAGCCCGTATTCCACATCGTCGCAGTGCAGGAAAAACGGGAGCGGCCTGTTCCTTTCCACAAATCCCATGGGATAGCAGGCAAACCACCAGCCCCCGTATTCCGCTCCGCCGTTGTCGTTCATGGAGACCAGGTTCTCCGGCTGCGTCATATCCAGATTGAAACCGATATGGCGGATCTCCCCGCCGTTCCAGACCTCAGCCGCCGTATACTGGACCTCCCGCCTGTCAAGGCGGAACATCCGTCCCGCCACCGGTTCCGTCCGGTATTCCGGCTTCATATAGGACAGCAGCGCATACAGACGGCTCAGGCTTTCTGTCTGAAGCTCCACATCGTCATCCATCAGGATCACGTGTGTGGTCTGATACTGGTCTTTTTCCTTTACCGACTCTTCCATCCCTCTGGAAAAGCCGCCGGAACCGCCCGTGTTTTCATTCGCGTATATTTTGACATGCTCTCCGTATATGCCGGAAAGCTCCTTTGCATTGTCAACGACCCGCACCACAAAGCTGTTCTTCTGCGTCATGGTTTGGAAAAAAGAGCTCCTCCGGAGCTTTTCCAGATTTTTTTCCACATGTTCCCTTCGTCTGTAGGTACAGATCACAAGGGAAAGGCTGATCCTGTTGTCGGGCTGACTGTCGGAAACATACCCGGCCCGCTTCAGCACGGTCCTGGTCTCCGCTTTCAGCTCAAAATAAATCCTGCCGCCCAGTCCTTCCGGCAACTCTATCTGAATGGCCTCACTTTCGGGATCCCTCCCGTAGCTGACCTCTTTTATTCTCTTTTTTTCGTTTCCCTCCTGGTGGATCAGGGTAATAACCCCTCTTCCTTCCAACTCGCAGAGGAAATAAATTTTATCAACCGTCGTATATTTCTTCCACGCTCCCAGGTCCAGCGTGTTCATATAGGTATCGGAAGCAAGCTCCTGTCCCGCTTCCAGTATGACGCCCTCCCGGTCTGTCCGGATTCCGGACGGGCTCCTGTAGTAGATCTCCTGGCTGCCGCACACCTCATCCGGCGCGGCACAATTCTGTAGTATCAACGCTTCTCCCCCGTACTCGTTTCGCAGCTCTCTTTTTTCGCAGCTCTCTTTTTTTCAGAACGCCCCGGCTCCCGGTCAGGCCGGGAGTCAGGGGTTCCGTGAAACCACACAAATGAGTTACGTAACTGATATCGTGCTGTTGCTCATATCAAGTTTTCCTGTATCCGCCCATTAAGAACGGATCAGGCGCCCCAGGAGTGATCAGGTTCTGGGAGAGGTCGCCGCCGCGGCGGAAACGGTCGTGGAAGGGGTTCCCTTTGCCACGATGAAGGTAACGTTCACGGCTCCGCCGAAGGCAGGAAGGGCGATCGCTACCGTTCCGTCAATGATGACAACGGGTACTGCTACCCAGGTTCCGTCCGCTCTCTGGTACAGGGCCTGGATGGTCTCGCCTACGTTCAGCACGCCGCCTCCCAAGATGTCGCTTAAGGAGAATGCCGCGGAGATGGATCCGTTCTGCGCGACCGCCTCACCGGCAGCGGTCATCAGGCCGATCGTCATGTTGTTTACGATGTTCAGGTTTCCGCTGGCGTCCGTCAGGGACAGGCCGTTCTGGCCCGTGAAGTTTACGATCTGCACGCTGTTTGATGCCATTGCGGCGACCAGGGAAGCGGCAGCAGCCTGCGCCTGCTCAGCGGTGGAGGGAGTGGTCACCAGCGCCACCGCAGCCGCATCAACGGTCTGGCCGCTCGCGGTCACAAAGGTGGTTCCGGGCAGGGCAGCGGTCTGCTGGCCGGCAAGGCTCACTGCAGTCTCGCTTCCTCCGATGGAGGGGCTTACCACCACCTGCTGTACGGTTTCAGTTGTAATGGACGGACTGGGCGCCGCCATTGCAGTTGTGCCCATAGCCAGGGTCATAACTGCGGAAAGAATGATTGCCATTTTCTTTTTCATGTCAATCGTTTCCCCTTTCTAAAAAATTTTGAGTGGTATGTGTGTGGCTTCTTTATATCAACAGGCGGTTTCCCGCTCTGTTAATACCTCATTTGGAAATCCTTTGTGCTCTCCGGCCCTTCTTTGGCCGTCAGCCCGCGCCTCAGGGCGCTTCCTCATAAAATACCTGCAGGATGAGCTCATAGAGGGCGGTTTCGTCCGGATAAAATTCCTCGAACACCTCTCCCATCCGTACCTCTCCCGTCATGGAATACAGGCTCTCCGCGCTGAAGCGGTAGGAGACCGCCTCTGAGGCGATATGCACCGCCTCCCGGGCGGTGATGTCCGTCACCATGTACGGAGATATGGCCGTATAGAGGGTGAGCGGAAGGGTCAGGTCGCCCTTCACGGCGTCCACCGCCTGTCCCGCGAAGGCCTGCAGGTAGGTCTTTTGTCTTTCCAGTCTGGCCTCAGCGCTCTGGGCCACTGTGGTATCTCTGTATCGGATAAAGGTATAAGCGTCGTTTCCCATCAGGCGGACCTGCTGTCCGGTTTCCCATCCGGTCCTGTAGCGCGCCCCGTCGATCGCCATGTCCGCTCCGGCGGCGGATTCGGGGATGGTGACGTCCACGCCGCCCACCGCGTCGTTCAGGATGGCCACCGCCTCCATGTTCAGGGCGCAGTAGCCGTGGATGGGAAGGCCGTAAAAAAGCTGGCTGACCGCCTCCACGGTATCCTCACAGCTTTTCTCCAGGCCGTCCCCGTAGGCGTGGGCCAGGGCGATCTGCGCGGTCTGCGTCCCGGCGTACAGGCCGTTCCTGTCATAGACGGAGATCTCCGTCATGGTGTCCCGGTTGATACCGATCAGGCTGATCCTTTTCTCCCCGGGGTCCAGGGCCGCGAGGAACAGAGCGTCGGCCTGTCCACCCGCGTAGAGGTCCTTAGAGGCCTCCGTTTCTCCTGTCTTGTCGATTCCCATGAACAGGAAGGTCAGGACGTCGTTTTTATAGGTATAGGTCTTTCCCTGATATCGGAGCTCCCCTGGCTGAAGGGGCTCTTCCCCGCCCGCGTCCATGGCGAAGGCCTGGCGCATCCCCTCCGGGACTGCGTCCTGTCTGGCGGCAAGCTGCTGTCTGCCCTGATAGTCCAGGACCAGCCAGGCGGCGATAAGGGAAAGCCCCGCCGCAAACAATACGCTGATGAAGACGCCAAGGCCGATCAGGAGCCTTTTTCTCATTCTCTTTTTTCTTCGTTTTCGTTTTGCTTCCATTCTGTTCTTTTCTGCTCTGTCCTCTTATCCCACACCCTGCTTACACTGTGCGTTTCACGCTTCCTGCTTCTCAGCCGGAGACCTGGACGGCCTGCACCAGATAGCGTCTGTCGTCCTGCCCGGTCACTCCGGTGGAGAGGGTGATGATCCTGTCGTCCGCCGTTACCTGAACGGAATCGTCCACATAGGCGTCCATGGCCCTCTGGGAAAAGACCGTCTCCAGATAGGAGGAAAAAATGTCCTTATCCCAGAAATCGTATATCTTGATCAGATGCCTGTCGTCGTAATTGTAGGCGGCGAAGATCTCATAACGCAGCGTACGATCCTCAAGATAGATATTTACGGTGCGGTTGGCGTCGAAAAAGTCCCTGTCCTGGTACTGATGGAGCAGGGCGAACCTGCCGTCCGCATTTCTTCCGTAGATCACCGTATTGGGATCGGAAAAATCCCTGCGGTTGAAGTATTCCGTATAAATGCAGCCGCCGTCGTCGGCCTCCTTTGATTCATTATGGCTCAGGTAAAAATATTCATCCTCCAGAGACTGCAGGAGGGGAAAGCTGATCCGGGTCCCCGGGATATCAAGCCAGGCGTAGATATCCTCGTTGATCTCCTGTAATCCGACAAGGTTCAGGGTTCCGTCCTCATCCAGCCAGGCCTCCAGGCTGTTTTCCATTTTCCCTGTTGTCTCTGTCCCTTCCTCCCCGGCTTCTTCTGCAATTGTTTCATCCGTTAGGAGCGTTCCTTCCGTCTCCCGTGCCCCTGCTTCCGGAGCGGATGCCGAAAGGGAGGCGGACTCCTGCGTAGCATCCGCTGCCTCATCTTTCGCTGTCTGGACCTGGCCTTCCGCGGTTGAAGAGGTTTCCTGTCCGGTCTGGGCCGGAGCTCCTTTTGCGTTCCCGCAGGCCGTAAGCAGGAGGGCAAGGAGCGCAGCGGCGGTCATAAGGCCATACCTTTTTCCATGGGTGGATCGGTTTCTGTTCTTAATCATTGGTTCAAAGCACCTCTTTGTTTCTATCAGCATTGTTTCTGTTATGATCGTTTTCACTCGGACCAATTTCGGCCTGCTTCAGGCCAGCACGCACTGGATATCCTCCCCCGCCGTCTGCCCGCGCCGCGCTTCCATCCACAGATAAGCGGGCGCTGCGGCATCCCGGCCGCTGATGGAAGGGACATACCGGCTCATGCCGCTTTCCTGGTACAGCCGGACAAAATCCAGGATCCCCTGCTGGATCCGTTCCGCCTGTTTGCCTTCCCTGTCGGTTCGGGGAGTCAGGGCCCGCGCCTCCCAGTCCGGGCCAAAGAAGCCCCGGAATCCGGGCAGCGGGGAGGACAGCAGTCTTTCCATCGCCACGTTGTCTCCCTTTGCCGGGTCGTGCTGTTCCCACAGATCCCGGTTATGGGACTGGGAGAACAGGTAGCTGATCAGCTTTCCGCCGGCAAGCTGGGCCTCGCTCATGTCCGGCTCGGCGTTGTGCCTGGTGTTGGTCCCGGCCAGGAGGCCAATGATCTCACAGTCCAGGCCCCAGACCCGGTTGACCAGCACATCCAGGGCCATCGCGCCGCTCCCGGCCCAGCCGATGTCCACAACGGCGGCCCTGGAAGCGCCGTCCAGCGCCTTTTCATAATAGCGTCTGCCTTCCTCCAGCTGATCCTCATAATGGGCGAGCACCTGTTCCCAGCGTCCGTTCAGATAATCCTTCACCGTATGCACGTTCCTGTCTGTCAGGGTATCTTCCTTTTTCAGAGAAAGCCCGGCATGCATCAGCCTCTCTCCTGTGCTTCCTCCCGGCCCTGCAGCCCCGGTCAGCCCGTCCAGCAGGTCGTTAAGCTCCATGGCCGCAAAGATCTGCTCCAGGGTGAAGCCCTGGTTCACCTTATGGAACAGGAATCTCCTGAAATAGTCGTATTTATAGTAGGGGGCCGCAAGCTTTACCGCCGCAAGCCTGGACCAGAGGACGTAGCGGATCCTGCCCGCTTCCTCTTCCTTTGGATAGAGCAGGCGGTAGACCTGACTGAGGATATCCCCGTCCCTTGCCAGAAACAGGATCCTTTCGATCCCGTGCCCCTGCGCATAATCGTGGATGAACTGGCAGTAGCCCAGGGCGAAGATGCCGCCGTAAACAAACCCGCATTCATAGTCCCGGTCATAGCTCTGCAGGCCGTTATGCAGGCGGGCGTTCACCAGCCCCCGGTAAACGCTGCCCGTGATCCGGGACATCTCCATGGCACGGAAGGGCTTTCCCGCCGCGTTGACGTTGGTACAGGAAATGCTGTCCCATCCCGCCTTCCGCGCGTTCTCCCCGTCGGATATCCGGTTGTCTCCCACATGGACGTACCGTCCCGTCCCAAGCTTCTGCATAAGCTTCCCATACAGGCTGCCGTCGCTTTTGGAGCAGCCGTATTCGCAGGAAACATGACAGTCCCGGATCTGCCCGAAGCCGCATTTTTCCAGCATGCGCCGGATAGACTCTGAAGGCAGGTACATGTCCGACAGGGCGATGATCCGTTTTCCGCTCTGTTTCATGCGGTCACAGACCTGAAGCATGTACGGGTTTGCAAAGCACAGCTCAAGCTCTGTCTCCTGCTCGACGCGCATGCCCTCCTCCTTCGGGATGCCCGCCTCCCGTTCCAGCCAGTCGTAGATATCCGAAAGGGACGCTTCCCGGTGTCCTTTTTTCTCCAGGCACTCCTGTCTGGCGCAGCGCTCCGCCTCCATGCGGATGCGTCTGAAATCCAGATAATCCAGCTTCTGCCCCACGATGTAGAACAGATCCTCCGGGCTGGCAAAAGGACGAAACAGCAGTGTATCAAAAACGTCGAAGGAAATCACGTCATAGGCGGAAAGCCTCTGCGCCAGACGCTCCGGCGTCTCTCTTACGCTCCCGACGGATTCCGCAGGGCCGCCGCCATAAACGCCGCCTTTGGCAGAAAGCCGTTTGGCTGTCCGCGTATCCCGTCCCATGCCCCTTCCGGCGGCCGCCCCTTCCGGCCGCCACCCCAGGAGCCATCCCAGGTTCAGCACCCCCAGATAGAACCAGGCCAGCGGACGCTGCCAGGAGGAGGTCTGATCGTCGCGCATCTTATGATATTTTTCTCTGATCTCCGGCACCCGGTTGACCAGCGTGCCGTATGCGTTCATTCTGAGCGTCGTCAGCCCCATGTTGGATTCCCTTTCTGCCACAGGCCTACCCGGCAAGCTTCCGATAGGCCGCGCAGACCTTTTTCGGCTCGCCGATCTCCTTCAGGACCCCTTTTTCGATCCAGACCGCTTTGGTGCAGTTTTTGATGATGGTATCCGTGGAATGGGATACGATCAGCACCGTGGAGCCGCTGTGGATCATCTCCTTGATCCTCTGCTCGCTCTTTTTGCGGAAGAACATGTCTCCCACGCTCAACACCTCGTCCAGGATCAGGATCTCCGCCGTTTCGCCCACGGTAGCGATGGCAAAGCCCAGGCGGGACATCATACCGGATGAAAAGTTCTTGATCTTTTCATCCATGAAGCCGTCCAGCTCGGCGAATTTTACGATTCTGTCAAAGTTCTCATCGATAAATTCCCTGCTGTAGCCGATGATGGCCCCGTTCAGATAGACATTTTCCCGTGCTGTCAGCTCCGCATCAAAGCCCGTTCCCAGGGTGAGGAGCTGAACCTTTTTCCGATCTACCTCGATGTTTCCTTCGGAGGGCTTCAGCACGCCGGCGATCAACTTTAAAAGGGTGCTTTTTCCGGAGCCGTTGGTGCCGATGATGCCGATCACCTCCCCTTTATGGATGTCAAAGGTGATGTGCCGGAGCGCTTCCAGCTCATGATATCTGTTCTGCCGCTTCAGGGTGACGAGCAGGTATTCCTTCAGACTCCCTGCGTTGACCTCGCTGATCTTAAAGCGCATGCTCACGTCCTCGATACGGATGACGGGAGGCTGCTGTGCTCCGGCTTCGGGTGCCGCGGCTGCGGGTTTCTGTGCAGCCTTCTGTATTGGCTGCCTGGTCTCAATTTCTGTCATTTCTTCTTCCGCTTCCTCCACCTCGGAAAGCCACTGTATCCATGCTTCATCCTCGTTCAGATTCAACCACTCCATTTCATCGTCTTCGTCGTCAAAGTATCTGTCTCTTTGTTTCCGCTTCCATAGAAGGAAGGCCAGCCCTCCGGCCGCTGCCAGCAGGAGGATGCCCCCGCCCAGGAGCAGATACCGGAAATGCAGCAGGGAAAACAGCCCGCTCCCGCCGTTTTCCTCTGCGGGCTGTGCCATGACGGCCACAGCATCCGGGGCTTCCTCATTCGTCGGCAGGGAAGCATTCTGTTCCATACCGCCCTCTGCATCCAGGGTATCTTCCGCCGGAAGCAGAATTCCCGGTTCCGTTCCAACCGTCTCTCCCGTTTCCACCCCTTCTTCCTGTCTCTCCGCCTCCGGTCTTGTCACATGCAGCAGGTACTCTCTGGATTCCTTTCCCCCTCTCACCGTAACCGTAATGGTATTTTCCCCCGTTTCCAGATCTGTGTCCGAAATGCTCACAGCGGCCCTTTCGTCCGAGACAGAAGCGCTCAGCCCAAGCTCTTGTGTATTCGGTGAAACGGTAAGGTCGTATTCATACACATCCGGCTCCAGGGCAAAATCGGGAAGCTCTTCAATGGAAAGGGCGGAAAGGCTGCAGTCTACGGGAGGACTGATCCGAACCGCCGCCGTTCCCAGCGCCGTGATGCTGGCAACGGACGGCGGTGCCGTCTGCGCGGCCAGATCCTCCGCCATCCCGGCTCCCATCTCCCCTTCCTCCGCGACAATTCCGGCCGAAGGGTCGGTGATCACCGCGGCCTCCGTCACGCTGACGGCGCATGCCCCTTCCGTCAGCGCCCGGAAGGTGAGCATGTACCTGCGCTCCCCTCCGGAAGCCTCCCCCGCGAACCGAAGCATGCCGTTCTCCGCGCTGTCCGCCCCGCCCAGGTATTCCATTCGAGCAGGATCATAGCTCATTGCCACAGTATAGACGAAATCCGGAGCGTCGCAGCGGATATACAGGCCGATGTTGAATTCCTCTTCCGCCTGCGGGGTATATTCCTCCGAACCGTAAACCACGGACGCATCCTCCGCACGGACGCTGAGCCCGACCGTGAACCATCCGGCCGCCAGACCGGAAAGCGCCAGTAAAAAAGCCAGGAACGATGTGCAGTTTTGGATTCTCCTACTGCCTGTTTTCATAGTTACCTCCATGCCGAAGCGTTTTACGCTGAAGCACATAAAAATATCAGAAACGTTATACGGTCTGCATGATCCGGTTCTGGCTCCGGGAAAATGCCAGGCTTCCCGCCGCATACATCACGGCAGCCCAGAGGAACATCCTCAGCCACTGGGACGGCGCGGGCCAGGAGGCGTACAGCATGGTCTCCCTCATGCAGGCGATGTAGTTGTATACCGGATTGGCCTCGATGATCCTCCCGATGACCTCCGGGAGCTGTTCCACCGGATAGAAAATGGCGGAGCAGTACATCCACAGGCTCAGCAGTACGGAATACAGATATTTGATATCCGCAAAGAACACATAGGCCACGGCCAACAGGTATCCAAGCCCCAGGGAGAACAGGGTCAGGCACAGGATGATGACCGGCGCGGCCAGCATGGTAATGTCCGGACGGATCCGGAACACCAGCAGCATCACGAGGTAGGCCACGAAGGTGTACAGGTAATTGACCAGCGCGCTGTATACCCGCGCTATGGGGAAGATCCTCATGGGGAACTTGACCCTGGTGAGCATCACCCGGTTATCCACCATGACTGTCATGGCCGCGTTGGTCGCCCCGGTAAAGAGCTGCCAGATGGTCTGTCCGGTCAGCAGGTACAGGGGGTAGTTCTCAATGCTCCTGGAAAACATCTTCGTAAAGATAAAAGAGAGCACCACCATGTTCAAAAGCGGGTTCAGCACGCTCCATAGGATCCCAAGGTAGGATCTGGAATACTTCCTCTTTATCTCCCGTGCCACAAGCTGTCTTACCACAAAGACGTACTGTTTCAGTTCTTCATATCTCTTCATTCCCTAAGCTGCCTTCCGTCCTTTCCTGAAACCATACCGCATCCTCGCATACAGGGCATATTTATAGAGAAGAGCTCCCGCCCTGTGCCAGCCATACAGGCATCCGCCGTACAGACGGATGCTCCCTTCGATCCAGCCGCTGTCCTGAAGCTTCCATTTCCCGGGAAGCAGCGTCAGATAAAGGCGGGGAAGAGGATGATGTCCCAGAAGCTGCCGCTGTGTCAGGCGCGCCGCCAGCGGTCGCATCCGTTCCTCCGTCACGTCATCGGAAAAAGAAACGCTTCCAAAGCACTCCCCTTCCTCCGGGGACGGGGCGGACATCAGGCTTCCCAGAAGCCCCCGGACCCGCAGGGCGGCCGCTTCCTCCTCCAGGCTTCCGGCGCGCCCCTTTGAAAGGCTTTCCGAAAGGGCCTGGGCATAGAGCTCAAACAGGCGCATCTGCCGTTCCACCCACGCTTCGTTTTCCGGATGCATCCCGGCAAGCACAGGCTCCCACCTGCCCTCCGCCCGCTCATAGCCCATCGTCATCCCATGGGGGGCCGTGAAGATGCATTCAAACAGGCAGTTGGAAAAATGCGCCTTGCGGCCTGTCCCTGAGCCGGGTTCAAAGTACCAGCTGTGGAACGCCCCTGCTTCCACCGTCTGCGGCAGGCTGTACAGGCCGAAGTAATAGCCCTCCACTCTCCGGCTGTATCCGGCGCTTTCAAGAAGGTGGGAAAGACTTTCCTGCATGGTGCCGATCCAGCCGCTGTCCACCAGCGCGTAGGGGATGTCATCCAACAGTCCCTCCTGGGAAAGGTAGCCCAAGGTGTCTCCATAGCGGCTGCGGGAGCGTTCGTCTGCAAGCTCCCAGAACTCCCTGCACCCGAAAAGGGGACCCTTCAGGCGCTGGATCCCGCTCCAGGAAAGGACCTCGTCCGTCCGCTGCCCGGGGCACGCAAAAGCGGCGATCCGCTCCGCCTCCTCCCCGGTCAGCCCGGCTCTTTTCATCATGTCGGCAAAGGTCACATGCATACCGCCCCGGCAGATCCGCTCCAGGCTCCGCTTTCCGATCAGATGCTGCTCCGGTATCCTCCATGCGTAACGGGAGGCGTACAGATACCGGCATTCCAGGGGTGGGGACTCCGCCGGGCCACCCTCCGGAGAATCATCCTTCGGGGAACCAGCCTCCCGGGAACCGGCCTCCGGGAGACCGGCCTGCGTCCTGCATAGCTGTCTCGCCATCAGGTACATCAGCCAGCCATCCCGCGAGAGGAAATACAGCCTGCGCTTTCCCGCCTCCCGCGCCTGCTTCAGCACCCAGGAGACGAAGGCAAAGAGAACCGGGCCCAGCACGAACATGCTGGCGCAGATCTGTGCCTGTGTCACACCGGAAGCCTCTTCCGAAAGCGCCCTTTCATAGGCTCTCTCAGAGACCTCCAGCAGCCCTGGCGTCCGTTTCAGCAGCCTGCGGTAATGATTCAGTTTGTTTTGTCGTATGGAAGGATTCAACAGAAGCAACCTCTTTCTTCACCTGCCGTTGTTTTATGTACATCAAAACCGAAATCGGGAGCAGCCCCGCGGCCACGGGACGGATAATATAGAACCAGGCCACCGGCCCGGCCATGCCGAGATTCTTAAAATTCCGGCGGCGGATACGGGCCTCATCCAGGCGGTAACGGAATCTCCTGCGCTCATAGCTGGCCTTGTCCTCCCGGTAGCAGAACAGCCGTTCCTGCATGTTGTAGCCCTGATACCCTTCCGCGTACAGGCGCATGAACAGCTCATAATCCTCGCACCTCCAGGTCTCCCTTGAGACATAATAGCCGCCGCTCATGAGATACACCTCCCTGCGCACCATGACGGAAGGGTGGATGAAGGGAGAATAGGGAAGGAAGTCCTTTCTTTCCGGCTTTTCCGGCATCCTGCGCATCCCCCAAACGCCGTCCTTGTCAATCAGGTCCGCGTTGCAGCCTACAAAGGCGTACTGGATATGGGTTTCCAGAAACCGGTACTGCTGTTCCAGCCGCTGGGGCCTGGAAATGTCGTCCGCGTCCATGCGGGCGATATATTTCCCCCTTGCCTGTGCGATGCAGGTGTTCAGCGTGGCCGCAAGGCCCCTGTTTTGGGAATGGCGGATCACACGGATGCGCGGATCCCTGTTTTCATAATCTCTCAGGTTCCGGGCCGCCTCCGAATCCGAGCCGTCGTCGCAGATGATCAGCTCCCAGCTCTTCATCGTCTGCGCGAGAATGGAACGGACCGCCTCCTCCAGCTGTTCTTTGTTGTGCTGGTTGTACACGCCCATCACCACGGTAACCAGTATGTTTGACATGATATCCCTCCATGCCGTACACGTTTTTGTATTTACAAAGCAGCGCTTTCCGTCAGAATCCCCCGTATTTATGCCTTTGCTTTTTTGGCTGTGTCCGGCTCTCTATGTATGGGCGCCGTTTCCCGCTTCCTCACCCGTTCACACTGCCGGGAAGCCGCTTCATAGACCCGCCTCATGACGCTTTCTGTGGCCGTCCTGCTGAACAGAAGCGCCCTTTCCCGGCTGGCGCAGCCCATTTCCCGTCGTTTCTCAGGCGCGCCCCGCAGCCTCTGAACCGCTTCCGCATAGCTTTCCGGACGGTTTTTCCGACAGACAATGCCTGTTACGCCGTCCTTCATATATTCCCTGGTCCCGCGACAGTCTGAGGTGATGAGCGCAAGCCCTGCCGCCATCGCCTCTACGGCTGCCATGCCAAAGCCTTCTCTTCTGGACGGGAACAGGAAGCAGTCCGCCGCCGGGAGTACCCGTTCGATATCCTTCCGATATCCCAAAAGCTTCACCCTGTCCTGGAGTCCTTCTTTGGCGATCAGCGTCTCCAGCGCCTTCTTTCTGTTTCCTCTCCCACAGATCCCATAGCAGACATCCCGCTGCTCCATCCGGGAAAGAGCCCGGATAACGGCCCGGTGATTCTTGTTCCGGTTCAGCTCGCCCACCGATAACAAAAGGAAGCAGTCCGACGGAAATCCAAGCTCCCGTTTGCGTTCCTGCCGTATCCCTTCCGCCGGCTGAAAACGGCTTACATCCAGACCGACGCCGGGGATCTTCCATACGCTCCCCTTGGCAGCAGCTTTGTTTCTCAGCCGGAAACGGCAGGCTCTTTCATAGTCTTCTTCGTTGATGGTGATCAGGATGTCCGTCAGCCGGGCCAGCGCCCGCTCTGCCGGGTAGAACAGAAGCCAGTTTCTCCAGGGGGCTTTTTTATAAAAATGAAAGCCATGCGCTGTATACAGGATCACACTCTCGGGGGAAAACAGGCTTCCGGCCAGCCTCCCGAGCACACCGCCCATGGGATTGTGGCAGTGGACCAGATCGAACCGCTCCTTTTCAAGCAGATTTTTCAGCTGCCGGAGTGCTCTGCAGTTTTTTATAACATGTACAGGGGATTTCTCGATGAACAGCGGGTGGGTAATGATGCCCCATTGCTGAAATAATTCTTTGTCAAAATCATATACGGGCCGGTTAAAATTGGATGCATAATGCACCTCGTATCCCATTTCCTGCAGGAGAGAGACGTTATTCATTTCAAACTGCGGCACAAAACCACTGATCGTGGTGATTATCAACGCTTTTTTCATTTTTGTATTCACGCATCCTGTCTCTTTTTTTCTTTAAAAAGATAGCCCAGTTCATATTCGGGAAACAGCGTATCTCTGATGGTAATCACTTCTTCGTAAATCCATTCTGACGTTCCCTGCAGCCTGGATACGATTGCCTCATTTTCTTCACCCAACAGAAATGCAAGATCATGACAGGTAATTCCCTTCTTCTTCATTTCGCAGATCAAGTTACTGCAATCAATATTAACCATTTTGACCTCGTATTTATAACTCAAAGTACGATGCCGCAGACCAGTGCGGATAATTTGGTTATTTCATGTTTCGCTAATTGCGATACATCGTAACTATCCAGTATAATATTGCATTTTATCGTACTTGTCAATCCCTTCTGCGCGGCGTATTTTTTCCATCAGCGATTATTATTGCCAAGATTGCCAGGAAATAACATTTACAAGTACGCAAAAATAGGATATATTTTTAAGAACAGGAGATTTTTACAAAATGAAAAGAAATGAAGTATTAAAAAAACTGATGCTTCAGAAGAATCTCTGTACCGCGGACATTGCAAGACTCACCGGAATTCCGTATACAACCCTGAAATCCATTTTTGAAAGGGGAGTGGAAAAATCCAGCTACAGCTCCGTCTGTGCGATCTGCGAGGCACTCGGCATCACGACGGATCAGCTTGAGCTTCTTGCACGGCAGACGACCGCGGAAGAGGAAACGCGTTACGATACGTTGAAGATCCAGGATTTTTCTGAAGAAGAAATGCAGCAGCTGAAACATTACATTGATTATCTGCGTTTTCTGAGAACCTGCCCTCCGGATAAAACCTGCTGACCTGTCTCATAAGCAGCGCGGAACAGGCTTTGATCCTGTGGAATATACATACAGGCACATATAGAAACGGCTGGCACACCGTCATAAGCGCGCCAGCCGTTTCTCTGCGTCTGTTTCCTTATTATTAATATTATTAATCATTTCAAAACATCGGATCTCACATACCCGGTCTGTCCCTGATAACGAACTCTGGTCCAGCCGTCCGCCTGCTTCATGAGAATTTCAAGGGTTTCTCCGGGATAGCATACCGCGATCTTTTCGGAGGTTTCGCTGACCCCTTTGCGGATATTCACCGTTTCGCTTACGGTGAATTCCCCGCTGTCCGGAACGGATGAGGAAGAGCTGCCGGAACCGGACGTCCCGCCCTGCGGCGCAGAGGTACTCTGTCCGCCGGAAGAAGCTTCGCTTTCTCCGGAAGCCTCACCGGAATCGCCGTTCCCCTCCGCTTCCTGCGTGTTTTCCGCCTCGGCTGTCTGCTCCTCCAAAGCCTCTCCCACCGCAACCATCATATCGTTCTGGTAACTTTCCATGTAAGCGGCGAGCGTTTCATCCTCTGCAAGCCGGGCGGCATATGTCTCGTTTACCCGGGCATACAGCGCCGCCACATCCTCCTGGGCCGCCACCTCGTTTGCATAGGAGGAGGCCGCTTCATCCTGCGTCAGATCATGCAGATAATAGTCTCCCTGTTCATTCCTGCACACATAGAGCGGAGCAATGCCGGGAAGCATCGTGTCGATTCCCTGAAATTTCAGCTCATAACAGGCAAACACCACATAGGAATCCGCTTCAAGCCCGGACTTGGTATAACAGGAAATATCTGTATATGCCTCAATATGCGAGCTGTTCTCCTGCATCCGAAGAAGCTCCGCAGTTCCGGTATTGTCGCGCAGGGCTGTAAGCGTTTCTTCGTCTCCCTCCTGCAGCGCGGCAAAATATCTGTTGATCAGATCGTTCACCTCCGGATAAGCGTTTTCCAAAAGCGGTTCCATAACATCAATGGGCTCCCCTGCCACGTTCTCCACAGCTTCCATTTCCGCTTCAGCGCCTTTTCCGGAAAGCGCCTGCACCAGCGCCCAGATTACCAGTATCATACAGCAGGCGGCAAGCGCGCATATCCCGGCGGCAAGCACTGTCCTCTTCCGTTTTTTCAGCACACGGAGCGCACGTCTGTAATAATAGGAAGGAGTTTTGTTCCTTTTTCCTTTTCTTCTACGACCGGATGATCCGTTTTTTCTTTCTTTCTCCATCTGTCCTCCTGATCTTCCTATCTCCACCCATCAGGCGCAGAAAACGCGTCTCCTTCAAAATAAAATCGGTTATTTCAGAACCTCGCGGTATACACGCAGCACATTTTCACAGAATATCCCGTCGATCTGACGCTGGGAAAAACCCGCTTTTTCCAGAGCGTCCGCAAGAAGCGGCAGGCAGGAAGCGTCCGGTATCGCTTCATTTGTCGGGATCCCGTCGAAATCGCTTCCAAGCCCCAGGCAGCCCTCGCCGCCCACATTCACGATATGTCTGGCATGAGCCGCAATGTCGTCAAGGCTCACGCCGCCTCCCTCTTCCTTTTTTAAAAAGGAAGGGCAGAAATTCAGGCCGGTGACGCCGCCCTTTTCGGCCAGAGCTCTTATCATATCATCGTCCAGATTCCGCACATGGGCGCATACGGCCCTGGCGTTGGAATGGCTTGCCACGAAGGGCTTCTTTGCCGCGCGGACCACATCCCAAAAGCCTGCATCGGAAAGGTGGGAAACGTCCACGATCATGCCAAGCCGTTCCATCTCCGCGAGGAACGCAAAGCCCGTTTCCGTCAGGCCGTGCTCCCTGTCGGGCGTGGAAAAATCCGGAGCGGCTCCGGAATCCTTTTCCGGCATTCTCACATTAGGCCAGCCAAGCTCATTGGGAAAATTCCAGGTAAGCGTCAGCATCCGGACGCCCAGGCGGTACAGGAGCCTGAGATGATCCAGACGGCCCTTGCAGACCGCGCCCTCCTCCACCGTCAGCAATGCGGAAAGCTTTCCCTCCCTGCGGTTTCTTACGATATCCTCATAGCAGTATACAGGCCGGATGCGTCCGCTGTTTTTTTCCAATTCCTCATAATACAGATCCGCCAGGGCAATGCAGGCCTGAAGCGGATCGCTGTGCTCGGACAACGCAACGAACAGAGCAAAATTCTGAAGGAAGCAGCCGCCCTTCTCCATTTTTTCCAGATCGATATGAAGCCCGTTTTTTAAAAGGCCGCCGTTCGCTGGAGCACCTTCCCGGCTCCGCATCTGAAACAGAGCGGAAATCGTATCGCAGTGCATATCCGCCGCCGCTGTTTTCATAGAGCTTCCTCCTCCTTATTTTCTTCCGGGACAAGGGCCGTTCCATTGGGGCCGACCAGAAAAGCGCGCACGTTTCGGGACGCCATGATCTGAGAGCCGACAACGATAACAATTCCCGCAAGCAGGGTGAAGATCGCGATAAACTGAGAGGTTGACAGCTCTCCCACGCTCCCGCGCTCCATATCGCCGCGGAAGTATTCCAGAATAAACCTTCCGATGCTGTAAAAGATCAGATAAAAGCCGCCCACCTGTCCTTCCGCCTTCTTGTGCCTGGCGATGCAGAGCAGCACAAAGAAATGAAGGAAATCCAGTCCGCTTGAGATCAACTGGGTCGGGATCAGGGAAATGCCGTTCGGGGCGTAGGCCGAGCTGGTGAAGGTGATCCCGATGGGGCTGTCTGTGGGCCGTCCGTAGCAGCAGCCGGCAAGGAAGCAGCCGATGCGCCCGAAGCCCTGGGCCAGCGCCACCGAGGGAAGGGCGAGATCAAAATAGGAAAGAAAATTGATCTTTTTATACCGGCAGAACAGAAAGCCTCCCAGCACGCCGCCGATCAATCCGCCGTACACCACCCAGCCGTTCGCGAAAGAACGCAGCAGATAGGAAGGATCCGCCAGGATCCTGTCCAGGACGGTCAGGCTAAACAGAAGCTTGGAGCCAAGCCCTCCAAAGATCAGACACCAGATCACCAGAGAAAAAATCTGTTCCGCATCCAGCTTCAGCTTCCTGGCCCGGTATTCAGCGGTCATATAAGCGGCGATCACGCCGATTCCGATCATCAGCCCGTAGCCATGGATGGTGAACGGGCCTATGGTAAGCAGTTCATTTTTCATATATTTCTCCTGACTTCACCGCCGCAGGCGGCTTAATGTTCTGGTCATTATAACACGCCGCCTCACGGCATTGCAATATAAATTACCGCTGCGCAGAGCATGATCTGGATGATGGCGAAGCGGAAAACGGTCTGTGTGTTGGACCATTCCCATACCTTCCTCGCCTGGTCGTGCAGAGGCGTGCGCACCTTCGTCAGGATCCGGATCTTCAGGAAGCGGAGCAAAGATACCTTAACCAGTCCAAGCCCGCCGTCCAGGATCAGAACCAGCGCCACCGGAATATAAAGGAAGGGGCTTCCCGTTTTCAGAACGGCGATGCTGATGAACAGGCCCATGGCCCGGGAGCCGGCATCCCCCATCATAAGGCGGCTTGGGGTGGCGTTATACCACAGATATCCGAGAATACAGACGCAGAACAGCAGGATCAGATAGGGAAATCCGTCCGCCTGTCCTCCTGCCGAAAGCGTGTCCACCAGAAAAACCGTCATCAGCGTGATGATCGTAAGCGTTCCGGAAAGCCCGTCCACGCCGTCGGAGCAGTTGGTCACATTGATGGATACCCATACAAGGATCACCGCGAGCACACCGAAAAGAACGGGATGCAGCGTCATCGTTTTTCCTGTCAGAAGGAAGGTAACCTCGCTGGAATTGAAATTCAGGAAGGTCACCGCCGTCATCACGGCGATCAGAAGATCCAGGATTCCTTTTTTATATTCTCCCCACGGGGTCTTCGCGCAGTCGTCCAGAAAGCCCGTCAGCATGGCGGCTCCCACAAGGATCAGATAAATGACCGTTTCCCGGCCCGGCCTTGCAAACAAAAGCGCCGCAGCGATGAATACAAGGACAAAAAGGAAGCCCGCTCCTCTCGGCTTTCCCGCCGATTTCTTCCCATCCACAGCAAAATCCCTTCCATGGTCCTTCGGGAGAAAATCCATTCCCTTATACATGGTCAGGCAGGTGGCGGCAAACGCCAGTAAGATTCCGATAAACGCTACAGTTCTGCTGCCGGCTTCCCCGGTGATATAGTAGATCATATTTTTCCTCCATTCCGAAGCGCTTTAGCGCTCCGGTTATTCTTTCTGCGAGGGCACTTCAGCCTTATCTATTCTATCATTAACATTCCCAAAAGGAAATGACCTAATAAAAATATCTTCATGGAATGCGGCAGATCATGATCTTTTTTTTCATCCATTTAATTCCCCCTTTTCAAATTTGACAAAAAAGGCTACAATAAGGACAAACGATCAGGAGGTATGCGCGATATGAAAATCGACATGCACTGCCATGTAAAGGAGGGCTCCATAGACAGCAGAGTGCCTGTGGAGGAATATATCAGACTGCTGCAGGAAAAGGGCTTCGGCGGAATGGTCATCACGGATCATGACACCTACAATGGCTACCGTTATTGGAAAAAGCATCTGAAGGATAAAAAATATACGGATTTCAAGGTGTTCAAGGGCATCGAATACGACACCAGCGGCGGCGGCCATATCCTGGTCATCGTCCCGGAAACCATCAAGCTGCGCATCCTGGAGCTGCGCGGACTGCCGCTCAACATCCTGATCTCCATCGTCCATTCCTACGGCGGCGTTCTGGGTCCCGCCCATCCCTGCGGGGAAAAATACATGAGCTTCCGCAACACGCGCGCTTACCGGAGGGATCCCAAGATCGTGGAGCAGTTTGATTTTGTCGAGATCTTCAACGCCTGCGAGGCTGAGGAATCGAACGAAACCGCCTGCAGGCTTGCTGCCAAATATCACAAACCGGGCGTGGGAGGCAGCGATTCCCACAAGACGGACTGCGTGGGGCTTGCCTATACGGAGGTCCCGGATACGGTGGAGACGGAAACGGATCTCATCAACTGCATCCGCGCCGGAGAGGTGATCGGCTGCGGCGGTACGCTCTACCACCGCACCGCGAAGGAAAAAATGGGAAAGATCAGCACCGTTCTCGTTTATTCCTTCTGGTTCTACAACAAATTTTCCAACCTCATCCGGACGAATAAAAGGAACAAAAAGCTGCGCTCCGAATATTCAGAGCGGGAATCCCAGATCTGAATATTTATTCAGCTGAAGGTCCCGGCTGATTTCTGAAGGGCTCGGACTGATCTGTGACGGTTCAGCCTGATCTGTAAAAGCCGCCTACTTTTTCTTTTTTCCTCTGCCGATGGCAAACAGTCCCTGCGGCAGTTCAAAAATGCATACGATGCCGAGCACGATCGCGGCGACCGCCTTCACGGCGGCAAAGCCCGCATCCGCCGCTTCGGCAAGCTGGTCCGTCACCATGTAGTAGGCGGCCCAGTAGATGCCCGCTCCCGGTACCAGGGGAATGATCCCTGAAATCAGAAAGACCGTGACCGGGCATTTTTCGCGTACCGCAAAGAAGCGGGAAAGGAGCATCACCAGCACGGCCGCAAAAAAGGTCGCGGCCGCCGCGGACAGCCTGCCCTCCAGCAGGCTGTAAAGGAACCAGCCCGCCCCGCCGATGAAGCCGCAGTAGGGAAAGAAGCGGCCCGGGACACCGAACAGCAGGGCGAACGCCACAGTGCCTGCAGCGGCGGCCGCAGTGGAAACCAGGATCGGTAGCAGCAGTCCGGAAATCATAGCAGTCTTCCTCCCGTCAGTCCATGATAGGTGGTGATCACAAGCCCCACGCCCGCGGCGATGCATACGAATACAAGAATGGCGTCCAGCAGCCGAACCGAGCCTGCGATATAATCCCCGTCTGCAATGTCGCGCACACCGTTGGTAAAGGCGATTCCGGGAACCAGAGGCATGATGGAGCCGATGATCATGCAGTTCATGCTTTCTCCCAGTCCGATCCGGCACAGAAGCATGCACAGAACGGTAACAAGCGCTCCTCCGCCGATATTACCGATGATCTTCGACAGGTGCGGCGCAAACAGCTTCAGCACGTAGGCGTACAGGATCAGCCCTGTTAAAAAGGCTCCTAGACAGTCCAGGGGACCGCCTCCGAACATACAGCAGAAACAGCCGCTTCCCACCCCCGACGCAAGGAGCTTGACCGCGGCAGGCTTTTCCGGCATCCGTTCGATCGTATCAAGCCGTTCCTTTACCTCCTGCGGCGTATAACGCCCCTCCTCAATTTCCCTGGAAAGCTGATTGACCGCCGCTACCCGGTCCAGCCTTGCGCCGCTGACAGGGATATGCTGCACCTTGGCGTAAAAGGGCTCATTTCCGTTCCCGGCTGTCAGAAATATACCGTTGCTGAGCACGAAGGCCTTTTCCGATTCCACCCCGTAGTGGCTGCACATCCTTGCGACCGTCTCCTCCACCCGGAAAATCTCCGCTCCGTTTTTTAAAAGAATACTCCCCGCCTGCATGGCACAGTCCAGCACAAGCCTTCTCTCCTGCGCTTCCCCATGCGTTTCACTTTGTCCGTTCCTCTGCGTCTCCCGCTCCACTTCTCGCAGCCCGTTCCCAAGCCCGTTCATTTGCCGCTTCCCTCTTTTTCCCCGGAGGCTTTTTCTGCCGTTTCCCCGTTTATCCAGGCATCCAGCATGGCCTTCACCGATCTGGACATCTCAACACTGAACGCACTGTTGTATTTTCGCTCGCAGAAGGCGCGCACATGCTGTTCGTAATTTTCCGCCCACCCGTCTCTCTCCCGCAGCATATCGGGCATACGGTCGGATTTCTCCAGATCGTAGCCGTTTTCATGCACAAGATCCTCAACGCAGAAACGGGGCGTCTGTTCCCGCTCTATCTGCTGCTTTGTGGGATAGCCTCCCACCAGCATAGCCACAGGCGCCACATAATCGGGCAGGGAAAGAAGCCGCCTGTGCTCCTCGTAGCGTTCCAGAATATCCCCGATATAACAGGTTCCAAGCCCAAGAGCGTCCGCCGCGGTCGCTGCGGTCTGTGCGGCGATGACCGCGTCCGTAGCGGCGAGCATGAAATCGCCCCAGGAGGGATGACGCACCTCGTCAACCACTTCTTCAAACGTCCTGTACCATCTTCTGTAGTCCGCGCAGTAAATGAGAACGAGCGGCGCCTTTGCGATAAAGGGCTGATCATCACAGGTGACGGAAAGCTTCCTTTTCAGCTCCTCATCCGTCACATCGATGATCGTATAAAGCGCCATGTTCCCCGCGCTCGCCGCGCGGACCGAAGCGGAAAGGATTTCCTGCTTCACCGTCTCCGGCACCGCCCTGTTCTCAAAAACACGCATGGATTTTCTGCTCTGCAGAAGCCGTATCGTTTCTCTGCTCTCCAATCCGATCTCCCCTTTCTCATCCCGGCCTTTCCTGCGCCGCACGCCTTCAGGGCCGCGGCCCCGCATACCCGGGAATCGCTTTTTCCATATCCGCAAAGGAAGCCGCCGTCCGTGCTTTTCACATGGACAGCGGCCTTTTTATGCTGCGTTTTTCTTCGCTGCGCTATGCCCCCTGCTTTACATCGTTTCCAGAAGCTTTTCCGCGCTGGCGAGCTTCACGCACAGGACGAACAGCTCCGTCGCCTGCACCAGCTCCTCCAGCGGAGGGAAGGAAGGCGCGATACGGATATTGCTGTCGTGGGGATCCTTTCCATAAGGATAGGTTGCCCCGGCGCCGGTCATCACCACGCCGGCCTCCTTTGCCAGAGAAACGATCCTCTTTGCACAGCCGTCCATAGCCTCAAAGGAAATGAAGTAGCCTCCCCTGGGCTTCAGCCAGGAGCCGATCTCCAGCCCGCCAAGCTCCTTCTCCAGAATTTCCACCACTGCTTCAAACTTGGGACGCATAATGGCGGCATGTTTTTTCATATGCTCCTGAATTCCGTCCAGATTTTTGAAAAATCTCACATGACGGAGCTGATTGAGCTTATCATGACCGATCGTCTGAATGGACATCTGTTTTTTGATATCCTTCAGATTATTATAGGAAGCGGAAATCGCCGCAACGCCGGAGCCAGGGAAGCTGATCTTCGACGTGGAGCTGAATTTGTAAACCAGATCAGGATTTCCCGCCGCCTCACATTCATGCAGGATCTCCAGGATGGTATCCTGATCGTCATCATACAAATGATGCACGTTGTACGCATTGTCCCAGTAAATACGAAAATCCTCAGCGGCAGGCTTCAGTCTCGCAAACCTGCGCACCGTCTCGTCGGAATAGGTGATTCCCTGAGGATTGGAATATTTGGGAACGCACCAGATGCCCTTGATCGCCGCGTCCTCGCTCACCAGCTTCTCCACCATATCCATGTCAGGTCCTTCCGGCGTCATCGGAACGTTTATCATCTCGATCCCAAAATACTCCGTGATCGCAAAATGCCTGTCATAGCCGGGCACCGGACAGAGGAATTTCACAACAGGCAGCCTGCACCAGGGGGTACTGCCGCAGACCCCGTGAGTCATGGAACGCGCCACCGTATCATACATCACATTCAGACTGGAATTGCCGTAAATGATGATCTTGTCGGCAGGCACCTCGATCAGATCAGCCAGAAGCTCCTTGGCCTCCTGAATCCCGTCGATCACACCATAGTTTCTGCAGTCGATCCCTTCCCTGCATTTCAGATCGGAAGAGCTGTTCAGCACGTCCATCATTCCCATGGAAATATCAAGCTGCTCCGCAGACGGCTTTCCTCTGGACATATCCAGCTTCAGGCCCATTCCCTGAAATTTCTGATACTCCGCCTCCAGCTCTGCCTTAATGGCCTCCAGTTCTTCTCTGCTCCTGTCTTTGTACGCCTTCATTTCTTCCTCTTTTCCTGCCGCCTGTGGCGGCATTTAGATTCGTGAAATTGAGCGGCAGCTCAATTTCCAGGAAAAAATCTGTGATTTTTTCCGCTTCTTCTTCCTGCCGCCTGTGGCGGCAACAATTTTATAAAAAAGAAGCTGATTAAATCTAATAATCAGCCCCTTTCCCCAGACGATTAAGCTGGAAAAGGGACTCGAACCCTCGACCTACTGATTACGAATCAGTTGCGCTACCGACTGCGCTATTCCAGCATAACTCGAACAATCAATATTATAATTGCTGCTTTCTGTTTTTGCAAGACTTTTTTTAACAAATTCCGCAAGGCCCTAAAGCGAGTGCGTAAGGGTGCGCAAAGCGACAAAGCTCCTCCGTCAGGCGGAACCGGAGCAGAGCCGGGCTTGCCCTGCGCCGCAGGACGCGGTATACTTTTTTCGGGCCGCTTTTACCGATGGCTCTCTCTGACCGGCGGTCTCTTCGCCAAAGGGATCCCTTTCATAGCCAAACCACAGAAAGGAACAGGAAAACGCATGACGGAAAAAGAAGCCTGGCAGCTTCTCGGCCTTTCACCGGAAGCCGGAGCCAGCGATATCAAAAAAAGATACCGCCAGCTCATATGCGCGGTTCATCCGGATTCGGGAGCTGCCAAATCGGTTCATGATGCGCAGAAGCTCAATGCCGCTTATTCCCTCCTGAAAAAAAGGGCCGTGCATGGCCCGCGCGGGACAGGCAGCCATCCCTACAGCAAAGAGCAGGACGGCTCCGGCTTCCAGTCGGATGCTAAAGCCGCAAAGCCTGCGGCCTGGGATGCGCCCGTCAATCCCCATGCATACCGGGAGCGTGAAATTCTGCATAACGCGGAGGACCAGGACGGTACAGTTCTAGGAGCCTTCTGTATCGCGAAGGGAAAATACCTGTGGAGCCTGCAGGAGGATTTCCCTCTGTTTCAGCTCAGCATCTACCGCTGCAGCGCCCTGATCCTTGATGAGATAGACAGATCGCTTTCCAGAAATGCCCCGTTTATCCGTCAACGCGTTCAGGCAGAGCTCTCCTATTTTCTGGCACAGCAGTTTATCGACGCTGCGGCCTCCTTAAAGAAGCTCGCCCGTGAGGAACGGACCGATTCAGCAGGACGCACGATATACCGCTTTTCCGCCATGCTGGAGTATGAAAAAACCGCACAGCATGGGCGGACAGCCCTCCCCCGCCTCGGGCCGCTTGCGGACCAGGAGCCCCTGTATCCCGCTGCCCTGCGCCGGCACAAGCTTTACCTGAAGAATGGGGCCGGAAAGGAGCTCGGATATCTGTCTTTTCCTGACGACAGGCTGTATTATATCGTGATACCGCTTTTTGAGCAAAGGCGTGCGCAAGTCCGCATAGAAGCAGACTCCGGAGAAGAATCCGGGAAATGCCCCGCCTCAGGTTATCAGCGTCTGAAGCTCTGGCTCCGTTTTTCTGAGGAAAACCGGAGCGGACTTCCGGAAAATCTCAGCCTGCGTATTGAACGGCTGCTGGATTCCTACCGCAAGGCTGGCAAATGAAAATCAGCAGACCTGCAAAGGACAAAAAGCGGCCGCGAAGTCCCAAATTTATGTTGCATCCGCCTCCTCCGTATGGTATTGTAATTCCATCAGAGAAAGGCGGTTGTTTTTTTCTTGCGGTTTTCTGTCACCTCGCAGGTATCAGCTTTTCGGACGCGGCTGCACAGCCGCCCCCGCACTTCGCAGGCCTGTATGGAGCCATCGGCATCCAATCTTATGTTTTCGTTTTTTTCGAACAAACTCCCTGAAACATTTTCAAGCATTCTGAAACAGATCATGATTTTTGCCGCTTTTTTCTGCATTCCTGGTGTTCTGTTTTTGTCCTTAATGAAAATTCATCGTCAGATGAATGCTCAAATCCGCAGCCGGCCGAAGGCTGTCTTCTGCGCCACAGGCATCGCAGCACCTTGACAACGGAACAGACCCCGCATTTCCCGCCGGGGCGCAGCTTCAGGCAAAAACACAGACAGGCTTGTGCTGCCGACGGCAGCAGAAAGGAGAGACACATATGGATCATGAAACGAAGGCAATGTTTGAACTGATCATCCAAAAAATGGATTCCCGTTTTGATTCCATTGACAAACGGCTTGACGCAGTGGAAAAGAGACTTGACTCAGTAGAAAAGAGACTTGACTCAGTAGGAAAACGGCTCGATAAGCTGGAAAGCGACGTGGGCTTCCTGAAGGCCCGGCAGGACAGGGATTCCCGCAATCTGAAGGACCTGCAGCTTCAGGTGAAGATCCTGGAACGGGATATGCACCGCGGTTTTGCACGGCTGAACGATTCCGTGGATACGATCGCGGAAGTCCTGAGGCTGAACGGGCTGATTCCGGGTTAAGATCTAACCGGAATCAGCGCCGAAGCACAGCAGCCCCGGAAAGGGATGCGGTCTGTTTGTCGTCAAGCCAAAAGTCACATCAGGAATCTGGCCCATCCCGCAAAAAAAGACAGGATTCCGTTCAGAAGGCGATCAGGGAAGCCGCTTTTCTGGGCCGTCATCCCTTCCGGAACGAGCACCGTATCCTCGTCCACCACGGTCAGCGTTTTTTCTTCATATTCCGCCATTCCCGCGCGCAGGTCTTCATTGAGCTGCACGCTGTCGATCACCAGCATGAGCTCCGTATCCAGATAGGCGCTTCTCATATCCCAGTTAAAGGAGCCGATGCCGGAAAGCCGGTCGTCTATGACGAAGCATTTCCCATGGTAGGATACGCCGTCGTCATACTCCAGAATGCCGACGCCAGTCTCAAGGATTTCGCTCCGGTATTTCCGGTAATCCATAGCTCCGAAGGGATTGCCGTTATTGGCCGCTGAATTGGTCATCATCATCACATCATCCACGCTGCCGCAGACCTCCGCAAGGCGCTGCAGCATCCATCCGTTGCAGATGATGTACGGCGTATGAAAACGAACCTCTCCCTCTGCTCTCTTCATCAGCTCGGTCATTTCGTAATATACCACCGGCTCCTTGGCATAGCAGTGGATGGGATTGGAAAGAAGCTCGATATGGCTGACCTCTCTCGTCATTTCCATGTAGTCGCAGGGTACGAACCAGTCCGGAAAGCGCTCCTGCAAAGACAGATAGCGCTCCTCCAGCGCTTCCCGCGCCTGCGTCACCCGTTTTCCGGATTGAAGGGCAGGGTCGTCCTTCCACAGTCGGCACAGGGGAAGCTCCCAGACCTGCGTAAAATAATCCAGAAGAGCGTTCATGGATTCTCCCTGCCCGGGCTCCTCGCTGTACACCAGCACATCCCAGTCATAGTTTTTATAATTCCCGTAATCGCCCAGAAAAAAATCGTATGTATTGCGGCCGCCCAGGATGTAGGCGGTATCATCCGCGATCAGATATTTGTCGTGCAGCCTTCCCATCAGCTTCCAGGGCTCCAGGGGATTCACCGGATTGTAGATGGCAAGCTCGATATTTGCATGGGAGGACAGGACCTGAAAATATGGATCGGACGGAAGCTGGAGATTTTTAAAGGCCGGCATCCCATCCACCAGGATCTGGACCTGCACGCCTCTGTCTGCGGCCGCAAGAAGCGCCGCCATGATATCCTTTCCGCTTTCATCGTTCCGGAATTCAAAGGTGGAAAGAATGATCCGCTCCTGGGCCCGGGAGATCAGGCGGATCCGCTCCGCAAGGGCGTCCACATTGTCGGAAAGGACGGCGGCCCGCTCCGTTCCGGGAGCTTCGACATAAAATTCCTTTTTTTCAAACCGCTCCTTTGTCTCTGTGCTCACCTCGGGTTGGCGCACAAAGGGGAGCACAGCGCCTGCGACGATGTAGCAGAGCGCGGCCGCAAGAACGGTGAGCAGAAGCCGCGCCGGCTTTTTCATCCGCTTTCTACCGTTCCTGTCCCTTTCTCCGTTCCCATACTTTTTTCCGTTCTCATACCTGCTTCCAGTTTTCATTCCTGCTTCAGCTCTCATGCCCGCTTTCCACTCTCATGCCTGTTGCTCTTACTCCAGATCAAGCTCCGTTTTCAGCCACCAGCGAAGGACGTCCTGAATCTTTTTATCCCAGTATTTCCATTGATGATCTCCGGCGGAAGTCTCGCTCGTCAGCTGATAGCCAAGCTCCGTCACGCGCTTCCATACCCTGAGGTTTCCCTCATAGAGAAAATCCTCCGTGCCGCACCAGGCGTACAGGGGAGGAAGCTCCTCTCCTCTCGCATTTTCCGCAAGCTTCTCCGCCAGGGTCAGGATCTCATTGTCGCTTCCGCGAAGCTTTTCCTCACTTCCGAAAATACCACGGAACAGCTCTCCGCGGCCGTCCGGAAGGTCCGTCTGTCTTTTGTAATCCTCAACAATATCCAGCGCACCGGACAGGGACGCCCCCGCTCCGAAGGTTTCGCCTGCCCCAAGCGCCAGCTTCCAGGCGCCGTAGCCGCCCATGGAAAGACCGGCCGCCAGCGTATCCTCTCTTTTTTCAGACATGCGTGGAAAAAATTCCCTGCACACCCTCGGCAGCTCCTTTGAAAGGAAGGTCCAGTATTTCATTCCATAGGTGGTATCCGTATAAAAGCCCAGGTGGGTCGTCGGCATCACAACCGCGATCCCCAGGCAGCTGACATAACGTTCGATGGAGGTTCTTCTCTGCCAGACCGTCTGATCGTCGCTCATTCCATGCAGCAGATACACGGTTTTATATTTTCCGTCTGCGGCTCTTCCCTCCATTCCGATCTGCCCGTTTGTCTGCTGAGGGAGCAGGACGTCCATTTCCGCGCTCATTCTAAGTACATCTGAAAAGAAATTCACATGAAGCAGTGCCATTTTGCGTTCTCCCTTTCTGTAATGTTAAACTCTCTGCTTTTATCTTTGCCGACAGCAGCAGGGCCGGCTGTCAAACCGGCCCCGTCCGTCTCTCAGGGCTGCCAGAGCTTCTGCTCTTCTTCTGCTTTTGATGCGAAGGGCCCGGGCAAGATCTCAGCGCCCCGGTGACCGCCGAAATAGTCCCTGTCAAAGGTGATCGGCGTCCCGTCCGGATTTTCAAAGCTCTCCTCCGGCTCAAAGGCTTTCCCAAGCACGCCGCTGTTCACCATATCCACCGCAAAACCGTCCAGGAATTCGTACAGGTTGGTGGAAAGGACAGGGTTTCCGTCCCGCATCAGGACGTCCACCTTTATCTCGTGTTCGCTGTCCACCAGGTTATGCTTTTCCTTCCCACAGTCCTTTGCCCCGTTGAAATAAACGTTTCCCTTTACCCAGACGGGAAGCGGGCCGGAATGGGCGCTCTCCAGCTTTGCCATATCAGGCGTGTCCGTATCCATGTCAAACTGCCGGATCCATTCCTCCCAGGTGGGATAGGCATCCATCACATGGGTGCCCACCTCCCTGTTCTCCTCATCGGAGCCTTCGCTGCTGTCCCGCAGGACGGTGAAGGCCTCCTTCGGCCATTTCTGCACGAAAATATTGTTATAGAAGCGGTCGTCTCCGTGGAGCACGGTCATAAAGCCCATCACCTCCGTGCGGTGCGGGATATGATAGGGCGTATAGCGCGGCCCGGTGCCGCCGCCCACGCAGGTAAAGGCTCCACAGATCAGGTTGTGCACCATGGCTACGCCCTGGGTCGCCATCCGGAGGGAAACGTCGGACAGCAGGATATTGTTGTCGATCAGCGTGGGGCCGTGGCTTACCTCCACGAAAATATCCTGGCTCATCATTCCGCCCTTCAGCTGCTTTGCGAACGCGGGGCGCTGGTTGTCATGGAACAGATTCTGCGTGATCCGGGTTCCCTGGGCCTCCCAGTCGCACCAGATCCCCATGGTGCAGTGATGGATATAGTTGCGCCGGTAGATCACATCGATGGCGGCATGCATCTTGATGCCCGCAATCTCCGCTCCGCCCAGCTCCATCATGTTGTTGATGTGATGGATGTGGTTGTCCTCGATGACAGAAAAAACGCCGCCCATCCGGCCGATGATCCCGCCCTGCTCGCAGTGATGGATGTTGCAGCGGCGGACGATGTGGCTTCCCACCTTTTCCTTCAGCCAGCCGTGGTACTGCCCTCTGCACACCGCGTCACGTTCCATCTGGGTAGGACTCTTCACGTGCTTATTGGTAAAATAATGCTCGTTGTCCGGATCCAGATATTTGCCAAGGCTGATTCCGGCGCACTTGCTGTTGCTGATCTCGCAGTCCTCAATGATCCAGCCCTTCGACCAGTGCGGCCCGATCATCCCGTCCTGATAAGCGGCTGGCGGCGCCCAGGTAGTCGCCGCCTTCTCCACACGAAAGCCGCTGACAGTGATATGACCCACGCCCGTTTTGGACGGCAGGAAGCATTCCCGGCGCACGTTGATCTCCACCTTCTCCTCGTTTGGATTTTTTCCCTGGAAGTTGGCGTAGATCACCGTTTCCTCCCCGTCCTGTACGGAGAACCATTTATAAACGGAGGCCTCCGGCTCCCAGGAGCACTCATAGACCTCTCCCCTGATACAGGCCTCCAGGCTTTCGGCTTCGTAGAGCATCTTATCGTTGAGATATACCGCTCCGGTGTGCTTGCTTTTTCCGGCAAAATACCAGTCGCCGTACACATAGGTGGTATACGGGTTGTAATCCCCGAAGAGGCTGTTTGCGATCCAGCAGACCCATACGTTTCCTTCATACGGCGTCCAGCTCTTCACCTCTTCCGCCCCGGTGATCACCGCTCCAAGCGGCTGCATGCTGCGGTAAGTGATCCTGGCTTCCTCCGTTCCGGCATGAACCGGATCCACATATTCCCGGTATACGCCCGGAGCGACCAACACCTCGTCTCCCGCCACGGCGATGCGAGCCGCGTCGCTGATATGCCGGAAGGGCCTTTCCTTGCTTCCGTTCCCGTCACGGAAGGCGTTTACGTCAACGTAATACTGCATGGCAATTCCCCCATTTCTTTCTGGTATGATTCCCCTGTCTTATGGCACAGGGGTACAGAGCGGGGGCGGGAAGCAGGCTTCCCGCC
>DWWS01000065.1 GCA_019119595.1 Candidatus Eisenbergiella merdavium | reverse complement strand
AACATTGAGAACAAAGGCCAGCACCCCAGCTTCAACCTGTTTTTCAAACTCGTCACTCTGTTCGACATTTCCGTAGATCAGTTTTTCTATACAGAAGGTCAGCGTGGAGAGAACAGTTGCAGAAAGCATATAGATGTGCTTTTAAGCTCGATGAATGAGAAAGAGCTTGTTGTTATGGAGGCCACAGCCGAAGGGCTCAAGAAAGCCAGAGAAACGGAGGTTCAGGAGTAAGAGCCTCCGTTTTTTCATGCTATTTTGGGGGCTGCCGCTAAGTGGCAAGCAATGCCTTTGTGGCCACAGACCACAAACGCCGCTTGTTGGGGCTCGCCCCAAACCCGTCAGCTTCGGGCCAACATGGCCCGAAGTGATCGCGTCGCTTTGCTCCTTATTTTTCATATCCTCAACGCTCCATTTCTTTCTTTTTCCCCGGCTCCGAATAGCCGAGCAGGCAGTCGATATTGGCCTTAACTGTCAAGACCTCCTGCATATCCCGCCGGGCCTTCTGGTATTCCCCATAGAGCCGTTTTTTCTTCGCCAACAGCTTGCGGCCTTCTTCCTTCTGCACCTCCATTTTCGGGAGCCTCGCTCCGGCAAGAAGCCGCTTCATGTCCGCCTGCGCTGCCCGGTAAAGCCCGATTTCCGCCTCGTGCTCCGCAAGGAATTTCCGGCTGTACTTTGACGCTTCGCCTGTGCCTGTGACGGGGAGGACTGCTGGCTGTCAATGGCAACGGCAATATAGTTCTGGTTTTTCTTGCTGATATAGGAGAGCTCCACGGCTGTTGTGAAGCCCAGCTTCTTATTATCCATGAGTGTCATAAGGTCGGGGACAAGCTCATTGAGCCGGATATACCGCTGAACCTGTTTGACGGCCATCTTGTTGGAGAGCCTGTTCCGGGGCTTTGCCCGGCCCGGTGTCCGGCGCTGCCGTTTCCGGGGCTTTTGTGGTCTTTTCGTCTGGCATACACATTTACCTCCTGATTTTGGGCATGAAAAAAGGGGCCCGACTTTTACATCAGGCCCCGGTGGGGTGGTTCCTCCTTTCTCCGCCAAGATACAAAAATACCGCCCCTAGTCTCATTTGGGCGGTATCTTTGCGTAAGATTGGCAGTCCATTGTTAATTTTTATAATGTTCCCTTTGTACACCGTTGCAAACAAAGTAAAAGTTCTTGACCCTCCGGAAATAGTTGAGATAATGAGATAAACACTGAGCTCGATAAAAAATTTATACGAATCATGACACACAGTTGTCGTGTTTCGTTTCAGATGTTAAGATATAGAAAAAACAGGAGGTTTTTCTATGGAAGTTAAGTTCAGGGGGATTAATATTTACAGTAAAAAGCCGGAGGTAGTATTCGAGTTTTATAAGAAACTTGGCTTTCGTGTTCTGGAAGAAGTTGCTCCGGATGATAAGTGGTATGGTTCCACGCTGGCTCTGCAAGATGGAGCTAATGAGCCGATGATATGGATCTGGCGCCAGGACGATGAGGATAATACTATTGTCTGTAACCGCTTCGTCTTTTCTGCGAATGGAAAGATAGATGAGGTGTATGAAGACATTATTGCCGCAGGAATAGAGTGTAAGCCGCCATTTACAGCGGTTTGGGGCGGCAGAGAGCTTATCCTGCACGATCCTGCAGGCAATGAGCTGTTGTTTTTATAAAATATGGAGGCAATGGGTCAGGCGGATTTTGTGACAATGGTGTTGACACAAATTGGCAGATGCCAGGCTGCATTGGGATTATGAAGATGCTCTTGCATTGTTTGACCGCTGCGTTGATGTGGTGTGACATTTGATCTTCAGAAAAGGTTTTTTGGCGGAAAGTACTGGAAATCTATGCTACGAGCATTGATTATGATCCCAGTACAGAAGCTTCTGTCCTGTTTTTAAAACCAGATTAAACGTTCCGATACGAAGATCGCAAAAAATTATTTGACACAAACAGAGCTGGACGATTTGAATAAAATCGTTTCGGCGTGTCTTGACATTGCCGAGGTACGGGCGTTAGCGCATGAACCGATGTATATGAAGGATTGGCTGGAAACCATTGATGATTATCTGAAAATGACCAGACGGGATATTTTAACAACAAAAGGGCGTGTGACTCATAAACAGGCTACTGATAAGGCACATGAGGAATATGAAAAATATCGAAAGAAGCAGGATGAGCTGCTTGCGTCGGTCGAGAGACATTTTAATAGAAAGCATTAAGGAATTGGCGGAGTTGGGATAATCGAAAAAACGGACGAAGCGCTACCTCTGATATGAAGATAATAGGAAAAGGAGACCGGAATGAAAACGATCCTTACGATCCAGCATACCCAATCCGTCCATCATACCAACGGCATGGTTGGCTCCTGGACGGACTGGGACTTAACGGAAACGGGAAAAAGACAGGCCGACAGCATCGGAAGAAAGCTTTCCGGGGAACTGCGGGGCAAAAACTTTGTCATGTATTCCTCTGATCTGGCAAGGGCGAGACAGACGGCGGAAATCGTGGGAAAGCATCTGGGAATTGCGCCCATACTGAGGCGGGAGCTCCGGGAAAGGAATCTCGGAAAATGCGTCGGGAAATCCGTACAGTGGCTAAGAGAAAATATGGAGTGCCAGGAAAGGACGATCGACGACCGGATGTTTTCGGATGCGGAAAGCCGCCGGGACGAATGGAACCGCCTTCTTCCCTTTTTTCAGGAAATCCTTTCAAATGAAGAGGAAAATATCATTCTGGTTTCTCACGGCGATCTGCTCAGTGTATTCAATGCGATGTGGCTTGGCCTGGATGCGGAAGCGCTTAACAGGGCTGAGCTTTTCGGCCTGGCCGGCGGGGTGAGCTGGATGCTCCGGAATGATGAGGGAAAGCGTTTCGTGAAGCGGCTCAGCGATATGTCTTATCTTTCGGTCTGACGACGCTTCTCGCCGCCGTTTGCTGTGGCTCATCCGTCCTTTCGCAAAGCCGCGCTGTGCTTCAGTGTGCGCCCGCCGCGCTTTGCCCGCCTCCCCGCGTATATTGACAAAGCCCTGCGGGAATGCTATGTTAGATATTGCTCAGGGGGTACAGGAGGAAGGGAAAGTGATTCAGGCACGCAGGCTGTGGGCGGATATGGGATTCGGCTGGACGCTCACGTTTTTGCTTATTGTGTACATATTATGCCAGGCGGCGGGAGACACGGCTGTCGAGCCTTCCGTTTCTTTTGAGCGGACGGCGTCTGTCGGCTCTGTACTGCAGGGAACGCAGGAACGAATCGTGTCCGGCGGGCCTGTCCTGCTTGTGGACCGCAATATTTCCGGCCCGGTTGACGCGCAGGAGGCTGCCGCGTCGGACTGCGCCGCAGCTGTTTTGAAAAAGAGCGCCTTTCTAAGGCTGCAACGAACCGCTGTCCTTCCGGCGGGCTTTCTTTTTGCGGGAAAATTTCCGGCCCTCTGTGCGGGAGGGATTCTTGCGGCGTTCCTGATTCTGGAAACGTCCGGTCGTGCGCGTTTTCTGCGCGAGCTTTTCATCCAGAAGAAAAAGGACGGGAAAAAACGCTGTCTTCCCCTGGCGGAAACGGTTTGCATCATAAAAAAGAGGTAGAGTCATGTTTTTCATACGTTTTATCAAAAGGCAGCCGCCGGGACGGCTCATAGCGATGGGCTTTGCGCTGGTGATCCTGCTTGGGGCACTTATTCTGCTGCTTCCCGTTTCGGTCAGGCCGGACGCGGAGGTGAGCTTTGTGGACGCTCTGTTTACCTCCACCAGCGCGGTCTGTGTGACAGGGCTGATCGCCATTGACGTGGCGGATCATTTTACCCCGTTCGGACAGGCGGTGGTGGCTGTGCTGATCCAGGTCGGCGGGCTGGGCGTGACCTCCGTGGGCGTCGGCCTGATCCTTGCCGCGGGAAAGCGGGTCGGGATCCGCGGAAGAAAGCTGGCGATGGAGGCGCTGAACGTGGACAGCTTCGGCGGGATCGTGAAGCTGGTGCGGGCGATCCTGAAGATGACGCTGTTTTTTGAGGTGACGGGAGCGGTTTTGTGCTTTCCGGTCTTTCTGCAGGATTTTTCCCCGGCCCATGCGCTGGGAATCAGCGTGTTTCATTCCATAGCGGCCTTTAACAATTCAGGCTTCGATATTCTGGGAGGGATGCGCAACCTGATCCCCTATCAGAGCAACGTGCTTCTGAACCTGACCACGGCGGCTCTGATCATTTTCGGGGGCATC
Source organism: Candidatus Eisenbergiella merdavium (assembly GCA_019119595.1). Lineage (GTDB taxonomy): Bacteria > Bacillota > Clostridia > Lachnospirales > Lachnospiraceae > Eisenbergiella > Eisenbergiella merdavium. The sequence continues at coordinate 93,937 of DWWS01000065.1, read as the reverse complement.
GGCTTTCTGGTGATCCTGGACGTGCTGAAGCAGAGGCGGTTTAAAAAGCTCACCCTGCATTCCAAGGTGGTCATCACGACCAGCGCGGTGCTGACCGTGGCGGGAACGCTGCTTTTCAAGGCCACGGAGGAGATTACCTGGCTGGGCGCTTTTTTCCAGAGCGTCTCAGCGAGAACGGCGGGCTTTTCCACCTACGCCATCGGCGGCTTTTCCAACGCGGGGCTGTTCGTCCTGTGCGTGCTGATGTTCATCGGCGCGTCCTCCGGCTCTACGGGAGGCGGCATCAAAACGAGCACCTTTTTTGTACTGGTCCAGTCGGCGAGGAGCATTTTTGTCAAGCGGCCGTTAAGCTCCTTCCGCAGGAATATCCCGCCGGAGAATCTGGCGAAGGCCAACCAGATCACGGTGATCTCTCTGGGAGTGGTCTGCGCCGCCACGTTTCTGATGTGCGTGCTTGAGCCGGGCTGCACCTTTATCCAGCTTTTGTTTGAGGTGGTTTCCGCGTTCGGCACGGTGGGGCTTTCCACCGGCATCACGCCGGGGCTTTCCATCGCGGGAAAGCTGGTCATCATTCTGGTGATGTATACGGGCAGGATCGGGGCGTTTACCCTGCTGTCCATGTGGATCGATCATCCGGAGCCGAACGCCAGGTATACGCATGAGGCCGTGACGATCGGCTGAGCTGTCCGCGGAGGGCGAGACCTGATGCGGGGAAATTTTTTTACAGGAATGAATCATAGAAATCTTTGCAGGAAAGGAATAAAATTGAAAAAATGAAAAAGAAGCAGGAAGCCGAATCCTTCGGCGTGATCGGGCTGGGACGTTTCGGAACGGCGCTGGCCATAACGCTCGCAAAGGCGGGCAAGGATGTGATCGTTCTGGATAAGAGCGAAATAAAGGTAAAGGAGCTGCGTCAGTATACGGACTACGCCTATGTGGTGGACGAGCTGACCGCGGAAACCCTGCGGGAGGTGGGGATCCAGAACTGTGATACGGTGATCGTCTGTATCGGGGAAAAAATGGATACCAGCATCCTGACCACCATGTGCGTGGTGGAAATGGGCGTTCCGAACGTGATCGCAAAGGCGCTGACCGCGGAGCAGGGAGCCGTTCTGGAAAAGCTGGGCGCTCAGGTGGTTTATCCGGAGCGTGATATGGCGGTCCGTCTGGGCAAAAGGCTGATCTCCAGAAATTTTCTGGATTATGTGTCCCTGGATAACAGTGTGGAGATCCGGCAGATCAGGGCGGCCGGAAAGCTGGTGGGAAGGAGCATCGAGGAATACGGGATCCGGAAAAAGTACCACCTGAACGTGATCGCCATTGAAAGCGAAAAGGAGACGACCATCGAGGTGCGGCCCGATTACCGCCTGCAGGACGGGGACGTGATCGTGGTGATCGGGAAAATAGACAACATGGATCGGTTTGAAGCGGAGATGTAGGATAGGTTTAAGTATCCCCATACATGGGTGAACCGGCGCTTCAATGGTTGACGCTCCCCCTGCCTCAGGCTATAATGGAAACAACAACCAGTAAAGGAGGGGCAGTATGGCGATCTATTATGGGGAACCGTCAAGAACGTTCAGCGAATATCTTCTGATTCCGGGATATTCCTCCACGGAATGCATCCCGTCGAAGGTGAGTCTGAAAACGCCGCTGGTAAGATATGAAAAAGGACAGGAGCCGGAGCTTTCCATCAACATTCCGATGGTGTCCGCGATCATGCAGTCTGTTTCGGACGACAGACTTGCGGTCGCGCTGGCACAGGAAGGCGGCCTGTCCTTTATTTATGGCTCCCAGCCGGTGGAGCAGCAGGCGGAAATGGTGAGAAGGGTCAAGCGCTACCGGGCCGGCTTCGTGGTGAGCGATTCCAACGTGTCGCCGGATATGACGTTGGGGGACGTGCTTGCCATCACGGAGCGGACCGGGCATTCCACCGTCGCCGTCACCGAGGACGGGAGGAGCGGGGGAAAGCTTCTTGGGATCGTGACCAACAAGGATTACCGCGTCAGCCGGATGGGGCCGGAGACGAAGGTCTCCGAATTCATGACCCGGTTTGAGGATCTGGTGTATGCGGACGAGGATACCACGCTGAAGGAAGCGAATGACATCATCTGGGAGCACAAGATCAACTGCCTCCCGCTGGTGAACAAAAAGCAGGAGCTGGTTTATCTGGTGTTCCGCAAGGACTATGATACGCACAAGAAAAATGAGAACGAGCTGATCGATACCTCCAAGCGGTATATGGTGGGAGCCGGGATCAACACCAGAGATTATGAGGAGCGGGTTCCGGCCCTGGTGGAGGCGGGGGCGGATGCCCTGTGCATCGACAGCTCCGAGGGCTATTCCGAGTGGCAGAGGATCACCCTGGACTATATCCGGAAAAAAAACGGCCGCAGCGTTAAGGTGGGCGCGGGAAATGTGGTGGACGGCGACGGTTTCCGCTTCCTTGCGGAGGCGGGCGCGGATTTCGTGAAGGTGGGGATCGGCGGAGGCGCCATCTGCATCACCAGGGAGCAGAAGGGCATCGGAAGAGGACAGGCCACGGCAGTGATCGAGGTGGCGAAGGCGAGAGACGAATATTTCCGGGAAACGGGAATCTATGTTCCCATCTGCTCCGACGGCGGAATCGTGCATGATTACCACATCACCCTTGCCCTTGCCATGGGAGCGGATTTCGTGATGCTTGGCAGATATTTCGCCCGCTTTGACGAAAGCCCCACCAAGCGGGTGAACATCAACGGAAGCTACATGAAGGAATACTGGGGCGAGGGCAGCGCCCGCGCGAGAAACTGGCAGAGATACGACCTGGGCGGGGATAAAAAGCTTTCCTTTGAGGAGGGCGTGGATTCCTTTGTTCCCTACGCCGGAAGCCTGCACGACAATGTGAGCATGACCTTAAGCAAGGTGAGATCCACCATGTGCAACTGCGGCGCGCTCACCATCCCGGAGCTTCAGAAGCGGGCCAAGATCACGCTGGTGTCCTCCACCAGCATCGTGGAGGGCGGCGCGCACGACGTGACCCTCCGGGACAAGAGATAACAGGCTGAAAAAAGGAGACCGGACTGACATGGAAAATGCGGTAAGAAAAATCAGGATCGTTAAAAAGAGCGACGCGGCCTCTCTGGAATATGAGATCGGGGACGTCCTTACGGTGGAGGGAACCTGGTACGGAGGCGTCAACGTGAAGGGCAGATCCGGAATCCCCCTTTCGCTGGACAGGGAGGAATATGAGGAATACGCGGAGGCGGCCGAGGCGCCGGCTTTGGCGTCTGCGGAAAGCGAGGGTCTCAGATCCGGACGGATCGATCCCTTTTCCTTTCAGCTCGGCGTCATGGACTGCTTCTGTGAGATGGTCTCCTCCGGCCTGAAGACGCTTGCCATGAGCCATCCGTTTTCGGACAGACAGGAACGGGACAGCTATCTGGAGGAGGTGAAGAGGCTGTGCGGCCAGTATGAAATCCTTTTTTATCCCGAGGACGAGGCGCTGCTCACCGCACTTTTTCCCAAAGAAGCGAACCGGGGAAAGCCGCTGTTCCTTTTTTACAGGCAGGAAGAAACGCTTAACAGCTATCTGAAGCTTAAGAAGGAGCAGCAGGAGCTGATCAGGCAGGGACGCTATACGAGACAGGAGGACAGGCGGCTGGCTTATTCGTTCGGACAGCTTCTTTCCTATCCGGAGGAGGGTATCGTGCGGCTGATCCAAAAGGCGGAAAAGGAAGACGGGCGGGAGGAACAGACAGAGGAGGAACAGCATGCCATCTGATATGAAGGAGCGGATCGCCAGGGAGTTTGTGGAGCTTGTCCGGACAAAGCCCATTGACAGGATCACCGTAAAGGATGTCGTGGAGGCCTGCCATATTACCAGACAGACCTTTTACTATCATTTCCAGGATCTTCTCGACGTGATCGACTGGTCGCTGCACCGGGCCATGGAGGAGCTGGTGGAGAAAAGTCTTCAGATGGATTCCAGAGAAGAGGTGATGGAGCTGTTCCTTTCGGGGGCGGTACAGGCGAGGGGGATGATCCGCAAGCTTCTGTCCTCCCAGCTCAGGGAGCAGACGGAACGGCTGATCATGGGAGCGGTACGCTCCTATTTTCAGGAAATGGTGGACAGGAGAGAGCTTCTGCAGGATGTGAGCCGCTTGGACGCACAGGTGGCGCTGGATTTCTATACCTTTGCCGTGGTGGGCGTCATGGTGGAATACTGCGGCAGACCCAACGTGGACATCAAACGGCTTGCGGGACAGCTTATCCGCCTGATGGACGGAAGTTTCCTGCGGGAGGATTAAGGGATTTTCACGGCGCTCCGCCGTTCGGATGCGGCGGCCTTCGGAATTGGGAGAGAAGCCTCCCGCCCTGCCGGAATAAATTTGAAAACAGAGGCTGACAAAAAAGCCCGGGTGTAAAAATTTTTTACATCCGGGTCTTTTTGTCAGGACAAACGGAAGAATCTGCGTGTGGCGGCCCGGACGGATTTCAGGTAAAAAAATATCAGATGCATCAGAAAAGTCAGGAAAAAAGAAATAAGCCGTTTCGGAGTGCTTCCGGACGGAGGGAAAGGAGAGCTGCGAAGTGGATCAGGGAATTTTTTCTGTCAAGCTGTATGAAATGGAACAGCAGTATGGAAAGCTTCAGAGCCGGATCCAGCTCTGCCAGGGCAGAGATCATGACAGGATACGCGAGGAGATCAGACAGATGGAGGACGAGGAAGCCCAGACCGCGCTCCTTCTGCGCAAAAGGATAAAGGGGAGCGGCTTCCCGGCGGCCGCGAGGCTGGCCGGGGCCCTGTTTACCTATGAGGAGAGTGTGAAGGAGATCCTTCAGGAAACGGAAAACGGGGATTTTTCAAGGGGCCAAAGAAAAAAGCAGGACCCGGAACCGGCCATCCTGTATGCGGAATACGCGGCCGATTTTGCCACCCAGTCCATGAACCATGCGCTGCTCGCCGCCCTGAAGGCGGTGGAAAAGCAGCTTGCCTGTGAGGAAGAGAGGAGAAAAGAGGATGAATGAGGTAAAAACGCCCAAAAAACCGTTTATATTCTATTATGCGATAGTGATGCTGGTCCTGATGCTTTTGAATTTTCTGGTGATGCCCCGTATGCTACAGGCGCAGATCATCGAGGTGGACTACGGCACCTTCATGGATATGACGGAGCAGAAGGAGATTGGGAAGGTAGAGATGCAGGACAATCAGATCCTGTTTACCAACAAGGACAATACCCAGATCTACAAAACGGGACTGATGTACGACCCAGGCCTGACGGAGCGGCTGCATGATTCCGGCGCGCAGTTCGCCTCCGAGATTGTGGAGCAGGCCTCCCCCATCGTGAGCTTCCTGCTTTCCTGGGCGCTTCCCATCGCGGTTTTCGTGATCTTCGGTCAGCTCATGTACAAGCGGACGATGAACAAGATGGGCGGCAATTCCATGATGTTCGGCATGGGAAAGAGCAACGCCAAGGTCTATGTGAAATCCTCCGCGGGCATCCGCTTCAGCGACGTGGCGGGCGAGGATGAGGCGAAGGAGAACCTGACCGAGATCGTCAGCTACCTGCACGACCCGAAGCAGTACGAGGAGATCGGCGCGTCCATGCCCAAGGGCATCCTGCTTGTAGGCCCTCCCGGAACCGGCAAGACCATGCTGGCAAAGGCGGTGGCGGGCGAGGCGAACGTCCCCTTCTTCTCCATCTCCGGCTCGGAATTCGTGGAAATGTTCGTCGGCATGGGCGCCTCCAAGGTGCGCGACCTGTTCAGGCAGGCGAAGGAAAAGGCTCCCTGTATCGTTTTCATCGATGAGATCGACGCCATCGGAAAGAAGCGGGACGGCCAGTTCGGCGGAAACGACGAGCGGGAGCAGACGCTGAACCAGCTTCTGACCGAAATGGACGGTTTTGAAGGAAATACCGGAGTGATCATCCTCGCGGCGACCAACCGTCCGGAATCCCTGGATCCCGCCCTGCTGCGCCCCGGCCGCTTTGACAGACGGGTGCCCGTGGAGCTTCCCGACCTGAAGGGCCGCGAGGAGATTTTGAAGGTGCACGCGAAGAAGATCAGGGTAAATTCCGACGTGGATTTTTCGGTGATCGCCCGCATGGCCTCCGGAGCTTCCGGCGCGGAGCTTGCCAACATCGTCAATGAGGCGGCACTGCGCGCGGTGCGCGACGGCCGCAAGGTGGTCACTCAGGCGGATCTGGAGGAGAGCATCGAGGTGGTTATCGCAGGCTACCAGAAGAAGAACGCCATCCTGACCGACCATGAAAAGAAAATCGTTTCCTATCATGAGATCGGCCACGCGCTGGTGGCGGCAAAGCAGATCAATTCCGCTCCGGTGCAGAAGATTACCATCATCCCCAGAACCTCTGGCGCGCTTGGCTATACCATGCAGGTGGACGAGGGCAACCATTACCTTATGAATAAGGAAGAGCTGGAAAACAAGATCGCCACGCTGACCGGCGGCCGCGCGGCGGAGGAGGTGGCCTTCGGCTCCATCACCACAGGCGCCTCCAACGACATCGAGCAGGCCACGAAGCTTGCCCGCGCCATGATCACCCGGTACGGCATGAGCGAGGATTTCGACATGGTGGCCCTGGAGACCGTCACCAACCAGTACCTGGGCGGCGACGCCTCCCTTGCCTGCTCCGCCGAGACCCAGACCCGCATCGACGGCAAGGTGGTGGAGCTGGTGAAAAAGCAGCATGAGAAGGCGAGACAGATCCTCCTGGAGAACCGGAAGAAGCTGGACGAGCTGTCCGAATACCTGTATGAAAAGGAGACCATTACCGGGGAGGAATTCATGCGGATTCTGAACGCTCCGGATAGATAATGCCAGGGGCATGTGTTAAAATAATACAAAGGCGGCAGAACGCTTCCCAACTAACGGTTGAATCCCCCGATTCAACCGTTGGTTCGTGTAAAAAGCACAGCCTTCGGTGTAGCATTTGGGGGAGAAGGGAAAAACTGGTGCCCTGACATGGAGGAAAAGAAGATGGAACAGACAGAAATCGGAAAATTTATTGCCGAATGCCGCAGAGAGAAGAAACTGACGCAGGCGCAGCTGGCAGAAAAGCTGAACATTACCGACAGGGCCGTATCCAAATGGGAAACGGGAAAAAGCATGCCCGATTCATCTATCATGCTGGAGCTTTGCGGAATACTGGGTATCACGGTAAACGAGCTGTTAAGCGGGGAAAAGATCGACACGGGGATTTATGAAAAAAAGGCGGACGAAAACCTGCTTGCCCTGAAAAGAAAGGATGAGAATAACAGAAAAAGGAACGGGATCGTTTCCCTTCTGTTTTCGGCGGCGCTTTTGACGGGTATCCTGGTCTGCCTGATCTGCGATCTCGCCGCATCCGGCGGTTTAACCTGGTCGCCGATCCCGGTCAGTTCCATTGCCTTCGCGTGGGCAGTAGCTTTCCCGGGTATCCTGCTGGGAAAAAGAGGGGGCGCAGCCAGTCTCATTTCGTTGAGCGTTTTCATCGTCCCTTATCTGTTCTTGCTGAGCAGCCTGGTAAAAGAGAAAGAGATATTTTCCGTCGGCACAGCGGCGGCAGTGCCGTCGGTCCTATTCCTGTGGATCATAGCCGCGGTTTTTACCCGTTTTTGGAAAAAAAGGAAGGGATTTGCTTTAGGAATAACTTTTCTGCTGGCTGTGCCGTTTATCCTGATCATCAATGTCATTCTCTCAAAAATGCTTGCGGTGGCCGTTTTTGATATATGGGATATGCTTGCTGTATTTCTCCTGCTGATATCGGCGTTTGTTTCCTTTTTCTGCGACTGCCGGACAGGCCCGCAGTAAACCTCAGCGTATTGCCGAGCCGATCCTTTTATCCAGCCGCCACTGCGGTGCAGGGCCGTCGTCTCCCCAGTATTCGTCTATGGAATCAATTTTTCCGTCATTGGTATGGATGAATGATACCACATGAAAAGACAATTCTCTGTTGAGCGTGAACACCTTTACAGCGGTTACGGTCAAAGAACCGGTGCACTCCACTCTTTCTACAATGCCGTCCCATTCTCCCGGATATTCGCAGTTTGCCCGGATAAACTCTTCAACGGTAAAATGCTCATTTGTGCAGTGCCAGTTGATATATGCGGTATCATGGAAGAACGCCCTCATTGCATCTGCGTCCTGCTTTAACACTGCATCCCAATAGGCATGGATATCCATAAGCGGCCTCCTTTTGTTCCATCATGATAAAACTACATAAAACTACAGACACTATAGCACAGACTGATGAAATTTTCTACTTTGCCGCGCAGGAATTTTACCGCGCAGGAACAGAAAATACGAAAATATGAAAATGCGCCCGGCCATTGCGGTTCGGCCCGGCCCATGCTATGATGGGAAACAGGAAACTTTGACCATCTCAGGCGTTGAGGAATTTCGTCTGAGACGGTCAAAGCTTTCGGAATGGAGGAAAAATGAACCGTCATTATATCATGGGAACCCATATGTCGATCGCCCAGGGGCTTGAGAAAACCGCACGGAACGTGGTGTGGATGGAAGCGGATACCATGCAGATCTTCAGCCGCAATCCCAGAGGCTCCAATTTCCGGACGCCGTCCGGGAAGGAGGAGCAGGCCTTCCAGCGCATCCGGAGGGAGCACGCCTTCGGCCCCATCCTGGCCCATGCGCCCTACACCATGAACCTTGCGAGCGATACGCCGAAGGTCTATGAGTTTGCCTGCACGGTGATCCGGGAGGACGTGGCGAGAATGGACGCGCTCGGCATTGAAAATCTGGTGTTTCACCCGGGAAGCCATACGGGAATCGGGGTGGAAAAGGGAATCGAAAACATTATCGCCGGGCTGGATCAGGCCGTCACGGGAGAGGAAGCCATCACGGTGCTTCTGGAAACCATGAGCGGCAAGGGTACGGAGATCGGAGACAGGTTCGAGCAGCTTCGCGCCATCCGGGACGGGGTGAAGCATCCGGAGCGCATCGGGATCTGCCTGGATACCTGCCATGTGTTCGCCGCCGGATACGATATCGTGAACGATCTGGACGGCGTTCTTGCGGAATTTGACCGGGTGCTGGGGCTTTCCCTTCTGCGGGCGGTGCACTTAAACGACAGCCAGATGCCCTTCGGCTCCCATAAGGACAGGCACGCGCCCATCGGGGAGGGGCTGATCGGCTGGGAGGCGCTTTTAAACGTGATGCGCCATCCGGCGCTGCGGGATCTGCCCTTTTATCTGGAAACGCCCTTTGACGACGCGGGGCACAAAGAGGAGATCGCAAGGATCCGGGAAGCGCTCCGGCAGGAGGGCTGAGGAGAAAAGAGGGAGGAGCATGCTGTATCAGATCGCAAACGGCTGCGTCAGGTTCGGAGCCGATACCATACTGGAGCATATCAATTTTGAGATCCGGAATAACGAAAAGATCGCCGTGGTCGGAAGAAACGGCTGCGGAAAGAGCACGCTTCTGAAGCTGATCGCGGGCGAGGTGGAGCTTTCCAAACGGGATTCGGACGAGGACATTTTCATCGCAAGGGCGGGAAAGCCCTCCATCGGTTATCTGAAGCAGGTCGCCTTTGAGGATGAGGATATCACGGTGGAGGAGGAGATCCGCAAGGTTTTCGCCCCCGTCCTTGACGTGCGGGAACGGATGGAGCAGGCGCTTTCAGAGGTGGAGCGGGAGGCGTCGGAGGAAAATGTGAGGCGCTACAGCGCCCTGCAGGAGCGCTTCGAGGCAATGGGAGGCTATCACTACGACCGGGAATTCGACGCCCTGTTCTACAGCTTCGGCTTCCGGGACGAGGACAGAAACAGGAGGATGGCAGAATTTTCCGGCGGACAGCGCTCCCGGATCGCCTTCATCAAGCTGCTTTTGTCAAAGCCGGACATCATGCTGCTGGACGAGCCCACGAACCACCTGGACATGGCGGCGGTGGAGTGGCTGGAACAGTATTTGAAGAGCTACAACCGGGCGGTCGTGGTGGTTTCCCATGACCGGATGTTCCTCGATAACGTGGCGGATGTGGTTTATGAGATCGAGTATAAGACCGCGAAGCGTTATCCGGGAAATTACAGTCATTTTGTGGAGACGAAGCAGGCGGACTATGAGAAGCAGCTCAAGGATTATACCCTGCAGCAGCAGGAGATCAGGCGGCTGGAGACGCTGGTGGAGCGTTTTAAGAACAAGCCAACCAAGGTGGCGATGACCCGTTCCAAGAAAAAAGCCATCGAGCATATGGACAGGATTGAAAACCCGATGGCCGCTGACGGAAGAACCTTCCGCAAAAGTCTGAAGCCGGAGCTGGAATCCGGTAAGGAGGTGCTCTCCGTCAGCGCATTGGAGGTGGGCTATGAGGCTCCCCTCGCCCGGATCAGCCTGGAACTGAAAAAGGGGGAGAAGATGGCGGTCGTGGGAGACAACGGGACGGGAAAATCCACCTTTTTAAAAACCCTTGTGGGGAAGCTTCCGGCTCTGGGCGGGGAGATCCGCTTCGGCGTTAATGTGCAGGCGGGATATTTTGACCAGGAATCCGCGCAGTATGCTTCGGAAAAGGATGTGCTGACGGACTTCTGGGATGAATTTCCGGGGCTGACACAGACAGAAGCAAGAAGCGCCCTCGGCGCGTTTCTGTTCACCCAGGACGACGTCTTCAAGCAGGTAAAGCTTCTGTCCGGCGGAGAAAAGGCCAGGCTCGCTCTGTGCAAGATCTTTCAGAGAAGGCCCAACCTGCTGATCCTGGACGAGCCCACCAACCACATGGACATCGTGGGAAAGGAAACGCTGGAGGGCCTGCTGAGGGGATATGAGGGCACGGTGCTTTTTGTCTCTCATGACAGATATTTTGTCAGGGGCGTTGCGGATCAGCTGCTGGAGCTTAGGGAGGACGGCGCCGTTCTCTACCCCTACGGCTACGACCAGTACGCGGAGGAACGCGCAAAGCGCAGGGAAACGGAGGCGGGGGCCTTCCTTATCCTGCCCGGCCGCAGCGCGGGAAAGGCGGACAGCGTCCGTGCCGGACAAGGGGACGGCGCTGCACCGGAAAAGGAGAAAAATTATTTCAATCCCGGCAAGGAGCAGGCGAAGCGGGAGCGGCGTCTGGCAAAGCTGGAGGAAAAAATATCCCTCTGCGAGCAGCAGATCGCCGGCCTGAAGGAGCAGTTTGCTTCGCCGGAGCTTGCGGCGGACTATCTGCGCCTCAACGAGCTGCAGCAGGAGATCGACCGGGCGGAGCAGGAGCTGGAGGGGCTGATGGAGGAATATTTGGAGCTTTCGTAGGCCGTCCGCTTATTCGTCCTTTGCAGGCCGCCCGTATCCTCGTCCTTCCGCTGTCCATTCATAGATCCATCCGCATTAACCATTCATATACCCGCCCTTCATGGGTGATACCGCAAGACTGGCGAACTGCCGGAGCACCCCCTTTTCATATCTGCTCTCCGGCGCGGCCCAGGCCGCTTTTCTCTGACGAAGGATTTCTTCTATCTGCGCTTCTTCCACCCGCCGGCCCTTCACGCCCACAAGGCGCAGGAGCCGCTTCGGGATGTCCAGCTCGATCAGATCCCCCTCCTCCACCAGCGCGATGGGGCCGCCCTCCGCAGCCTCCGGGGAGATGTGTCCCACCGCCGGGCCCTTTGATGCGCCGGAAAACCGCCCGTCCGTCAGAAGGGCGATGGAGGAGGCGAGGACGGGATCGGAGGCGATGGCCTCCGTGGTGTAAAACATTTCCGGCATGCCGCTTCCCTTCGGGCCCTCGTAGCGGATGATGACCGCGTCTCCGGGGCGGATGCTTCCGGTGAGAACCGCGTTCAGGGCGTCCTCCTCGCAGTCGAAGGGCCGGGCGGTAAGAACGGCGGAAAACATCTCCTTCGGCACCACCGTATGCTTGACCACCGCGCCGTCCGGCGCAAGATTTCCCTTCAGCACCGCAACGCTCCCGTCGGTTCCGAAAGGGCGGTCAAAGGGCCGGATCACATCCTCTTTTTTCAGGCCGTAATCGGCAAGGCGCTTTTGCCGTTCTTCGTAAAAGCCGTTCCTTTTCAGCTCATCCAGATTTTCACCCAGCGTCTTTCCCGTTACGGTCATCACATCCAGATGGAGCATGCTTCGGATCTCCTCCATCACCGCGGGAACGCCGCCCGCATAAGAAAAGAACTGGGCGGGCCACTGCCCGGCGGGACGGATGTTCAGAAGATAGTGGGCGCCCCGGTGCAGCCGGTCGAAGCTGTCCGCGTCCAGCCGGATCCCGAACTCATGGGCAATGGCGGGCAGGTGCAGAAGCGAATTGGTGGAGCCGGAAATAGCGGCGTGAACCATCACCGCGTTTTCAAAGGATTTTTCCGTGACGATCCCGGAAGGGGTCAGCCCCATCCGGGCCAGGCGCACCGCCTGGGTGCCCGCGCGGACGGCGGCCTCCCTCAGCACGCCTTCCGCCGCGGGAAGAAGCGCCGTCCCGGGCAGAGCGAGACCCAGCGCCTCCGCCATGATCTGCATGGTGGAAGCGGTTCCCATGAAGGAGCAGGCTCCGCAGGAGGGACAGGCATGGGTCTGGTAAAAAGAAAATTCCTCCCTGCTGATCTCTCCCCGCTCATACATGGCGCTGTAGGCGCCGATCTGCTCCAGCGTCAGAAGATCGGGCCCGGCGTTCATGACGCCGCCGGGCAGGACCACGCAGGGAATATCCACCCTCCCCGCCGCCATCAGATGGGCGGGCATGCTTTTATCGCAGCCCGCGATGTAAACCGCCCCGTCGAAGGGCGTGGCGCAGGCGTGGATCTCGATCATGTTGGCCATCATGTCCCGGGAGGGCAGGGAATAATTCATCCCGTTATGCCCCTGCGCCTCCCCGTCGCAGATATCCGTGCAGAAATATCTGGCCCCGAAGCCTCCTTCCCGCGCGGCTCCCTCCTTCGCCCGTTCGGCAAGCTCCAAAAGATGCACGCTCCCCGGATGGCTGTCCCCGAAGGAGCTTTCAATGAGGATCTGCGGCTTTGCCAGATCCTCCTGCTTCCATCCCGTTCCCAGCCGGAGCGGATCCAGCTCCGGCGCTTTTTTTCTCAATTCCTGGCTTCTCAGCTTTTCCATCTTTTGCCCCCATCTGCGCGCTTTGGCGCGCGTACAAATTTCCGGACCTTTGTTTTCTCCATTATGGCACAGAACGGGCGCGGCGTAAAGAAGGATTGGCGCGGCTATCTGACCCCTATTCTGCTGTCGCTCAAGAACAGGTTAAAAAGAAAATGAGGTTGTCAGAAACGCCGGGAGCTGTTAAGATGGCTGTGAATGGATGATAAAATCATTCATAATGACTGGTCATTCACAATGATCAGAATCATTCACAATGGCAGAAATCATTCAAATGATGGAAATCATTTGGACAAGAACGAAAAGAAAGGATCAATGGTGAGTGCATGAAGAGGAATTTTAGCCAAACTGCGCGATAGCGATGGCTATTGCATGAAAAAAACAGATGCTATGGCCATCGCGTTTCCTAATAGCAAAACATTAGGAGGGCACAGATGGGCTATAGAAAAGCATCCGACGTCCTGCCGCAGGAGCTTGTGGCCGAGATACAGAAATATGTAGACGGCCAGATCCTGTACATTCCAAGGAAATGCGAGGCGCACTCCGGCTGGGGAGAAAACAGCGGGCTTCGCGCGAGGCTGGAGGCGCGGGACGGAAGGATCTACGACGGATACGCCTCCGGAAAGACCATACCGGAGCTGTCAGAAGAGTATTTTTTATCTGAAAAAAGCATCCAGAGGATCATACGGAAACGAAGGCCCTCCCAGGCAGAAAAACAAAAGGAGGGCACGCAAATTGAATAGAGAAAATAAAAGAATGCAATATGAAAAGGGGTACTACAGGCTGCATCCATGCAGGGAGGTTTTTACCTGTAAGGTCTGCGGCCGCCAGGTGGTGCCGGACGGCGCGGGGAGCGATCACAGGAATCACTGCCCGAACTGCCTGACCAGCCTGCATGTGGACATCAAGCCGGGAGACAGGGCTTCCGACTGCGGCGGATATATGGATCCGGTCGCGGTATGGGTGAGGAAAAACGGCGAATGGGCCATCGTCCACAGATGCCGCAGGTGCGGGCAGATGAGCTCCAACCGCATTGCGGCGGACGACAACCCGATGAAGCTCATGTCCATCGCGCTGCGGCCCCTTACCGCTCCACCCTTCCCGATCGAGCGCATCCAGGAGATGACCCGCATGATGGGCGGGGACGGGGAATATTGCCAGTAGAATGAAAACGAAAAGAAAATCCGGAGAGCATGCGAAAATGCGTTGCTTCTCCGGATTTTTTCCGCCCCGGCTGGGCTGCCGGGTATCGCTGGCTGGTGTTATGCCATCTTCTGTACACTCTTTACCAGCTGCCAGGCGATGCTCCCCTGGCGGAGCCGGTCCGGAGCCTGCTTTAGGCTAACCCATTCGGCGGCGTCCACCTCGCCGGACAGCACGAAATCCTCTTTTTTCACGCGGGCCAGGAAGCCGAGCATGAGCATCTCCTTTTTTTCATAGGGATAGCTTCTGATAAAATGCAGCTTTTCTACGGTAAGGCCCAGTTCCTCCTTTACCTCACGGATCACCGTATCCTCGGCGGATTCTCCCATTTTCATGACCCCTGCAACGCAGACATAACTGGAGGCGGATACATAGCCCTGCCGTAACAGCGCGATCTCATTCTGCTCGTTGACCACGGCGGCGATGATGCTTGTGGTGAACATATCCCACAGAGGGACGCTGCATGCTTCGCAGAAGGGCAGAAGTCCTTCGTCGCCGATCTCCTTTTGGATGAGTCTGCTTCCGCAGTGCGGACAGTATGTAAAATGCATGTGATATTCCTTCTTTCTTTCTGAAAATTTTAGGCCTGTACCGAAAGGCTTTCTGAACCTTCTGCCAGCTGCCGGGACCGTTCCCGCCGGACGACGGAACGCGGCTATGGCTCTATTATAGCAGATATTTGATTCCGGACAACCTGCAGGCTGCGTCTTTGGATGAAAAAGTTTCTAAAGTTTCCTTTCTAAAAAATTTTCCATTAAGAAATTCTTTTCTTGTGTGAGGACAGGGAAGATGCTACAATACAGACAGGCATAAATTTTCTGTGAAGCCGTTCGGCTCCGGCGGGTCTCCGCCGTCTGTTCATTCTGACATTCATTTCGGAAACTCTATGCTGATTTTCAATCCCAATCATGTAACCCATACGAAAACGGCAGGAGTAGAGAGAAAGAATGCCGCTCCTGCCGCCGGCGCGCAGGGCCTGTGCCGCATGCAGGCCGTTCCCATCTGCGCGGGAAAGGAGCTGCCATGCAGGAAACCATACACATGCCCCTGCGGGATCTGTTTTACATCTCACGTCTTCTGGAAAAATATGTGGACGGGGAGTCGTTATATACCTCGACTCTGGTCAGAATTCCGGCACCGCATTTTGTGGTATTTTATAACGGAAGCACGAAGGCACCGGAGGATATCACTCTGAAGCTGTCAGACGCTTTTGCGGAAAGAAAGGGAAAACAGCAGGAGAAAAAGGGGCCTGAGCTGGAGCTGAAGGTGAGGTTTCTGAACATCAACCAGGGGCATAACGGGGAGCTGATGAAACGGTGCAGGACGCTGAGGGAATACAGTGAATTTGTGGCTCGGGTCAGGAAGTATGCAGACGCTGAGGGGACGATCGAGAAGGCGGTGGACAGAGCCGTAACGGAATGTATTGCGGAAGGAATACTGGCGGATTTTCTGAGAGATCAGAGAAAAGAGGTGATAGCCGTGTCAATTTTCGAGTACAACGAGGAAGAAGAGCTGAAGAAATTTGGCAAAGCGGAATATAGGAGCGGAAAAGCGGAAGGGAAAGGAGAATCCGTAATACTGGCATTGGAGATGAAGGGCTCCGTACCGGAGGTGCTGAAAGAACGCATTTTTGAGGAAAAGGATGTCTCGCTTCTGGAGGCCTGGCTGAGGGCGGCAATAGAGGCGGATACGGCAGAAGCTTTTTTGGAGAAAACGGGGCTGCAGGGAAATGTTTTGTAATGCATTGCTGCCGGGATGATGGAGATAAAAGGAGTAAGTGGAAATTGGAAAAACATATAGAAGCATACAAAATACTG
Source organism: Candidatus Eisenbergiella merdavium (assembly GCA_019119595.1). Classification (GTDB taxonomy): domain Bacteria; phylum Bacillota; class Clostridia; order Lachnospirales; family Lachnospiraceae; genus Eisenbergiella; species Eisenbergiella merdavium. The sequence goes on along the minus strand of DWWS01000065.1, from coordinate 77,887 downwards.
CCCAAAGAGGCCATAGAGATCAGAGAGGAGGTCTTTGTCCGGGAGCAGGGCTTTCAGGAGGAATTTGACGAAACCGACGATTCTGCCGTCCATCTTGTTCTGTTCTGCGACGGGCTTCCTGCGGCGGTCTGCCGGATCTATCCGGGAGCGCGGGAGGGAGAATACGGCGTCGGACGGCTGGCTATGCGCAGGCCCTATCGGGGAAAAGATCTCGGCGCCCTTCTGCTGGCGGGAGCCGAACGGGAGATCAGAAAGGCGGGCGGTGCCTCCATCTGCCTCCACGCCCAGAGACAGGCGGAGCCTTTTTATGCAAAGCAGGGCTATACCGCCTTTGGGGATACGGATTTTGATGAGGGCTGTCCCCATGTGTGGATGAGAAAGGATCTGGGGGCAGGTGGCTGAGTGGAGAAGAAAGGCGCTGAAGACAGATGGATGACAAAGAGCGAATGCCTGAACGACGGCTGCCGTAGCACGCGTTTGGCGGTTCTGGCAGCCGCATTTTTCCCATCGCTGTATCTGGCCCGTTGCTGTATTTTGCCCGGCCGGAACATCTTACGCTTCAAAATAAGCGTCAATGCGGTCCTGGACGTTCTGCTGCAGATTGCGGTAGAAGAACTGATAGTCGTACAGATGATATACGCCGTCCGTGAAAATGGAGAGCCCCGCCGGATAATCCTCCGCGGAAACGTCGGGCACGATCAGGGAACCGCGCGCTTCGTCGATATAGGCTCCGGTCAGCATTGGTACCTCAGAGGTGACAGAGCCGCTGTAATCGGTGAAGCAGGCGCCCAGATTCAGGCTTTTGTCCGCAGGGGTGCCGTCCGTTTTCCAGTTCAGAGGATTGATGGCACAGGTCGTTGTGCCCTCTGGAATGAGCAGGGAATCGGTGATCCCTTCCGCTTCGCTGTTAAAGGAAACGATGACTCCGGTATCCTTTTCTCCGGAGGCCATTTTCAGATGGGGGTATTCCTGCAGATCCTCAGGGGTGACCCGCCAGCCGATGGCGTAGCAGGCGACAAGCTGATCGGAAAGGGCTTCGTCGTCAAAAAGCTCCTTCATCAGGCGCAGGCACATATCGGCGCCCTGCGAAAATCCGGCCAGAACAATGGGACGGCCGTCGTTATAATTTTCCATGTAGTAAAGAAAAGCGGAGCGGACGTCCGAATAGGCGGTCTGCAGATAGGGCTCCCGGTCCGTTTCCGGCATTTCATAGACGTTCAGCCCGATCTGACGATAGTAGGGAGCGAAGAAACGGCTGTCTGCGTCGTAGATGCCCTTTTCCATGTTGATGGCTCCCACAAAGCTTTCCCTGGTTTCCGTATCGGAGAGAGACATGTTGCAGGCCTCATCCGAGCCGCCGTACACCGAAGGACAGATAAAAAAAACATCCGCCTGCCTCCCGGCAGCATCGGTTTCCAGATAAGCCCAGCTCTCGCTGTCGGAATAATCCGGAGCGGCATCCCGGGAAGGAGCCGCTTCCTCGCTTGCTTCTTCAGAAAGGGCTTCCTCAGAAGAAAGCGAAGAAGCTTCTTCGGAAGCAATGGCCGTATCAGAATCGGTTTCCGCAGAAGCGACTTCAGCTGTCGTTTCCACAGCGGGGGAAATGCCCGCCGCTTCCGGTGCCGGGGCTGTATCCCCCGCTGCCGGGGCGCAGCCTGCGGAGAGCGAAAGGGAAAGAAGCAGGCTGAGCAGAAGACTTGTTAGAGAGTGAAATTTGGCACGTTTCATTTTAATGGAATCCTTTCCTAAAAACAGATTGAAAATTTCTTCCTGATTGTAACACTAAATAGTGGAAATGTCACTTAAAAACAGCTTACGACACGGCGTTCATTACGGCAGGAAAGAAGCTTTTGCGCCGGCCTCCTTCCGAAACCTGGCCGGGGACGTCCCCATCCGTTCACGGAAGGCCTTGATGAAATAGCTTTGATCCTGAAATCCGCACTCCGTACAGATGTCCACAAGGGGAAGGTCGGTTTCCAGAAGGAGCTGTCTGGCCCTGCGCAGGCGCAGGTCGATGGTATACTGCATGGGAGAGGTGCCGATGGTGCGCTGAAAGCAGCGGAGGCATTCTCTCTTTCCAAGAAAAGCGCTGTCCGCGATCTGCTGCAGCGAGACCGGCTCAGTATAATGCTCCTGAATAAAGGAGAGCATCCGGCGGATACGCTCCGCGTCGGCTTGATGACGGGAGCCTTCCTCCGCGTGATCCGGCGCTTTTGCCATATTTTGAAGAAGCAGCAGAAGAACCTCCGAAAGCGCGGAGCGGACGCGGAATTCATATCCGAAATCCCTGGCGGACAGGAGGGAAAAGGCGGCCTGTGCCTGTTTCAGCAGGGCGGTCTGCCAGGAGTTTTCGGGCGACAGGAGCACATGGGAGAAGGAGGGGGAAAGAAGCAGGCGCTTCAGATATTTTTCCCAGTAAACGCTGTCCTTCGAGCCGTAGACGAGTGAGGGGAGAAAAAGCAGGTTCGGCATCAGGGCGGCTTCCCCGTCCGTTCCCGAATAGGAATGAGGAATGCGCCGGTTGATGAAAACGCCCTCTCCCGGGCGGAGCGAAAAGGACTGCACATGCCCGCTCTGATCCGCGTGCAGCGATACGGTGACCATTCCCTGCGTGACAAAGGCAATCTCCAGCTCCTCATGCCAGTGCCAGGGGAAGGTATCCTCCCCGTTTTGATATTGATCCAGATATACGGCACAGGGAAAGAGCGCCTCGCCGTGCCGTATGTTTTCTTTCGGGACGGAGTCTGACGCCGTCCTTTTTTCCTGTGGTTCCATGCTTACCTCCATATCGGGCGCTTTTCCTGATCTTTACCTCCATGCCGAAGCGTCGTGGGGGCGCGGAGAAATCGCGGATGCGGTTTTTACGCTGTTTTAGTCGTTTTTGTCATATTATAGGCCCTTTTTCTGATAGAATCAATCGTTGTGGTCTGATATAAAGGAAAGGATCGTTTGGCGCGGCTGGAGCCAGGGGCGCTGCGACATGGAGGAAAAATGGCGACCTTACTTTTACTTGTCATCTACATCTCGTTCATCGGCCTGGGGATTCCGGACTCTCTGTTCGGAGCGGCCTGGCCCGTCATCTATACGGAGCTTGGAATTCCGGTTTCGCTGGGAAGTCTGGTGACCATGCTGATATCCGGCGGTACCATTGTATCAAGCCTGTTTTCGGCCCGGCTGATCCGGCGTTTCCAAACAGGAAGGATCACCGCCTTTTCCACGACGCTGACCGCATTCGCCCTGCTGGGCTTTTCCTGCTCCGGGAACATGCTTTTTTTGTGTCTGTGCGCCGTGCCGCTCGGGCTGGGAGCGGGAGCGGTGGATACGGCGCTGAACAATTACGTGGCGCTGCATTACAAGGCTCTGCATATGAATTTCCTGCACTGCTTTTATGGAATCGGCGTGTCCCTGAGTCCCTTTTTCATGTCGCTGGCGCTTTCCTCCGGCTCCTGGCGCGCGGGATACCGGAGCGTTTTTGGGGTGCAGGCAGGAATCGCGGCGCTGACCATCCTCGCGCTTCCGCTCTGGAAAAAGGCGCATTCGGAAGCGGGAGAGGATGAGGAAGAGGAAAAAAACGTCGGCTTTCTCCAGCTTCTCAAGGATCGAAGGGTGCGCAGGGCCTGCCTGGTGTTCATCGGCTCCTGCGGCCTGGAATATACCTGCGGTAACTGGGGAAGCACCTTTCTGGTAAACGCCAGGGGGCTTGGAGCGGATGCGGCGGCCGCAACGATCACCTTTTATTATGTGGGAATGGCGATGGGACGGTTCCTGTCCGGCCTGCTTTCCGGACGGCTGGGCAGCAGGAGGCTGATCCTTGCGGGACAGGGGATCGGGCTGGCCGCCCTGTATCTACTGATGATGGCGGGAAGCTTTTTTCATGTTTTAAAAAGAAATACGAAGTGATATAATGATGCTGCCGTTTCCCGATACTGGGGAAAACGGTAAAAAAAATAGAAGAAAAAAGGACACAAGGAGTAACGCAACATGCTCAAGGCAATCAAAAACAGCTATCAGCATACCGTCTATGCCTGCTTTACCGGATATGTGGTGCAGGCGATCGTCAACAATTTCGCACCGCTTCTGTTCGTGACGCTCGCCGCGCAGTACGGGATCAGCATGGAGCAGATTTCGGTGATCATTTCCGTCAATTTCGGCGTGCAGCTCGCGGTGGATCTTTTGTCCCCTCTGTTCATCGACCGGATCGGCTACCGGGCCAGCGCCGTTCTGGCCCATGTGTTTTCTGCGGCGGGGCTTCTTTTATTCGCCTTCCTGCCCGGATGGATGGGAAGCCCCTTTGCGGGACTTTTGATCTCTGTCATGGTCTACGCCGTGGGAGGCGGTCTTCTTGAGGTGCTCATCAGTCCCATCGTGGAGGCCTGTCCCACGAAGAAAAAGGAGGCGGCCATGAGCCTTCTGCATTCTTTTTACTGTTGGGGGCATGCGGGCGTGGTGATCCTTTCCACACTCTTTTTCGCTCTGGCGGGCGTGGAAAACTGGAAGCTGATGGCCTGCATCTGGGCGGTGATTCCGGTGCTGAACCTGATCTATTTCTGCCTGGTTCCGGTGCCTTTTCTGGAAGCAGCGGGAGAGGAAAGCAGGGGGAGCGGCCTTCTGAAAAACGGGCTGTTCTGGCTGATGATGCTCCTGATGCTGTGCGCGGGCGCCAGCGAGCAGGCGGTCAGCCAGTGGGCCTCCACCTTCGCGGAGAAGGGGCTGGGTGTAGCGAAAACCGTAGGCGATCTGGCGGGGCCTCTCACCTTCGCCCTCCTGATGGGCGCGGCGCGGGTGCTTTACGCAAAATGCAGCGAACGGGTGGAGATTACGAAATACATGACGGCGAGCGGTCTGCTCTGCCTGGTTACCTATCTGCTGATCGCTTTTTCCCGCGTTCCGGCACTGGGCCTGATCGGCTGCGGCCTGTGCGGCTTTTCCGTGGGCGTACTCTGGCCCGGCACCTTCAGCCTTGCCGCAAAAAGGATCCGGGGAGGCACGACCATGTTCGCCTGGTTCGCCCTTGCGGGGGATCTTGGCTGCATGAGCGGCCCTTCCCTTGTGGGCTGGGCGGCGCAGAGGGCGGGGGACGATCTGCAGACGGGCATTCTTCTTGCCATCGTATTTCCGGTGCTTCTGCTGATCGGCCTGGCGGTGGCAGGACGGACGGGTAAAAAGGAAGAAAAGCCGGTAAAGAGCGGCAGCCCTTCTCTGTCATAGGGGACGGCAGGGAAAACATTTCAGTAAAAAAGACTGGACAAAAAAAGCGCTTTCGCAAAAAGGCGCTTTCACAGAAAGGGGAGAATCGGGAAATGCATACAAACAGGGAGTTATGGTATGACAGACCGGCGGCCTGTTGGGAGGAGGCTCTGCCGCTGGGGAATGGAAGGCTGGGGGCCATGCTTTATTCCGGCATTGCGGAGGATACGATCCTTCTGAACGAGGATACGCTCTGGTCGGGCTATCCGAAGGATACGGGGATCGGGGATGCGGTTTCCCACTACAGAAGGGCCAGAGATCTGGCATTGGCGGGAAAATATCAGGAATCCCAGGAGGAAATCGAGAGTCATTTGCTGGGAGAGTTTACGGACGCCTATCTTCCGGCGGGAAGGCTGCGGATTCTTTTTTCCGGTCTGCAAGGAAGGGCGAAGGACTATGTGAGGAGCCTGGATCTGCAAACGGCGGAGCTGTTTTCCGCCTTCACAGCGCCGGAGGCAGGCATGAGAATAAGAAAGGAAGCTTTTCTTTCCGAACCGGAGCAGGCTCTTTTTCTAAAGCTTGGCGCGGAGGCTGTATCCGAAGACGGATCAGGCGGCGCAGGGGATGGGGAAGCCGGGAACGGTCAGGCCAGCCTTTCCTTCAGGCTCCTGTTGGACAGCCAGCTGAGGTCGTCCTGCAGGGCGGAGGATAATCGGCTTGTTCTGACAGGAATCGCGCCCTCCTATGACGCGCCCAGCTATCTGGAAGTGGAAGAGCCGGTGATCTATGAGGAAGAGCCGTCCAGAAAAGGGATGCGCTTCTGCATCCTGCTGTCGGTGGAGACGAAGGGCGGAAGCGTATACGCGGAGGGAGAGTCTCTTCTGGTGAGGGATGCGCAGGAGGCGATGCTCAGACTCTGTATCCGCACCAGCTTTAACGGCTTTGACAGACAGCCCTTCACGGAGGGGAAGGACGAGACTGCGGACTGCCTGCGGGATATGAAGTGCGCTCAGGCGGTTCCCTTTGCGGAGGCGGTCCGCAGGCACAGGGAGGAGTATGCCGCCCTGTTCGACCGGGTGGAGCTGACGCTTGCGGCCGAAACAAAGGAGGGCGGAACGCAGAAGGACGGAACGCAGGAGGATGCCGGAGAAATCATATCGGAGAAAAAAGAGACGGAAGGAAACCGGACGGATCTTCCCACAGACGAGCGCCTTCGCCGTTTCTATCCGGAGGGGCAGAAGGATGTGGGGCTGTGCGAGCTTCTTTTTCACTTTGGGAGATACCTGCTGATCGCAGGCGGACGGCCCGGAACCCAGCCCACAAATCTGCAGGGCATCTGGAACGCTCAGCTCCGCGCGCCATGGAGCTCCAATTATACGGTGAACATCAATACGGAGATGAACTACTGGCCGGTGGAAAGCTGCGGCCTTCCGGAGCTGCATGAGCCCCTGTTTTGCATGATCCGGGAGCTTGCGGTGACAGGAGAGCGGACCGCAAGAGAGATTTACGGCGCGGGAGGCTTCGTCTCCCATCATAACGTGGATATCTGGCGGCTTTCCACGCCGGTCGGAAGGCGGGGAAAGGGAACGGCCGGATATGCCTTCTGGCCCATGTCCTCGGGCTGGCTGTGCCGCCATCTGTATGAGCATTACGAATACAGCCTGGACGAAGCGTTCCTGCGGGATACCGCGTGGCCGCTGATCCGCAAAGCGGCGGAATTCTATAACGACGTGCTGACGGAAAACAGGGACGGACAGCTTGTTTTCGCTCCATCCACTTCTCCGGAAAACAGCTATATCAGGAACGGCGAAAAAGGCGTAATAACGGAAAGCACGGCGATGACCATGTCCATCATCCGTGAGGTGTTTGAGGAATGCATCGAAAGCGCAGGGATCCTGGGAATGGAGGACGGTTTCACAGAAGCGCTTCAGGCGAAGCTGCCCCGGTTAAAGCCCCTGCAGATCGGAGCGGACGGGAGAGTGCTGGAATGGAACGAGCCGCTTGAGGAGGCGGAGGTGGGACACCGTCACATTTCTCATGTGTACGCCCTGTATCCGGGCAATATGGCGGACTATGAGCATACGCCGCAGCTCATGGAGGCCTTCCGCAGAACCATGGAAGCAAGAGGGGATGAGGGAACCGGCTGGAGCCTTGGCTGGAAGGTCAACGTCTGGGCCAGGTTTCAGGACGGAGAGCATGCCTTTAAGGTGCTTGCGCAGCAGCTGCGCTTCGTTCCCGCCTCAACCGTCCCGTCGGGTGAAAATCAGGCAGAGACGGAAAACAGCGACAGCTTTAATTATCATAACGGCGGAGGCACCTATCCCAACCTGTTCGACGCTCATCCGCCCTTCCAGATCGACGGCAATTTCGGCACAACGGCCGGGATCGCGGAAATGCTCCTGCAGAGCACCAGGGAGGAGATAAAGCTTCTGCCTGCTCTGCCCTCCCGTTTCGCGGAGGGAGCCGTTCGCGGGCTTCGGGCAAGGGGACGCGTGGAGGTCAGCATGGAATGGGAAAGCGGCCGCCTGAAAAGAGCCGTGCTCACCACGGACCGCAGCCAGGAGAGAACGCTGGTCTGCGGCGGCAGGAAGGAAAGAGTGAAGCTGGAGGCGGGAAGGCCCTTTATATACGAAGGGCAGAAATGAAAGCGGGCTGCGGGAGGCGATTAGGGCTGAACCGGTTGAGTTTTTATGAAGAATGGAATTTGAATAGAAAATAAAAGAGAAAATGTGTAAATGATACGGGATGCCTAGGTGAAGGATTCAGAAGGCTTCCCGTGTTTTTTTGTAGAAGCAGTGCCCTTTTGCTGCAAAAGAGATAAAGACATTACTGTTCAGGCCCGTGCTGGTCATCTCGCTGACCAGCACGGAGGATGCTCGTTTCGGCTTGAATCCGGCCCGTCTATCGCCGCAGGCGATGGACGGGCCAGGTTACAGTTCGTTGGATTGCCAGTGAACTGTAACAAAAAGACAAAGGACATTCCGCAGGATAAATAATCTTTCTTGTCAATAATCGGGATGGAAGATACACTGAAGCAGAATGACAGGATGGGGAAATGTCTTTTTATGAAACGGGAAAAGGCAAAGGTACATGGCTCTGCGACGGGAAGGGATCAGTTATGAAGGGAGAGGCGGAGAAAAGAAAATTTCAGGAAGGTTCAGGTCATTTGGCGCGGAGGCTGAACAGGGATGTTTGTGTCCGCCTTTGGGCGGTCGGGTTATTATTCCTGTGTTTTCTGCTTCCCGGCTGTGGGACAGGAAGGGAGACGGCAGCAGAATGGAAGGTGGCCTGGACGGAACCGGTCTATGAGGCGACAGTCGAGCTTTACGTATACAATCCCTGCGAAGCATGCCGGGAGGAGGAAAAGTTTGAGAACGTTGTCAGGGCGGTTTTGGAAAAAACGCAGCCGGACAGAAAGCTGCTGTATCAGGGCTATAATAGCTTTAAGGTCTCTGACCGTGTCTATATGGAGAGCCGGCTCCAGGAAGCCGGACTGGAAGAGAAGGATGTGGAGCCTCCTTTTGCCTTGATCGGAACCGAGCTGTATGAGGGAAGCTATGAAGAGATTGGTGAGAAGATCAAAGAAAAGCACGGCAGCGTCGAAGAACTGAACGGAAGCAAAGAAGCGGACAGCAGCGGAGGGACAGGAAGCGGCGAAAAACCGTGCAATATCAAAGAAAGAGACGGGGGAGCCGATCTGATCCGGCAAAGAGTAGCCGACGCGGGGGAGACGGAAAGCCTCCTTCTGCTGTTTACTACCTGGTCGTGCGAAAGCTGTGAAGGAGTCAGGACGTATCTGGAGGATACGCTTCAGGAAAAGTATGAGCTTACAATGGAAAAGGGCGGAAAAGGCGGAGAAGGCGGGGAAGCAACCTCGGTTACTCTGCTGGAATGCAGCATAATAGAGCCGGAAAATCTGGAGCTTTTGGAGCAGCTTATGGAAAGCAGGAAGGTGCCGGATGAAAAGCAGCAGGTACCCATCCTGTTCTACGCCGGCGGGTATCTGTCAGGGGAGAGAGAAATAAAAGAAGGACTGATTCGGGAGATTTCGGATGGAAATGCGTTGGGCATGAGTTTGGAGGGGCTTGCCGACAAGCCACATGAAGATGGGGGAATGGGCTTGTGGCAGGCCGCCGCAACAGGACTTGCATCGGGTTTGAATCCCTGCGCAGCATCCATGCTGTTTATGGTAATTTCCATTCTTCTGATGAGGGGAAAGGGTTTGCTTTCAGGCGACCTTGGTTATATGGCCGGAAAGCTTGCGGCTTATATGGGAATAGGGAGCGGATTAGCGGGACTGCTTTCCGTGATAGAGGAAAACAGCTTTCTGCGGTTTCAGCGAATCCTCAGCCTGATTTTTGCGCTGCTTGCTCTTTTTCTCGGAATTTTAAATTTGATGGATTTTTGGAATGCCAGAAAAAAGGCGTACGGAAAAATTCGGGCACAGCTCCCGGGAGGATTAAGAAGGATGAATCACAGGATGATCCGAAAATTGAAGGAACTTCCGGACGCCTGGCTGCTTCCGGGGTTGTTTACGCTGGGAGCAGTGATTTCTGTGGGAGAGTTTTTCTGTGCGGGACAGCTTTATGCAGCCTCGATTTTCTACATGGTGAGCCAGAAAACCGCAGGTACCGGTGTCCTGCTGCCTTTGACGGTATTCGTTTTCTGCATGTGTCTGGTACAGACGGTATTCATCCTGATTGTCCATAAAACCGGGAATCTGTTTCAGGTATCAGGGCTAATGAGAGAGCATATGCCTGCCGTCAAGCTGATTTATGCGGCTCTGTTCCTGGCTCTGTTCGTGCTTCTGCTATTCTGAACAGTCTCCTCTGGTCGTTTCCTCAGACTGTCCCTCAGATTATCCTATGAAAATATGACTTCACTTATGCCGTCCATTCCCGTATAAGCGGAAAGGGCGGCATACCAGTCAGTGCTGGCTTCCGCGTAAGTATTTTCCCATTTTTCCTCCAGCTCGGCAAGAAGCCTTACCCGTACCGCATCCTGGTGAATATAGCATGGATCGGGATCGTTGAAGAACCGGATGCTGTATTCTGTGATGATTTTTTCCGTAAAGGGAAGCTCGTTCCATTTCCCCTGATAGATAAGGATGTTATCCTGATAGATACTGACTGATTTCTGACTGTGGGATCCTTTGGCTGATTTGTGAAAAAGCGACATGGCTACCTCCATTTCAACACTATGGAAAAGTGTTTTTTCCGGACTGACATGGCGTCGTCAACGACGCTGCCTGTTCATGAAGTCAGTGTAGCGCGTCTTATGACGCGGTGCAAGAAAGGAAAGATATTTTCAGAAAAGACGGCAATAATCCTGCGGGCGGATAAAAATCCTTCCCTTAACAACGGGTGAAAGCCAGTCCGGGTCATAAAAATTCTGTCTATATAAAGTCCCGTTTCTTCCCTTATAATACGGCATAATACATCCATATTAATTTTCGGTTCAAGGCGGCGCAAGCAGTCTGGCGGAGCGGAAGGCGATGGCCCTGTATGCTGGTCTGACGGAACCGGTTTGGAAATGAAAACGAAAGAGAGGAGAGAATTATGTCAAAGATCAAGGAAATTCTATGCATGCATCACAGTCATCTGGATGTGGGATATACCCATCCCCAGAGCATGATCCTGCAGCTCCAGCAGGATTATATCGACCAGGCGGTGGAGCTGTGTCTTCAGACGGAGGACTGGCCGGAGGAGTCGCGTTACCGATGGACCTGCGAGGCTGCCTGGCCGCTGAGAAAATAGCTGGAAACGGCAGATAAGGAGAGGCTTACTGCATTTCGCAGCCTGGTTCAGGAAAACAGGATCAGCATAGCGGCGCTTCCCATGCACACCACGCCAGGCTGCAGCATGCAGCAGCTCGTGCAGAACATGCAGGAGCTGGATGAACTGAGAAGGCTGACTGGCAGCCCGATTACCACGGCGATAAACCATGACATAAACGGACAGCCATGGACCATGTGTCCGCTCCTTCTGGACAGCGGCGTTTCGTTTTATCTGACCGGGATCAACATCCACTTCGGAGGCATTCCCTTCCGGCGTCCGTATGCGTTCCGCTGGGAAGCGCCGGACGGCAGATGGCTGACTTCCTTTGTGGGTGAACACTATTCCATGTTTAACACCTTCCTTCAGACGGAGTTTGGGGATACGGCAAAGATGGAAAAGGGTATCAGGGATTATATCAGAAGGGCAGAAGAAAGCGGATGGGAGGAAGACTTCGTTTTTCTGACCGCAGCCAATCCGCCGCTTTGTGACAATAACAGCCCGGATACATCCCTGGCTGAGTTGATCCGCCGATATAATGCGGAGGGACATGAACAGATCATCCGCTTTGCTACGCCGGAAATGCTTTATGAAAGGATTCGGCAAAGGGGAGAGGAAGGCCTGTCAAACCATGCGGGGGATTGGACGGATTACTGGAATTTTGGCTGCGCAAGCACACCAAGGGAGCTTAGGATCAACAGAGCCGCAAAAAACCTTCTGAAAAAGGCTGATTTTCTGGAAAGCTTCCGGGATGAGCCCTCCGGAAAACGCATGCGGCGCCTCTTCAAAAAGGCCTGGGAAAATACCCTGTTTTTTGATGAGCACACCTGGGGATATTGGAATGCTGTGGGAAATCCGGATCAGGAGGGGATTTTGATCGTGAATCCTACACCCTTTCCCATGAGGCAGCGTCTTCGGCTGCCATCCTATATGACGCGGATCGGAAGAAATCTGGCAGCCGCAAGGGCCCGGGATTATCTTCCTTATATAGAGGATGCGCCGGACTGTCGGCGGTATGCTGGCGTGGAGGTAGGGCCCTTTTCCATGAAAAGGATTCCGTTTTCCAGACTGACCCCAATCGACGGGAAAAAGGCGGCGGGCTGCCGCGTGAGTGACGAGGCGCTGGATACACCCTTTTACCATGTAATCCTTCGACCGGAAACGGGAAGGATTGTCCAGATTGAGGAGAAAAAAACGGGAAGAAGGCTGCTGGATGAAAACTCGGAATGGGGCTTTTTTGATCTGGCGGAGGAACGGGTGGACGCCAGATATGAAAAACAGGAGCGTTCCTCCATTTTTCCGAAGGATGTGGAAAAGCTGTTTCACAGCATCAGCCAGTGGAACCATGAATGGAAGGCGGACCGAAGGGGAATTTCAAAGCTGAAGGAGCATTTTGTTGAGGAAAATGAAGAAGAAATAGCATTGGTTTCACGGGCAGCTTCCCAAAGCATGGAGTGGCTGGAGACAAGAACTATTTTCAGCGCGGCGGAGCCGGTGATCCGTGTGGAACTCGGAATGAAGAAAATGCCGGAAACGGCTCCGGTCGGAATTTATTTCACTATTCCTCTGGCCCTCAGTGAGGACTGGGATTGTGTATATGATACAATGGATACCTTTGTCAGGCTGGATGAGGAGCAGCTTGGGAACGTCTGCAGGGACTATCTGACGGTAGACAGGACGATATCCATGTTTGATGAAAAGGGTGGGGTGACGCTTGCCTGTCCGGACGCGCCCATGGTACAGGCGGGAGATTTTCATTTCGGAAGGGAAAACCGTCGGATAGAAAGAAGGAAGAATCCCCTGCTTTTGGCCTGGGTTTCCAACAATTACTGGGATACCAATTTTGCGGCATCTCAGGACGGACGGCTGAATTTTCGTTACGAGCTTACACCGTTTGTTGAATTTGACAAAAAGGAGGCATACCGGGCCGGTCTGAAGGCCGCGGACCCCTGCGCGGTGGGAGCGGCGATCCGCTGTCCGGAGGAGACAGAAAGGCAGCTGCTTTTCTGCGAGAGTAAAGGGGAAGACAAGAATGTGATGCCGGTTTTGATACGACCGCAATATGACGGGAAGGGGCTCCTGATCGGCGTGATGAATTTTGGAGTACAAAAGGAAAAATGTGTTTTAAGGACAAAAATAGATAGACCCATCCGGTATGCAGCGCGGACGGATCTGCAGGGAAAAACGAGGCAGGAGCTTGCTGTGGAAAAAGGAATGACGTCACTGGAGGTTCCGGCGCGTGGGCTCGTTTTCCTTCGGCTCATATTCTGAGAAAACGGAGAAAAGACGTAAAATGCGCTGCTTCCGGAGGAGAGGAGAGAAGCGAAGGGTGAGAAAAAATGCTTGCCTTAAGAATTCTTCCCTTGGCTTTCTTAAGATTTCTTTGCCTGCAAAAGGATTCGTTCTGTTCAGCTGGAGAAAACCATGGCATGATGGCCTCAGACAGAAGAAGGAGGAAAAGGAGACGGAAGAAAATGAAAAATAATAAGAAAGAGAAAAAATGGAGTCTCAGAGAAGATATTCAAAGAAGATGGCAGCTTTATCTGATGCTTCTACTTCCGGTCGCATGGCTTGTTATATTCTGCTATGTTCCCATGGGAGGAATCGTTATCGCCTTTAAGGATTATTCCTTTAGAAAGGGAGTATTCGGGAGCGAATGGGTGGGGATGAAATACTTTGAACAGTTTTTCACCAATCCTGACATGGCAAGGATTCTGAAGAATACGCTGATTCTGAGCCTGTATCAGCTTGCGGCCACCTTTCCCGCGCCGATCATTCTCGCGCTTGCACTTCATATTATTGGAGGAAAGCACTTTAAAAAGTTCATGCAGTCGCTGACCTATGCTCCGTACTTTATTTCTACGGTTGTTCTGGTGGGCATCATGCTCCAGTGCCTGCATCTGAATGTGGGAATTGTGAATACGCTTCTGGACATGATCGGGCTGGAACGGATCGATTTCATGGGGAAGGCGTCATACTTCCGGCATATTTTCGTCTGGTCCTCCGTATGGCAGACCACCGGCTATTCCGCCATTATCTACATCGCGGCGTTGGGAAATGTGGACCAATCTCTGGTTGAGGCATCCCTGATCGACGGGGCCAACCGCCTGCAGAGAATCCGGATCGTGGAGCTGCCCGCTCTGAAGCCGATCATTACCATACAATTGATCCTTGCGGTGGGAAATATCATGAGCCTGGGCTTCGACAAGGTGATCCTGATGCAGAATAACCTGAATATGAATGTTTCGGAAATCATATCGACCTATGTGTATAAACGGGGACTGAGAGACATGCAGTATTCCTTTGCAACGGCGGTCGGTCTGTTCAACTCGGTGGTCAATTTCATTCTGCTGTTCCTTGCGAACAAGCTTTCGCAGAAGTTCGGCGAAACAAGCCTTTGGTAGGAGGTGAAAGGATAAAATGAAAACGGATGCAAATACTGTAAGAAAGGTGAAGCTGTACCGTACTGTGCCTGACCGTATTCTGCTGGCCTGCGTGTGGCTTCTGATGCTTCTGATCATGCTGGTGATCCTGGTTCCCATCCTGTTCATCCTTGCTTCCTCCTTCAGCAGCCCGGAGGCGGTTTCGGCGGGGAAGGTGCTCCTTTGGCCGGTTGACTTTTCCCTGGCGGGCTATGAGGTGATCTTTCAGTCGCCTAATATTCTGAAGGGCTTTCTGAATTCTATCGCATATACCTTTGCGGCAACGGTGATCGGCGTGGGGCTGACTCTTCTTGCAGGTTATCCCCTCTCCAGAAAAGATCTGAAGATCCGCGGTCCAGTCATGTTCCTATTTACAGTGACCATGTTTTTCAACGGAGGGATGATCCCTACCTATCTGGTGGTGAGCCGGCTCCATTTGATCGATTCCTTCTGGGCCATGGTGCTTCCGACGGCGATGGGCGTCTGGAATGTGATCCTGATCAAAACCTATATCCAAAGCTCGATCCCGCTTGAGATTTACGAAAGCGCCTCCATCGACGGCTGTTCGGACTGGAAATATTTTCTTAACATGGTGATTCCGCTTTCCAAGCCTATCATCGCGGTTATGGTGCTTCTATATGCGGTGGGAAAATGGAACGACTTCATGTCCGGACTGCTTTATATCAATACGACTTCAAAATATCCGCTGCAGCTGATTTTGAGAAACATACTGGTCATGAATGACAGTACGGGAATGGCAATGAACCTGACGGAGCAGATGAGCCGTCAGGCGATGAAAAACCTGATGCAGTATTCACTGATCATCGTTTCTTCTGTCCCGGTGATGATTCTGTATCCCTTTATTCAGAAATATTTTGTAAAGGGCATCATGATGGGGTCCATCAAGGGATAAGAAACGAAGGTCATGAAAATAAAACGAAGGAGAAAAGAGTTATGAGGAGAAAGACATTTGTAACCAGAGTGCTGGCCTGCGCTCTTACGGCGTCCATGCTGCTGGCAGGCTGCGGATCGGCAGGGGGAAATGGAAATGAGGCGGGCTCTGCTTCCGCATCTTCCGAAGGAACGGAAAGCGCGGACGGAGGGGTGACCACTATTTCCGTTGCAGTGCAAATGAATGAAAAAGGAGAATATTCCAGCGACAACTACGCGATCAACTGGATCGAGGAGCAGATGAACATTAAATTTGATTTTGTGGCGCTGCCGAGTGACGAGGGAGACGCGGAAACCAAGCTGAACCTGATGCTTTCCAGCGGAGATTATCCGGATGTGATCTGCTTTAATCTTAATAAGCAGAAGATGGTGAATTTCGGAAAAGAGGGGATTTTCATTCCCATCAATGATCTGTATGAGCAGTACGGGGACAACATGAAGAGACTGTTCGAACTGCGGCCTCAGTATGAACAGAATGCTTATGCGCCCGACGGAAATATGTATGGCTTTCCGACGGCTAACGAATGCTATCACTGTCAGGCATATCCGAAGCTGTGGTATAACACGGAATGGCTGGAAAGTCTGGGACTGACCGAGCCCACCACGACAGAGGAACTGAAGGAGGTTCTGCTGGCGGTTAAGAACAGCGACTATAACGGAAACGGTGAGGCAGACGAAATCCCTCTTACCGGAAGCCCGGACTGGGACTGCCAGGTGGAGTGGTGGCTGATGAATTCCTTTATCCCCTGCGATAAGGACACACTTTCCTACGCAAAGGACGGACAGGTTATTTTCGCCTGCAATACGGAGGAATTTAAAGAGGGCCTGGCGTACATGAACGATCTGTTTAACAACGGCCTTTTAGATCCCACCATGTTTTCCCAGACCAGCGACCAGATGCAGCAGGTGATCCGGGCCGATGAAAACCGGGTGTTCGCTTATGCTGCGGATCACTATGGGATGGGCGTGAATAATGAGGATCGTCATATGAATGAAATCATGGCAGCAATGGTTCCTGTAGAAGGTTCCACAGGCGCAAGATATCAGCTTCATGATGACTATGTTGATATGACCGAGGGCTTTAACTGGTTTATCACGGATAACTGCGAAAATCCGGAAATTGCTTTCCAGGTGGGAGATTTCCTGATGGGAGACGAGTGCTCTATGATTCAGATGTATGGCGAAGAAGGAAAATGGTGGGGAAAGCTTGATACGCCTACGGAATCTATTTTGGAGGGAACCGATGCGATTTATTGGGTAGATTCTTCTACATTTACCTCCGATTCCAATGACGAATATAATAAGAATACCTGGTGGACCGGTCTGATGAATCAGCTTGCGGAATTCCGTGCATCCATGTCTCCGAGACCGGAGGATTTATATACGCCGACCGCATATGAGGCAAGGCTGTTTGATGAGACCAGCAAGGTAGTTGATTATTTCTACCCGGAATACCTGCCGAAGAACATCTTTCTTGAGGATGAGGATGAAGCGGATACCTTCGCAACCCTTCAGACCTCTCTGCAGGAATATGTCAAGACCTCCATGGCGCAGTTTATTACGGGCGAGCTGAGTCTTGAAAATGACTGGGACTCCTATGTATCTACGCTGGACGGCTATGGTGTGGACAATTACGTTGAGCTGTATCAGAAGGCGTATGACGTTTATTACAGTGCGGGCGACGCGTCATAATGAAAAAGCATCAGGCAAAAGCCTGATAAAAGCCTGATTCCGGATGCTTCTGCAAAGAAAAGGAAGGGCTTGCAGAAACAGCGCGGGCCGGCGGCCCGCGCTGTTTGTACGAAAAAGGAGAAAGCGTCAAATGGCTTGAAAGGCTTTGGGAATGCAACATGCTGGAGGAAAGAGGGGAAGAACTCAGACAGGAAAGAGGCGCGGTTCATCTGAGCTTTCACACATTTGAGATTAAAACGCTCCGGGCGCAGATAAAATCTTTTCATTACAGATGAATGTTGCTATAATGGGAAAACACGTTTGAGACGGAAACTGCGGCGGATGAGGAGGAAAAGGTATGCGTCAGGAACACAGGACAGGGGAACTGCTGAAGAACAAAAGGGTCTATATCAGGCTGATCCTGACCTATCTTGCCGTTTTTCTGATCCCTCTTGTGATCAGCATCCAGGGATTTGAAAAAATAGCCGACGATACTCAGAAAAGCATCAGCAGAAGCGTTTTAAGCAATCTGGAACACGCAAGGGATACGCTGGACAATAATTTTCAGGAAATTGACACGATCGTGGAGCGCCTGACCAATAACAGCACGATCCGTTATGTCGCGACCCAGATGGATCAATCGGATAAGAATGTGGAGATTTCAAAAATTCTGTCTGCTCAGAATTACCTGAAGGCCATGCAGATTCAGACCTTTGTGGAGGAATATTATCTGTATTTCTTTGAAAGCGAAATGATCATCAGTCCGGAGCAGATTTTTTATAATGAAGACAGCATGAAGAATTACTTTTGCTATGACGGGATGGAATGGGAGGAGTGGAAGGAAAGGATGCTGGAAAGCTATGCCTCTTACTTTTTTCCGGAGGCATATACCAGGCAGAACCGGACGGGACAAGAGATGATCCTGTATGCGCAGTCTCTGGTTACGGTATCCGGAGTGAAGGGAACCTTTATTTTTCCGATAAAGAGTGAAGCAATCTGTTCCCTGCTGGAGGATACCTATGTGGGAAGCGCGGGCTGGGGATATGTGCTGGATAAGAAAGGGAATCTGCTTCTCACTGTCCCTTCGGAAGAGGATGAATTTGACCTGGTGCCGGAGAAAAAGCTGCAGGGAGGGCAGGAAATTCAGGAAATTTCGCTGTCCGGCAGGCAGATGCAGGTAATCCGGACACAGTCCGCAGAAACGGGGCTGACCTTTGTTGCAGTGCTGCCGAAGGAATACATTTCCGCCCAAATCTATAAGGAGCAGGCGGATACGCTGCGGCTGATGGTCATTGCCGTGGTGGTCGGTATCGCCTGTATCCTGCTGGTGTCCTGGACCAGGGGCAGGAGGATAGATCAGATTCTGCAGATGATATTCAGCGCGGGCGGCGAAAATGCGGAAGAGAAATTAAAAGGGAACGAGATGATTTTTATTTCCGATTCCCTGCGCAGGCTGATTTCCAGCAATAACGATCTGAGAACCAGTATAAGAGAAAAAGAATTGATGGCGAAAAGCCTTCTTCTGGAAAACCTTCTGTACGGAACGGAGAACAGAGCAGAGGAAAGCCTGGAGGAATATGGGATCAGACTGGCGGGGAAAAAGCTTTTGGTGATAGTTTTTCAGTTTGGAACGGAGCTTTCCGGAAAGACGGAGCTGAGAGTGGGGGATATCCCTTTGTATAAACAGCTTCTGCAGGGCGGTATGAGCGAGAGCTTATCCGGGGAGTGCTACATGTGCGATCTGGATATGGACCGAGGGGCTTTTATCTGCACGGTGGATCAGACATGGAGGCGGACTGATTCCAGAGCGCTTTCAGACAAGCTGCGACGTCTGACGGAAACCTTTCGGGAGGAATGCGGGATTCGGCTGAGACTCGCGATCAGCAATCCCTGCGAGGAGCCGCAGCAGATCAGCAAGACCTACGATCAGGTATATGAGATCCTGCAGTATGGGCCGAATTCCGGCCGTGACGTGCTTGTTTATGAGGATGATTTGGGTGGCCGGGATTATTACTATTTCCCGATTCCGCTGGAGGAGCGCCTGGTGAACGCTGTGCGCACCGGAAATGAAAAAAGCGTACACGATCAGCTTCAGGAGGTTTATCAGATGAATGTGCTGGAACGGGGGATCAGCCCGGAGATGATGCATTTTCTGGTAAACGATCTGCAGTGTACCGTATTCCGGGCTCTTCATGGCCTGAAGGATAAGATGGATATCGAAGAGGATGAAATTTTTGCTCAGCTGGAGCAGTTGAACAGAGAAACGGATATTCTGGTAAGATTCAACCGGATCAACGTAATCTTTCAGACGATCTGCGGAAAGGTGAAGGCCGAGAATGAAGCAATGAACGGCCGGCTTTATGAGAGGATCCAGAGCTATATCATGGAAAATTACAGCAAAAGCGATCTGAGCCTGACGAAGATCGCGGATGATTTCGGCTATGCGAGCACCTACTTTTCCAGGCTGTTCAAGGAACTTTTTCAGGAAAATTTCGCCACTTTTCTGGAAAAGGCGCGGATCGGGCAGGTATGCCGCCTTCTGGAGGAGGGAGATACCATGGAGACGATAGCGGGGAAAACGGGCTATAACAGCGTATATGTCATGCGTACCGCTTTTAAGCGGGTAAAAGGCGTTACGCCCAACGACTACCGCAGAATGCGGCAGGAGAGTCGGGCGAGAGAAGAGGAATAAGGAGGCAAGGAGAGGGAGTCATGAAAAAAAAGATGATCATCGACCGGATACCCAGAAGCTTCTGCGAGGGGCCGTTTTGGGGAAACGGAAAAATGGGAGCGGTCATGTACGTACGCGACGGAAAGCTGTGCATTTCCGTGAACCATGTAGGCTTATGGGAGCTGAGAGAAACGCTGCCGGACGAGCCGAAGGCGGATTTTGCTGCGATCCTGCAGCACAAGTGGGAATACCTGAAGGGAGATCCCTGCTTTGTGGAGGACACCAATATATTCGACAGGGGAATCGGCCGAACCAGACTGCCGGCGCTGGCGGTCAGCCTGGAGCTGCCGGGGAGGATCACGTCCTTCTATGCGCAGACAGATCTGGAAACGGCGGTGACGAGTCTTAGGCTCATCTTTGACGGGGATCGTTTCGCGGAAGGCCGCATATGGCTGGATTCCAATGTGAATATCCTGTATCTGGAGCTGAACGGAGAAGCGGCAAAGGAGCTTTCGGTGAAGGCGCTTGGCTGGGATCTGGAATCCCCCCGCTTAAGGACGCTGAAAAACTGGGGCTATGAGCCTTGCGAGCAGTCGGAGGATGGGGATTTTTTTGTGGTCAGGCAGCGCTTTGGCGGGGACAGACGGGCTATCCTGTGCGGCGGCTGCAGCCGGTCGGAGGAGGGAATCTGCCTTGCCGTCGGCATCGGTGTGACGGGAATGCCGGAGCTGTTCCGGGAAAACGGGGCGGAAGCCAGTCTGGAAGCCGCAGGTCTGGAGAGGGCGGAAAAAGAGCTGGCGGCCGATTATCTTGAACGCACGGAGACCTTCCTCTGCGCGCATGTGGAGGACTGGAAGCGTTATCGTTCCGGTTTTGGAATCGGCGTTCCAAATGAAAGGCTTCAGGAAGCCTTTGACCAGGAAATGTACAAGCTGTATTGCAACGAAAGGGAGGACTCCATGCCCATCACCCTGCAGGGAATCTGGAATCCGGACAACCGGATGCCGGCCTGGTTCGGGGATTTACATAACGATCTGAACGTGCAGTCCTGCTATTGGCCTGCATACAAAACCGGAAATGTGAAGCTGGTCCGCCCCTATGTGGACTGGTACTTTGCCGCGATACCGCGGCTTGAGGAGCGCGCAAAGAAGCTGTTCGGCCTTGAAGATGCCGTTCATCTTCCCACCATGATGGCGCCTGACGGAACCGGAGCGGCTTCGGAGTGGTGCTACTGGAATACCATTCTTGGCCCGGAGCTTTTTGCGGCGGTGGATTTTACCTGGTTTTATGAATACAGCAGGGAGACAGATACGCTCCGGGAGAAAATCTATCCCTTTATCGAAAAGGTGATCCATCTCTATCAGGGGATCGCATTTGAAAAGGCGGACGGTTATCTGCACATCCCCTTTACCCAGTCTCCCGAGGTGGACAGGGACGGACATATGCTGATGGAGGACGACGCCACCTTTACCCTATCCAGTCTCCATTATCTGTGTCGGAAGATGGCCTCCTATGCGCAGACGCTGGGAAAGGAGGGGGAAGAATGGCTTGCCTGGGAAAGGAGGCTCGCGCCTGTTGTTCCCAATGAAAAGGGCCTGCCTCTGTTCCCCGGAATCGACGTGTTTGGCTCCCACCGCCATTTCTGCCAGCTTTATCCCATTTATCCCCTCTGTGAGGAGGCGCATAACGAGCTGGCGGAACGATCTCTCGATACTGCGGTGAACCAGGGCTTTCTGGAATACGCTGCTTTTTCCTTCCCCTATATGGGGATCATGGCGGCCCGCTGCGGGAGAGGAAATATGTGCCGGACCATGCTGGAGATCTACTGTATGGTATTCCGTTCCCGCAATTCCTTTACGGTAAACGGAGACCCTTATCAAAACGGAGTGCTACGCATTTCGGATACCAACGCGGGAGAAAGCGCGGATTCCTTCACACTGGAGTCCGGATTCTTTATCCCAACGGCGCTGTGTGAAATGTTTGTGCACCGCTCGGAAAATGACCTGTGGCTTATGATGGGGATACCGGACGAATGGAAAGCATGCAGCTGCTTTGGTCTGACCGTAGAGGGCGGACACAGGATCAGCCTGGAACGGGAAGCTTATCACATGAAAAAAGCGGTGATCTGCGCCGCCTGTGATGAGGAGCTGCTGGTTCGCTGGAAGGGAGAGGCTGTCCTTGCCGGTCTGCGGAGGGACGGCGTACGGATGGAAATCCCTGCCGGAACGGACGGCTGCCTGATCGCCTGCCAAAAAGGGGAAAGCTGGACGCTGGAATTTGAAGCTTCCCCGGCCTGTCTTTGACTGTTGAAAAAGGAAGGTAGATGAACGTGAAAAATACAAGAAATCTGCACCTGATCTGCAACGCACACATTGATCCGGTCTGGCTGTGGGATCTGGAAGAGGGCATCTCCGCCGCCCTTTCCACCTTCCGTATGGCCGCGGCATTCTGTGAGGAATACGACGGACTTGTATTCAATCACAATGAGGTTCTCTTATACGAGTGGATCGAAGAGATGGAGCCGGAGCTGTTTTTGCGCATAAAGAATCTTGTGCGGGAGGGGAAATGGCATATTATGGGCGGCTGGTATCTGCAGCCGGACTGCAACATGCCCTCAGGAGAATCCTTCATCCGGCAAATGGAGCTGGGACGGGAATACTTTCAGGAAAAATTCGGGATCAGGCCTACCACGGCGATCAACTTTGATCCCTTCGGACATAGCCGGGGACTGGTTCAGCTCATGGCGAAGGCGGGCTTTGATTCCTACCTGTTCTGCAGGCCGGGCCAGGGGGACTGTCCCCTTCCGTCAGATGATTTCATCTGGGCGGGGTTCGACGGTTCGCGCATCATGGCACACCGGGCGGATACCTACGGAACGTTGATGGGCGAGGCGGGAAAGAAGATCCGGGAGTGGGCACAGGCCAACGGACAGCAGAAAGACGGGACGAAATCTGCGTCAGCGGTCGGCTGCGTTCTGTGGGGCGTCGGCAATCACGGCGGCGGACCCTCACGGGCGGATCTGGATGATATTGCGGAAATGATGGGAAAGGGTGAGGTAAATGGCTGGAGGCTGGCGCATTCCACACCGGAAGCCTATTTTGAAGAGCGCAGACGGAGAAATGAGGAAACGCAGACACAGGAGCCGGTGGTGGAAAAGGACCTGAATCCCTGGGCGGTTGGCTGCTATACCTCTCAGATCCGGGTGAAGCAAAAGCACAGGCAGTTGGAGGGACAGCTCTCTCTTACGGAAAAAATGCTTTCTCAGGCGGTGCTTGCCGGTGTGATTGAGGAATATCCGGAAAAGGAGCTGAGAAACGCGCAGAAGGCGCTCCTTTTTTCTGAATTCCATGATGTGCTTCCAGGCACAACCATCCGCTCCGCTGAGGAAAAGAGCCTTCAGATGCTGGAATACGGTCTGCAGATTGTCGATCAGTGGAAGCGAAGAGCTTTTTTCGCGCTTCTTTCCGGACAGGAAAAGGCGGAGGAAGGAGAATATCCAATTTTGATCTATAATCCCCACCCCTTTGCGGTGGAAGGGGATTTTACCTGTGATTTCCAGCTTGCCAATCAGAACTGGACGGAACGTTACGCGCTGCCGGTCATCCTGCAGGATGGAAAGGAGCTGCCGGGCCAGGTAGAGAAGGAGGCCTGCAATCTGAATCTGGACTGGAGAAAGCGTGTGGTTTTCCATGGCGTTCTGAAGCCTGCCTGTATGAACCGCTTTTCCGCACGGATCAGCATGGTGGAAAAGAAGCCGGATAGGGCTGAGGGCGTATCCGTAAGCCCGGACAGTATTCTTTTTGATAACGGGAGGATGTCCGTCCGGATCAACCGTCATACCGGTCTGGTCGATTCCTACCGGGTGGAGGGAACGGAATATCTGGGGGCGGAAGCCTTTGGGCTGGTGGTGCTGAAAACGGACTGTGATCCCTGGGGCATGAACCGTCACAGCTACCGGGATGAAACAGGTCGTTTTACCTTGATGGAAGAAATAGAAGGAAGCCGTTACAGCGGAACCCTGAATGAAAGACATGCGGGATTGGGAAAGACGATCCCGAGCGTTCGTGTCATCGAGGACGGGCCGGTGAGAACGGTGGTAGAGGCGGTATTTTCCTGGCAGGATTCCCGTGCCTGCATCCGCTATCTGCTTTCCAGAACGGGAACCTGCTTTGACCTGGAGCTTGCTGTCAACTGGGCAGAAAAGGGACGTTTTTTAAAGCTTGAGATTCCCACGATCTTCCATGAAGGGAGTGCCTTCAGCGAGACGGCCTATGGCGTGACGGCTCAGGAGCAGGACGGGGATGAAAAGGTATTTCATCGCTGGTGCGGGCTGTGGAGCCCGGATGGGTCACAGGCGCTGACCGTGCTGAACCAGGGAAATTACGGCGTGGATTTCCGGGATGGCGTCATGCGGATCTCCCTTCTGCATTCGGCTGTCTATTCCGCGCATCCCATCGGAGACAGGCCCCTTCTGGTACAGGACAGAGCCCTTCCTTATATTGATCAGGGAGAGAGGGAATTTTCCTTCCGTATTCAGGCAGGAGAGGGAAGAGAACGCCGCAGGCTGATATGCCGGGAGGCACAGCTTTTCCAGGAGCAGCCCATGACGGTGGCCGCTTTTCCTTCCGGCCTGGGTGAAAAGGCGGACACCGCTGTAACGCTTGACAATCCGGCTGTCATTCTCGCTGCATTTCGAAAAGTATATGGAGAGGAGGCTTATCTGCTTCGCCTGTTTGAAACCACCGGCAGCAGGCAGACGGCCCGGATCACCGTTTCGGAAGCAGGAAGGAAAGCGGAGGAGAATGTAAAGCTGGAAGTGGAGCTTTGCGCGTATGAGGTAAAAACGCTCCGTTACGATATGCGGGAGAAAATTTTGACAGAATGCGGTCTGTTCGGAAAAAAGGAAGGCTGATCAGGGTTGACAAAAGAGCGGGAGCCCTTCAAAACAACAGGCTCCCGCGGCATGGATTCTGTCTTTGATTCAATTTTGGAACTTCGATACGCTTTCAGAAAATTTTCCGGTCCGACTCCGCATCTCACTCATAAATATGCCTTCCAAAATCATAAGCAGCCTGCAGATGCCCGGTCTTTTCGATCTGAGGGCTTCCGTTGGTATCGCCGCAGCCGCCGGCCAGCAGCATCCCCTTATCATGGAAGCCGATGTAATTGACTATGGCAAACTGATAATAGGACACCGCCTGCTCAAAGGTCCAGAAAAAATCATCAGCTGCGGTCATGAGCAGCGCACAGTCCCTGACGGGATATTTTTCATACCGGCCGAGAGGCGGAGCCGGATCCTCCTGCGCAATGCAGTAAAAGCGTTCAATGAAGGCCTTAAGCCGGGAGGAGAGGGTCCAGAAATACAGAGGGGAAGCGAAAACGAGCAGATCCGCCTCCAGGATCTTGGGAACCATATCATTAAAATCGTCCTTCTGAACGCAGGGCTTTCCATAGCGGCAGGCGTTGCAGCCAAGACAGCCCTTCACATCATGCTTCAGAAGGGAGATAAGCTCCACCTGATGGTCGGCAGACGCGGCGCCTTCGGAAAAGCTTTTTACCAGCCGGGCTGTATTGCCGTTGGCGCGGCCTCCCCCCCTGTACGATCAGAATTTTCTTCATGTGAAACCTCCTTGCGCTTAATGATCTGCTTTGTGCTGCTGCCGCAGAAGGATATTATCAGGACTACTTGAATAACCGGATCACCCCTCTGTCGTTCAGATTTTTCAGAAGCGACAGCGTGATGGGAAAGCCGAACAGACCGATGATGCCGAACAGGTTAAGCCCGGCCAGCATGCTCGCCAGGGTCACCACAGGATGCAGGCCAACCTGATGGCCCACGATCTTGGGCTCAACGATGTTGCGGATCACGGTGATGAGCAGATACAGGATCAGCAGCCCGAAGCCCCGGAAGAAATCGCCTGTGATCAGGGAAATGATCGCCCAGGGAATCATGATTCCTCCGGTGCCAAGAACGGGCAGAATGTCAAAAATGGCGATGCAGACCGCGATCAGGATGGCGTTTGGCACCCGTAAGACCGTCAGTCCGATGGCAATCTCGCTGAAGGTGATGAACAGGATCAGCGCGTAGGAAAGGATGCACTTGATCAGCGTGCCGCAGACATATTCCCGGATCTCAAATAACACCTTACGCCCGCCTTCCGGAAATTGCCGCAGGATGAATTCTGTGATCTTCGGATAGTCGATGGTCATGAAAAAGGTCACGATGATGGTGATGACCAGATTCAGGAACATGCCGGGAACGGAGGTCGCAAGAGAGGAAATTGCGGTGATGGCGCGCACGGAGGCGCTGGAAACAAAGCTGCCCAGAGAGCCGATCACATCCTGGGAAATATCCTCCGCAATGGCGACCGCGGAAGGATCCAGCGCGGAAAGCGCAACCTCAAGCTGAGAAAACAGATCCTCCAGCAGAGGGAGCAGCATGGTGCTGTAAAGAGAGGGCAGCGCCCCGATTCCCTGCTTGATGGATGCGAATGCACGAAAGCCGAGGAAGGTGATCAGAGCCCCTGCAGCCACAAAAAACAGAGCGGTCAGCAGGATGGCAGGGAGAAGACGGGGAACGCGCAGCTTCCTTTCCAGCCAGCGGATCGGCCAGTTTAACAGAAAGGCTATGACAAAGCCGAACACGAAGGGAGCGAAGAACGGAAGCGCATATTTCAGACCGACATAAACGAGGGCGGCGATGATCACCCAAAAAGCGAAGCGGATCAGAAAGGTTTTCTGCTTGTCGAGATTCATAGACTTTTACCGCAGCCTCCGGGACGCCGGTTCCGGCCGCCTCCCCGCTGCGGAATCCTCCTTTTGGACAGAAAAACTGCTCTGTCCGTTTTTTTATTCTTTCGTAATATTATACTTCCCGTGAAAATGAAAAAAACCTGCCGCCGCACAGACGGCGAAGCTCTCAAGAAAAGTGTAAGGGTTTTACACGGGACAGTCAATAAGAGAATGGGATTCTTAATGCATTTTTAATAAAAACATCGCCCAAACCGGGCACTGAGCAAACCATAATTGACAATGAACGGAGACCGGGCGTATCATGAAGAGGAATGAAAGAAAGACGGTTGCTGAATGCTGACAGGAACGACTTTGGCAGGTGAAAACAGACGAGTACAGATACAGGCAGCGCGCACACGGCGGGGAGGCGGAAATGAAGCTTACGATCCTGACGGAAAATACGGTGAACAGGCGGGGATTTCTGGCGGAGCACGGACTGTCCGTCCTGGTGGAGGCGGCGGGCAGGCGCATCCTGTTTGATACGGGCCAGAGCGGCGTATATCTGCATAACGCGAAACGGCTGGGCACGGCGCTCGATGGACTGGACGGCATCGTGCTCAGCCATGGCCATTATGACCATACGGGAGGCCTGGAGGAATTTCCGTATGAGCTGCCTCCCATTTTCGTGAGGGAAAAAGCCTTCGAGGAGAAGCTGACGGGAAGCCGGGAAAAAGGAACGTACCGGGACATCGGAATCCCCTGGCGAAATGGGAGCGACGGAGAGAACAGGGGCCAGGAATGTGCAGATCGGGACGGCACGGAGAACACGGGCCGGGAATGTGCGGGCCGGGACGGTGCAGACTGCGGCGCCCGGCGCATTGATCGCACCAGGCTTGCGAAAGAGGGGATCCTGCGCCTGACCGGAGAGCGGGAGGAAATTTTTCCGGATGTTTTTACGGTGGGAAAGATCCGCTGCAGGCTGCCGCAGGAGCCGGTTCCCCAATCGTTTTTCATACGAAGGGCCGATGGCCTGATCCGGGACGAGATGGAGGACGAGCAGCTTCTGGTAATCCGCACACCGGAAGGGCTTGCCGTATTCGCGGGCTGCGCCCATGCGGGGATCCTGAACTGCCTGGAGCGGGTGAAGGAAGCGTTTCCGGGAGAGCGGCTGTGGCTGCTGCTTGCCGGAATGCACTTAAGGGGCTGCGGCCAGGAGAGGCTTCGCGCCACGGTGGAAGGGCTTCGCGCCTGCCGTTTTGACTGGATCATCCCCCCTGCACTGCACCGGCATCGAAGCGATCGCGCGGATGCGGGAGGAATTTGGAGAAAAATGCCTTCCGGGTGAGGCGGGCAGGGTGATCTCGCTGTAAGATCTGACGGATAAAAAGAGGGAAAAAGCGGAAGATACGGACAGGCGTCGTGAAATTTCCTCAAAAAGCAGGTTGACAGACAGCCCTTTTTGCGATATCTTATTAGCAACAGAAAAAACAAACCTGTGAGAAAGAGTAGTAAGCATCAGTGAATATCCCAGAGAGCCGCGGAGGGTGGGAATGCGGTATAGGAGCTTTTGCCGAATGGACTTTTGAGGCCGGCCCGAATCAAGTAGGCGTCGGCGGGTGACCGGACCCGTTATCAGCCCGGCGTGCATAATAGTGCATGCATACGCAGAGTATGACAAGAGAGGACGTTCCGTCAATTTGAGTGGTACCGCGATAATAGCGAAAGCTTATTACCGTCTCAAATCCTGAAAACAGGGTTTGAGGCGTTTTTTATTACGACAGGAATTTCCTTTCTGACTCCGCCTCATCCTGCAGGTTACCATTTCATCTATGAAAAGGAGAAAAGATATGGCAGCGAACAGAGAAATCCCCTACAAAATCTATCTGGAAGAAAACGAGATGCCGAAGCAGTGGTACAATGTGAGGGCGGATATGAAGAACAAGCCCGCCCCGCTTCTGAATCCGGGTACCCTGCAGCCCATGACCTTCGAGGAGCTTCGCGGCGTATTCTGCGACGAGCTGGTGAAGCAGGAGCTGGACGATACCAACGCATACATCGATATCCCGGAGGAGATCCGGAAGTTTTATAAGATGTACCGCCCCTCTCCGCTGGTAAGAGCCTACTGTCTGGAGGAAAAGCTGCAGACCCCGGCGAAGATCTATTACAAATTTGAAGGAAACAACACCAGCGGAAGCCACAAGCTCAATTCCGCCATCGCGCAGGCCTATTATGCCAAACAGCAGGGGCTGAAGGGCGTGACGACGGAGACAGGAGCCGGCCAGTGGGGAACCGCGCTTTCCATGGCCTGCGCGTATTTCGGTCTGGACTGCCAGGTGTATATGGTAAAGGTTTCCTATGAGCAGAAGCCTTTCCGCCGCGAGGTGATGCGCACCTACGGCGCGCAGGTGACCCCTTCCCCGTCCGAGACGACGGCGGTGGGAAGAAAGATCCTGGCGGAGCATCCCGGAACGGGCGGAAGCCTTGGCTGCGCCATCTCCGAGGCCGTTGAGGCCGCCACCAGCCAGGAGGGATACCGCTACGTGCTGGGCAGCGTGCTTTCCCAGGTGCTGCTGCATCAGACGGTGATCGGTCTGGAAACCAAGACCGCCATGGATAAATACGGCATCGTGCCTGACATGATCATCGGCTGCGCCGGCGGCGGTTCCAATCTGGGCGGACTGATCTCCCCGTTTGTGGGCGAGATGCTCAGAGGAGAGAGAAACTACGAGATCATCGCGGTGGAGCCCGCTTCCTGCCCCAGCCTGACCCGCGGCAAATATGTATATGACTTCTGTGATACCGGAATGGTCTGCCCGCTGGCCAAGATGTATACTCTTGGAAGCAATTTCATTCCTTCCCCCAACCATGCGGGAGGACTGCGGTACCACGGCATGAGCTCCGTTCTTTCCCAGCTTTATCATGACGGCTACATGACCGCCCGCAGCGTGGAGCAGACCGCGGTATTTGAGGCGGCGGAGCAGTTCGCAAGAGTGGAGGGTATCCTGCCCGCTCCGGAGAGCAGCCACGCCATCCGCGTCGCCATCGACGAGGCGCTCAAGTGTAAGGAGACCGGAGAGGAAAAGACCATCCTGTTCGGCCTGACCGGAACCGGATACTTCGATATGGTCGCATACGAAAAATACAACAACGGCCAGATGACCGACTACGTTCCCAGCGATGCGGACCTTCAGGCCGGCTTCAGCCAGATCCCGAAATTTCCCGGGAACGAGATCTGAGAGCTGAGGATAAGACGATAAAAAAGACAGCCGGATCGCTGCGTGTTCCGTGAAAACGGAACGACAAAAACGCAGTCAGATCCGGGCGGCACTCATAAAACAGCATAAGAATGTTTTTGGGAAACGGTGTAGCTTCGGCTATGCCGTTTCAACCTTTTGCAGGTCATTCAGCATGGTAGCGGGGAGTATTCCCACAAGGTCATAGGAAATATCAATCTGCTGTTCCCGATAACCCTTTGACTTGTCCGGGACGTGAACATATACCGCCTTTACCATATCGTTTAAGACAGTAGGTGTCAGCTCATCCAGAACAGCGGGAAGTGTTCAAGTACCGTATCTTCTCTGATTTTCAAACGGGTTTTACTCTTGCAGATAGGGCAGAGTACCCATTCACTTTTTATGCTTTCACTCAACTTTTTTACAAAGTCCCTTCAAATCTGGCGGCAACTTTTTTCAGCCACTCTCGGATAGGAAGATGCTGCGGACATATCTGTTCACATTGTCCGCACTCAATACAGGCGCTTGCTTTTCCAAACTGTTCTGAAAAATGGCTATACAGCATTGTTTGAGCAGTCCACGCCTTTGTTGTGAGCTCCCGCATATCCGCATTGTAGAGGGCAAAATATTTTGGAATGGCAATATTTTTCGGACACTTATTGATACAGTAAGCACAACCCGTACAAGGTATGGCAATACTGCCATTGATAATATCTGCCGCTTTTTGAACCAACGCATATTCTTCCTCGGCAAACGGTGTGAAGTTTTCCATATAGGACAGGTTATCTTTGACCTGTTCCAGATTGTTCATACCACTCAAAACCAACATCACATTTTCATGGCTTGCCGCAAAGCGGATTGCCCATGAAGCGACAGACAAATCGGGACGATAGGCGCGGAACAGATTTTCTGCTTCCTGCGGGATATTGGCAAGCGTACCGCCTTTTACCGGCTCCATGACAATAACGGGTTTCCCATGCCTTTTTGCGGTTTCATAGCATTTGTGGGATTGGATTGTATCGTTTTCCCAGTCAAGATAATTCAGTTGTATCTGAACAAAATCGACTTCCGGGTGTTCCGTCAAAATCCCGTCCAACACATCGGCGGTGTCGTGGAATGAAAACCCGATATGCTTTACAAGTCCGGCTTTTTTCTTCTCGGCAAGGAAGTCAAAGACATGGGTATCTTCTGCTGCCTTGCGGCGGTTGCCGCCCATATCGTGAATTAAATAATAGTCGAAATAGTCAACACCACACCGCGCAAGTTGCGTTGTGAAATATTCCTCTAACTCGCTCTCTTTGCGGATAAGGACAAGGGGCATTTTGTCTGCAAGCAGAAAAGCAGAACGGGGATAACGCTCTACAAGGCACTCTTTCACGGCGGCTTCTGATTGCCCGTTGTGATAAAACCATGCCGTATCAAAATATTGAAATCCTTTTTCGAGAAACAGGTCAATCATATCACATAACTGTTTCTTATCCGGCTGTGAAAAATCGTCGTTTATAAGCGGCAGGCGCATAAGCCCAAAACCTAATTTTTTCATGTGATTTCCTCCATTCTGAAATGCTTAAATCCCTTTGATTTTGGATATACAGGTGGCGGTATATTTGTCCCAAAGGTCTGTCATAATCTGCTGTTCCGGCTCTGTCAAAGAAGCAAAGGTTTCTAATTCTGCCTTTTCAATGTGGGAAATGACTTGCCTTTGAAATGCCCGTCCCTTTTCCGTCAACATAATAGAACGGGCGCGTTTGTCGTCTGGATTTTCCACTAATGTTACATATCCTTTCTTCTCAAAAGAGAGGATTACTTTGTTGACTGTCTGTTTTGGAAAATACAGCGTGTCGCATAATTCCTTTTGCATCGTCCCGTCGTCAATCAACTGTAAGACAAACATGGAAATATAAGTCAAATCGTGTTCCTTTGCATACTCCTCATAGACATGGTTTAATCTCTGCCATGCAAGATAGAAGCGTTTTAAGTTTTTCGGTCTGTTCAATTCTTTCATCATATAGTCCCCTTTTAGACTATTATAGTAAAAAGTAAATCTGAAATCAATCTCTTGCTTATTTTTGATATTGGAATTTTTCGCCCTTTGTCCGTGTTAAGTCATAGGAAAAGTTTTTTATAAAATTTTTTGACCGTAATCAATATTTTTATTTCTGCCATAGTACATTGACACACATAGTAATTTTGGTTATGATGAGTGTGGAGGTGAAGCAGATGCCGGAACAGAATATCAACAGCGATTTAATTCGCGGCCATATTGACACCATTATTCTTAAAATATTGAAAGATGGCGACAACTATGGCTACGAGATTATGAAAGCTGTATCTGTAAACAGCAACAACGAATACGAGCTAAAAGAGCCGTCATTATATACAAGCCTAAAGCGTCTTGAAAAGCAAGGCTACATCGTGAGTTATTGGGGCGATCAATCGCAAGGGGGACGGCGGAAATATTATCATATCACAGACAGCGGCGCCGCCGCTTATGAAAAAGCCCTTGCAGAATGGTTACACGCTCAAAGAATTATTACCATGCTGCTTCAAGGAGGTAGGCACGAATGATTGAGATAAAAGAATATGTTGACGGATTATTTCGGCACCAACACTTAACGCCGGAAGTAAAAGACTTAAAGGAAGAAATATTGAGCAATATGCTTGCCAAACGGGACGATTTGATTGCGCAGGGACTTGACGCGAACAGCGCAACGGAAAAAGCAAAGGAAAGTTTATCCGCGATTGATTATCTGATAGACGGGAATCAATTAACCGACATCGGAAAGTATCATTTGGAATGCGCACAAACGCTGCTTCTCAACAGTATTCTATTTTGGATATTTTCGCTGCCGCTTCTTTTTACCGGGTATGCACTATTTAGCTACATGGGATTTATGCTTGTTATCCTTTTCGGTTGTACCTGCCTTTGGAGAAAAAACAAAAACACAAGCGGCTTTGTTTTTCTCTCCGTTACAGCCAGTAAGCGGCGCAAAAAAAATGCATGGATTGTCTGGGCTCTCTTTTTCCTTGTTGCTGCCGGGACAATGGCGGCGTTGACATTTGGAAGTGATATTTGGTTTGGCAGACCACTAAATATCAACGGCCCGTATCAAATGGCGAATATTGCTGTACGGTTCTATTTGCCGTTGCTCACAATTATGATTCCGATCACATTCAGTAACTTTTCAAAAATCTTGCAAAAATGCGGAAAGGGGCAGGAAAATGAATAAAAAGAGTAAAGTTATCATCAGCCTTTTGGCAATCGCTGTTGTACTGTTTTGTGCAATTCAGTTTTGGATTATTCCAACCAACCGGGCAAAGGAAGCTGAATATGCCCGCAATCAGACCGACGCATTGACACATGATATTTCCGTAGTCGAGGATTACAAGACTTCTTATATTGGAAATGCATCTAACATCAGCGGTTTGTTTGAGGCTTTGCCGCTGAATAATATTTCAAAAAAGTTTGAAATCAATTCAGAAGACTGCATTTTGACAGTCAATTACCTTGATACTGTTTGGAATATTGGGGAAGAAAAGGTGCAGCGCGATTTAGTTTATAACTCTGTTGCGGCTATGGCGGCGATTGATAACCTGTCGGGGATCACCTATAACTTTTCCGGCGATAGCTATTCTTTTACCCGAGAGCAGATTGAAGACGTCTTTGGTACTCCGTTGTCAAATCTGCTGAAACAGGAAAAATGGAGCGAGGAAGTACAGAACAAATTAAATGATATGGACTTTGTCGGACAATTTTTCAAATAGGCAATCGAGGTGGTGTGAATGGATAAATCAGAATGGATATACTGCCCTGTTTGTGGAAATAAAACAAGGTTGAAAATCCGGCGCAAACACAGAACTAAAAAACTTTCCGCTGTTTTGTCCGAAATGTAAAAAAGAAACCCTAATTTGTGTAAAACAACTCAATGCGACAGTTATCAAAGAGCCAGACGCACAGACGCAGAGCCGATAACACGCAAGATGAAATGCGGTTATCGGCTTTTTCATATTCTCTTGGCCGCCTGTTTCCTCTGCGCCGGTGTCATGCGGTAAAGAGAACCGTCCGGCCTGCGTTCCAGCGGCGGCAAAGTTTTGATAGAATGGATGCTGATCCCTCGTTTCTTGTTGTATTCAACCGGTTGTGAGATCAGTTTATCATGAAAAAATGCAATTCCCGTTTTTCTGCGGGAATTGCATTTATGCCATCGTGTAGACCTTTGAAATTGTAAATCTGCAATTATCGCTATTCCTAAATGCGGTACAGTATGGTAAACTGAAAGAAATACAGGCAAGGAGGGGGAAATATGGCGGCAAAGCAGCTTGACGGGCATCCAGGCGACCGGATTGGCGATTTGCGGACGAATCTGGGGATGACAAAGAAAGAATTGAGCCAGAAAACAGGGATCGACGCATCCCAGATTACCCGCATTGAAAACGGCAATCTTAAAACCATCAGCAGCGATTATCTGATAAAGCTGGCAAAGGAATTGAAAACATCTACGGATTATATCCTGGGCCTTACCCCTGTCAGCGTCCCCAAAAGCTACGATATTTCTGAATTGGGCCTGTCGAACGAGGCGGTCAAAGGGCTTGTGACAGGCACGGTTGATGTGGAAATCCTCAACCACCTGCTGGAACACAAGAGTTTCCCCCGGTTAATCCATCTGATCCGGATTTACTTCCAAGATACGGCGGCGAGGGGGATTATGGCGCGCAACCAGCTTATCGAGATGGCAACGGCTTCCCTGTCCGACCTGATGAAAGAACACCCGGAACACCGGGCGGCAGCAAAGCAGGATTTACAGTTTTTGAATGCCCAAAAGTTGGGGGAACATGAGGCGGAGCTTGAGAAAATCAAAAATGTATTTCTTGCTATCCTGCGGGATATTAAGAAAGATATGGGTAGCGGCGAACAACCGGGAGAAGTCGCCACCGCTGCGATGCTCCAAACCATGAGGGACACGCTGGCGGAGCAACAACAGGAGCCGGTGACAATGGATGATGTTGCTGGTATGATTGCCGGCCAGCTTGGGAAGCTCGTCCCGATGGACGAGGAAACGGCAGAGCAGTTCCGGCAGTTGGCGAAGAAGATGATGAAACAG
This sequence comes from Candidatus Eisenbergiella merdavium, assembly GCA_019119595.1. Classification (GTDB taxonomy): domain Bacteria; phylum Bacillota; class Clostridia; order Lachnospirales; family Lachnospiraceae; genus Eisenbergiella; species Eisenbergiella merdavium. Next base: position 43,144 of record DWWS01000065.1, on the reverse strand, counting down.
GCGGGCGGTACACAAAATGAGGAAGAACCATGAGCGATGTAATGACCCCGGAGCAGCGGAGCCGGGCAATGAGCCATATCAAGGGGAAAGATACCAGCATAGAGGTACTATTGCGGAAAGCCCTCTGGCATAAGGGCATCCGATACCGGAAGAACTATAAAAAGTTGCCGGGCACCCCGGATATAGCGATAACCAAATACAGGATTGCTATCTTTTGTGATAGTGAGTTTTTCCACGGCTATAATTGGGAGATCAAGAAACAAAAGCTGGGGCACAACCGGGAGTATTGGATCAAAAAGATTGAGCGCAATATGGCCCGTGACCGTGAGAATGACTTCAAACTGATTGCAATGGATTGGGTGCCCATGCACTTTTGGGGGCAGGAGATACAAAAACGGACAGTGGAATGTGTGGAAGCTGTCGAAGATTTGATTTTCGAGTTGCAGATGATGCAGTTTGATGGTATGATAGAGGACACGAGGGACTAAGTTGAAGATATAAAATAATATTTTTATATCTTTAACTTATAAATTGACAATTTACAAGGAGTACCCTTATGACCATATCAGAACAGATCAAAGTACTGTGTGTGCGTTCCAATATCAGCGTTGCGGAACTTGCAAGGCGGATGGGGACTACACCGCAGAACTTCAACTCAAAAATGAAACGGGAGAGCTTTACAATCTCTGACTTGGAATATCTGGCGGAAGTAGCAGGGTGTTCTTTTGAACGCCATTTTGTCCTTCCGGATGGCGAAAAGGTTTGACAGGAGGGCATTATGGATTTACTGCATTTCAAAGATAACGCTTCAAACCGGGATGTGATTTCCCTGTTTTCCGGGGCGATGGGGCTTGATATTGGCCTTGCAAAAGCTGGCTTAAATATTGTAATCGGGCAGGACTTTGATCCTGCCTGCGTTGCTACCATGCGTGCAAACGGGCATAAGGTGCTGGGCGGGGACATCCGCGAAATTGATGAAGCGGATTTTCTGGAACAGACCGGGCTATCGCAGGGGGAGCCTTTCCTTATTTGTGGCGGCCCACCGTGCCAGCCGTTTTCAACCGCTGGTAAGCGATTGGGGATCAATGACCCGAGGGGCAGCCTGTTCATGGACTTTATCCGCATGATCGATTACATCCGCCCCCGTTTTTTCATCATGGAAAATGTCAAAGGGATCATGTCTGCCCCGTTAAAGCATATCCCGCTGGCAGAACGGGATAAAAACGACCCGGAGCAGCAGTTGGGGACGGTATTGGATGTTATCCTTTCCGAGTTTGGGAAGCTTGGCTATAAAACCGTGTACGGCCTGCTGGATGCAGTCAATTACGGTGTTCCCCAATTCCGGGAAAGGTTCGTCTTGATTGGGAGCCGGGACAACGAGGATATTTTCCTGCCCTTCCCGACCCACTTCCAGATGCACCAAGACCTGCAATACCGCTGGTGTACTTTGCGGGACACTATCAAGGATTTAGAGCATGACTGCGGGGAGTGTGCTGCATTCAGCAAAGACCGTCTTGCATACCTCCGTCTTGTCCCGGAGGGCGGGAATTGGCGTGACCTGCCAGAAGATGTGCGGAAAGAGGCCATGGGCGGCGCTTATGGCTCTGGCGGCGGGAAAGTCGGCTTCTACCGGCGGCTGTCTTATAGCCAGCCATCCCCGACATTGGTGACCTCCCCGGTACAAAAAGCAACGATGATGTGCCACCCAACCCAAGATCGTCCCTTGAGCATCAGGGAATATGCCCGTATCCAGCAATTCCCCGATGATTGGAAGTTCATGGGGACAAGTGCAGCCAAGTACCGTCAAATCGGCAACGCTGTCCCTGTAGGGCTGGCATTGGCACTTGGTAAAGCGGTGCTTTCCGTTGCAGATCAGTCCGCTGAAATCCGCACAAAGCGGTTCAGGGGAACGGACATCCATCAAAAGTTAAAACAAGCCATAGAAATAGGAGGAAGCTGTTATGCCCATAAATAATAGCTACAACGAAGAAGCCATCGTAAAAGCGATTGCAACTGCATTGGATAATTTTTACACTAACTTAATTAGCAATATTGACATGCTCAACATCAAAAAGGTTATGAAGCGAAAGAACCCGTACCTGTTTCGGGCGAAGGCTATGAATGGGGCCGCACAGATTATTGATGCAATCCTTGCTGCCTTTGTATCCTCGTCTGAGGAAACAATATTTGGAAATGTTTTCTTTGAACCTATTGCTACTGCTGCTGCACAAGGACAAAAGGCATTGGCAGAAGGCGTTGACATTATGGTAGAGCGGGACAACACTATCTATGCTATTGCTGTAAAATCTGGCACAAGTGTGTTCAATGCAGACAGCCGCAAGAAACAGGAGCAGAATTTTATGGCGGCAAGCAAGCTGGCACAGCAGGCAAAGAAACGCTTTGTCCCGATTGTAGGCTATGGCTACGGAAAAAAGAAAACATCCAGCCGTGGGCTTCCCAAATTCTATATGGAATTGGCAGGCAAGGATTTCTGGACAGAATTGACTGGCGATGAAGAATTCTACATAAAACTAATCCGCTTCATGGATAAGCTGCCGGAAAAGTATGTAGAGGAATTCGATGCCTCTTACCAGAAAGCGGCTAACCGGCTCGTCCGCGAGTTTACCCAAGAATTCTGCTTTGACGATGGTAGTATCGATTGGGAGAAACTCGTGGAATTTAATTCAGGAGATTAAATTGGAAAGCAGGTAATCAGATGACAAGAATACAATCAGTAGATCAACATGAACTTACAAAATTCATCAACGAACATATTGCCGAATTTCATGATGCAAGATTGAACGCTTTGAAGAAGGTAAAACTTGAGGAGATATTGAAAAAGAAGAATCCATATCTTTTCAAGGCAAAAAATATCCAAACTTGTGAAGAATTGATTCGTGTCTTGTTAGATGCTTTTCTTTCATCGCAAGAAGAAACAATTTTTGGGGAATTCTTAGAGAAACTTGCGATTTTTGTTTGTGGTAAGACCCGTTCTGGATATAAATCAGGAATTCCAGGGGTGGATTTAGAAATCGAAGAAGGCAATACCCGCTACATTATTGCAATTAAATCCGGCCCCAAATGGAGTAATAAAAGTTCTTTATCCGCAATGAAAGAGGATTTTAAAAAAGCTAAGAAAACATTACGCACACAAAAATCTGGCATTAATGTTGTTGCTATCAATGGTTGTTGCTATGGACGAGATACAAAGCCAGACAAAGGAGATTACTTCAAGTATTGCGGACAAGAATTTTGGGCTTTCATTAGTGGGGACGAGGACTTTTACTTAGAGATAATCGAACCTCTTGGGCATAAAGCAAAACAGAAAAATGAGGCGTTTCAAAACGAGTATGCAAAGTTAATTAACAGAATGACAATTGACTTCTCGCTCAAATATTGTAAATCAAATGGTGAAATCGATTGGGAAACTATTGTACGGCTTAATTCGCAGAAAAAGGTAAAGAAATCTGCTGTATCAAAAAAGAAAAAAGTATAAACGAGGAGTATACCTGCTGCCACTCCTGAAACCGCCCAGCTTTTTGCTCACCCCCCATCCGCAAAAACCTGTCCGTTTTCCTGCCGGGCAAAGTGAGTGTTTCCATCCGGCGAAACCCTCATTTTACCCACCAGCCGTGACAGCAGGTATAACACACTACACTTTGCGCTGCAAAGTCGTGTGCCAAAGGGGCATCCCCTTTGGAAACCCCCACAAGAAAAAGCGGTACGCTACCCCTTTTCTTGTTATCCAGCCCTCCGGCTGTATCGGTTGAGCAAAAGTCTGCGTGGGTTTGGTGTGGTATCTTTATCTAAGTGAAACCCCGGAAGCGCATATAGATTTTGTTTTGTGTAAACAGCTACATGAATTGCCATAGTAATGTTATGCAATAGAGGGTGAAATAGCCTTGATTTAGGCGGCTTACAGACGCGAAAACATCAAGGGCAAGGGTTTTATACCTTTTCTCTCGAAAACGGGACTCTACTGCGTAACAAAATGGAAAGAGCAAGTGATAGGCACTCGGCTTTCTCACTTGCTCTTTTATACACCCTGTACGGCAGCTACCCTAGTTCAGTTTGTTAGTTAATACTGTTTTATGAGTAGCTACCATCCGGCTGCCGATTTCCTGTGCCGCTTCGATCTCCTCCGTGGTCACCAGAGCCTCCCGCTGCAGATACTGCATGGCCTGCAGCGCATAGCGGTGCGCCTCCGGGCTGGAACCGGCCACCGCATCCGTCACCACATGGAAATGATAGTCATGCTGGTGGGCATCGACGGCCGTATAATGAACGCACACGTCCGTCAGCCCGCCGATCAGATACAGGGTATCCACATGCAGCCCCTTTAAGAGGATTTCCAGGTCCGTTCCGAAAAAGGCGCTGTACCTTCGTTTGGAGATCAGATATTCCCCCTCGATCGGATAGGTGAGCCGGGCGTAATCGGTGAGCGGCGAATCCTCCAGACAGTGAATCCCTTCGGAGCCGTCCAGCTCCCGGCCGAAATCCACCATATCAGGCCGGTGGACTTCCTTGATCTGGATCACCGGAAGCTTCCTGCGGCGGAAAACATCCAGAACCCTCCGGCCGTTGCGGATGCACTCCCAGGCGGGATCTGCCATATTGCTTTCGTTCATTCCCACAAAATCCTCCTGCTGGATATCAATGACCAGCAGGGCACAGTTTTTTTCAAGCTTCATTCAGTTTTCTCCTTTTTTAATGGATTGACAGCGAATCATGGTACGCGGGTTCCGGATTATGCTCCCGGAAGCGAGTTAGTATTCAAATTCCACGATCTCGCCATTTTGAGGATGACAGCCGCAGAGAGACTGTATCAGCATTCCGTGGCAGGCGACGATCACTTTGGCATGGTGCCTGTACTTATCAAGGACAGGAAGGACTCTTCTGCGTATTGCCGCCGTATCCTCCCAATCCGGATCCTGACCGGCGGGGTATACGCCGTTGTTTTCGGCAAATTCCCGGTAATTCTTTTCCGCTCTTTCATCATCCTCATAAACGTAGTGTTTATTTGCCATCCATTCATGCAGATCCGTTTCAATGATCAGATCTGCCTGAAGCTCCCTGGAAAGGATGGCCGCCGTCTGCACCGCCCTGGTATAAGGCGAGGATAAGATCAGGTCTGCGCCGCGCAGCCGCTCATCCCTGGCGGTATTCCGGATTTCTATGACGCCCTCCGCGCTCAAAGGGGACAGATTGACCCCAAAGCCCTGATAGATTTTCTGATTCCGCTCGGAATAATCAGTTTTTCCATGTCTGACCAGATAAAAAAGCGCCATATCTGCCTCCCTCCGTATTCTGATGGTACTGCATAAAAGTATATCATACGTCGGCCGGGGCAGCCATCTTTTTTCTTGATAATGTAATTTTGTTTAATGAAAGCAAACGTTTTATATAAAAGTTTGCAAATATATAGACAAATGTGAAATAAGATGGTATTCTGATTAAAAGGAAGGGAGGAACAGAGAAAGATGGAAACAGAAAAAGCTTTATGGGATTACGAGATAGAGGAAATTGCGGCGGGATACGCGGAGGAAGAGGCGGTATACCGCTGTGTTTTCTGCGGGAAGGAGTATGAAAAGGGAAAGATCTTTCAGGAGGAGGACAGCCTGTATGAGGCCTCCGGCGCGGTACGGGCGCATGTGAGAGCAGCCCACGGGTCGCCTGCGGACTGGCTGCTGTCCGGGAATCCGGCGGGCGCAGGCGTTTCGGAGATTCAGATGAGGCTGCTCCGGCTTCTTTCGGAAGGCGGCACCGACCGGCAGATCGCTGCGGAAATGGGAATCACCCCATCCACGGTACGGAACCACCGTTTTAAGCTGCGGGAAAAGGAGAAGCAGGCGAAGATTTTTCTGGCGCTGATGCGGGCGCTGGGACACAAATTGAAGGAGGAGAGCACGAAACAGGTTCGTGCCGAAGAATGGCTTATGAATACGGATCAGGGAAGACTGGAGGAGGTGCATCCTGCGGCCGCCTGCGTGGACGACCGCTACGGCATCACACAGCAGGAGCGGGAGAAAACGCTGAAAACCTATATGAAGGAGGACGGAACGCTGAAGCAGATCCCTGCAAGAGAAAAGAAGAAGATCATCATTCTGCGCGAGATCATGAAGCGGTTTGAGGCGGGACGGGATTATACGGAAAAGGAAGTGAACCGGATCCTGAAAGAGATCTATGAGGCGGACTACCCGTCCATCCGCCGCGCTCTGATCGAATACGGCTTCATGAACCGGGCGGACGACTGCAGCGTGTACCGGGCGGCGGGGACGGCGCAGGGAAATGGAGGGAAAAAATGAACCCAAAAGAAAAGAACCTGGAGATCAGAAAATATCGTCCGCAGGACTGCGCGGAGATGGCCCGGCTGTTTTATGATACCGTCCATACGGTCAACGCGGCGGATTATACTGCAGAACAGCTTGATGCATGGGCGGACGGGCACGTGGACCCGGAGCGGTGGAACGCATCCTTCCTGGAGCACGATACCCTGGTGGCCTGGGAAGCCGGAGAAACCGAAAAGACGGGAAGGATCGTGGGCTTTGGCGACATGGATCCATCCGGCTATCTGGACCGGCTGTACGTGCACAAAGATTTCCAGAAAAAAGGGATTGCTGCCGCGCTCTGTGACCGGCTGGAGCGGCATGTGCGGGAAAGTGCTGTTTTTCGGAAAAGGGGAGACGCGGAAGGCCAGACCGGGAAGGAACAGTCTGGAAAGGAGCAGACTGGAAAGGAACAGCCCAGAGAGGAGCGGGCGGAGCTTCTTTTCACCACCCATGCGTCCATAACCGCCCGCCCCTTTTTTGAAAAGAGAGGGTACGTGGTGAAAAAGGAGCAGCAGGTGGAGCGTCACGGCATCCTTCTCACCAACTATGTGATGGAACGGGAGGAGACGCTGGAGCTTGTCCGCCTGAGTGCGAAGGAAAACGGGGCGCAGGGTGAAGAACAGAGCAAAAAGCAGGAGAAGCGCAGAGCGAAGAGGGATATCGAGGCCTGCACGCGGATTTTGATGAACAGCTTTGCCCATGCCTGGAACAACAGGGAGGAGGCAGACCGGACCATCGGCGGAATCCTGGAATCGGGCATTCTTGTCGCCATCCGCAGAAACGGAGAGACGGCCGGCTTCGTGGGAGCCCTCCCTCAGTATCCCTTTGGCTGGGAGCTGCATCCCCTGGCTGTGGCGGAAGGATTGCGGGATATGGGGCTGGGGAGCCTGCTGGTAAGCCGGATCGAAAGGGAGGCGGCGAAAGCCGGGGCGCTGGTTCTGTACCTGGGAACGGACGATGAGGACGGGGCCACCAGCCTTTCAGAGGGGGATCTGTTTCAGGATACGCTGGAAAAAATAAAGGAGATCCGAAACTACAGCGGCCATCCCTTTTCTTTTTATCAGAAATGCGGCTACCGGATCGTGGGTGTGCTACCGGATGTGAACGGGCCGGGAAAGCCTGATATTTTCATGGCGAAGCGGCTTTCTGCCGGAAACGTCGCAGAAAACAAAAAAGTATGAGCAGTCGGAAAGGAAGGGCGGCATGAAAGCGGTTGTATATGAAGGAAAGGGCAGGCTGGCGCTTAAGGAGCGTCCAGTCCCTGTTCTGCAGGAGGCGACGGACGCCATCATCCGGGTAACACTGACCAGCATCTGTTCCAGCGATATCCATATCAAACATGGAGCGGTGCCAAGGGCGGTACCGGGAACTGTTCTGGGCCATGAATTTGTGGGCGTGGTGGAGCAGATCGGAGAAGGTGTCAGACACTTCCGAAAGGGAGACCGGGTCGCGGTCAACGTGGAAACCTTTTGTGGACAATGCTTTTTCTGCAAAAGGGGCTATGTGAATAACTGCACCGATGCAAACGGAGGATGGGCGCTGGGCTGCAGGATCGACGGAGGGCAGGCGGAGTACGTGCGCGTGCCCTTTGCGGACAACGGTCTGACCCTGATCCCGGACGGCGTTTCGGACGAGGCGGCTCTGTTTACAGGCGATCTGCTGTCCACGGGCTACTGGGGCGCATCCCTCGCTGAGATCTGTCCGGGAGATACGGCGGCGGTGATCGGAGCCGGGCCGACGGGCCTGTGCTGCATGATGTGCGCCAGGCTGTATCAGCCGGGACGCATCATCGCCATCGACGTGGACGACAGCCGCTTGGAGCTGGCAAAACGGGAGGGCCTTGCGGATGTGACCCTCAACCCGCTGCGGGACGACGTGGAAAGGGAGGTGCGCGCCCTGACCGAAGGCCGGGGAGCGGACGCCGTTCTGGAGGCCGCGGGCGGAAGGGATACCTTCCGGATGGCCTGGAGGATCGCCCGGCCCAACGCGGTGGCGGCCGTCATCGCCATGTACGAGGAGCCCCAGATCCTTCCCCTTCCGGACATGTACGGAAAGAACCTGATCTTCAAGACCGGAGGCGTGGACGCTTCCAGCTGCGGAAAGATCATGGAGCTGATCGCGCAGAGGAAGCTGGACGCCCGCTGTCTGATCACCCACAGGACCGATCTGGAGCATATCATGGAGGCTTATGATCTGTTTGAAAACAAACGGGATCATGTGGTCAAGGTCGCGATGAGGGTGTGAGGAGGATTGAAAAATGTGCCTGACCGCACATCTTAAGCCTGCCGCGCAAGGCTGAATGTCGCAGCATCCTGCTGCTCCTTTTGCGCATCCTGTTGCTCCTTTTGTGCATCCCGCAGACAGTCCGCCGTTGCGCCTGTTCCGTGGGCGAGCATTTCAGCCGGGGTGCCGCAAAACACGACCCGGCCGCCCGCCTCCCCGCCCTCCGGCCCGAGGTCAAGAATGTGGTCGGCGGCCCGGATGAGCTGCGGATTGTGCTCCACCACGATGACGGTGTTTCCCGCATCCACCAGCCGGTCAAGCAGGATGAGAAAATGCTCCACATCCTGCGGATGCAGCCCTCTGGTGGGCTCGTCCAGAAGGTACAGGCTCTTTGTGCCGGGAGCCTTCAGAAGCTCTCTTGCCAGCTTCAGGCGCTGGCATTCCCCCTCCGAAAGGGTGGTGAGGGACTGGCCCAACGTGAGATAGCCCAGGCCCACATCCTGAAGCAGCCGGAGGATGTGAGCGGCATCCTTCAGCAGGCGGATTTCCTGCGCAGGGCCGTCGGAGGGCGCAAACACATCCGCCGCCTCATCCACAGAAAGCTCCAGCACCTCCGAAATGGAAAAGCCGCGGTAGCGGACGGCAAGCACCTCTTCCCGAAAACGCCTTCCCTGGCAGGCGGGGCAGGTCACCTCGCTGTCCGCGAAGAAAACGAGATGATTTCGGACGGTTCCCATGCCCTCGCAGACCTCGCACCTGCCGCCGGGCCTGTTGAAGGAAAAATCCCCGGCGCTGATCCTGGAAGCCTTTGCGGGAGCGGCGGCGGGAAGGCCGGACTTTGCATGAGTGCCGCGAAGGAGGGGAAGGCTTTCCCCGTATTCGGAAAAAAGCTTCCGGATGGGAGTATACAGCTCCGTAAAGGTAGCGACGCCGGAGCGCTTCATGCGGTGGGCAGAGGCCTGACGGACGGAAACGATGCGGGAAAAGGCTTCGCAGCCCTGAACCGCATTCCGGGGCGGCTGCAGGAGGACGCCTCCCGCATCCTCCTGAACCCCGCCGGCAAGCAGGGAGAAGATCAGCGTGGATTTGCCTGACCCGGAGGGGCCGGTGACCACGTTCAGGCAGCCGGTGGGAAAATCCGCGTTCAGGCTTTTCAGATTGTGCAGGCAGGCGCCGCGGATCCGAATCTGGCCGCCGTCGCCGGGCCGACAGGCCGTTTTCATCGGATGGGCGGCGGACAGATATTTCCCCGTCACGGAGTCGGGATGGGAGAGAAGCTCCTGCAGAGTACCGGAGGCTACAATCTGGCCGCCCAGGCGGCCGGAGCCGGGGCCGACGTCCACGATATGGTCGGCGGCGCGCATCACGTCGGGATCGTGTTCGATGACCAGGACCGTATTTCCCAGATCGCGCAGACGGCGCAGGAGAGCGGTGAGACCTTCCGTATCCCGGGGATGCAGTCCCGCCGTCGGCTCGTCCAGAATGTAGATCATGCCGGTCAGCTCCGAGGCCAGCGCCGCGGAAAGCTTCAGCCGCTGAAGCTCGCCGCCGGACAGGGTGGGAACCGCCCGGCTGCAGGTCAGATAGCCAAGCCCCAACCTGCGGATGCGGGAAAGCTTGGTGGAAAGGTCCGTCAGATAATCCTGAACCAGCCTGCGATGGCCTTCAGAGAGAGAAGCGTCAAGGGCGCTCACCCAATCCGCCAGGGCGTCCAGGGAAAGTTCGTTGAGCTGAGGCAGCCTCACTCCGTTTACCGTCACCTGTCGGCTGTCGGGCCGGAGCCTTTCCCCCCCGCAGGAAGGACAGAGAGAGGGCTGAAAATAGCCTTCCAGCTCGCCCCGTTTTTCTCCCCTGTTGTCCAGTCTGTGCCTGAGGATGGCGCAGATTCCCTCAAAGCGGCCGGAGGACACCGTTTTCGGAGGCTTTTTTCCCGGGAAGGCCCGCAGGATCTCCGGGGCGGAAACGCCGTCGTACAGGAGGGCCTTCTGCAGCGGCTCATAGCGGCAGACGGGAAGGGAGGCGGGCGCGGGAAAGCCGTAATACCGGCAGGCGGCATAAAAGGCTTCGGTCTGGTACGCGCCGTATTTTGTCTCCCAAAAGCGCACGGCCCCGTCCTCCAGAGAGAGGGCTTCGTCCACGGCCTTTTTCCGGTTGACGGTTAAAATCTCTCCCATCCCCGCGCAGTCCGGGCAGGCCCCTTCTTTTGTATTAAAGGAAAAATCGGTGGCGGTGAGCTTTTTCATTTTTTCCCCGCATTCCCTGCAATACTGAAAAACAGAAAATTCCTTTCCGGCATGGCCGGGGCGGAGGGAGGAAACCACCTCCTCCCGGCAGTCCGCCGCGGAGATCGTTCTGCCGCAGTGAGGGCAGGCCCGCACGCCCAGCTTTTCAAAAAGCATGCGGAGTCCGGTATAGAGGTCCGTTACCGTGCCCACCGTGGAGCGGGGATTGCGGTTCTGGTCGGTCTGGGTGATCACGACGGCGGGAGAGGCGTTTGAAACGCGCTCCACCGCGGGCTTTGCGATCCCCTGAAAGGACATGGCCTCCAGATACTGCCTCTGGCATTCCATGTAGAGCACGTCGATCAGAAGCGTGGATTTGCCGGAACCGGACAGACCGGTGAACACGGTCAGGCTGTTCCGGGGGATATCGAGGGATATGTGCTTCAGGTTTTTCTCCCAGGCATTCTGGATGGAAATTGGTTTCATGATAAGATTCTCCTTTCGGCAGCCGGCTTGCGGCGGACTTCCGGGAAAGGCTCAGGAGAGCATTTTTACCTCGCAGTCCTTTCGATAAAAGCATATCCCATAGGACAAAACCTCCTCATAGCCTTCCCTGTGCAGAGTGTCCGCATAGCGCTGCTTCTGAATCTGAAGCAATGCCGCATCACAGCGGGCGTCCATCTCGCGGTAGCTTCCGGCAATTTTTATTTCAATGAGAATGGCCCGGCCCTTCAGCCCCGGCGTTTTCAGGATCAGATCCGGTCTGCCCTCACCTGCCTCTCTGTTGGACAGAATGCGGTAGCCGGGCATATTCTGCAGAACGCCCGCCAGAAAACCGTGGTAATAATTTTCCGCGTAATCATAGAAGCTGATGGACTCCTGGAGCAACCGGGAGAGCTCGGCGGATATCCGACGGGTGTCCGACGTTTCCAACGCGTGAAAGAGAGGGCTGAGATCCTGTTTTTTCAGATGAGAGGAAAACCAGCCGGTCACGGTGCTTCTGAAAATATGAAGAACCTCCCTGTTGGGGATAGCAAGGCGGCAGTACTGCGTATCCCAGTCAAGGCGGCGGGAAACCTGCTTCAGGTAGCCGGTAAAAAGCAGAAAATTCCACAGATTATCCTGACTGTCATGAATATCCTCATAGGTGATCTCTTCATGCACCGGCTTTTCAATCGTGGAACCGGTGATCAGCAGCTCGATTTCCTCCCGGACGTTCAGGTCGGCCTGCTCGATCAGCTCCCGGACGATCTGGTTGCTGCTGGTATTGGACCAGTAGGGGGCGGGAAGCGCCTGCGGATTGGAGGACAGGGCGTCCATGTAGTTCAGGACGCTCCAGGGATTATAGACCTCCCTGTTTCCAAACAGGTAGCCGTCATACCAGTCACGGATGACCGGCAGCGCCGCGATTCGGTCATAATCCTCCGCGAGTCGATCCACCTCGGAAGGGGTAAAACCGAAGTACTCCCCATAATTTTCGCTGAGAATGGAATTCACCTTCAGGTTGTTTAGACCTGTAAAAATGGATTCCTTTGTAATACGCAGACAGCCCGTGATGACCGCAAAATGCAGAGCGGGGTTCGATTTCAGGGCGGATTCGAACAGAGAACGGATAAAGTCTGCCATTTTCTGATAAAAACCGCCGAAATAGGCGTTTTCCAGAGGAACATCATATTCGTCGATCAGGATGATCGCAGGCTTCCCATAATGGTTCTGAAGCATCCGGGAAAGGAAAAACAGGGCGGAGTAATAATCTTGATCCGTGCCGCAGCGTTCCACAAGACGCCGGAAGCGGTCCCGGTCAGCTTCCACCGAAATGCCGGGGAGAATATCGAGGTGCCTTTGAAATTCATCCTCAAGAGCGGCCTTTAAGGCGCCGTAGGAGAGCTCCCATTCCGGCTGCCTTGCGGATTTCAGGGAAAGCTGTATCACCGGGTAGGCATTCATGTGGGAAAGAAAAGAGCCTCCGGCGTTCATGATCTGAAGGCCGGTAAAGAGCTGTCTGCGACATGCGTTTTTTGCTTCTGAGCCCGTATCCTCAAAAAAATACCGGAGCATACTCAGATTCAGCGTTTTGCCAAAGCGCCGGGGCCGGACGAACAGGTTTACCTCCCCCCGCTTTTCCAGAAGCTCCCTGATGAGCAGGGTTTTATCCACATAATAGCAGCCGTTGGAAATCAGTTTTTCAAAATCGTCGATGCCGATCGGAAAGGATTGATATGCCATAGCGTTCTCCTTTTTTCTATATCTGCACCCCGGAGAGACGGGATCATTGGTCGTGAAAAAATTATAACAGATTGCCGGGAAGGTTTAAAGGGGCTTGTCTTTTTAACGCCGGGAGAGTATTCTATTCCTCAGAACATAAAATTTCGGACAGGGAGGAAAATAAAATGGAAGCGATAGAAAAGAAACGGCTGCTCATCTTCGGCGGTCTGGCCGCCGCTTTCGTCGCCGTTCTGAGCGTATGCTATTTCCGGAGCAGAAGCAGCGCCGTTCTGACGGTGTGCATGTTCACGCCCGCGACCAGCGTTATCCTGACGAGGCTCATCACCCATGAAGGAACAAAAAATCTCTATCTGCTTCCTCATTTCTGTCACAATGTTCGCTGGTACATTGGCGCATGGCTGGCGACGCCGGCGATCGCCTATGCGGGAGCGGCCCTGTATTTTTGTGTTTTCCCCGGGGATGTCGCGTTCCTGGATTCCAATTACGCAGTGCTTTTAGGCGTCTCTACAAAGGAGGAGTATCTTTCTGCCCTGCTTCAGGTCATTCCCCTTGCCGTCCTGTTTAATCCTGTCATGGGAATCCTGCAGTGCCTCGGAGAGGAGTTTGCCTGGAGAGGTTATCTGCTTCCAAAGCTGGCGGCCAGGTATTCCCCCGCTTCAGCCGCTTTGCTGACAGGCACCGTGTGGGGAATATGGCACGCGCCCTTTATTGCGGCCGGCTACAATTATGGAATAGAGCATCCGGTCCTGGGAGTCGCCGCCATGATCGTCCTGTGCCTGGTGATCGGAAGCATTCAGGCATTCCTGTTTTTCAAAACAAAATCCATCTGGCCTGCAGTCCTGTTTCATGCGGCTTTCAACGGGATCGATCTCTGGAAGCCGTCCGATCTGTTTATGGCAAGGCCCGCGGATCCGTTTATCGGCCCTGATCTTACGGGGATCCTCGGAGGGGCGGGATATATCCTTACCGCCCTGATCTGTCTTTTCTTTCTGAATAAAAAAGTCCGCGCAGAGCAGGGATGAACAATACAATATTTCTGTCAGTAAACGGCAGGCCCGCAACAGACAAAACAGGCGGGAGGCTTCCCCTCAGGGAAGAACCTCCCGCCTGTCTTATGCACTCGTCATAAATTGCTTAAAAGCCGGAGCGGCCCACAGGCGCGGCGTCCTTACATGCGCTTCGTGACCAGCTTTGCAGCTTCCCCGCCGAGCATCGGGAGGAAAGCCAGCAGCAGCGCCACGATGAGCTCGTCGAAGGAGAGCGCAACGGTGCTGAATACCGGATTCAGGAAGGGCACGTAGATGCTGGCGATCATGAACAGCACGGATACCAGCACGCATTTGTTCAGGTAGCTGTTTTCAAATACCTTCATCTTAAAGACGGAGGTGGATTCGGAACGGGCGGAATAGGCGCGCAGCAACTCGCCCAGAACAAGGGTGAGGAAGCAGGCACTCCTCGCAACGTCCAGGGAATCGTGCATATACAGCCCGTATACGAAGGAGCCGAGGGTGCCGAGCGCCAGAGCGACGCTCTGGATCAGGACGGCCGCCGTCATCTTCTTATCCACAATGGGCTCCGCGGGATCGCGGGGCTTTCTGCTCATGGTGCCGGGCTCCTCCTTTTCCATGCCAAGCGCGAATGCCGGGAAGGCGTCCGTGATCAGGTTGATGGAAAGAAGCTGGATGGCGACAAGGGGCGTGGGCAGGTTGGTGAGCATTGCCAGGAAAATGACCAGGATCTCGCCGATGTTGCAGGAGAGCAGGAAGCCCACCACCTTGCGGATGTTGGCGTAAATGGTACGGCCCTCCGCGACGGCGCGCACGATGCTGGCGAAATTATCGTCGGTCAGGATCATGTCGGCCGCTTCCTTGGAAACGTCGGTTCCGGTGATTCCCATGGCGACGCCGATGTCGGCATGCTTCAGGGAGGGCGCGTCGTTGACGCCGTCGCCGGTCATGGCGGCGATATTGCCGTTGGCACGCACCGCATCCACCAGACGTACCTTATGCTCCGGAGACACGCGGGCGAAAACATTGGTGGTCTTGACACATTCGCGGAGCTGCTCGTCGCTCATTTCATTGATCTCACGACCCTCTACGGTCCGGTCGGTTTCGATGCCGAGCTGGGCGCCGATGGCGCTTGCGGTGATCTTGTGGTCTCCGGTGATCATTTTCACCTGGATGCCCGCCGTGCGGCAGACGTCGATGGCCGCCTTCGCTTCCTCACGGGGAGGGTCGATCATGCCGACCAGACCTACAAAGATCAGATCGTTTTCCGATTCCGGAGAGGGATCCGCCTCCTTCATGGTGCGGTAAGCCACGCCGATAACGCGCAGGGCGGACTGGGCCATGCTCTGGTTGACACCGAGGATCTCCTCCCGCTTCGCGTCGGAGAGGGGGCTGACGGCTCCCTTTTCTTCTATTCTGGTACAGCGGCGCAGCAGCTCGTCCGGCGCGCCCTTGGTGTACATGGTGATGGAATCCCCGATTCTGTGGAAGGTGGACATGAGCTTTCTGTCTGAATCAAAGGGGATTTCCTGCAGGCGGGGGTATTTTGCCTCCCATTCCGCCTTTTTCATGCCGTGCTTGTAGGCAAGCACCACCATGGCCCCTTCGGTGGGATCGCCGATGATGGTCTGGTTCGCGGGATCGTAGGTGGCGTCGTTGCACAGAAGCGCGCCCTCGATCAGACGATCCGGGAAGGCGGCAGGCGTATTTCCCGCCTCGTCCGTGATCGCGCCCTCCGGGCTGTAGCCCGTCCCGCTCACGCTGTAATGGCCGGATGCGTCATACATCTTCTGGATGGTCATTTTGTTCTGGGTCAGGGTTCCGGTCTTATCCGAGCAGATGACCGTGGTGCTTCCCAGGGTTTCCACCGCGCTTAAGCGCTTGATGATGGCGTTGCATTTGACCATTTTCTGCATGCCCATGGCGAGAACCACGGTGACGACCACGGTCAGGCCCTCGGGAATGGCGGCAACCGCAAGGGAAACGGAGGTCATGAAGATGTCAAACAGCTCCATGCCGTGGAACAGTCCGAGAATGAAAATGACCACGCAGATGGCAAGACATACGATACCGAGAACCTTTCCCAGGCTGTCCAGCTTTTTCTGAAGCGGAGTGGATTCGTCCGGCGTATCGTTGAGCATGCCCGCGATATTTCCCATCTGGGTCTGCATGCCGGTTCCGGTGATGATGCCGCGTCCGCGTCCGTAGGTGATGACCGTGCCCATGTATCCGCAGTTGACGCGGTCGCCCAGGCTGGCATCCTCCGCAAGGACCGCGCCGGCTTCCTTTTCCACCGGAACGGATTCTCCGGTCAGAGCAGCTTCGTCGATCTTCAGATTGACGGCCTCGATCAGACGCAGATCCGCGGGAACATAATCGCCCGCCTCCAGGATGGCGATGTCGCCGGGCACCACGTCAGAGGAGGGAACCTCCATGATCTGCCCGCCGCGGAGCACCTTCGCGTGGGGACTTGCCATTTCCTTCAGCGCCTTGAGCGCGTTGCTCGCCTTATTTTCCTGATAAACGCCAAGGAAGGTATTCAGGACGACGATCGCGAGAATGATGATTCCCTCCAGCGCCTCTCCGAGAAAAATGGAGATGACGGCGGCGATCATCAGGATGATCACCAGAAAGTCCTTCAGCTGCTCCAGGATCATCTGGATCAGGGACTTTTCCTTTCCGCCCTCCAGACGGTTGGCTCCATACTTTTCCATACGTTTTTCGGCCTCTTCTTTTGACAGACCGCAGGATACGTCCACCTCAAGCTCTCTGGCCGTATCCTCCGCCGACAGGCTGAAAAATGATTTCATACAGTTACACCTCGTTCCTTTCTTCTGTTTGCTCCAGCCTCAGGCTGGTTTTTCATGTAAAAACAGGCGGCAAAAAAGCCGCTTATAAATTATTATAACAGATTACGGACAGGTTATAAATCAGGGAATTAGAAAAAAAGTATAAAATTTGGGACGGGACGGAAGTCTGCGGCTGAATTTGAAACGTGCCCGGCAAATGATTGATCTATTACTTCGTTTTTTTATCTATATGTCGTATAATGAACATAAAAATAGAGGAGAAGGGTGAGAGAAGAGCGCTTTCATCCTTCCAGACTGATACGTGCGCTAAGACGCACAGATGGGAGTAAAAATGAATGATCGAAAACAGATGGGAAAAAATAAAGATGGGGTGATATTTCCCATCGCTCCAAATCTTTCTGAGATGAGTGATACTTATTTGAAATTCATAGATGAAGTGAAAGCAAAAATTGAAAAACAGAGAATTTCTGTTGTGTTGAATGCAAATTCCAGCATGATCTGTCTTTATTGGAGTATTGGTAAAGCCATCTTGAACAAGCAGAAGGAAGAAGGCTGGGGTGCGAAAGTGATTGATCGCATGTCAAAGGACTTGAGGGCTGCATTTCCCGATATGTCTGGATTTTCTCCGAGAAATATTAAATATATGCGTAAGTTTGCAGAGAGCTGGCCTGATTTTGAATTTGTGCAACAGGTTGTAGCACAAATTCCATGGCGAACAAATCGAATGTTGTTGGATAAACTGGATTCGGAAGAAAGCCGTAAGTGGTATGCGTATAAAACGATAGAAAACGGCTGGAGCAGCAATGTTTTGGAACTGCAGATTCAGAGCGGTCTTATAGATCGATCCGGCAAAAGTGTGAATAATTTTCCGGCGGCATTTCCTCCGACTGATTCTGATATGGTAAATCAGGTGTTCAAAGATCCCTATCTGTTTGATTTCCTTGGCACTGATATGCCTCGTAGAGAAGTGGAAATAGAACGACAACTGACAGAACATATTCAAAGTTTTTTGCTGGAATTAGGGCAGGGATTTGCCTTTGTGGGCAGACAGGTACACCTTGAAGTGGGTGGTGACGATTTTTTTATTGATCTTCTGTTTTATCATTTGAAGCTGCGGTGCTATGTAGTAATTGAACTGAAAGCCTGTGATTTTGAACCGGGATTTATCAGTCAGTTAAATATGTATCAGAATGTAGTTAATGCTGTTTTGCGGCATCCGGATGATAAGCCGACAATTGGTCTGTTATTGGTCAAAGGAAAAAATGAAACCGTAGTAGAGTACTCTTTGGCCGGATACCAGAACCCGATCGGGGTGGCGGAGTGGAAAAATCAGATCGCCAGATCGTTACCGGAGGAATTGCGGAGCAGTCTGCCGTCTATTGAGGAGATTGAAAAAGAGCTGGAGTAATTGTGCCACGGTCTGTGGCACAAAAAACGATGCGGTCAACGGAATAAATTCCGAAAAAATAAGCATGGAGAAACAAGGGCAAAAAGGAGAGGAAGCATACGATGGAAGCGATCGCGCATATCCGCACGGATTTTCCGGAAAAATTCGGGATTCCGCGTCAGAGCGGCCTGGTGGAGGGCCTGGAGGGGAGGATCATTTTTGAACCCAAATTCCGGAATCCGGACGGGGTTCGGGGGCTTGAGCAGTTCAGCCACATCTGGATCCTGTGGCAGTTTTCGGAGAACGAAAAGGCGGGCTGGTCCTTTACGGTGAGACCGCCGCGTCTGGGAGGGAATACAAGGCTGGGCGTGTTCGCTACCCGTTCTCCTTTTCGCCCCAACGGCATCGGGCTGTCCTGCGTGCGGCTGAAAAGCGTGGAGCTGACGGAAAAGGAGGGACCGGTCCTGACCGTGCTTGGCGCGGATCTGATGGACAATACGCCTATTCTGGACATCAAGCCCTACATTCCCGTGGCGGACTGCCATCCGGAGGCCTCGCAGGGCTATACGGCGGAGACGAAAAAGCATGCGCTCCAGGTGGAATTTCCGGCACAGCTTCTGGAACGCTATCCGGAAGAAAAGCGGGAGGCTGCCACAGCGGTTCTCGCCCAGGATCCAAGACCTGGCTACAGCAGCGATCCGGAGCGGATCTACGGCGTGGCATTTGCGGGCTTTGACATCAAATTCCGGGTGAGAGACGGCGTGCTGACGGTCTGCGGGCTGGAGGAATGTCAGGGCGGGGCAGGATGACGGAAAGGAGAGATATGGAATATCGATACTGTGAGGATCGCAGCTGGGAAGACTTTTCCAGCGGACGGGTGCTCCGCGGTGTTCATGGAGCGCCGAATTTCCCGGTCAGGCTTGGGTGTGAGCTGTACCGCAGAGCGCTTTATTATTATGAGAAAAAAGAAGAGATCCGTCTGTATGACTGCTGTTGTGGAGGCGGATACCTTCTGACGGTGCTGGGACTTCTCAACCAGGCGACAATTTCGCATATCTATGCCAGTGACATTGGGGAAGATGTGCTGGAAACGGCGAGGAAGAATCTTTCTCTGCTCAGCCGGGAGGGAATGAAGCGGAGGACGGAAGAACTCAGTCAGCTCTTTTCTCTCTATAGAAAGCCCTCCCATGCGCAGGCTGTGGAAAGCGCCGGCCGTCTGGCTGCTCTTCTGGAACGGGAAATCCCCTGCACTGTGTTTCAGGCGGACGCGGGAAGGCCGCTTGATCCAGGAGAGAAGATAGACATCCTGATTACGGATGTTCCCTATGGAGAATTGACGGTCTGGGAAGGGCAGGGAGAAGATGCGGGGACGGCGCAGATCGGCAGGGATGCGGATGGCCTTGGCAGACTGATCCGGAATCTGACGGAATGCCTTGGAGAGAGAACGCTGTATGTGATCGTAATGGACAAGGGGCAGAAGCTGCAGATGGACGGGCTTGTGATCCTGGAAAAGGGAAATGTGGGGAAACGAAGATTTTATATTTTCCGAAAGACGGCATGAGCCGGGCAAACAAAAAAAGAAACGCCGCCCTGCGGCGGCAGATGAAGATGGAGGTTATGATGGACAAAAGAACAAGGGTACTGAATGCGATGAACAAAAAAGAGGTGGATCATGTGCCGGTAGGCTTCTGGTTCCACTTCGGCGGGGAGGAAGCGATGGGAGACGCCTGCGTGCGTGCGCATCTGGACTACTACCGGGAAACGGATCTGGACTTTTTGAAGGTGATGTGCGACAGCTATTTTGCCTGGCCGCTTCCCCCGATCCGGGAAGCGGAGGACTGGAATCAGGTGCGGCCGCTTCCGGCGGACCATCCCTTTATCCGGGAGCAGGTGGAGCGCGCTGCGGCCATCGTGAGGGAGATTGGCAGGGAACGCTGTGTTTTTTATAATGTATTCGCGCCGTTTTCCTCGCTGCGCTTTGGGATAGAGGGGCAGCGGCAGCCGGACGCCATGATCATGGAGCATATCAAAAGGGATCCGAACGCCGTCATGCGGGCGCTGGATGCCATCGCGCAGACCAACGCGCTGCTGGCGGAGCTTCTCATCACGGAGGCGGGCTGTGACGGGATTTATTACTGTGTGCAGAGCGGGGAATATGACCGTTTCCTCCCGGAGGAGTACCGGAGAATCGTAAGGCCCTCCGATCTGTACGTGCTGGAGCATGCCAACCGGTTTTCGGAAAACAACATCCTGCACATGTGCGGCTGGGCGGGGGCAAGAAACCGTCTGGAGCTGTGGAAGGACTATCCGGCGAAGGTGATGAACTGGGCCGTGTTCGTGGAGGGCATGAGCCTGGAGGAGGGACGCTTTTTCTTCGGCGGGAAAACGGTGCTGGGCGGCTTCGAGACGCACTGGGACGCGCACACGCAGCAGGGGATCCTGTATACGGGCACGAAGGAGGAGCTGCAGGACTATACGAGAAAGCTCATCCTGAATTATGGTAAGCTGGGACTGATGCTTGGCGGAGACTGTACCGTGGACGCAAAAATAGACAGACAGCGGCTTTTCTGGGTGGCGGAGGCCGCCCGAAGCCTGTAAAACCGCCGGAAAATGCGGCCTTCCCGGCGTATCCCACTGTCAGCGGGCAGTCAGTAGGTATCCCATGCCCCGCATCTGCGCTTCCGGTTCATGCAAAGCAGAAAGACAGCGTTTCCCAGAAGCAGCCAGGCCAGATTGACGGCAAGAAGAGCCGTCCAGACGGTGGTGGAGGCGTCCCCGTAAAGATAAAGGCTGCGGGCGATGTGGATGCCGGGGCAGAAGGGGATCAGAAAAAGAGGGCCGGGGGCGGACGGCGTCAGGGTATTGGTGACAAAGAGCAGGGCGGTCTGGATCAAAAAGATCAGGCTGCCCGTTTTTTTGGCGCGCAGCGAAACAGCACCGGCAATCAGTCCCATACCGTACATGCCGTCTTTATTCCTGGTTCCCTTCGTTTTGATTCCGGCTTTTTTCCATCCGGTGCAGCCTGGCATACAGAAGCCTCTGGACGGCGGGAGCGATGGGCCAGTAGATCAGCCAGCTCACGGCCCAGATGCCCAGGTAAAAGCTGATGAGAAAATAGACGCAGAATACCAGCGGCCAGTAGGCGGAGAGGATGCCCCGCAGGATTCCCTCCGTGCGCAGGCTGCCCTCTTGCCTTCCATCCCGTCCCTCCTCCCTCAGAAGGAGGGTATAGGCCCGTTTCTGTCCATGGGCTGTCAGAAAAAGATAGAGCGCGATGGCGAGAAAAAGGAGCAGGAAAAAGGCGCCGGTCAATCCCTCATACACACCAAGGCCATTTCCGCCGCTCGTGTCGTAACGGTCAGCGAGCAGGAAAAACAGCAGGGAAGCGGGGGAAAAGAAGACAAGCAGGATGCTGATCGCCGTCATCACGGCATACTGCGGACGAAATTCCTCCTGCAGGCCTCGGATATGCTCTCTGAGGGAGGGAGAAATAAGAAGCTCCGTCTCCTTCAGAGAACGGTATTGCGCGGAAAGGCTGCTTCCGTAAATGGTCAGGATCAGCCCCAGAATGAGGCAGAGGGCAAGAGGAAGGAGCATGAGCAGAAAAGCGGGCTGGGAAAAGCCGGGCTTCTGCAGGATGCCGGAGGAAAGGAGCAGCCCGCCTGCCAGAAACGATAGGGCGGGTCCGAGCAGGAAAAGGCTGATCCCAAAGGCTGTGATACGTGAAATGCGGATCCTGTCACGGATGAACTGCTCAGACTGCTCCTGATCCAGATAAAGGGTTCGGAAACCCATGCCGAGGGGATCGGAAAAGGAGCCGGAGGAGGAATGAAGACCGTCCTGCTCTGAGGCGTCGTTTGTCCGGCCGGCTTCGCTGCTTCCGGGATCTGGCGTCTGAAGATCCAGCTCCGCCAGCAGCTCATCAATATTTCCAAACTCGGAAATGACGATGCCGATGGCCTCGTTTTCTGATTTGCCCTGGCTTTTAAGCTCCTCGTATTTGTCCTCCATGGTGCGCAGCATATCGTTTTCCAGACGGATGATCTGGGGCGTCTTGGGAAGCCTGGAGAACATGTTTTCCAGATAGATTCTGATGGTTTCCATAAAAAGTCCTTTCCGCTCCGCTGTGGGAGCACCGCCGTTTGATAAAACCGGTCTGCCGGAACAGATCGCAAAAAGAGGAACGAAGGATGCCTGTCAGGAGCGGATGAAGTGCTCCACAACCTCTCTGGTAAGGCGCCATTCGCTGCATTTTTCTTCATAGTAGGTTCTTCCGGCGGGCGTGATCCGGTAGTAGGTCCTGCGCCTGCCCTCCGTTTCGTTTCCGTAGAATGACTCGATATACCCGTTTTTTTCCAGACGGGTGAAGGCGGAATAGAGGGTGGTTTCCTTAATGATGTATTTTTCACCGGTCAGGAGGCGGATCTGCCGTGAGATCTCATACCCGTAGGAGGGCTGGTCCAGCAGCAGAAACAGGATGAAGGTATCGTTATAGCCGCGTATGACGTCGCTGCTTATCATAAAGGGCTTTGGCCTCCTTTCCGGAAATGCCCGCGTACCAGACATGTGAGTCTGTCAGAAGATTACTACGATTGACATACTATGACTGTCGTAGTAATTTGAATATAACAGATGACCGTGAGGAAGTCAATGGGAAATATGCAACAGACAAAAAATGGTCAGGAAGAGAAAACAGCTTGCCGGGAATACCGCCGCCTGCTATGATGACTGCATGACAGGACTTTCTAATATAGAAGGATATTATTTTTCAGGAGGAAACCGACATGCAGAACACAAGACAGATCACACTTCCATCCCCGCTTTTTCGGGACCCCATCCACGATTGTCCAACGGATCCGACCGTGATCTGGAGCGAGGAGGAAAAGCAGTGGTATCTCTTTTATACCCAGAGAAGGGCGGACGCCCCGGCCATCGGCGTTTCCTGGGTACACGGGACGAGGATCGGTGTCGCGTCCAGCGCGGACGGGAGCAAATGGCTCTACCGCGGCACGCTGGAGGGCCTGGATATAGAAAGGGGACACAATACCTTCTGGGCGCCGGAGATTATCCGTGCACAGGGGGCTTATCACATGTATGTTTCCTATATCACGGGAATTCCAACGGACTGGGATTACCCCCGGCAGATGCTTCATTATGTTTCCGACAATCTCTGGGACTGGCGTTTCTCAGGCAGAATTGACCTGGATTCGGAGCGGGTGATCGACGCCTGCGTTTATGAGGTGGAGCCTGGCCTCTACAAGATGTGGTACAAGGATGAAAACAGAGACAGCAGAACCTATGCGGCAGTCAGCCGCGATCTGCACGACTGGCAGGTGCTTGGGGCGGAGATCACGGACTGTGCCCAGGAGGGCCCCAACGTGTTCGAGCTGGACGGCATAAAATGGATGATCTCCGACTACTGGAACGGCCTTGCGGTCTACCGATCCGAGGATTTTACCCTCTGGAAGCGCTGCCCGGATATCCTGCGGGAATCGGGAACGCGGCCCATGGATACGGGCTTTGCCCATCATGCGGATGTGGTTGTGAAGGACGGCCGCGCCTGTATTTTCTATTTCTGCCATCCCTTCTCCAATGAAGGGAAAACGGATGCGTCCGGTGAAAGCGCCCTGACAGAGCGGGAACGCAACCGGGCTGTGGTGCAGGCGGCGCAGCTCATTGTACAGGACGGCGTTCTGGTCTGCAACAGAAACGCCCCGGCGGTATGGTGACGCCCATCTCAAATATTTTTCTGTCTCATCTTTAAGGCTGCCTCCGGCAGCCTTTTCTGTTATACTGAAATCATATCAGAAACAACACACCGGAGAAAATTATGCTGGAAAAAATGGATCTTTTCTTTGAAAACAGGCTGGAGGGCTATGAGGAACACATGCTTTCCGAAATTGAGGGCGCGCGGGAATTCTATCCCTTTACCGCCGGGCGGCTTCCCGCAGGAGAGGGCTGCGAAATCCTGGATCTGGGCTGCGGAACCGGACTGGAGCTGGACGCGTATTTTTCGCGCTGTCCGCAGGGGCGCGTGACGGGGATCGATCTTTCTGCGGCCATGCTCGGGGCGCTTGCGGACAAATTTTCGGGAAAATGTCAGGATGGGAGTCTGTGCCTGATCCATGGCTCTTATTTTGACGTCCCGTTGGGAGAGGAGGCTTTTGACGCCGCCGTATCGGTGGAGTCCCTGCACCATTTTACGAAGAAGCAGAAGCTTCTGCTGTACCGGAAGCTTTGGCAGGCCCTGAAGAAAAACGGAATTTTTATCCTGACGGACTACTTCGCGGAATCGGAGGAGCTGGAAAAGGAGTATTTTCGCATTTATGAGCGGATGAAAAAGGAACAGGGTATTACGGACGGCGGATTCTATCATTATGATACGCCTCTCACGGTGGAGCATGAGACGGAGGTTTTAAAGGAAGCCGGCTTTTCCAGGGTCAGGATCTTAAAAAGCTGGGGAGCGACGTATACCCTGGAGGCGGAGCGATGAGGGGATGGGAGATTGAAAAATGTGCTCGATAGCACATTTTTCAATCCGGATTTGTGCCGAAGCGTCACAAATCCTTGGATCGCAGCGTAGAAATCGCATACGCAATTTCTACGCGCGTTCCTCAGCACTAAGCGCTTCGGAATGGAGGGGAGTATGAAAAAAATCTTTTTGTTTGATGGTGTAAAGATCATATTTCGGGCGGATGCGGCCGCAGCGGGCCTGTTTTTCCTTCTGCGGCTTCTGCAGGCGCTGGTTCCCACCCTGCAGACCCTCGCGGTAGCGGCGTTTATAGACCGGGTGACCATGAGGGAAACGTCGCAGGCGGCAGATGTAGGGGTTATGCTTCTCCTCCTCCTTCTCGTGGCGCTGGTCGCCTTCAGCTGGCTTTCCAAAAGTCTGACGGGGCTTCTGGAGCAGCACATGGAGATGCGTCTTCGGGCCTCCTTCAAGCCCGGGCTTGTGGAGAAGATCAGCCGTTTCAGCTATGAAGTCATGGAGAACGGGAGCCTGCGGGACAAGATCTCCAGAGTCAGCCAGAATGCGGAGGGCCGGGTGAGGGAGGCATACGGAAGCCTTCTTCTTTTGCTGGAGCTGATCGTAAAGGCAGGAGGGATCCTGGTGATCCTGTTTACCCAGGTCTGGTGGCTGGCCTTTGTTTTTCTCGCCGTCTCCGTCCCCTGCTTTTTCATTTCCATAAGGAGCGGAAAGGAAAATTATGAAGCGCAGGCGGACGTGACGAAGGAGAACCGGCTGAACGAATATTACAACGAAATGCTGAAGGGCAGGGAATATGTGGACGAGCGGACGCTGTTCGGCTATCAGCGGGAATACCGGGAGCGCTTCCTTTTGCAGTATGAGAGGGCGCGCAGGTACACCACCGCCGTCCGGCTGAAATGGTTTGTGAAAATGAAAGCGGGAAGCATGGCCGTGATCACGGTATCCGCCGTTTCTCTGGCGGTCATGATCCCGCTGACCTTAAACGGGGCGCTGAGCCTGGGCATGTTCATCGCGCTGACCAACGCGGTCTTCGGCATCGTTCAGAATATGTCCTGGGATCTGACCTACAGCATCGATAAGGCCGCATGGTATCAGAACTATTTCCGGGAGCTTTCCGAGGTATTCGCACTGCCGGAGGATGCGGTCGGAGAGGGGAAGGCGGAAAAAGAAGGAAAGAAAAAGGAAGACACAGAAAAAGAAAATACGGAAAAAGAGGAATTCCGGACGCTGGAATTTCAGAACGTGTCCTTCCGTTATCCGGGAACGGAGCGCTATATCCTGAAAAACCTTTCCTTTCAGCTTCAGGCCGGGAAAAAATATGCCCTTGTCGGCGCAAACGGCGCGGGAAAAACCACGATCGTCAAGCTGATCAACGGCCTGTACCGGGATTACGAGGGAAAGATCCTGGTCAACGGGAAGGATATCAGGAATTTCGGCAGAGATTTTCTCTCCAACGTGTTCCAGGATTTTGCCAGATACCCGGTCAGCATCCGGGAAAATATCACCATCGGCCGAAAGGATGCGGTTTCCGACGAGGAGCTTTGGGCGGCCGTTGAGAAGGTTGGGCTGACCCGTACCATAGAGAATCTGAAGGACGGCCTGGATACGGTCCTTGGAAAGGCGAAGGAGGAAAGCCTGGATCTGTCCGGCGGACAGTGGCAGAAGCTCGCGCTGGCAAGATGCGCCCTGTCCAGGGGAGAGCTGCGGATCCTGGACGAGCCGACCTCCGCGATGGACCCTGTCTACGAAAGCGAGATTTATCAGAGCTTCCGGCGGATGAGCGAAGGGAAAACGGTTCTCCTGATCACCCACAGACTTGCCTCTGTGAAAATGTCGGATCACATTTTCGTCATCTCGGACGGAACCGTGGCTGAGGAGGGGAGCCATGCTCAGCTTATGGAAGCGGAGCGAGCCATGCCGGAGGGAGGAGCCATGTCGGAAGAACAGGCCATGCAGGAAGAAGCCGTGCCGGGAAGCGGCCTGTACCGGAGAATGTATGAGGAACAGGCAAAATGGTATGAGGAAGGGGGAGCGCGTGTATGAAGCGTATGAACCGAAATTTTTTCAGAGCCTTCCGGAAGGCATATCCGCTGGTTTTTAAGCCGGTATGGAAAGAAAATCTGCTTTTGTCCTTTGTGGACATTTTTCACGGTCTGTCCTTTGCGGCCGTGGTCATTCTGACACAGCGCTTTTTTGACAGCATCGCCGGAGGCGTGGAGGGGACCGTAAGCCGCGGCGCGGTGGCCGCCACGGCCGCAGCTCTTGTGGGCTGTCAGGTGGCGAGCCAGCTTTTGAACGGATTCGTGAACTTTTATGCCGACGTGGTTCGGGAAAAGGGCTACGGACGGATCTGCGTGATGCTGCAGGATAAGATCAGCAGGCTGCGTCCTGTGGATTTTGAGAAAAACAGCTTCCTCACCGATCTTGACATGGCGGACGAGGGGGCGAAGGACGCCTGTGAAATGGTGGATACGGTTAATTCCATCCTCACCTTCTACGTGCCGTATTTTGCTCTGATGGGCGTTTACATGGTCCGTCTGGACATTAGCCTGATGGCGGCCCTGCTGCTGGTGTTTCTTCCGGTGCTTGCCTCCAATCTGGTGAAAATGCATTTCGGCGACCGGATCGAAAGACAGATCGCCCCGGTGCGCAGGGAGGCGGAGGCTTATGAGCAGACCCTGACCACTCTGGACTGCTACCGGGAAACCCGTGTGCTGGGAGCGGCCCGATATTTTCTCGGGCTGTACCGGGAGGGCGTGGAGAAATGGAACCGGACTGCCTGGAAATACCGGAAAAAGGAAGCTGCAGTAAGCCTTTTTCTGAACTGCTTCAGCTTCCTTGCCTACGGAGGGATCCTTCTGCTGCTGGTATCCGGCTGCGCCCGCGGCCGGATCAGCGTGGGAGCCTTTGCCGCCGTTTTTTCCTCCATCGACGTGATGTTTCTTTTGATGGAGGAGATCTTCCGGGACAGCCTTGGCTGCCTGTCCCAGAACATGGGACGTGTGAACAACTTTCTGAACCTGATGGAAAGCGAGGAAAGCAGACAGGAGAGCGTAAAGGTCAGAGACGGAAGCATCTGTCTTTCCGCTGTGTCCTTCCGGTATCCGGAGGCGGAAAGGGATTGCTTAAAGGAAGTCAGCCTGAGGATCGCGGACGGGGAGACGGTGGCTGTGGTGGGAGAAAACGGGGCCGGGAAAACCACGCTGGCCCGTATCCTTCTTGGGATCTATCAGCCGTCCGGCGGCAGCGTGACCATAGGCGGAATATCCATGGACGAGAAAAAGAACTGCTTTCCCTCCGTCAGCGCCGTGTTCCAGAAATTCAACCGCTATAAGCTCACCCTGGAGGAAAATATCCGCATCTCCGACACGGACAGCGCGGAAAGCTGGGAGGAAGCGCTGCGGCGGGTGGATCAGGAGCTGCATATAGACCCGCAGGCGGTTTTGTCCAGGGATTTTGACGGCGTCGATCTGTCCGGCGGACAGTGGCAGAAGATCGCCATTGCGAGAGGCATCTACAGAAAATCGAAGATCCTCCTGCTGGACGAGCCCACCTCTGCCATCGATCCCATTCAGGAAAGCAGGCTGTATCAGACCTTTCTTGATGCGGCGAAAGGGAGGACCTGCATCATCATCACCCACCGGCTTGGTCTTGCCAGGATCGCGGACCGCATCGTCGTTCTGAAGGACGGAAGCGTGGCGGAAAACGGAAGCCACAGAGAGCTTTTGGAAAGGGGCGGAGAATACAGCCGGATGTGGGAAGCCCAGGCCGGATGGTACCGGACGTAGGAGAGGAAATTGTCAGCGGGGCCTGCTCTGCAGCGAATACAGGCGCAGACGAAAATCCCCGGCTTATACTGCAGCAAAGCCGGGGATTAAAATTTATTTTATGGGTTGAATGAAAATGCGGATAACAGGACTTGAACCTGTCTAAAAAGACACAAAAAAGGCATAAATTCGGCATTATACGTCTTGCGTGTTGCATTTCGTGTTGCATAATTCTGAGAAGTATTGATTCGCGATATCACTCATTTCAGCGGCTTTGTTACTCAGTGCATGGCGGTATACGCCCTTCAGGACACTGTCAGAGCTCCAGCCTCCCCGTTGCATGATATAAGCATCCGGGATTCCCAGTGCGTGTTGGATGCTCGCGGAATAATGTCGAAGGTCGTGGAACCGAAAATGCGGTACTCCGGCATGCTTCAGGATGATCTGGAAGCGGTCTGAGATGTTTGCCGGATTTAATGGCACAATTCTCCCGGTCACACCTTCCCACTTCTTTGCCACAAAATCAGGATAGTCAATATATCTGTTTCCCGCATAGCTTTTTGGCTGTTTAATTACCCAGGAATTCTGATCATTGCGGACCATGTTCCGGCAGACGTGCACGATGTTCCCGGATACATCCCGGCTGTCTAGTGCGCATATTTCGCCGCGCCGCATTGGGCCAAAGGCAGCGAGGAGGATCGGTAGTTCCATGACAGTACCGGAAGCACAATCAATGATTCTTCTGACTTCATCGTCTGATGGGATGTACAATGCCGGACGTTCTTTTTGCGGCAAGGAGGTACGTAGCGCAAAAGCTGGACGGTACGTCTGCAACACAGCAGACAGAAGGCCATGCATGTTTCGTACTGACTTTGGAGAATGCGTCAGTGCTTCATGGTTGATTGCCTGCTGTATGGTCTCTTGTGTGAGGTCACAGATTTTTATAGGCATCAGCTCCTGCAGATCGGTTTTTGCAGAGCGCTTGTATTCCCGGATGGTTGCCGGAGAAAGAATGGCCTCTCTGGCTTCGATATAGGCAGAAAAGGCAGCTTTCAATGTCATCGTGCTGGGATTGCTTTCCGTCGTCTTCTGGGCTGCCCATGTGGCCGCCAGCCGTTCGGCCTCCCTTCGGCCTGCAGCAGATGGATCGTCCACCGTGAATGATTTATAGTGCCGCTTTCCCTGTGCGTCCGTGTAATCATATACCTGACATCGCCAGGAGCCGGAAGGGAGTTTCTTTGCTTTTGCCATTTCACATTCCTCCAATCGTAAAATGAGTATAAAAATAACACCTGTACAGGTGCTGGAGGTTTGTGGTAAAATATCTCTTGTGCAGGAAGATATTTGTCACGACCTCCGGGTCTGTGCAGTATTTTTCGGGATTCCGCTCTGATGTTACCAGCATCGGAGCGGAAATTTTTTGTAAACATGTGCCTTATAATACCTGTACAAAACTAAGAAGTACATGATAGTATATAACTGTTCAAAAACCAGCCAGTCCTCATAGGACTGAGCAACTTACCATCCCGGCGTCTGCAGCGCTGGGATGTTTTTTTTCAGCAGATCGACTCCGCCCGGCGGCCTTCAGGGAGATTTCAGTAGTCTTCTGAGGTGTATCTGTGTTCTCTTGGTAATGGCATTGGATCACGTCCTTTCAAAAAAAACTTCTTAATGACAGTTCTTACACGGTTCTGATTTACCAGCAGCCTGTGCATCGCTGAGAGAGCCTGAAAGTATTGTGCTTGAACGGGCAAGTGAGGGGCAATCCTGAGTCGAATGATATTTTTTTCCTCCTGGCGTCCAGTACACTGTACTGCTTTGAGGCTCGATACTCTGCTCCTCCGCCTCTGACGTGTTAAGCGCTACGTCAGTTTGCGCAGGAAGTGCCGCGGCAGAGGCCGATACTGATTCAGACGGTTCCATAACAGCTTCAGCTGATGCCGGTTCGGATGGTACGGTCTCTTCTGCCTGCGAAACTGGCTGCTCTGCTTCTGCCACCTCTCCTTCAACAGCATAACCCAGTGTGTTTAAAATTTCAGCAATCTGTTTCAGATTTTCCTGCACATGCTCATCTTCCACCGCTTCCGTTCCACGATACACATATTTCACGGCCTGCTCAACATCCATCCCAAGCTCTGCATACTGACTTTCATTGATATCATACGCGAATTCAAGGTAATATCCATAATATATCGCTTGTTCCATCGTTTCGTTGTCCGAAAAATATTCGGGATATGAAGATGCAATGAAATCGAGGGCTTCGTCCCGCTTTTCATCTGTCGCGGCTTGATTTGCGCTCTCTTGCGCTTCTGCCGCGATATAGTCCACCATAGCGCTTGTGTTTGCTTCCGGCATGGTCTCCGTTTCAGCTTCCGATGACGCAACCTCGGTTTCAGCGGATATGGTTTCTGTTGCAGTTTCGACCTGTTCGTTTTCTGTCGTGCTATCGTCCCCGGAAACAGCAGCGGCAAGCAGTATAATGACGGTGAGTGCCAGCGTGATGATCGACGTTATCATTCCGACCTTTCTCCGGCCGGGTGTCTGGGTGTCTTTGCATTTCATTCCAACTACAATGGAAGCGATAGCCAAAATCCATCCGAAACAGAACAGCGAAAATACTAGCCCCAGAATGCCTAGAATCATACATAGTGTTCCATTGTCCTTTTGAGCTGTCTGTTTAGGGGCTAGTGTGCCGCAGTGAGGACATACATCTCCAGAAAATTCATTTCCGCATTTCTTGCATTTCATTCTGTTTTTCCCTCCACTCTCTTATTATTAAAATACCTTACGGTTATTTTAACCGCAATTCTACCAGACGCCGCTCGTATCCCAGAAAGCGAGATACTTCGCCTATGGTATATCCCTCATATTCTACCAATACATCGTCTCCAATGAGTAGGTTCATAGCGAAGGTGTCTGCTTCGTTTTCAAGCCGATCAGTATTGAACCCTGTTCGGGTATCCATGAAAATAGTGTTCATCTTTTTGTGCATCAGCATATGTCCCATTTCATGTGCGCACTCAAAAGCCTGTTCGTGACGAGACAGACTATTATCAATATAGATGATATTGTTTCGCTGGAAATACTGATAGAACGCTCGCGTGTCTATCAATGGAGCGAAAACCAATATAACGTTCATGCCACGGATGATTTCAAACGGATCACGTGTTCGATACTTTCGAACCAGTGAATCCGTCAGTTTTTTGATTTCCATAATCAATCCTTCTTGTATTTCTTCGGGGTATACTTTTCCTTATTCTTTATTTTTGCCATTTCCATTCCCACGCGCATAGCGGAAAGAATGGAGTCGATGGCTTCCTGACTAGCAGGCTTTCCATCGAACATTAGGCCTTCTTGGGAAAGAAGCTGTTCTTCCGTTTGTTTAAGAATCTTTTCAATATCCTTTTCATCTTTTGCAGTAAGTGAGTGCTCTTTTTCGGAGGCTTCCTTCCCATTTAGAAGATAATCAACGGAAACGCCAAGCAAGTCGGCGATCTGCTGAATTTTTTCAGCGCTCGGCGTATTTTTATTGAATTTGCTGATTGAACTTCTTGCAAATCCTAATTCCAACTCAAGGCGATTTATCGAATAGCCCTTTGATTTTGCGACTTCTTTTACTCGTTCATACAATCCCATATTATACCTCAAAATTTTGCGTAATTAAATCTTGACATACGCAAAATTTTATGTATAATAAAATCATAAGTTGCGCAAAATCTTGCGTAGTCAAATATTTTTAAGTATCAGTTGGTGGTACTTCTGATTTTAGAATATTTTACGCAAAATGTCAATATGAATATGGAATATTTTACGCAACTATAAAGGAGGTGAAAAATTGCTATACGACAATGTTAAGCGGTTGTGCAAGAAAAAAGGCATTCCGATTTCTAAAGTAGAAAATGACCTCGGATTTCCGCGTAGCAGTATCTGCAAATGGAACGAAAACGAGCCCGGCATCCGAAAGGTTCAGAAAGTTGCCGATTACCTTCAGGTTCCAATCGAGAAACTGCTGGAAGAGCCTAATCTGGCCGCACAGTAACAGGATACTGCAGAAGGTGTCCGATAAAAAGGACAAGACTGGAGGTGAAAGATGAATGCCAAAAGTAAAACCACTTGGCGTGTTTGCAAGCCGTAAAGACAATACACGTAGAATCATCCGAGGGCGTATGGCCGCCGCGGGTCTGAGAAGCGGCGATCTGGAAAAACGCGGAGTACTTAATCGCCGCACATATTACTCACGGCTGAACGACACCGGGATGCTCCGTCTGGAAGAAATCTGGCGGATGGAAGCCGCCGGGGTAAAGTTTTCAAATGAGGATCTGCTGGCGATGTTTGGCAGGTGACCGGCATAAGGCCGGGGAAGGAGGACAAGCCCATGAAGGCATTTAAGATTTATCTGACAAAGTCAAGCGAGGTGGCGAGCCTGATCGCGGATGGATATAAGTATCGCGCGCCTCGGGAGGAGGGAAGCATCGGGACTATAGTATACGGAAATGTAGATGGATGCGATATGATTCCGAACATCTATAAAGGCGAGAACATGTTCTTCTGTCTGGCCGAAATAGAGAGCGATCATCAGGCCTATGAAATTGAATTCGCCTGAGAGGAGGACAAGCCTGTGAAAATGGAGGAGCTGATCGGGAGGCTGGAGGAAAGCGGGGATTTTGAACGCGGATTCCTGGCAAGAACAATGATGTATAAATATATCGAACTGGAAGCCGGAGCCAATATCGAGATCAGATATAAAAGCTTTCAGTTTCTGAACGGATGCCTCAAAACGCTGGAGGGTCTGAGCGAGATCACAGAAGAGGAAGGCAAGGAACTGTGGAAAGAGATCTATGGCCTACTGGGGGGGGGGAAGGAAAGATCATGAGGGCACTGAATGGTATTGCGTTTGCCGTCTGGGCGATCGGGGCCGCTGGAGTCATGGACATGGCCGGAGAATTCCAGCCGGCCGCCGCCGTGATGGTGTTTGCGGGGCTGGCGGTTAATGCGGCCACCACCGCAATGAACAAAAAGAAAGGAGCACGTACATGGTAAAAGCAAAATTAATCCAGGACGGAAACGTCGCGGAAACGCAGGGAGATTACATCCTCTGTTTCGCATTCCGGGAGGCGGATAAAAACTACCAGGAATGCTGTGGAGGAACAATGAATTCCGGAGTGCTTATGAGCGCTGTTGGATCAGCAGTTACAAAATGGATCGTTGAAACCTGCGAAGAGCTGAATCTGACGAAAACGGACATTTCCGAAATTGTCAGAATATTTTCCGTCCAGCTTGTGCAGGAGGCGGAAGAACTCATGCAGAAGGGATGTACGGATGGAGGATCTGAGGAAGGCATGGGAGCAGGCGTGGAGCCTGGAGAATATTGACGCACATGAGGAAGCCGGAAAAGCTACGCAGTACATAGGCAGCATGGAGAAGGGCAGGCGGATCTATGATTTCTTCCAGGACGATACCGGGCATTATTGGTATAAGGTGCGGATCCGTCTCACGGATGGACAGGCTGTTTCGGAGGAGAACGCCATATTCGGGCACGCGATCCGGAACCGGAGAAAGAGACGCTGATGCGTATTTTGAAAATTAAAAAAGCGTATGTGCGCCAACACATACGCAAGGGCCACAGCCCCAATAAACCGTCATGTTTATTATAAGCTGTGGCTCTCAAAAAGTCAAGAAAATAGCGGCATTTCAGGCCGCTTTCACACTTGATAAGTATATTAATCCAACGACAATGAGGGCCAGAAATGCCATACAGACATGAGACCTGCCTGGCAGGTAAAACAAAACAGCACACATACTATTATTCAGCCAGGGCAGACACCAAAGAGGGCAGCCGCCGGAAGAAGAAGAACGAGACCAGCGAAGCACAGAAGAAAGTAAACAGCAGACACGCAGAAAAGAAGCTGACCTGGATCATGAACGCGAATTTTGACGGAACAAGCTTATATGTGACCTATGAGTACAGGAAAGATAACCGCCCGAAAGGAAAGGAACAGCTTCGGGCAGATGTGAATAAGCTTCTCCGGGATATCCGGAAAGAATTTTCCAAGGAGGGGCGGCAGGCAAAATACATATGGGTGGCGGAAGTAGGAGAACGAGGAGCCGTCCACATTCATATAACGCTGAATGCCATTGATATCCAGAAACTGAAAAAGTGCTGGGACAAAGGATGGATCCATATCAAACCTATGGATGAGAGCGGTCAATACCGGAGGCTGGCATCTTACTTCGTCAAATACAGTGAGAAAACCATGAAGACTTGCGAAGGTTTTACCGGGAGAAGATACAACAGCAGCAAGAACCTCATCATCCCGGAACCGAAGAAAACTACGGTTTCATCCAGAAACGCTTATAACCACACTATCCAGGTTCCGCCAGGCTGGCACCTGGATAAGGACAGCATTCGGGAAGCCTGGCATGAAGTCACCGGATATCCGTATTTCACTTATACCCTGATCTATGACGGACAGACCCGAAAAGAAGATGAACTGGAGACCTATCCGTTAGAACTGGAAGCCGGAGAAGTCCTGATCCGGGAAAAAAGGAAGGCTACACAGAAGAAAACCGTAGAAAGGAAAGCCGCCAAAAGGAAAGGGGGAGGCTGTAATGGATAGGACACAGGTGAATGTATACATAGAGGTCTCCATCCGGGGACCAGCAGTCAGAGAGGGAGCATATCTGTATGTACTGGAATATATGCTCCATGACCAGCCGGTGACACGATGCGGATATTGCCGACACGAATCGACAGAAAATCAGCTCACGCTGGAGGCTCTTATCCGAGCTTCGGAGCGGGTGAGGAAACCGGCTGAAATACGAGTATTTACTCATTGCGGATACGTTTTCAATGCGATCCGGAACGGCTGGCCGCAGGAGTGGAAAGCAGCAGGCTGGAAGACAGCAAAAGGGAAGCCTGTTAAGAACGTGGAATTATGGGACAGGCTGCTCTGCGGAGAGCAACCGCATATATTTACGGCAACCGAACAGGACCACTCCTATCGGGAGTGGATGCTGAGCGAACTTGAGAGAAAGGAAAAGGATCATGTTGGTAAATGAGAGGATCCCGGAAGGGACATATCTGACGGTGGAAGTCAAAGAGGAGAAAGGAGGCCGGATCTGCACATCAAGGCGGCAGGCGAGGGTGATCCGGCAGTACCCGCATCATGTCCTGATGCGGCAGGAGGGAGGATACAGGTTCTGCGTTACCAATGCGGAGCTGATGCAGAACGGGATCGTGACGCAGAGGAGTTAAGGAGGGCAGGATGAAATATATCGTAGAGACAACAGAAGAGGGCTTTATCGAAACACTGGAAACAGGCGGCAAAACCTTGCAGAAACGCTGGAAAGGAAACGGAGGAAGCGCGCAGTGCCGTGACATGGATTTTGCCGACCAGTTGGAAAGCCTGGGCATAATAGACGAAGATATCCTGAACAGGATATACGACACCCTGGACGAAAATTATATTGGCATGGATCTGAAAAAAAGATCGACCGCCGCCTGGAAGCCAGGATGCGCATGGTTGAAACACCTTAAGAAACCCGGCTCATAGAGTATATATCACGAATTTGAGCGGGGCGCGGCCCCGCAAGGAGGGATCGGATCATGAACAAAGGAATTTCCGGCCAGTACCGGACATGCGACGCACGGATACAGGCATTTAAGAGGCATATGTCACAGGTGATGAGTACCGATGACATCAGGACAACATTTACCTGGCTGATGAACATGTACTATTTTTCAGCCCCGGCATCGTTAAAGCATCATGGAGCGTACGCTGGAGGTCTGTACGACCACTCGGAGCTGGTAGCGTTGACGCTGGCAGATCTGACAAAGAGGCTTGACCTGAAATGGAAGCGGAAAGCATCCCCATACCTGATAGGATTCTTTCATGACCTATGTAAGATAGACGCATACCGGGTAACAGGATCAGGATTCGAATACAATCCGGACATGCTTCTGACAGGACACGGCGAGAAGTCAGTGATCCTTGCATTGCAGCATATCCGGCTCACCGACGAAGAAATCATGTGCATCCGTTACCATATGGGAGCGTATGAGGGATCAGAGATCTGGATCAGCCTGGGCCGGGTGATCCGGAAATATCCAAACGTGCTTTGGACACACACTGCCGATATGGTAGCCTCCCAGATCCTTGAGATGTGAGGGAGCGGGATGAAAAGGCACAGAGCAACACGAAAACTGGAATTTACCCCAAAAGTCCGGGCTGAGATCAAAAACCGGGACGGAGGCTGCTTCTTCTGCCTCCGTGGATACCACATGGAGGCATCAAGCCCTTTTGCATACACGATCCCTGAGATCATGCACATCGTCCCCAGGTCGGCCCTCGGCATGGGGATCAAGGAAAACGGCGTCCTTGGATGCCAGTACCATCACAACCTGATGGATAACGGCAACAAGGGCCTGCGGTCGGAGATGATCGGCATGCTGGAGGACTACATGCGCAGCCTCTATCCGGGATGGAGCCGGGCAGATGTAACATACCACAAATACAATTTTTGAGGAGGAAAACGATGAAAAAGATTGGGCTTCTCGCCGGGATCCTTATTCTGGCGGCCAGAGTGATTTATAAAGCCGGCAAAGAAGAAATGTATTACGACCCATACAACAGGAGGCGCTGAATGAAAACACTCTCAATCATCAACCTGAAAGGCGGCGTCGCAAAGACGATCTCGACCGCCACAATGGCTTACATACTCGCTGCAGAGCGCGGATACCGTGTCCTGATGATCGACAACGACAAGCAGGGCAATCTGTCAAAGATGTATGACCTGCACAGCTACGACCACAAGGGGACGGACAGCCTGATGACGGAGCGCCTTCCAGTCATGGCGTCCCTGATCCGGCACACGGATTACGCCGGACTGGATATCATCACCTGCAACATGTCTCTCATCACCGCAAATCTGACAGTACAGCTCGATCAGCACCGTCCGCAGCATGACCGGTTCCGGAAAGCGCTCTCCCGGATCGCGGATCAGTACGATTACTGCATCATCGACAACGCCCCAGATATCAATATATCCACCACGAACGCCCTTGTAGCGTCGGATTATGTGATGATCCCGGTCACAATCGACGATTTTGCCCTGGACGGCCTCCCGGAGCTGGCCGAACAGATTGAAAACACGCGGGAGGACATGAACCCAGAGCTGGATTTCCTCGGATGCTTCATCACCCAGTACGTGGTCGGGGATGCGGCGGACCGACAGGGCGCCGACCTGCTGGAGCGGAAAGGATATCCGGCCTTCAGAACCCGGATCCGCAGGACAGATAAGGTCAAGCCCGCCACCTTCCAGCGCCAGCCGGTCCCGGTGTACTCTACCAGATGCGCCGCGGCACTGGACTACCGGAAACTGGTCACGGAATTTTTGGAGAGGACAAAGGATGAGAAACAGTAAATTCAATCTGACGGAGATCATGAACAACAGAAGCCTTCGGCGGGAGCGGGACCAGGTGGACGGCCAGATCACGATACAGGACTGGCTGGAATGGAAAGAGGATATCCGGAACCGTCTGCAGGAAACCAGCGAGAATTTTATTGTCATTGGCTACCGCCTGAAGCAGATGCGGGAATCCCGTATGTACGAACAGGAGGGATACAGGAGCCTGAGCGAATTCGCCGGACGGGAATACAACCTTTCCCGCTCAGTGGTCACCCGCCTGATCCAGATCAATGATCGCTTTTCGGAAAACGGAAACAGCATGGAGCTGAAAGCAGAATATAGGAATTATGGCTTCGCGAAGCTTCAGGAAATGCTGTACCTGACCGATGAAGAGCTGGAAGAGGTGACGGATGATATGACCATGAGGGAGATCCGGGCAATCCGCACAGAACGGGACGAACCGAAGCCGGAAGAGGAGCCAAAATCTGCCAAAGCGGGAGGAGATGATCCCAAAGAGAGCGAACCACATGAAAGAAAAGAAATTGCGTCGCCGCAACAGGACGATGACTGGAAGGAACAGAAACCTGAGCCGAAGCCGATCGAGCCTCCCCCGCGGGATGCGGTATACAGGGAAAAGATCGGAAAAACCATGCTGGCAGAGATCACAGAAGGGAGCAGACGCTATCTGATCCTGAAGATGCGGCACAAGTACCGTGTCGAAAACACCCTGATCCTGATGGAGTGCTTTAAGGGACGGCGGACAGGCAAGATCGTGGAGATCAAGATCACGCACATGACGGACGATTCCGGAGGACTGATCCCTGGATACTGCGTCCTTGGATTCGAGGGGTACACGGAAGCGACGGAGGAAGTGAGGGAAGAGGGTGAGGATTGAGACTGGAGAATGCATCTACTGCGGGCAGGTCAATCAGTTTGAAGTTGAGGACGGCATTGGCCTGTCCGAGGAAGAAAAAAACCGAAAGGCCACGGAAGTATGTACCTGTGAGGAAGCAAAGAACGTGCATGATCAGGAACAGATCCTGACGAAGGCGCAGAAAAATATCAAGACCCTTTTTCACGAAGACCAGCCTGAGATGGAAATGATGCTGAATGAAGCAATGTGTTTCATCTACAACGGAACCTTAGACAAGTGCACACTTACATCTGGAAGCACAACGGGCCGGGTAAGCATCACCTCAAAAGGAATGATCAAAGTTGAGCGGGAGAGGAAAACAAAATCATCGCTGGAAAGCTAGTAAATACTCGCTCTGGAGGAATTTTATGAGAGTAAAAATTTTATTGATTATAGCCGTCGTTCTGTTCTGCCAGGCGGGAGCGGGCATCAGAGTGCAGGCGGAGGAATGTATCGTACCAGATAGCATCCTCGAGATCTCGAACGAGATTGGAAAGGAATACAACATCTGTCCGGAATTACTGCAGTCGATTGCATTTCAGGAGAGCCGCTTCCAGGCAGACGCACAGAACGGCGGATGCACCGGCCTGATGCAGGTCAATCCAGCCTGGCATGGAGACCGGATGAGGGAGCTGAGCGTAACGGATCTCTACGACCCGGAACAGAACATGGAAGTAGCAGCGGATTATCTGCGGGAATTGTTTGAGCGGTATGAGGACGTGGGAACGGTCCTCATGGTCTATCACGGAGAGGCGGGAGCGGTCAACAAGATCGAACCGTCACAATATGCCGATGAGATACTTGAGAGATCGGCCGCCCTTGAGCGGCTGCATGGGAAATGAGGAGGAGAAAAAATGCTGAGATTAAATCAGATGTCGGATCTGGATGGGACACTGGAGGATCTGAAAAACAAGAAATTGATCCTGGATATTGCAATAGATACACAAGCGATATTGAGGATGATGGTGGATAAGGGAATGACAACCAGAGAAGAGGTACAAAAATACAGGGAGGAAGTCAGGGGTGGACAAAAATATCTTGCCTCCTACCAATATCTTGATCAGGCGCTGAAAGAGGTCATGGAATACAAGAATGACCCGCAGAAACTTTTGAGGGCTGCGTTCCAAGAAAAGATGAAGGGAAAATGAGGAGAATCCTGGTGAGGTGATCATATTGAGAAAATATCAGGTCTACGATGGAGAAATTCTGATCGGAGAAATGACCTGCACAGAAGGCGAAAAGCTCCTGGGCGTTGCAAGAAGGCGGTTCGCGGAGTGCGCCAGGAGCGGGGGAAAGCTGAAGAACAGATACACGGTCAAGACGCAGGAAGGAGACCGGGAACGAATCGTATTAAGAGACGGATGGCCGGCGGAGTGGGAGGAAGCCACAGCAACGCTCCAGGATGGGGCCGCCGTCAAGAGAATGATCCGGAAAGAATGGGGTGCAACGGTGAGACCGTTCCGACGGCGGAGCTGGCTGTGGAAGGAGAAAGTGGAATGAGCAGAAGACATTATGATAATAAACGCGATCTGATAAAGGAAATGAGATCCTCACGGGCAAGGGCTGATATGGCGGCCGCAAGCGCGTTTTCGGCAAATATGCTTATGAGCCTGTATGTCCTGCGAGACACGTTCGGCTTCGGGCAGGCCAGAGCGGAAAGATTTGTGAAAGCAATGGGAAGGCTCAATACTGACCACGATGAGGGTAGGATTACGCTTGATGAGATTAAAAAGCGGATTTTTGATGATCTTGGGATGATTGTTGAGATGCCGAGGTAAAAGTATGACACATTTATCGTTATTTTCAGGAATCGGAGGTCTTGATCTGGCAGCAGAATGGGCCGGCATACAGACGATAGGACAGTGCGAGTGGGCGGATTATCCCACAAAAGTCCTTGAAAAACACTGGCCGAACGTACCACGCTGGAAAGATATCAGAACACTGACTAAGGAGAGCTTTTATGAGCGGACAGGTAGAGGGACAGTTGACATTATTTCAGGAGGGTTTCCTTGCCAGCCCTTTTCCGTTGCCGGGAAGCAAAGAGGCAAGGAAGATGACCGCTACCTCTGGCCTGAAATGGTCAGGGTTATCAAAGAACTCCGGCCCACTTGGATCATTGGAGAAAATGTTGCTGGGATCGTTAAGATGGCACTCCCCGATATACTATCTGAGCTGGAGAGCTGCGGATATCGGACAAGGACATTTCTTATACCAGCTTGTGGTGTCGGAGCCAGACACAGAAGATACCGGGTGGCAATTGTGGGCTACACCGAACACAATGGATCATCTTCCGCAAAGATCATCAGAAGCACTGAAAAAGCAGGCAGAGGGCAGCAGAAAAGGGAGAAGACGTCCTGCGAACCTGCGGGAGCAGGTAAACCCGGAAACAGTAAGGTCATGGGAAGAACCGAAAATTTGGAAAACGCCAGTCACCGCAGATGCAGTGAACCGGAAAATGTATGTGAACAGCCGTGGAGAGCCGAATCTGAGTGGACAGGTAAAACTTTGGCCAACACCAAAAGCAAGTATGAGAGGGGATTGTCAATCGGAGAGGAACAGGAGGAGTCCGGACTTATCGGCGGCAATGAAAATGTACAATACCCCAACGGCGCAGGACGCGAAGAACAGTACCCTTCCGGCAAGCCAGATAGGCAGAGATTCGTTGGTGGGGGATGTGATGAGAGAAATGATCGCAACGCCGCAAGCGCGAGACTACCGGACGGGACAGGCCATCCGCTGGGAGGACAGGGAACACCGGAGCCGGAACCTGAACGACCAGATCGCAATGTACCCAACTCCGACGACAGGAGCGGGACTGTGCGGAGGGAGCGGGAATTATCAGCAGCTGAAGAAACTGGAAGGTCAGGGAGTGATAACGGAAGAAGAGCGGAAGAACATGAGCCAAGGGAATGGAGGACAGCTCAATCCGTACTGGGTGGAGTGGCTGATGGGCTTCCCGCCGGGATGGACAGAGATTTCCTGATCGACCATTACTGGGATGAAGAGCCAGACATCCCGAGGGTCGCGACAGGGATAGAACATAGGGTTGACAGGCTGAAATGCCTTGGAAATGCGGTTGTGCCACAGCAGTTTTATCCGATATTTAGAGCGATTTACGAGGTAGAAAATGAAAATCGAACCACGAAAGAAAACTGACACAGGCGGCATCTTGATGATGCCCCTGCGAAAGAACATCCCACTTCCGGGCAGTCCGGACTGGAAGCTGACGATCTGCCTGGAGTGCGGTCGAGAATGCTGGGACAGGCCGCTGCCGGAAGGGTACAAGGTCGGCAGGAAGATGTGTACGGAATGCGCGCTTCGTGCCGCAATGGAGGCCCAAAATGAATGCAGAGGAAACAAAACGATATAAAGCCTGGGAGCTCAGGTACAAAAAGCCTATTGTCAAAAATCTGAATCTGGACTTCATTCAGCAAGACTTGTGGGACATACAGGAAGCATGTGAGGATATACGCTGGTACACAGATTCCGAAGACGGAACCGATTCCCTCATCAACGCCCTCGATGGCGATGAGGACGAAGCCTATGAGTTTAAGATGGCATTTGCTGATCTTTGCGCCGAATGCGACAGAATGAGAGAAGACCTCGATGAAGTGTGGGTTCCGGACTGCTTTGACATGTTCTTTGTCGCGGCGGGAGCGGGAGACATGGGCGGCCTGTTGGGCTGGGATGCTTATGAAGGAGACTATTACGGCCTGCAGTCATACGAGGACAGATTCGCGGAAGAAGAGGCGAAGAAAAATTTAATGCGGATGACAAAGGAAAATCTTATTGTAGCCTCCAGACAGTGCTTTAAGCTATATCACGCTTACATTGGCCTGCGAAACCGATATGACAGCCTGAAAGCCGCAATAGACATACTCCGGGATCAAAACACCGGATACCTGCAGGTAGTAAAAGAAATCGAGAGGCTGTATGAGAATGTCAGTAGGGACCGCTGGAGCAGGGAAGAGTATAGCAAAGAATCACAGGAGTGGGAACAGTATACAGACGCGCTTCCGGCGGAGGCGTGGATCGCATAAGGAGGTCAGGATGTTAAAAGAGATTCTGGAAGAGATAAAGATAAAAAAGAAAAACTGCTTAGACATTGTAAAAATAGAAATTGACCCTATGGAGATTACAATACACAGGGAACAATATAAGGGATTACGCATGGCAGAAGATATTATCCGCAAGAACATGAATGACGGATGGATTCCGGTGGAGGAGCGGCTGCCTGAGAA
This sequence comes from Candidatus Eisenbergiella merdavium, assembly GCA_019119595.1. Classification (GTDB taxonomy): domain Bacteria; phylum Bacillota; class Clostridia; order Lachnospirales; family Lachnospiraceae; genus Eisenbergiella; species Eisenbergiella merdavium. The sequence goes on along the minus strand of DWWS01000065.1, from coordinate 121 downwards.
TGCTGAAGATGTAATAGCAACGTTGGCTAATGGAGAGGGCATAACGCTTGCATGGTATGACAATGATGATTGGCTGAGCAGCATAGATGCGGATCATATAGATGTTATCGCTTGGATGCCA
>DWWS01000064.1 GCA_019119595.1 Candidatus Eisenbergiella merdavium | reverse complement strand
ATTCCGGAGCGTGCGACGGGGCGAAGAGAAATCGCGGATGCGATTTCTCTTCTGCCATAAAAGCTATTTGTGACGCTCCGGCACAAATAGCCGTGTAAAAAATAAGCCATCGGGCTTATTTTTTACACTATCTCCTTTTTTGTGTGATGCTCCCGGCAGGCGCAGCCTGGCTTTGGCATTATCTTACCATATCCGGCCCTGCCCTGTCTTGTGTCCCGCGTCTGTCTGCGGCGCTTCGGAATTGCTGTTACACAAGGAAAACGTATGAGGAAGGAAAAGTGTTGAAAAAATTTTTGATTTTACGGAAAAAAGACTTGTACCGGCGGGATTTTCCTTTTATAATTTAGAAAACAATAAATTATTTTAAATAAATCAAAAATGAAATGGAGGGAAAGATGCAGGCGTATTTATTTGTGCATTTCAGAGAAAAGACCACCCCGGACGGGGAGCAGGTCTATTTCGGACTCAGCCGGGACGGCTTTCACTGGGAAGCCGTGAACGGCGGCCGCCCGGTGCTCTGGGCCTATTACGGGGATAAGGGCGTGCGGGATTTTACTATCGTAAGGAGCAAAAAGGACGGGAAGTTTTATATCTTCGCCACCGACCTTAGCCTTTCCTACGGGATGCGGAGCCAGTATCACGGCTCCTGGGAGGAGATCGGGAGAAACGGAAGCAAATGCTTCTCCGTCTGGGAGTCGGAAAATCTGACCGACTGGAGCGAGCAGAGGCTGGTGAAGCTGGGGGATGATGATTTCGGCTGTCTTTGGGCGCCGGACATCCTGTACGACGGCAAAAACGAGGACTATCTGCTTCACTGGTCCTCATCCCACAGAAGCAACGATTATGGAAACAAGGCCATCTATTATGCCAGGACGAAGGACTTTCAGACCTTCAGCCGCCCGGAGGTCCTCTACCGGAAGGCGGACTGCGGCGTGATCGACTCCGCCGTTTATGAAGAGGACGGACGCTATTACATGTTTGTGAAAAGCGAAAGGAATCCGGAAAAGATCATCCTTCTTGCGGCGGAGCAGGCGGCCGGGCCCTATGAGCGTGTGGAGGCCTTTGACGAGAGCATGAAGGATGTGGAGAGCGGGCTGTATGAGGCGCCCACCGCCGTCCGTCTGGAGGATGGAAGATGGTGCCTGTTCCTGGATTATTACGGCGTTCCCGGAGCGGGACAGGGCTATGTGCCCTTCGTGGCGGACAGCCTGAAAAGCGGCCGCTTCGTGCGCTCCGACGAAGCCTTCCATTTCCCATACGGCTTCAAGCACGGAACCATCCTGACCATCACCATGGAGGAATACGAGCGCATGAAGGCCTTCGACTGGAGCCATCAGGGATACTGGTGAATACTGGTGAGAAACGCTGGGCTGACGCCTGACAGGAAGGAGAGAACGGAATGAGTGAAATGAGTAAAGTGGATAAAACGGGTAAAGCGGGAGAAAAAGAGCGGGACAATTTTCCCTGGAACCGGCCATGGATCCTGCAGCGGGCGGATCCTTACGTGTACCGCCATACGGACGGAATTTATTATTTCACGGCGTCGGTGCCCGCCTATGACCGGATCGTCCTGCGCCGGTCGAAGACCCTGACGGGCCTTGCGCAGGCGGAGGAGACGACGATCTGGAAAAAGCATGAGACCGGCCATATGGGAAATCATATCTGGGCGCCGGAGCTGCATTTTCTGGACGGAAAGTGGTATATCTACTTCGCGGCGGGCGACGCGGAGGATAAGTGGGCCATCCGCCCCTACGTGCTGGAATGCGCGGATGCGGATCCGGTGACGGGAACCTGGGTGGAAAAGGGAAAGATGGGCTGCGCGGATGCGGATGAATTTTCCTTCCGTTCCTTTTCCCTGGACGCGACGGTGTTTGAGAACCACGGCGAACGCTATTACGTTTGGGCGGAAAAGGTGGGCGTGGGAAAAATGATCTCCAACCTGTATATCGCCAGGATGGAATCCCCCTGTAAGCTTGCCACGGTGCAGGTGCTCCTGACCACTCCCGACTACGACTGGGAGCGGGTGGACTTCTGGGTGAACGAGGGCCCCGCGGTCATCAAACGGAACGGAAAAATCTTCCTGACCTACTCCGCAAGCGGGACGGGAGCCTGCTACTGCATGGGCATGCTGACGGCGGACGAGAACGCGGATCTTCTGGATCCCGCTTCCTGGAAAAAGGAGCGGTATCCCGTTCTGCAAAGCGACCCTTCCCTCGGTATCTACGGCCCCGGCCACAATTCCTTCACCGTGGATGAGGAGGGCAGCGATATCTGCGTCTATCACGCCAGACAGGAGGCGGTGATCGAGGGAGATCCCCTCTACAATCCCAACCGTCACGCCATGCTGATGAAGCTGGCATGGGACGAAGCGGGCAGGCCGGTTTTTGGGTACCGCTGAAGCTGAAACATACGACAGAGGCTGCGGGAAAACGGCTGTTTGTGCCGGAGCGTCACAAGCAGCATGGATGGCAGTCCCGCCGCTCACGCTCCGAAAAGGAGGAAAAAATGGCAAAGCTTTATATTAATGAAAAGAACAAAAAGGGAACGATCAATCCCGAAATCTACGGGCATTTCAGCGAGCATCTGGGCAGATGCGTCTATGAGGGCCTCTACGTGGGAGAAAACTCCGACATCCCCAATGAAAACGGCATGAGAAAAGACGTGGTGGAGGCGTTAAAAGAAATGCAGATCCCGGTGCTGCGCTGGCCGGGCGGCTGCTTCGCGGACGAATATCACTGGATGGACGGCATCGGCCCCAAAGAAAACAGAAAAAAGATGATCAATACCCACTGGGGCGGCGTGGTGGAGGACAACAGCTTCGGCACCCATGAATTTTTCGAGCTGTGCAGACAGCTTGGCTGCAAGGCCTATGTAAACGGGAACGTGGGAAGCGGAACCGTGCAGGAAATGTCCGAATGGGTGGAGTACATCACCTTTGACGGCGTATCCCCCATGGCCGACAAGAGAAAAGAAAACGGAAGCGAGCAGCCCTGGCGGCTGGACTATTTCGGCGTCGGAAATGAAAACTGGGGCTGCGGCGGCAACATGAGACCCCAGTATTATGCGGATCTTTACAGAAGATACCAGACCTATGTGAGACAGTACCATCAGGACGCTCCCGTTTCCAAAATCTGCTGCGGCGCGAACGTGGACGATTATAACTGGACGGAGGAGGTGCTGAAAACCTGTTCCCCGAATCCGGCCAGGTTCATGGACGGCCTGTCCCTGCATTATTATGTGCACCCCGACGGCTGGGAGAAAAAGGGAAGCGCCACCGTTTTTGACGAAAACGACTGGTACAAGACGCTGGTGAAGGCGCTTTACATGGAGGAGCTGGTAAACCGCCACGGCGCCATCATGGATAAATACGATCCGGAGAAGAAGATCGGCATGATCGTGGACGAGTGGGGCGACTGGTTCGAAGTGGAGCCCGGCACCAATCCCGGCTTCCTCTATCAGCAGAACACCATGCGCGACGCTCTTGTGGCTGGAGTTACCCTGAATATCTTCAACAAGCACTGCGACCGGGTGAAAATGGCCTGCATCGCCCAGATGGTCAACGTGCTCCAGTCCGTGATCCTGACCGAAGGTGCGAAGATGGTAAAAACCCCCACCTACCACGTATTTCATATGTATAAATACCACCAGGGCGCGCAGCTTCTTGACAGCTTCCTGGATGAAAACAAAGAGGCCGGCAATGCGGAATACAGCGTGCCCGCCCTTCAGGAATCCGTATCCGTATCGGAGGACGGCACGGTGAACGTGACCCTTGCAAACCTGTCGGTTTCCGATTCCCAGGAGGTGGAGGTGGAATTCGCCGCTCTTTCCCCGGAAAAGGTGAGCGCATCCATCGTCACCCAGAGCATGAACGCATACAACACCTTTGACGAGCCGGAAAAAGTAAAGGAGGAGGCGTTTACGGCATATACGATCACGGAAAAGGGCGTAAAGCTCACCGTTCCCGCCTGCAGCGTGATCCTTCTGCGCATTGTATGACTGCACAGGAAAGCGTTCGGGCCTGCCGCAGATGCCTTCTATATGAAATGGGAGAAAACGCGGATTATCAGAATCTGTATGCCTATATAGAAGGGCTGGACGAAGAGATCCGCACACCCCGCCCTCTTTATGAGGAAAGACTTGCGCGCTGCAAGGGCTGCGACCTGCTGCTTTCCGGCATGTGCCGCGCCTGCGGCTGCTTCGTGGAGCTGCGGGCCGCCGTTTTGGCAAACCGCTGCCCTTACGACAAATGGCAGGACGCGCAAAAGCGTTTCGGATAGGAGGTAACAATGATTCATATCAAGTCGCCGGAGGAGGGCGCGGCGTTATTCAAGGCGCTGGGCTCGGATATCCGCATCGCGATCGTGAAGATCCTGCTGGAGGAGCCGGACATGAGCATGAACGAACTGGCGGGAAGGCTGAACATCACCGCTGGCGCGCTGACCGGCCATGTGAAAAGGCTGGAGGAATGCGGCGTCCTGAAGGTGAGCACGGAAGGGGCGGGGCACGGCAATGTGAAGCGCTGCTGTGTGGCCCTGGATAAGATTCTCATCGATTTCCGTCCAGAGCTCAGGAAGAAAAATGCCTGGCAGGTTTCTCTGAAGGTGGGGCAGTTTTCAGACTGCGAGATCTGGCCCACCTGCGGCATGGCTTCGAAGGAAGGGCTGATCGGAGAGATGGACGATGTGCGGTATTTTTCCCATCCGTCCCGTTTCGCGGCGGATATTCTCTGGCTGGGACAGGGCTATGTGGAATACACCGTTCCATGCTTCCTGCCTCAGGGCAGCCGGATCGACGGCCTGACCATATCTGCGGAGCTTTCCAGTGAGGCGCCGGGAGTGAACGAGGTCTGGCCCTCGGATATCAGCTTTTCCATTAACGGCGTGCTGTTGGGGAAATGGACCTCTCCCGGAGATTTTGGAAGCCGGAGGGGCCGCCTCAATCCGGAATGGTGGTATGACAGCCTGAACCAGTACGGCTTTCTGAAAATGCTGACGGTGAATCGGGAGGGAACCTTCATTGACGGCCGCAGGCTGTCCGACGTCACCCTGGATGCGCTTGGCCTGGATGAAAGGAAGGGCTTCCGTCTGCGCTTTTCGGTGGACGAGGATTCCGGTCATGTGGGCGGAATGACCCTGTTCGGCCGTTCTTTCGGCAATTATGAGCAGGACATCGAAGTGCGGATGGATTACAGCGCGGCGGGGGAGAACGGATGAATGCCGTCGCCTGTTTATGCTTTTTTTATCAATTTTTCATAAAGGGTTCCCTTGTAATAGAGCGTCTGCTGGGGTATGATACCGTTAGAAAGGACGAAGGAGCATACCCATGACGAAAGCGGAATTTCTGGAGAAGCTGCGGCGTGCGCTGAACGGAAATATGTCGGCGGCGGCAGTGGAGGATAACATCCAGTTTTATGACAGCTATTTTTCGAGCCAGACGGCGCAGGGAAGAACCGAGGCGGACGTGCTGAACGAGCTGGGCGATCCCAGGATCCTCGCCCGAACACTGATCGATGCGGCAGAGCGGGCGGGAGACGTCCGCGCGCATGAGGCCAATGAGACGCAGTACCGGACCGCAGGATACGATACTGCGGGAGGAGGCGCTGACCGAAGCCGGGGCTTTAGCGGTACGTCCTCCGGAAGAAATGCCTCCTCCTTTGACGGTCAGGGCTTCGCTTCCGGCCGGACGGGTCAGGGCCAGAGCTTTTCGAATCATGCGTTTCAGGGAAATTCCTTCCGCAGGGCCTCCGGGGATACCTGGACACAGGAGGAGGGAATGCGGGAGCATCATGTGACGCGGATCCCGGGCTGGCTGATCGTGCTTGCGGTCATCCTGATCCTGTTCGTAGTCGTCAGCGTGGTCGGTTCCCTGGTATGGATGATCCTGCCCTACGCGATCCCGGTGATCCTGGTGGTCTATATCGTAAAGCTGATCGGCCGAAAATAGCGGCTGTTTTATGAATAAAAAGAAAAAAAGCTCACATACTACTCCTGTAACCAGGTCATATCCCGACAGCAGACTGACGGGAATGACTTTCGCGGCAGCCGCCGGACGGAGGTGTTCCACAGCCGCCGGGCCAGCTGTACGCGGAAATGATACAGGAGGATTGAACGTATGTCAAAGAATGATTACAGCCAGAACAACAGTCAGAACAACAGCCAGAATAACAGTCAGAACTGCGATAAGCAGGGACAGAAGAACAGAACGGAGAATAACAGCCAGAACAAGAGCAAAAACAGCTCCTCTGACTGCCATAAGAACAGCTACTAAGCCTTGCACTGCTGCAGGCATAAAGGGGCGCCGGCCATTGGGACGGCGTCCCTTTTTCATCACGGTTCAGTCCCGTGTCCGTCACAACGCTGACCGGAACGGCGGACGCGGGGCGGTCTGAATCCGGCCAACGCGAAATTTGCGGTAGTTATTGACGCGGAAGCAAAAAACACGTAAGATATGTGTATGAAAAAATATGAATTGATCGCCCCCTGCCATTTTGGTCTGGAGGCAGTGTTAAAAAGAGAGATCACAGAGCTTGGCTATGATGTCATAAAGGTAGAGGACGGGCGGCTTACTTTCTTCGGGGATGAGGAGGCGGTAAGCCGCGCGAATGTGTTTCTGCGCACTGCGGAGCGCATCCTGATCAAGGTGGGAGCCTTCCATGCGGAAACCTTCGAGGAGCTGTTCCAGGGAACCCTGAGCCTGCCCTGGGAGGAGTACATACCCAGGGACGGCAGATTCTGGGTTGCCAAGGCCGCCAGTGTGAAAAGCAGGCTGTTCAGCCCCTCCGATATTCAGTCCATCATGAAAAAGGCCATGGTGGAGCGCCTGAAGGGAATCTACCATACGAGCTGGTTCGAGGAGAGCGGAGAGAGCTTTCCGCTTCGCGTTTTTCTGAAAAATGACGAGGTGACCGTGGGGCTGGATACCACGGGGGAATCCCTGCACAAAAGAGGCTACCGCAAGCTGACGGCGAAGGCTCCCATTGCGGAAAATCTGGCTGCGGCCCTGATCATGCTCACCCCATGGAAAGGGGACCGGATCCTTGTGGACCCGTTCTGCGGAAGCGGCACCATCCCCATCGAAGCCGCGATGATGGCCATGAACATGGCGCCGGGGATGAACCGGGATTTCACCGCCTGCGCCTGGGAACACCTGGTGGCGAAGCAGAACTGGTACGACGCGGTGGACGAGGCGGCGGAGATGATCGACCGGAGTGTGGAAACGGATATCCAGGGCTATGACATCGATGATAAAATGGTGACGATCGCAAGGGAGAATGCGAAGCTCGCCGGCGTGGAGGGAAAGATCCATTTTCAGAGACGGCCGCTTTCCCAGCTGAGCCATCCGAAGAAATACGGCTTCCTCATCACCAATCCGCCCTATGGAGAGCGGCTGGAGGATAAGAAAACGCTTCCCGGTCTGTACCGGGAGCTGGGAGAACGCTTCGCGGCACTGGACTGCTGGTCCATGTACCTGATCACTGCCTATGAGAACGCGCAGCAGGATATCGGCAGGAAGGCGGATAAGAACCGCAAAATATATAATGGCATGATGAAGACCTATTTTTACCAGTACCAGGGGCCGAAGCCTCCGAGAAGGGAAAACAAAAGATGAGCAGAAGAATTCTGTTTGCGACGGGAAATGAGGGAAAAATGCGGGAGGTCCGCATGATCCTGGAAGATCTGAATATTCCGGTGCTTTCCATGAAGGAAGCGGGAATCGAAACCGACATTGATGAAAACGGAAGCACCTTTGAAGAAAACGCGCTGATCAAGGCAAGGGCGGTGGCCGACTGCGCCGGGCCGGAGGATATCGTCCTTGCCGACGATTCCGGCCTTGAGATCGACTATCTGAATAAAGAACCCGGTATCTACTCCGCGCGCTACATGGGAGAGGATACCTCCTACCGGATCAAAAACGCCAATCTGATCGAACGGCTTGACGGCGTCCCGAAGGAAAAGAGAACGGCCCGCTTCGTGTGCGCCATCGCGGCGGTCCTTCCCGCGAAGCAGGGAGAAAATGAGCCGAAGGAGCGGGAATTTGTGGTCAGAGGGACCGTGGAGGGCTATATCGGCTGGGAGGAAAGAGGCGAAAACGGCTTCGGCTACGATCCCATTTTTTACCTGGATGAGTACGGCTGCTCCACCGCAGAGCTTCCCAGCGAGGTGAAAAACCGGGTCAGCCACAGGGGAAACGCTCTGCGCCTGTGCGAGGAACGTTTAAAGGAGCTCTTATAGCCTATGGATATGCGTTCGCTTTTATCTATTTCGCAGAGGTTCAGACGGCCGGCGCCAAAGTCCGGCGAGGAAGGACAGGGGAGACAGATGAGAATCCTGATAATCAGCGATACCCACAGAAGAGATGAGAATTTTCTGAAACTGATAGAGCGCATGAAGCCGCTTGACATGCTGATCCACTGCGGCGATCTGGAAGAAAACGAGGCCCTTTTCCTGGAAAAGGCGGGCTGCCCGGCTCAGATCATCGCGGGAAACAATGATTTTTTTTCCAGCCTTCCGAGAGAGCTGGAATTCAATATCGGAAAGTACCGCGTGTGGCTCACTCATGGACATAACTATTATGTATCCATGGGGGACTCCATCCTCAAGGAAGAGGCAAAGAATCGGGGCGTGGACATCGTGATGTTCGGCCATACCCACAGGCCTGTGGTAGAGGTGGGAAAAACGCTGACGGCACTCAATCCGGGAAGCCTTTCCTTTCCAAGGCAGGACGGGAGGAAGCCCTCCTATATCCTGATGGAGCTGGATAAAAACGGCGAGGCGCATTATCACTTGAATTTTTTGTAAATAATTTCACAAAATGCGTTGACAATCCAGGAAGGGTATTATATAATAACATCTGCGTCACGGCTGAGAGTGAGCAGAGAACGGGGTGTGGCTCAGCTTGGCTAGAGCGCCTGGTTTGGGACCAGGAGGTCGCAGGTTCGAATCCTGTCACCCCGATTACCACTCCTGCGGGTGTAGTTCAATGGTAGAACACCAGCCTTCCAAGCTGGATACGTGGGTTCGATTCCCATCACCCGCTTGCGGCAAGCTAAGGCCGTCAGGCTTCAGACTTTCCGCAGGACAGGCCATTCCGAACGGGACGGGCGGTCCGGGCATCAGTCATAAGCCCTGCTGCATTATTGTTTGGTGTTTCCCTTAAATGTGTGTCCGTAGCTCAGCTGGATAGAGCAACGGCCTTCTAAGCCGTGGGTCGGGGGTTCGAATCCCTTCGGGCACAGTAGCGGCAAGGGAACTGCCGCACCATATGGTGGGTATAGCGCAGTTGGTTAGCGCGCCAGATTGTGGCTCTGGAGGCCCAGGGTTCGAATCCCTGTATCCACCTTTTTGGGCTATCGCCAAGCGGTAAGGCACAGGACTTTGACTCCTGCATT
>DWWS01000063.1 GCA_019119595.1 Candidatus Eisenbergiella merdavium | reverse complement strand
TCCTTTACGTGTTTGTGGGGTAACTAACATCATAAAGAAAAACTGTATGATCGGGAAGCAGGAATTTTTTCTGCTTCCCTTTTTTTATTAGGAATTATTCCTGGCTTTGCCAATGATAATTATACACTAACCTTGCGCATGCCGATGGACATGGAAGCGAATGCGTTTGCCAGCCGGTCCTTCCGGAGGAAAAAACAGGCTGATCCTTTTCTTTTTTTCTGTTTTTATTGGGCAAAGCGGACGGGCTCCACGTCTGCGGTCAGCGGCTCGAACCGGTATTCCGGAAAGGAGTCCAAAAGCTCATCCAGACAGATCCCGGTGTTATAAACCGCGTCGTGGGCCAGCATCACCACCCTCTTCCTTCCCAGGGCGGTTTCCCGCGCGTTTGTGATCAGCTCTTCCGGCTCCGCCTGACTGACGGCGTCCTCCAGGCTGGCGTTCCAGTCATAATAAAGGAAGCCCCGCTCCTCCATTTTCTCCATGATCTCACGGTAAACCTCCTGATTGTAGGCGTTGATGCTACCTCCCGGGAAGCGGAACAGCTCCGCCTCCACGCCCGTGACCTCCTTCACCAGCCTCCAGGCCCGGTCAAAATCCGCAAGATAGCTTTCCGCGCTGGCATAGAGCTTCTCGTAATCATGGCTGTAGCAGTGGATGCCCAGGGTATGTCCTTCCGCCACGATCCTTCTGGCAAGCTCGGGATTTTTCTCCACGTTCTCCCCCACCACAAAAAAAGCGGCCCGGATGCCCCTTTCCTTCAGGATATCCAGGACTCTTTCCGTATTTCCCGCAACGGGGCCGTCGTCAAAGGTCAGATACATGGTCTTTGGATGAAAATAGAGCTCGATCCCGTTGGCGATGCCCTCCGCCAGCCTCTCCTGATACGTCGGATCGGTGAGAAGAGCCCGTTCCTCCGGGTTGGACAGAAATCCGGTTTCGATCAGGCAGGCGGGCATATCCGTCTTCCCGGTCACGTAAAGCTCGGCGTCTCCCCGAAGGGCCCGCTCCCGCGCTCCAGCGGCTGCCGCCGTTTCCTGCTGTAGAAGGCGGGCAAGCCGTTCGCTGTCTCTGGATGTATCCTGGGCGTAATACCAGGTTTCGATCCCTTTCACCGTTTCTTTTTCAAAGGAATTCTGATGGATGCTCACATAGATATTCGCCCCGGCCATGTTCGCAAGCTTCACCCGGCGCTCCTTGGACAGCCAGCCGTCGTCCTGCCTTGTCATGAGCACCTGATAGCCCAGCTTCTCCAGCTTCTGTTTTGTCAGCAAAGCGATCTGCAGGTTGATCTCCTTTTCCGCGACGCCGTCGAACCGGCAGCCATCGTCCACACCGCCGTGTCCCGCATCCAGGGCGACCAGAATGGTGCCGGGATGGAACCGGGTGATGACCTCCTCCGGGGAGACAGGCAGGGTGAGCGAGGCTTCTTTGACCGCGTTTTCTTTATTTTTCCCCTGGCGGTATGCGGCCTGAACGACTCCCGGATCCGCCGCTCCCGCTTCCGGCTGCAAAAGGCGGATGCCCGACAGATCCGACAGCTCCAACAGCTTCCACAGAAAAAAGAGCAGCAGAAACGCCTCCAGCAGAAGCAGCGCCGCCTGTCCGGCCCTTCTCCAACGCCTCCTTTCTCCGTCCTTTTTTCTCAGCTTTCCTGCATAGCCCAGTCCGATTTCCATCCTTCGTTCCTTTCCGGAACGGGCGTTACGGGGCCGGATCTTTCCGAATCCCTTATCCCGGCCGAAAGTATCCTGTCGAACGCTTCCGATCGGATGCTTCCGGCCAACACGCCCGTGTCCTCTCGTTTCTTTTCTGAAACAAGCGTACACGGGCGCTGCATCAAAAGTTCATCATTTTTGCATCAAAGTTGCATCAAATGGAAATTTTTATGAGATCCGCAGAAAAAGCTCGTTGATCCCCTCGTAAAATCCCAGGGTCACGACGGTGCGGCCCTCCCCCATTCCGGGGAAGGCATATTTCCGGTAATAAGGGGTGGTTTCCATCAGGGGATTGTCCTCCTCGTAGCTCTCCGGCGCGGGCAGGCCCATATAGGAGCTCCAGCTTTCCATGAGCGCATCCGGGCTGAGCGCGTCCCAGTCACAGCCGCTACGGGCATATCGTACATAAAATTCATAGATCCTTCCGTCGTCCGCGTCAATATAGATATCCATCAGCCGATCCTGCGGATCCCGGCTGCTCTGTCCGGCGGACAGGCTCAGCTTCCAGACGGATACGTTGTTCTGGGGCTCCAGCACGTCGATGGCGGAATAGAGGACGGCGTCATAGTCCTGCGCCGATACCTGGCGCACCTCCTTCGGCAGGATCCCCAGCTTCTTCAGACGGTTCACGGCTTCATTGCAGGTTTCGAAGATTTCCTCTCCCGTGATCTCCTTCCCGGACGGCCCTCTGTGGTTCTGGATGAACACATAGGCTCCCTCCTGGTATTCCAGATCTTCCGTCCCCTGCGCCGCCTGTCTGGCCGCAGCGCTCTGCTCACTTTCGGGATAGGTCTGGTTTTTCAGGCATTCGGACAGAAGATACAGCTTCTCCGCACTGCTTAAGGTATAGCGGTAGCCCTCCCCCTCGGAGAGAACCTCCTGCTCGTGAATCTGCCCCAGGATCGTCCGGTCCTTATATTCGGACAGGGTCTGAGGCCCCCAGATGGAAAGCGCAAGCACCAGAACGACGGCCGCCGGAAAAAGAAAGCGGCGCAGGCGGATCCGTCCGCTTCTGGCGGCTGTTTCCCCGGTCCGTACTTTCTTCCTCATGGCTCACCTCCCCCTTTTTTATTCACTATATTTTTATCCGCTGTATTTTCGTCCATATCCCCGTCCGGGAGCGTGAAACTGACGGCGGTTCCCTTCCCCGGCTCGCTTTCGATTTCCAGACTGCTTTCATGGAGCCTTAAGATTTCCACGCACAGCGCAAGGCCAAGTCCTGCGCCGTTTCTGCTTCTGGAACGGGATTTGTCCACCATGTAGAAGGGCTTCGTCACCTTTGAAAGCTCCTCCACCGGAATCCCGATTCCGTAATCCCGGATCGTGAAGCGGTAGCCGTCCTCCAGGCGTTTTCCCTCCGCTTCCACCCTGCCGCCCGGCTCCGAGGCCTTGCAGGCGTTATCCAGGAGGTTGAAAAGGACGGTTTTGATCAGATCCGCTTCCGCCCACACCATGCCGTCCTCACAGGAGACGGACAGCATTCCGTCCCAGCCGGGCGCAGGGGCCTCCTGCAGAAAGGCGGAAAAGGAGGAGGCAGGGATCCGGCGGCGCTTCGCCTGCGTCCTCCGGTTTACGATGATGTCCAGAAGGCGCAGGGACATGGCCTCCAGCCGCTTTCCCTCCGTATAGATGTAATTGGCGGACAGGAGGCTTTTTTCCTCATCCAGCTTTCTGGAACGGAGCATGTCGGCATAGCCGATGATGGAGGTGAGGGGCGTTTTCAGCTCATGGGCAAAGGCCGCAACGAATTCCTCCCGGGAGCGCACCTCGTCCTCCAGACGGTTCACGTTTTCCTCCAGGGCCGCCGCCATTCGGTTAAAATCGTCCGTCAGAACGCCGAGCTCGTCCCCGCTTTCCCGCTTTGCCCGATAGCCGTAATCCCCCTCCCGCATCTGCTTCGTCGCCCGGGTGAGGGCCCGGATGGGCTTCGTCAGCCAGGAAGAGATCAGAATCAGGAGGAGCATGCCCGCGGCAAGAAGCAGAAGCATGGCGCGCCGGTAGACCGTAAAGCCCATCGAGCGGTCCTCAAACACCTCTGTCACATCCTTCAGGGTTTCCAGATAAAGCGCCCGGTCCAGCGCGTTCACAACGCCCGCCGTCTGGATATAATAGCGGCTTCCGCTTTCGATCACCCGGTAGGTCTTCCTTCCCTCCTCCGTCCGCGAAAGCAGGGCCTGATCCGCGCCGAAGCCGTCGCTTGCGTAAAGGACGCTCTGCTCTTCATCGCTCAGGCGCACAAGCCGCCCGTTTTCCAGTCCGCCGCTTTCCAGGTTGGCCCCGATCTGATAGATGGTGGTATCCTGCAGCACGTCGTACTTTGCGGGCGCATTTAAAGCCGCCGTTTCAAAGGCAAAGCGGAGGATGCTGTTTTCATCCAGGGCCTGCCCGATCTCCCGGTTCAGCGCCGATTCAAATACATAGTTGACGAAATAGAAGCCGCTGAAGCCAAGCGCGGCCGCGAGCACGATCATGGTGCTGCAGATCAGCTTTGTTGAAAATTTCATGATCCTTTTGATTCCTCTCCATGCCTCTTTTGACGGCTCTCATTCCGCCGTCCTTTGCGGCTCTGTCAGTCCTCAAGCTCCAGCCGGTAGCCCACCTTGTACACCGCGACAAGACAGCGTTCCCAGCCCAGCTTTTTTCGCAGGCGCTGCACGTGAAGATCCAGAGTGCGGCTGTCCCCGTCATATTCGCCCTCCCATACCCTTTCATACAGGGTTTCGCGGAACAGCGCCACGTTTTTATTCTGCATGAAAAGAAGGAGCAGGCCGAATTCCTTGTTGGTCAGCTCCACCGGACGCCCGGCGCGAAGCACTCTGCGCGCCTCCACATCCACCACGACGTCCCCCGCCGTAAGCTGCCGCTCCGTCTTGTTGTACCGGCGAAGCACTGCTTCCACCCGGGCCATCAGCTCCACGATCTCAAAGGGCTTTACCAGATAGTCGTCCGCCCCGAGACGGAGCCCCCTGACCCGGTCGCGCACCTCATGCCGGGCGGTGATGAAGATCACGGGGATCCCAAGGGGCCTGATGTATTCCATGATATCGTATCCGTCCGCGCCGGGAAGCATGACGTCCAGAAGGATCAGGTCGAAAGGCTCCGTCTCGATCCGCCGGATGGCCTCCATTCCGTCCTGTACGGCCGAGCACCGGTAGCCCGCCGCGGAAAGATTCAGATCGATCAGATCACAAATCGGTTTTTCATCGTCCACGATCAACACCCTGACCATCTTCTTCCTCCTTCCTGGCCGCCCCTGGCGGCATTTTGATCGCGTGGACCGGGGTTCGTGCCGACCTCCTCCTGTACCTGCCAGCCCCAGCAGGCGCGCGCTTCCTTCACAAGCGCCTCCATCGTATCCTCTTCGCTGCAGCGGTAACGTTTTTTCATTTCCGTATCCGCGTAAAAGCCGCCGGTTCTCTGATAATAGATCTCATAATCGCTCTCGATCACAAGCTCTCCCTGCGCTCCCTCGCTGCTGTAGCGGGCGAGCACCACGATATCCTTCATCCCGTCCCCGTCGATATCCCGGCAGGTGACGCCTTTTAAGGCGTACAGATTATCATATTCGCCCATGGGCTGACAGCTCCAGACGATGAGACCCTGCTCGTTCACCAGATAGATCAGAAAGATCTCATACTCCGCCATGCTGTAGCTTCCCGGAACCACCAGCAGCCTTCCCAGCTTCTCAAAATCCCTCCAGTAGCACTGCTCGGCAATGATCTGGAAGCCGTGCTCCAGAAGTTCATCCAGAGAAGCCGCCGTATAGAGAAATTCCGTGGAATAGCCGTCCCGGACGAAGGAGGTGATGAATTCCACGCTTTTGTTCATGCTGAAGCGGTTGAGCTTGTCCGAAAGCCGCCAGTCCCGATAGAAGCCCGACCGACTTTGAAACAGCACATCCCCTGTCTTATAGCCCTTCCTGCCCCCACAGGAATCGGCCATGCAGGAGGTGATCAGCACGATATCCGTAAGCCCGTCCCCGTTCAGATCCTGAAAGGATACGGCGGCAAGCCCCTCCGTGGTCTGCCGCAGGGAGCCGCGCACCTGCTGATTCGTCTCAAGCTGATCCGTTTTGAATACGATCCGCCCGTCCCCGTCCGCCAGGAACAGGAGAAAACGGTCATACTCCGTCTCCAGCGCAGGGAGGAAGGTTACCTCGCCGAAGCTTTCCAGATTAACGGAAAATACCTGCTCCTCCAGAAGCCGGAAGCCCTGCGCGCCGATATCCTCTGTTCTCTCTACCGCCGCAAGGCGCTTTTGATAAGCTGGATAAGCTTCCGCCCAGTCCTCCGTATCCTTCGCTGCATCCGCTTTTGCCGTAGCCGTCACAGACTTTTCTGCGCCCGTGTCCTTTGCGGCCGCCTGGACATCGCAGAGGAAGAAAAGAAGGCAAAAAAGAAGGAACAGGCTTTTCGAGAACAGCCTGCCTGCGCTCCGTTTTTCCTGATGCAGTTTTTTTATGTTCCGGCCGCTTTTGTTCCAGCCGCTTTGCATCCTCTGGTTTCGTTTCATCCTGTTCCTTCTTCTGCCCCGCGGCTTCTTCTGTCCTGTTGCTTCTTCTGCCCTGAGGCCATCTTCTGGTCTGTTGCTTCTTCTGTTCCGCGGCTTCCTGCGGCCGCGGCTGTCTGCCGTCTGTCCGGGCGATGCGTTTTGCCTTTGTTCTTTTCACTTTATCACAGGTTTTCCGCCGTGGCAATGCAAACGCGGTCGTTCTTTTCACCGTTCTTTTGTCTCACTCCGCAATGCGGCCCCATCGTGCTCCGCAACAGATACCGCCGCATAATAAACTCCGTAAAGAAACAGGAAGAAAAGAAGCGCCGTTCCGAAGGCCTGCAGGATCCAGAGCTCATTTGCGAACACGGGAAAGCGGAACGCACTTTGCGCCATCCTCCGGGCGCTAAAGGAAACAAAACAGGCGCTGATCACAAGCGAGGGGACGGCCGGAAAAAGAAAGGTATAAAGAAGCAGGCGGGTTTCCGTTTTCCGGATCCTTTCTTCCGGCATTCCAAGCCGGTGCAGGATGCGTCCCCTGCTCCGCCGCTTTTCCCCATCCCCCAGAAGCCGGACCGCGAGGATCGCTCCTCCGGTGATCTCCAGGACCAGTGCCAGGTAAAAGAGGCAGATGGCCATGGAATAAAGCACGTTCCTGTTTTCTCCGTCCGCCCATCTGCCGGACAGATAATCGGCGCCCTCATCCACCAGAGAGGTCACATGGCCGTCCGGAGTGGAATGGCCGATATTGCGCCTCAGAAGGACGACGCCATCGCAGGCGGAAAGCGTTTCCTGCAGGCTCAGGCTGTCGGGCGCATCCGACGTGACGGCGGCCCAGAGGCTGTAAACCACCTCCATCCCGCCTACGGCCTCATCCGGAACGATCAGCAGGTAATCCATGCCGTTGCCGTAGGCGTCGCTCTGGCTGAAGGGCTCGCAGAAGATCCCGGACGCGGCGAAGGGATATCCGGCGCAGTCAGGCGCCGGCGTCTGCTCCAGCGCTGTCTCAAATGCGGCCTTCAGCACTGGGATACAGTGGATATAGCACAGATCCGGTTCCAGATCTGCCGGCTCATAGCCCAACATCTTCCGAAGCCGCACATAGTCGCTCTGCCGCATGCAGGCGTCATACTGATGTTCCATATAAGAAAGGCCGGATACCAGGTTGTCCCGAACCGCAAGGAAATCCGTTTTTTCTTCCGTATAGAGCGCATAGGCATGAGAGTCCTGCACCGAAAGGCGGCTGTGGATCACCGCTTCGTTATGTGAAAAATCCCCCATTTCTCCGGGGTGAAGCAGGAGCAGATCGAACACGTTCTGCGCGGTCAGCTCCTCCGCGATCCGATAGACCGACGCTCCCGCACCCAGGAAGGAAAGAGAAAGGGTCAGAAGAACGGCAAGGATCCCCATATCCGCGCTCATGGTGCGGATCCTGGCGGTAAATTCCCGCAGGAGCAGCAGCCTGTCCCTCCGGTATTTCCACGCGGGACGGACGGAAAGCCGCAGCGCGAGAAAGGCAGGAACGCTCTGGAAAAATCCGGCCAGAAACAGGACGAGGCACATCACACCGGCCAATACATCAAGGCCCTTTCCCAGAGGCATGATGCTCAGAAAAAAGATGCCTGCCAGGCCCGAAAGCAGAGAAAGGAAAAAAACAGGGACACAGAAGGAGCCGGAACGAAGCAGCATCTGTTCATTCCGCCGGTTCCAGTCAAGAAGCTCCCGCAGGCTTGCACGGCGCAGCCACCTGCCGTTTCTTCGGAAGGCATACAGAAGGATCAGCAAAAAGGAAAGGAGCGTCACCCCCGCGGCCTTCCAGGAGAGAGAAAAGCGAAGGCGGTAGTCCATGGCAAACATGCGGGCCACAACAGCCTCCAGAAGCTGGGAAAGCAGAAAACCGAAGGGAAGTCCGGTTATCAGGACGACGCTTCCGATCAGGACATGCTCAAGGAACACAAGCCTTACCACCGACCGGGCAGGAACGCCCGTCAGCAGATAAATGCACAGCTCCCGGCTGCGTTTTTTCAGCATATCGTTCATCATGGAGCCCACGATCCAGCCCATGATGAGAATGATCAGCAGCGTGGCGCACAGAAGCATGTAGGGAAGCACCTCCAGGCCTGGCAGCGCCTTTACGCTTTCGGAAAAGATCAGCGCGCAGAAGGCATACAGGAGCGACACCACGCAGACCAGCGTGAAGAAAAAGAGAAAATAATCCCGAGACTGCCGCCTGGCATTCCGGACGGAAAGACGCATCAGCACGGCAGATCACCTCCCATCTGGGAAAGCACACGAAGGATTTCCTGATAAAAGTCCTCCTGCGGCCTTGTTCCCTTTCGGATCTCATTGAAGATCCTGCCGTCCTTCAGAAACAGGATCCGCTGTGCGAAGCTGGCGCAGAAGGCGTCATGGGTCACCATAAGGATCGTGGCATGCAGCTCCCGGTTCAGCTCCTCCATCATGTCCAGCAGGACGCGGGCGGAATGGGAATCCAGAGATCCGGTGGGCTCATCCGCCATGACCAGTCTGGGACCGCAGATCACCGCCCGCGCGAAGGCACAGCGCTGTCTCTGGCCGCCGGATACCTGCCAGGGAAACCGGTCAAGCGCGTCCGTAAGCCGCAGCCTTTTGGCGGCGGCCCGCACCCTCTCCGCAATCTCCTTTGGAGGAACGCCCTCCAGGGTCAGCGGAAGGGCGATGTTCTCTTCCAGCGTACAGGTATCCAGCAGATTGAATTCCTGGAAAACAAAGCCGAGATTCTCTCTGCGGAAGGCCGCAAGCTCCGCCTCCTTCACCGAAGAAAGCTCCCTCCCGTCCAGCCGGATATGCCCGGCGCTCACCGTGTCGATGGTGGAAATACAGTTGAGCAGCGTGGTCTTTCCGGAGCCGGAGGCTCCCATGATGCTGACATATTCTCCGCGCCGGACGCTGAAGCTGACCCCGTCCAGCGCCTTCGTCGCAGTTCCCCGGCTGCCGTAATATTTCTCGATATGCTCCACGCGAAGCAGCGGCGTTTCCCGTCCGTTTCTGTCACTCATTCTCCTCTTCCACCGTCCTTTTTTGTTCTCACTTTATTTTTTACCGACATTTCAGCCGTCGAGTAGACTTTGTCTCGACTTTTCACTTCCTTTCATCTATATATATTTTTTTTTTGCGATGAGAGGTTCAAGTCTCAAAAGCCCCTCACAGAACCGCACGTGCCCTATTAAGGCATACGGCTCTTCAATAAGTCATTCACCTAATAAGCACTCTTCAGATATATCCTTGGATACTC
>DWWS01000062.1 GCA_019119595.1 Candidatus Eisenbergiella merdavium | reverse complement strand
CAAAAGGAAGAGTCAAATTTATATCACAGAGTATCCCAGATATTTGGGTAAAGAAAACCGATGGCTTCGACTGAGATCAGTCTACACCATCGGTTTGTTTATCTCAAGTTGGCCAGTGAACAGTAACGAATTTAATCCTTCCTTTCAAAATCCCGCCAAAATCTCTTGTCCTCTCGCCTGAAAGGTGCTACAATACAGCCAAGCATAAATTTTCTATTTTCAAAGCCGTTCGGCTTTCGTCAGGACATTTTCTGTTTGTCCCTTCTGACGCAAATTCAGAAACTCTATGCCAAATTTCCCGATCAACATTGCAATAAGAACCGGCAGGAGTGACTGAAGTGCATGGCTTCTGCCGGAAGGAGCGGCGTTTTTCCGCCGCCGGAAAGGAGTCTGCCTGTGGATGAAAATGTATCCGAAAAAAAGAAACAGAAACGTGAAGGTAAAATTGCCGGACAGAGTATGAAAAAGGATTCTGCCGCAACGCTTCTGTTCAAAACAAACAATGAAAATTTTGCCGAACTGTTTAACCGGACGCTTCCCGATGAAGAGCGGATATCGCCGGAGGAGCTGAAGGAGGAGGATATCAAGGAAACCGCTTATCTCAGGATCACAAAGGACAGCGGCGGAACCTCTCTCGTGCAGTACCGCGATGTGGTAAAAAGCGTTCGGAATGGAAATGTATTCGCCATCCTTGGAATCGAACACCAGTCTGAAATTGACTATGCTATGCCTTTTCGCGTACTTGAACTGGACTTTCTTAATTATGCCCGCCAGATACAGCTCATCCGCGAACGGCATGAAAGGGAATGGCGTGACGAAGACGGACATATACACATACCGAAGGACGTCTCCGCCGGGGAATACCTCGGAAGATTTTTAAAGGAGGATCGGATCATCCGCTGTACCACACTTGTGATCTACTGGGGCGAGGAGCCCTGGGACGGCCCGAAAAGGCTGTCGGAGCTTTTTCAGGGAAAGGCGGCCGCCGGCCATACGATACAAATGGATATCAATCTTCTGGACGTCTGCCGGATGACAGAGGAAGAGATCTGCAGCTATACCGGCGAGCTGCGGGCCGTATTCGGCTTTCGGAAATATGCGCGGAACCGGGAACGGCTTGACCGCTTCATCTCGGACAACCAAAAATTTTTCAATAATGTTTCAAACACGGCGGTCAATGCGTTAATCGAATTAACGCATTCTCCCCAGCTGCAGGAAATCGCAGCACCCAAATATCATACAAAACAAGGAGGATTCAATATGTGCCAAGCACTTGATGAAATGATACAGGATGGGATTGAGAAAGGGATCCAGCAGGGCGAAATGAGAAAGGCAAAGGAGATGTCTCTTTCAATGGCAGAGCTGGGAATACCGGTTGAGAAAATCGCCGGAGTGGCAAAGGTCAGCGTCAGGCTTGTACAGGAATGGCTCGCTGAAGGTATCGGCTGAACCGGGCCGTTACTGTCACGAAGCATTGCGGTATCTGTTTTCTTCGTGTAAAATGAAGGTGTTTTCTTCCTGCAAAATTAAGGTTGACAGATCCCCCCTTTTTGCTATATCTTATACCTAAACGCAGACAGCAAACCTGTGAGAAAGAGTAGTAAGCATCAGTGAATGGCACAGAGAGCCGCAGAGGGTGGGAGTGCGGTGCAGGAGCTTTTGCCGAATGGACTTTTGAGGCCGGCCCGAATCAGGTAGGCGCCGGCGGGTATCCGGACCCGTTATCAGACCGGCACGCATGGCAGTGCGCGCATACGCAAGTATGGGAAAAGTGGACGATACGTCAATTTGAGTGGTACCGCGATAATAAATGCATGTTTATTACCGTCTCAAATCCTGAATGGCAGGGTTTGGGACGTTTTTTAATTTAAAAAAAGACAGGAGCAGGATGAGTATGGAAAAGATGGAAAAGAAAGAAAAGATCATTTTAACAGGCGACCGCCCCACCGGTCAGCTTCATGTGGGACATTATGTGGGCTCCTTAAGACGCCGGGTGGAGCTTCAGAATTCCGGGGAATATGACAAGATCTTCATTATGATCGCGGACGCCCAGGCGCTGACCGACAACGCGGACAACCCGGAGAAGGTGCGTCAGAACATCATTGAGGTGGCCCTGGATTATCTGGCCTGCGGCCTGGATCCGGAAAAGTCCACCCTGCTGATCCAGTCCCAGATTCCGGAGCTCTGCGAGCTTTCCTTCTATTATATGAATCTGGTCACGGTGTCCCGGCTGCAGAGAAACCCTACCGTGAAATCCGAGATCCAGATGCGGAATTTTGAGACCAGCATTCCGGTCGGCTTTTTTACCTATCCCATCAGCCAGGCCGCGGATATCACCGCCTTCCACGCCACCACCGTTCCTGTGGGCGAGGATCAGATGCCCATGCTGGAGCAGACGAAGGAGATCGTGCATAAATTCAATTCCGTTTACGGAGAAACGCTCACCGATCCCTCCATCCTGCTGCCGGACAACAAGGCCTGCATGAGGCTTCCCGGCATCGACGGAAAGGCGAAAATGAGCAAATCCCTGAACAACTGCATTTATCTGGCCGACAGCGCGGACGATGTGAAGAAAAAAATCATGTCCATGTTCACCGATCCGGGGCATCTGCGCGTGCAGGATCCCGGAAAGGTGGAGGGAAATCCGGTGTTCATGTATCTGGAAGCGTTTTCCACTCAGGAGCATTTTGAGCGCTATCTTCCGGAATACGCAAATCTGCAGGAGCTGGAGGATCATTACGCCCGGGGCGGTCTCGGCGACGTAAAGGTGAAGAAATTCCTGAATAATGTGATGCAGGAGGTTCTGGAGCCCATCCGGAACCGCAGAAAGGAATTTGCAAAGGACATCCCCGCCATCTATGAGATTCTGAAAAAAGGAAGCGAAAAGGCGGAGGCGGAGGCCGCGATCACTCTCTCCCAGGTAAAGCGCGCCATGAAGATCAACTATTTCGAGGACGCTGCCCTGATTCAGGAGCAGGCAAAAAAATACGCCGCTGAGCAGTAAGCTTTTTATGTTTCAAAATTCTCCGCTTCAGCGAAACGGCGATGGAACAGAACGGCGGTAAAACGAGCGAAAAGCCCCGGACAGATGACCATGCGTCTCTGCCCGGGGCTTTATTTCGTATTGAGAAAAAGCTCAGACCCGACCGATCCGCGGCACGCGGCTCTTAAATCTCGATCAGCTCATACTGATCCGACCCGAGCCCAATCTTCACCGCATGCTCGATGCAGGAATGCCAGTTGGTATCCGGCGCGGAATCGATGAAATGATCGTGATGGACATGCGGCATCCTGTCAAGCTGGCTTCCGCTGATCACGGGCTGGCGGTTGACCGCGTCCGCACAGGCCACGTCCAGAGCGACCGGGTCAAAGGAAGCGAACATGCCCACATCCGGAACGATGGGAATATCGTTTTCCGCATGGCAGTCACAGTTCGGCGACACGTCGATGACCAGGCTGATATGGAAGCAAGGCCTTCCGGAAACCACGGCCTTGCTGTATTCCGCGATCTTGCGGTTCAGAATGTCGTTGCTCTCATCTCCGGACGGGCAGACGGCGTCCATGGGGCAGACGCCGATGCAGCGGCCGCAGCCGACGCATTTATCATGGTCGATGGAAGCCTTTCCGTCCGTAATGGAAGGAGCGTCATGGGCGCAGATCTTTATGCACCGGCCGCAGCCGACACAGAGAGACTTATCCACAAAGGGCTTGCCCGCGCTGTGCATTTCCATTTTTCCGGCGCGTGAACCGCAGCCCATTCCTATGTTCTTCAGCGCGCCGCCGAAGCCCGTTGCCTCATGGCCCTTGAAATGGCTCAGCGTGATGAACACGTCCGCATCCATGACGGCACGGCCGATCTTGGCCTCCTTCACATATTCTCCGCCTTCCACCGGAACCAGCACCTCATCCGTGCCCTTCAGACCATCGGCAATGATCACATGACAGCCCGTAGAAAAGGGAGAAAAGCCGTTCTGGTAGGCCGCGTCCATGTGATCCAGCGCGTTTTTCCGGCCTCCCACATACAGCGTATTGCAGTCGGTCAGGAAGGCCTTTCCTCCCAGCTCCTTCACCACCTTCACCACAACGGCGGCATAATTGGGCCGAAGGAAGGCCAGATTTCCCGGCTCTCCGAAGTGAATCTTGATGGCGGCATATTTGTTCTTAAAATCGATATTGCCGATTCCCGCCGTTTTGATCAGCCGCTCCAGCTTCTGCGGAAGATTTTCTGAAAACGACGTTTTCATGTTCGTAAAATAAACCTTTGATCTCTCCATTTTTCCCTCCATATCGGAGCGTCCTTCGCTCCATTCCCTCAAACTGTACCTATCCCAGCGCCACATCCAGGATCATCATGATGAGAAAGCCCGCCATCACGCCCAGCGTGCCGATATTGGAATGCTCCCCAAGATGGGCCTCCGGAATCAGCTCCTCCACAACCACATACATCATGGCGCCCGCCGCAAAGCTCAGAAGCCAGGGCATCACCGGCCCGATGCCTCCGGCGGCAAGCACCACAAGAATGCCGAAAACCGGCTCAACGATGCCGGAAAGGCTTCCCATGAGAAACGCCTTCCATGCGGGAACCCCTTCCTGTCTCAGCGGCAGAGAAATGGCCGCTCCCTCGGGGAAATTCTGAATGCCGATTCCCAGAGCCAGGGCGAATGCAGCCATCAGGCTGGTTCCCGCTCCCGCCTCCTGCGCGGCGAGCGCGAAGGAAAGCCCGACGGCCATTCCCTCCGGAATGTTATGAAGCGTAACCGCCATCACAAGAAGCGTGGTTCTCTTCCAGGAGGTATTCACACCCTCCGGCTCCTCGGAACCCGCGTGCAGATGCGGAAGAAACTGATCCATCAGAAGCAGAAACAGGATTCCAAGGAGAAAACCTCCCGCCGCCGGAATCCATCCGATCCCTCCGGCCTTCTCCGCCCTGTCGATGGCAGGGATCAGAAGGGACCAGACGGAGGCCGCGATCATGACGCCCGCGGCAAATCCCAGGAAGATCCGCTGAATTTTTTCATTCACTTTTCCCCGGAACAGAAAAACCATGGCGGAGCCGAGCGTGGTCATCAGGAAGGTAAACCCTGTGCCGCTGGCCGCCCATTGCAGAGACTGAAGCATATTTTATGATTTCCTTTCTTGTTTAATGACTGTTTTTCAGAAGCTCACGCAAGTCAGAGATTTTCAGCCAGAAAATCCTTCACCTCCAGAAGGTCTGTGCACCTTCGGTATAAAAGCGCTTCGATTTCCGGCGCCGGCTCCACCATATCCGGAACCATGACGGGCATCATTCCCGCCGCGTGTGCGCTCCGGATGCCGTTCGGGGAATCCTCGATGGCCGCCGCCCTCTGCGGCTCCACCTGAAGCCTTGCGCATGCCATCAGATAGATATCCGGCCTTGGCTTGCTGTGCTCCACCATATCCCCTCCGATGATCTCCCGGAAATACGGAAGAAATCCTGCCCTCTCCATGTGGCTCCTGACCGACTGCGTATTGGTGGAGGAGGCCACCGCTGTTTTCACACCCTTTTCCTTAAGCCAGGAAAGAATCTCTGCGGCCCCCTTTTTCACGGGAAGGCCGTCCTCCTTCAGTTTTTTCTGAAACAGAGCGGAATTCTGCGCCCGGAATTCGTCGTAGGGAAAGCTTTCCCCATAAAGGCCCTTCAGAAAAAGCCTGCTGTCCGTCCGGTTCAGGCCGATACAGCCGTAGGCTCCCTCTGTGACATCACCCAGCCCCATCCGTTCCGCCGTTTCCATCCAGCAGGAAATGCTCAGACGCTCCGTGTCGAACAGAACGCCGTCCATGTCAAAAATGACCGCTTCCATTCTCATGACCCGCTCCCTCCCGTTTCCAGAAGAAGATCGGAAAGACGGGCGAACTGCTCCAGAGACAGCGCCTCTCCCCTCACATTTTCAGGCAGCTCCATTTTCCGGAGCGCTTCCGCCGCCTCCGCCTTTGTCACCGCAAGCCCCTGGGCGTTTCCCAGACCGTTCACCAGCGTTTTTCTGCGCTGGTTAAAGGAGGCCCGGATCAGACGGAACAGAAAATCCTCGTCCTTCACCTGCACGGGAGGCGTTTCATATCTGGTCAGGCGGATCACGCTGCTTCCCACCTTCGGAGCCGGAATAAAGCACTCTGCGGGCACATGGGCCACGATCTCCGGTCTGGAATAATACTGAACCGCCAGGGACAGCGCGCCGTATTCCTTGCTTCCCGGCCCCTCCTGCATCCTCTGCGCCACCTCCGTCTGAACCATGATGGTGATGAGATCGATGGGCGCGCGGCTTTCAAACAGCTTCATGATGATCGGCGTGGTGATATAATAGGGCAGATTCGCCACCACCTTAAAGGGCTTCCCCGCGTTTTTTTCCTGCGAAAGGCGGGCGATATCCACCTTCAGAATATCCTCATTGATGACGGTAACGTTATGGTAATCGGACAGGGTATCTTTCAGAATGGGAATGAGCGCCTGATCGATCTCCACCGCGATCACCGATCCTGCCCGTCCGGCAAGATACTGCGTCAGCGTCCCGATTCCCGGGCCGATCTCCAGAACGCAGTCCTCCTCTCCCACCTTCGCCGCGTCCACGATCGCTTCCAGCTTATTCGGATCGATGAGAAAATTCTGTCCGTATTTCTTCTGAAAATGAAAATCATATTTCCGTAAAATCTCTAATGTGCCTGTCGGCGTTCCCAGCTTCGGCATGGCTCCTCCGTTTCTGTTGCGTCAGTCCGGTTTCTTTCATCCAGATCCTTTATTCCATATTCGTCAGTCCAAAAAACCGGACCGCATTCTTCCAGGTGATCTCTTCCACCTTTTCCGGCTCCACTCCCTTGATCTGAGCGATCTGACGGATCACAAGAGGCAGATTGAGGGAGGAATTGCGTTCTCCCCGGTGAGGGACCGGAGCCAGATAGGGACAGTCCGTTTCCAGCAGGATCCGCTCCAACGGAACATATTCCACCACTTCCCTGATCTTTTTTGCGTTTTTAAAGGTGACGACGCCCCCAATCCCGATCATGTATCCCAGCTTCAGAAATTCCGCCGCGATTTCCTTCGGATAGGAAAAGCAGTGGATATAAGCCGGATTTCCGGCTCCGTATTCCGTCCTCATCAGCTCCAGCGTATCCGCCGCCGCATCCCTGGAATGCACCACAACGGGAATCTTTTCCTCCTTCGCGATTCCCATCTGCGCCGCAAAACACTTTTTCTGGATCTCCCGTTCCGGCTGATCCCAGTAATAATCCAGACCGATCTCGCCCACGGCGACCACCCTGGCCGACGCGAGCAGCCCCCTCAGCCACTCCATATCCTCTTCATGAAGCTCTCCCGCATGCTCCGGATGAATTCCCGCCGCCGCATAGACATTGGGATACTTTTCCGCCAGCTCCAGCGTCTTCCATACGGAGCGGATGCTCGCCCCCGCGTTTACCACCGCTCCGACCCCTTTTTCCGGAAGGGACATTAGCAGCTCATCCCGGTCCTCATCAAATGCCCTGTCGTCATAATGGGCATGGCTGTCAAAAATCATATCCTGCTCTTCTCCCATCTTTCTTTACCGGAGAGCAGGCTTTTTCCAGCCGTTTCCTCTCCGGCGGCATAACATTAAAATACCACACTTTTCAGTATTCTTAAAGCTTCCAAAAAAAATTATAAAATTTTTCAAAAAAAGTGTTGCAAAATAAAAAAGAATATAATATAATGAATTTCGCGCTGAGGAAACAGCAAAACAAAAGAAATGCGCCTTTAGCTCAGTTGGTAGAGCACCTGACTCTTAATCAGGGTGTCCAGGGTTCGAGCCCCTGAAGGCGCATTTGAAAGTACCGATTTTGGAGACTTATGAGCTCCGGGGTTGGTGCTTTTATTTTTCGAAATTTTCTCATATCATTCATTAGGAAGCAGTGATTTGCTCACCTCCTCTCAGTCGAGTAAGTAAGAATGTATTCCTAATCGTCTTATTCCTCCTACCTCAATATAACATAAAGAATAAGCAGAATATATTGAAAAGAGCTTATTGCAAATATATAATTAGCATATATTTTATGTATCAGCATCTTGAAGGCTTATCCTGGACATTCTTTTATCAGGTAAATCATATATCCAGACAGCTTCTCCAGATTATTTTGTCAAACATTTTCGAGGCGGAGAAAATCATTGAAAAGAATAAATAATATCCCGACATTTGTCATAAATATTATTCGGACAATTCCATTACAGGCTATCTTCCTAACGGCTTATACGGTCAGCATATCGCTTCTTCCTGCGTTCAGGACTCTCGCCACGGCAGGTTTTATTGATACCGCCACGACAATTTTTGCAGGAGAAAATTCTGTCAGTTACATATATCTGCCCATTTTTCTGATCGGAATAAGCATAATTTACGAAAATACCGTTCCCGTTCTGAAAAGATTGGCAGATACTTCTTCCCGAAATATGCTCCGCCTCACATGGAGAGCCGAAATGTTGGAAAAGAAGGCCTGCCTGGAATACCGCTATCTGGAAGATAAAGAATCCTGTGACCTGATCGACAGAGTATGCAGCAACATAGAAGATAAAATTCAGCATTATTTTCAGAGTATTTTAAACGGCATCGGTTTACTGATCAGTATTTCTTCTTTACTTGCAATTATATTTCAGTCTACGTTACCCGGCGGGTTAGCAATTTCCCTTATATCGGTTTCTGTTATACTGCTCTCATCACGATTAGGGAGGAAAAATTATGAGCTTGGAAAAACTTCAGAAGCAATAAAACGCAGATATACCTATTTGTCCAGTATTTTAATGGACCGGGAATACGCCCAGGAAAGAAAATTGTTTGATTACAGCAATTTTATTAAAAAAAAGTACGACAGCCTATTCGAACAATCCTATCATACAGAGGCAGGCATTCAAAGGAAAAAATATAGAAATATGAAATCGGGCTCCATAATAACGATCTTAATCGGAATGGTTATTATGATCATTTTACTTCCCCCGCTAAGAAACGGCAGAATCAGCAGCGGAACTTATATCGCATTGATCAGCACGATCTTTAGCCTTGTTCAAAGCATGTCATGGCAATTATCCTCCGTTATGTATGATATGGCTCATTTGAAAGAATTCATCAAAGATATGAATTCTTTCCTGGCAATGGAAGAAAAAGCGGAAGCGCTGTCATCCCCGGAACCGGATAGGGCCTTTCATTTTCAAACCATCGAGTTTAAAAATGTATGTTTCCGCTACCCCGGCACCCACAAATATATCCTGAAAAACTGTTCGTTTCTTCTTTCTGCCGATAAAGCCTATGCTCTTGTTGGCGAAAACGGCAGCGGGAAATCAACGATCATAAAGCTTCTTACCGGACTTTATAGTGAATATGAGGGAACGATAGAAATTAATGGAAAAAGTATTAAAGAGTATTCTTATGCTGAATTAAAATCGCTCATTTCAGTAGCCTTTCAGGATTATTCCAAATACGATCTATCCCTCTGGAAGAATATTCAACTCGGTAATCTGAAGCAGTACGATATCAAAAGAATACAAAAGGTACTGGATGATGTGGGCCTGCTTTCTTTTTGTAATAATCTGAAACATGGCCTGAATACAGAATTAGGAAAATTAGAACAGGAAAATATCGATCTCTCCGAAGGTCAGTGGCAGAGAATAGAAATAGCAAGATTATTGTATGCCAATCGTGAAATCAATATTCTGGACGAACCAACTGCCGCGCTTGATCCAGTCGCTGAAGCTCAAATATACGAGCTGTTTCGTCAGATACGGAAAAATCGATTTGTAATATACATTACTCATCGTCTTGGCTCCGCAAAAACCGCAGATGAGATTCTTGTTCTAAAAGATGGCCATATTGCAGAACAGGGGAGTCATGAAGAACTCATGTTCCACCCAAAAGGACTCTATCAGACCATGTACAATATCCAAAAGCAGCTTAACCAGAGAAACGGAGAACAGGTCGCAACATGATGAACATAGTAAAAAAATCGGTAAAAACCATGCTGGACGGATTAAGTCTTTTGTTTCATATGAAACCGGGAAGTATCATTGGATATATCTTTGGTTCCATACTACATGGTTTTTCCTGGTCGATAGAAATCCTTTGTATGCAGCTTCTTTTTGATTCTGTTTATGATTGGGCAGCAGGAGAGGAGGAAATAACGAAGGTCTGGATAAATCTGCTCATTTTGGGAATATCATTCATTTTTTCCCAGGTCATGAACGGAGCGTTTAACTGCTATGGACAAAACTGTAATTTAAGAGTCAGCAGATATTTGTCTGATCTGCTGTTTGATAAAATAAAGGAAATACCACTTACAGCCTTTGAAGATACCGAACAGTTAGAGCAGATTGAAAAAGCGGTTAATGGAGGCCGCATCTTGTTTTGGGTAAGTACGACTGTTTTAGATATCATTTTTTATTATGGAACCTATTTCTTTATTGTTGGCAGTTATATGATACAGTTAAATCCGGTTTTAGGATTTACCCTTCTATTGATCTTTCTTCCCTGTATCCTGTCAAAATCTGTCAATTATCTGATTTTTGAAAAGAAAGAAAACTTAGCCGCGTCAGAAAGAAGACGCATGGTGTGCTATGAGGATTTTCTTACAGGCCTGCATTTTTTTAAGGAAACCCGTCTTCTTGGAGCCGGAAAATATTTTCAAAAGCTGCATATCAATTCCCTGAAGAAGCTGGGAAAGATCGAATGGCAGGCTCAGGTATCAAAAGGAGTCATTGAGTTGATATTAAGTATTGTTACCGCAGTCTGTTACGGTCTTCTCCTGTATCTTCTTTTTAACTCCGTTTTAAATCACTCCATTTCTCTGGGCGCGTTTGCTGCAATATTAGGATCCCTGGGACGCCTTTATGGGAATATGAATGAGATTGTATCTGAAAGGATCGGCTGGGCGTCAGAGAATGTCGCTTCAGCAGGAAATTTTTTGAATTTTATTCAAAAGACGGAAACAGAAAACAGAGAAAAACAAATTGGAAATTTTCACAAAATAGATTTAAACAATCTTTCATTTTCTTATCCGGGAAGCAGCGAGCCTGTAGTAAAGAACGTAAATCTGAGTATTCAGAGAGGAGAAACGTTAGCTATAGTAGGTGCCAACGGAAGCGGAAAAACAACTCTTTGCAGATTGATCATGGGATTATACATACCCACGACAGGTGAAATACAATATGACAATATATCATCATCCGAAATAAATTATACTGATATCTCATCAGTCTTTCAAAAATACTGCCGCTACGAAATGAGCCTCAGGAAAAATATAGAAATCAGTGACCCCTATACCGGAAATCCATACTCATATTCAGAAAAAGCAGGCAGAACGGCAGGCGTTCAGATATCCATGGATACTGTATTAGGAAGAAAGTTTCATGGAATTGATTTATCTGGCGGTCAATGGCAACGGGTAGCAATAGCCCGTGGAATATACAGAAAACATTCCTTACTCATTCTCGACGAACCGACCGCTGCACTGGATCCGCTGGAGGAAAGCCGTATCTATCACATGTTTCAAAAAATCAGCGAAAATAAAACTGCAGTCATTGTCACACACAGACTTGCATTATCGCGAATTGCAGACAGGATCATCGTTATGAAAGCCGGAAAAATAATACAATGCGGAACCTTCAATGAATTGGTGCAGGAAGATGGCGAATATAGAAAAATGTATATGGAACAGCTAAAATGGTGACTAAAAATATACTATTCTTGCAACAGCCAATCGAGATATAGAAAGGAAGCCCTCCTGTCTCAGGCTTCCTTTTTTACCTCCATCATTACCCGGCATTTTTTCCGGTAACAGGCGATTCCGTAGCAGAAGATCGTCTGACAGCCTTCCTCCTCCAGACTGGAAGTATAGCCTTTTTTCCTGATCTGCTCCACCGCGCCTGCGCAGACAGAATCAAATCTGCCGTTTTCCGCATATTTCACTTCAATGATGATTCCGATATCTTCGCTTTCGATCCGAATCAGGATATCCGAATAGCCTTCTCCCGATTCATGATTTGATCTCACAAACCAATCATCTTTAAAACCCAGGATTCCCAGAAGAACACCATGGTAAAAATTCTCTTTGGTCGGCTTTTTGACAAATGTATCCCGGATGCCGATTGTCCGGGACAGATAGGCGTTAAACAGTGTTTCCACTTCCTCCGCTCTGCCGGTGGAAAGGGCGTCACAGAATGCGTTCAGCATCTTTCCGTCCCTCCCGGTCTGCATCCTGAACATCGTCATGATCTGTCCGGTAAAAATCTTTCTGATCTCTCTGTTTGGAATGGAGAGCTGTATGCGGTTTCCATCCGGCTTTCCGCGCTGCGTCAGATAGCCGGTCATAAACAGCACACTCCATATATTGTCAACGGAATCATACAGCCGGTTATAGGTCAGCTCCTCATGGATTTCCTTCGTCACGTTTTCCCCGGCGACCAGCATTTCCAGCTCGCTCCTCGTCAGTCCCCTTCCGACCTTTTCAATAAAATGGCGTACCACATCGTTGCTGCTGGTATTTGACCAGTAGTCCCTGGGCTGAATATCCTTATCATCCGTCAGATCATCGATGTAGCTGATCACATCCCATGGGCAGTATACGTCCACGTTTCCAAAATGATATCCGTCATACCAGTCCCTTACCGTATCATATTTCTCCTCCAGATCATAGTATTTCAGCATTTCCCGAACCTCCCTGTCGGTAAAGCCGAAATATTCATCAAAACGGACCGTCGTAATAGAAAGGATCTTCGGATTGTTCAGTCCTGTGAAAATGCTTTCCTTCGCCACGCGAAGACATCCCGTAAGAACGGCAAAGTAGAGGCTTTCATTTGTTTTCAGCGCCTGCTCGAACAGATTGCGTATCAGCATCGTCATCTGTTCATAATATCCCTCCTCATTTGCCTTTGCCAGAGGTACGTCATATTCGTCGATCAGGATGATTGCCTTTTTTTCAAAATGCTTCTGAAGTAGCCCGGACAGAGTACGAAGGCTCCTCATCAGGACATCATCTGAAAATTCAAAATTATCCGGGCCGTCCGGCGAAACGTGTATCAGCTTCCGGTACATTTCCTTTTCCTGTTCAGAGAGCCTGCTGCTGTCCAGGAGAAAAAGAAACCTGAGCGCTTCATTTCCGATCACAGAACAGAGCAGGGCCCGCGCCGTTTTAAAATCGGAAGCCCCGACCCCCTTCAGGCTGATAGAAATAACCGGAAACTGTCCCATATATTTCTCACACAGCTCCGTTTCTCTGGAAATCTCCAGCCCGTCAAACAGCGAACTGTCGCATCCCAGCTCCAGAAAGGACTTCAGCATGCTCATGTTCAGCGATTTTCCAAACCGCCGGGGTCTGGTAAACAGATTGACCTCACCCCACTTAGAAAGAAGCTCCCGGATCATTGTGGTCTTATCCACGTAGTAAAATCCTTCTCTCCGTATTTTTTCAAAGCTCTCTATTCCAACGGGAAGCTTTCTTTTTTCCTTATTTTCTGTTTCTGCACGCATGGAAGCACCCCTTTTCTTTCAGAATCCCTTCTCTTTCTATCACTCTAGCATGCCCGGAAGAGGAGCTCAAGAAAAATTTGAGAAAACGATCCTAAAACAGCCTCACACCACAGTCTCATCCCTCAGCATTTCCGCAAGGCTGCAGCGCATGAGCCTTCTCCCTCCAACATAATACGCCAGCCCCACCGAGGCGAAAATGGCGATAAAAAAGGCGAGTATGGGAAAAACGGGCAGCTCTGCCATAAAAACGGAAACATCCATATAGGTGATCTTCAGAAACCATCCTGTTATCAGCGCGGCAAGCGGCAGGGTGATGAGGGCGGGGCGGCCCGCCAGCACCAGAGCCTCCACACAAAACAGCTTCCGCACGCCCTCCGGGGTCATTCCTATGGACAGATAGCGGGCGATCTCCCGCCTTCTCTGGCGCACAAAGCTCAGCGTGTTCAGGAAAATGCTGCTGACTCCAAACAGTGCAAGAAGCACGCAAAAGCTTCCGAATATCGTCATGAGCGCGTCAAAGGCCCTGTCGCTTTCCAGCTTTGCCCGGATGCGGTTTTCGCTTTCCGTTTCATACTCCGAAAGAAGCCCGCAAAGCTCTTCCTCCAGAGCGTCCAGCGCCTCCAGGCTGTCCCGCTCCTGAGCCAGGATGCGGATGTACAGCTCATGCTCCGCTCCGCCGATCCGTCTGCCGATCTGTTCCCAGAGGGAGGCCGGGATGAAATGAACCAGCTCATGGTAATCCTCCACGCCGAACTGCTCCCGGAACACAGGCGCCTCATCGGTATATGCGATCACGGGAAGCGTCACGGATACCTCCTCCTGACCGGTCTTTCGCAGCACAGCCCTGTCCCCGCCCTCATTCAGATAAGGGATATAATTCCGTTTCCGGAAATTGGGATCCGTATCGTCCCGCACCCGGTTATAGACCACGGCCCCGTCCAGCCGCTTCGGCGCGCCGATCTGCCCGCACCAGGAAAGAAAGGAGACATCATCCAGCACGACCACGGGCGCGGAAACCAGCCAGCCGCTCTCCTTTCCTCCAAAGCCTCCCGCCGCCATAAATTCCGCTCCCAGCTCCTCCTCCGTCAAAATACGCACAGCCTCTTCCTTCTGATAGATCAGAACGTCACTGATACCGTCTGCCTCCCGCAGGCTATCTGGCTGACAAGAAGGGGACTCCTGAAAGGAAGCGATATCCGTATCCTTCACGGTGATCATGATATCCCATGCGTTCCGGTATCTGTCCCAATAGGTAACGCGGGTGCTTGCCTGTGAAAGGGAAAGCAGGCATTCCATCAGGGTAAAGGCGAGAAAGGAAAGGGTCAGGGAAAGTGCCGCCGCGCGAAGCGCTCTTCTCTGCGCCCTCAGCGCGTTTCCCGCAAGAGCTCCCTCCACCCCGAACAGAAAAGAAAGAAGGGGAGAACTCTTTTTTCTTTTCAGCCCCGCGCTGTCCTTTCCCCGGATGGCCTCCAGGGGCGTAAGCCTGCTCAGCCTGCGCGCGGGAATCAGGGCGGAAATCCAGACGGTGGCCGCCGCGCACAGGATGGACGCCGCGGGAACCAGGGGATGAAAAGAAAAATGAGAGGCAGCCCGGTCCGGCACGATTTCATTCAGATAAAGGTTGATTCCCTCCAGAACGGCCGCGGCGGCGGCCATTCCCAGCAGATTTCCCAATAGAACGGGAACCGTGCACAGCGCTCCCGCCTCCTGAAGCAGACAGGCGCGAATCTGTCCGGGCGTCGCGCCGATGCTGGACAGAATGCCGAACTGATGCACCCTGTCGTTCATAAAAACCGCGAAGGCATTGTGAATGACCAGAATCAGTGAAATGCAGGAAAAGACCGTCACGGCGCAAAAGGCCGCCAGAATCACGGCTCCGTCAGGATTCCGGGGATTTCGCACCAGATACAGGGACAGGAGCGCATCATTGTAAACCGCCTGATCCGCGTGAAGCCCGATCAGCTCCGCAAGCTTCGGTATTTCCTTATAAATATCAGCCGTTTTTTTCAGACGGACGTCCACCGCGAGATTCTCTCCCTCCGACTCTTCCGCGTTGACCTCGGCGCTTTCCACGTTCCCGTATCCCCGCAGGATCGTAAGCTCCTCCTCGTCTATCCGTCCTGTCAGCCTTGCGTGAAAATTTCCCTCCTCCCTCAGAATCCGTTCCCTCTCATAATCCCACATGCTGTACAGCAGGCTCAACAGCAGGGACAAAAGGAGCGCGGCGAGCAGGGCTGCGGCTATCACCGATGCGCTGGAGGCTCTGTTTTTGCGGATATAGCTTACAGAATAATCCTTCCACATTCTTTTTCCCATCACTGCTCTCCCCCCTGTCCCTGCCTTCTGTCGCCTGCAATACGGCCGTCCTCAAGCGTTACGATACGGTCGGCCTTCAGCGCGATCTTTTCATCATGCGTGATCAGAAGGATGGTCTGTTTCAGATTCCGGTTGGACAGCCTGAGCAGATCGACGACCTCCTCCGAATTTTTCCGGTCCAGATTTCCGGTCGGCTCATCCGCAAGCAGGATGGCCGGACGGTAGATCAGCGCTCTCGCAATGGCCGCCCGCTGCTGCTGTCCTCCGGAAAGCTGTCCCGGAAGAGACTCCAGCTTATCCCGGATTCCCAGCGTCTGCGTCACCCGGTCAAAATAGTCCGCATTCGGCCTGCGTCTGTCCAGAAGCAGGGGCATCAGAATGTTTTTGCGGATGGTGAGCGTGGGAATCAGATTGTAAAACTGATAGACGATCCCCACCTTCCTGCGGCGGAAAATGGCCGCCTCCCTGGGATTTAAGGCGGAAATATCCACCCCTTCTACCATCACCCTTCCCGCAGTCGGCTGATCCACGGTTCCCAGAATATGCAGAAGCGTGGATTTCCCCGAGCCGGAGGCCCCCATAACAGCCACAAATTCCCCCTGCTGTACAGACAGGCTGATCCCGTCCAGGGCCGTGACCTCTCCGGCGCCGGAGCCGTATTTTTTTGTCAGTCCCTCGCATTTTAAGATTTCCAAAGCGTGTCTCCTTCCCGTCATATCAGTCTTTCTTTTCCTGCTCAAAACGTTTCGCCCATTTTGGATAGCTTCATTCTGCCAGAGGAAAGTGACAGTCCGGTGACTGAAAGAGATTTTTCTGAAAAAATATTCCCTTATCTGCTTACTGGCAGCGGTAGATGCGGATTTCAAAGCAGGCCCCGCCTCTTTCCCCCTCTCCGGAGAGGTTCCGGGCCGTGAGGGTTCCGTTCTGCCGCTCCACAATGGCGCGGGAAAGGGCCAGACCGATCCCCGTGCTTCCCTCCGCCGCGTTTTTTCCCCGGTAAAAACGCTCAAACAGATGGGGCATATCCTCCCTTGCAAAGCCCTCTCCCTCATCCCGAATGAGAATCTGCACATAAAGAGGATTTTCCGAATAATCACAGAAAATACGGCCGCCCGCCGGGGAATGCTCCATCCCGTTTTTCATCAGATTCATCAGCGCTTCCATGGTCCATTCCAGATCCCCGGGAAACGTAACGGATCCCCGGTCCGGAATCTCCACGCAAACCTGTTTTTCTGCGAGAAGGCCGTCCAGATTCTCCGCCGCAAGGGTCAGGGCCGTATATACGTCCACCGGAGCCTTTTCCAGATGAAGGGTGCCGGAATCCATACCGGACAGACGCAGAAGCGCCTCCTCCAGACGGTTCAGCCTCTGGAGCTGCTTTTTTATCTGCTCCGCATAAATGTTCGGCGCCTTTGCCTCCATCAGCTGCAGAGACAAAAAAGAGGCGGTCAGCGGCGTTTTCAGCTGATGCGCGATGTTATCCAGATTGTCCGCAAAGCTCTCCTTTGCCCGCAGGGCCGCATCCCTGGTGGCATACAGCTCAGTGACCGTCTTGTAGATTTCATCCCGCAGATGGGAAAATTCATCCTCCTTTCGGATCAGCGTGCCTGACGCTCCCGTGTTGACCCGCTCCAGATACTCCGTCAGCCCCAGGATCCTCTCCCTTCTTCTCCGGGCCAGACGACGCGCCGAAAACAGAACAGCCCCGCAGAGCATCACCGGCAGCACAGAAGAAATGATTTCTGTTGGAAAAAGCGTCGGCAGGTACATTTTCCCCATCATATTCTCCGCAAAATCCGCCGGATCATATCCGTACCGGGAAAGAAAAGCCCCCTCTGTGCTTTCCTCTCCTTTTCCCGTTCTTTCCTGGGCACCGCCGTCCCGATATTCCCGCAGCGCCGTAAGCATCTCGTCCTCCAGACCGGGATTGTTCTCCGAAAGGATTTCGCAGAATTCCGAAAGCTGCATAAAAACAGCCTTCTGGTATGCCCCCATCCGGAAAATGCCGGAAAGCAGCGTTACCAAAAGGCACAGCAGGCAGAACAGAAGTATGAAAAGGCTCTGTTTTCTCTCCTCAGGCATCATTTTTCCTCCATCCGATATCCAAAGCTGCGAACGGTTTTCAGGCAGGCGGGGTGATGCAGCTTCTCCCGCAGCCGCTTCATGGTGACGGTGAGCGTATTGTCATTCACAAAATTTCCTCCGCTGTCCCAGACCTGCTCCAAAAGCTGTCCTCTGGTCACGGTCCTTCCCCTGTTTTTCATCAGGATCAGAAGGAGCTCATATTCCGGTCGGCTTAACGGTATCTCCTCCTGCTGCACGAAAACCGCCATTTTCCTCTCCTCCAGCCGGATCCCGCCGCAGCGCAGGACGCCCTCCTCCTTTTCCTCCCGCCCGGCGCGCCGCAGAAGCGCCTGAATGCGGGATGCCAGCACCTCCAGATCAAAGGGCTTGGTCACATAATCGTCCGCCCCGCTCTGAAAGCCGCTGACCACATCGCGCGCCTCCCCCCGAACGGTGAGAAGGATCAGAGGGAGTCTTTCCCACCTGCTCCTGATCCATTGGCACAGCTCGCCCCCGCTTCCGTCCGGCATATTCCAGTCCACCAGCATCAGGGAAGGGAGTTGAGCCAGAAGCGCTTCTTTTGTTCCGGCGACCGTGTGGAATACCTCCACCTCATAATCCAGTTTTTCCAGATATTCCTGCACAGAACGGGCGATGGAAGCGTCGTCCTCCGCGTAGTAGAGTTTTTTCATGCTGATCTCCATTTTTAACTGAATCTGATATATTTGCTGCTTCTTCCCTGACCAACGCGCCTGATGCTGCCGCTTTTCACCATAGCTCCAAGTACGGCCTCTACCGTAGTGGGACTGACATCGGGCAAAACCCGGCAGATCTCCGCCTTGGATATTGGCGTAAGACTGTTCAGCACTGTGGCTTCCACACGAGCCTTTTTGGTTATTTTTTTCCCATGCACAACAGCAAATCTCTTGTCCAGCTCCTTATAACACAGGTACAGTGTGGAAAGGAAATTTTCAATGAACGGGAAATAGCTGTTCTCATTTTTTTCCCACCCTTCAGAAGACTGCCGCAGAGCTTCATAATAACAGGCCTTATAATTGTTGATCTGTTCTTCAAAGGAAACGTATTTTCCGGCATCGTAACCGTTTTTGTAAAGCAGAAGCAGCGAGAGCAGACGGGACATGCGTCCATTGCCATCCCGGAAAGGATGGATACAAAGAAAATCCAGAATCACACAGGGAATAAGCAACAGCTGATTGATATTTGCATCGCTTCTGGCAGCCATATAAGCCAGCTCCAGCTGCTCCATTGCCTGAGGCGTTTCTGCTGCCGGCGAAGGCCGGAAACGAACCCGCTGCCTGCCCTGACTATCCACCTCCAGAATCACATTATCGTCAGTCTTATACTGACCACCGTATTCATATCCGGCAATGGACATCATCATTTCATGAAGCCGCAGAATGTCACTCTGCCGAAAATCCATGTATTCATAGCCCATATGAATCGCGTTCAGCGCATCCCTGTATCCGGCAATCTCTGCCTCATTATGGTTTAAGGGAGCGCTGTTTTGATTTACAATAGCATTGATTCGTTCATCGCTGGTAACTATTCCTTCAATGGCATTTGAACTTTTAACCGACTGTACTTTTGCTATAGATTCCAGCTCAGTAAAAATTTTCTCATACTCATTTCTGCGTACTCCCGCCATTGTTTTCAGAGACGCGATTCCGGAAGTCAGATTGACCAGACTGGCCGGCAGCAGACCATTGTTCAAAAAAGAATAATCGAATACCCTCATTCCATAACTCCCTTCTTTTTCTGCATATAATTCTATCATTTTATATGCATTAATTCAAATATTTCTTTTATTTTATGCATATAAATTAATAAAATATATGCAGTTACTGAACCTTAATATTTTCATGAACATTAATATTTTCATTGCACACCCTCCCCCTTCTATGCTACAATACAGACGGAGACAGGAGACAAAGGAAGCGGGCTTTATATACAGGCCCTGTTTTGTTTGTCTTCTTTTTTATTATTGTATTATCCACAAAAAAACGGCTGGAATGATTTATGAACAGAAAACTGAAGGAACAATTTGAGGACTGCCCGGTAATCGCCGCAGTGAAGGACGAAGAAGGGCTGAGGGCCTGTCTGGACTCGGAAATCGGAATCGTATTCGTTCTGTACGGAGACATCTGCACCATCCCGGAAATCGTGCGGAAACTGAAGGAAAACGGCAAAACCGTGATCGTACACATCGACCTGATCCAGGGACTTTCCGGAAAAGAGATCGCGGTGGATTTTATCCACAGAAGTACGGACGCGGACGGCATCATATCCACAAAACCGGCCCTGATCCGGCAGGCCAGGGAGCTTGGCATGTGTACTGTCATGCGCTTTTTTGCCATCGATTCCATGGCCTTCGACAATATCAGAAAGCAGTCCGAGACAGTCCGACCGGATATCATCGAGGTGCTTCCCGGCCTGATGCCCCGAGTGATCCGGCGGATCTGCGAGGAAAGCAGGATTCCCGTGATCGCCGGAGGGCTGATCACAGAACGGGAGGACATCATGGCCGCCCTGAACGCCGGTGCGGTCTCCATATCCACCACCAACCGGAAGGTATGGTTCATGTGATCCGTCCTGGGATTTCAAAACAGAAAAATCATCTGCAGAAGAGAGGTAGAAAATATGACAGATGTGATCATCATCGGCGCAGGGGTTACGGGCTGCGCCATCGCAAGGGAGCTGTCCCGGTATCAGCTTGAGGTTCTGGTTCTGGAACGGGAGGAGGATGTCTGCTGCGGCACCTCAAAGGCCAACAGCGCGATCATCCACGCGGGCTTTGACGCTCAGCCCGGCACCTGGAAGGCCAGAATGAATGTGGAAGGAAACCGCATGATGGATGCTCTTTCCAGAGAGCTTGATTTTCCTTTTCAAAGAAACGGTTCTCTGGTTCTGTGCTTTTCTGAGGATCAGCTGGGAGAGCTGGAAGAGCTGTACGAACGCGGCGTCAAAAATGGGGTTTACGGGCTGCGCATCATCCGTGGAGAGGAAATCCATGCGCTTGAGCCCAATCTTTCCCCGGAGGTCAGGGCCATGCTTTACGCGCCCACGGGCGGCATCGTCTGCCCCTTTAAAATGACCATCGCTCTGGCTGAAAACGCGTATGAAAACGGCGTACAGTTTTCCTTTCATACCACGGTAGAGGGCATATCAAAAGCTTCCGAAGGCTACTGTGTCCGTACAAGGGATAAAGACTATACCTGCAGAGCCATCGTAAACGCCGCGGGCGTCCATGCGGATGTTTTCAACAACATGGTAAGCTCCCATCCCCTTCACATCACGCCCAGGCGGGGGGAATACATTCTGATGGACAAAAAAGCAGGCTCTTTTGTCTCCCACACCATTTTTCAGCAGCCGACCCGCCTTGGCAAAGGAATCCTGATCACCCCCACCGTCCACGGAAATCTGCTGGCAGGGCCAACGGCAGAGGATATTTCCGATAAGGAAGCCACGGATACCACCGCGGAGGGCCTCGCTCAGGTGACGGAAAAAGCCCGTCTCAGCGCGCCGCAGATTCCTCTGAACATGGCGATCACCTCCTTCTCCGGCCTGCGCGCCTGCGAGGAAAAGGGTGACTTCGTGCTGGGAGAGGCGCAGGACGCCCCCGGATTCTTCAACGCGGCAGGCATCGATTCTCCAGGCCTTTCCAGCGCTCCGGCCATCGGCGTGATGCTTGCCGGTCAGATCGTGGAGAAGCTTCATGCCGAAAAAAAGCAGGATTTTCATGCGGAAAGAAAGGATATCCCCTGCGTTTCCCAGAGCACGCCGGAGGAGCTTGAGGCCCTCATCGCCTCCGACCCGGCCTATGGAAATGTGATCTGCCGCTGTGAGACCGTCACGGAGGGAGAGATCCTGAACGCCATCCGCAGGCCTCTCGGGGCCAGAAGCCTGGACGGCGTCAAGCGCCGTACTCGGGCGGGAATGGGACGCTGTCAGTCCGGGTTCTGCTCCCCGAAGGTCATGGAGCTTCTGGCGAGGGAGCTTGACGTATCCCCGCTTTCCCTCACCAAATCCGGCGGCGCCTCCCTCCTGCTTTCCGGAAAAACAAAGGAATGACAGTGCCTGACAGCACATTTTTCATGCTTTCAAGAAAGGATTTTCAGCCATGACAGAATATGACCTGATCATCATAGGCGCTGGCCCCGCGGGGCTTGCCGCGGCAGTTTCCGCTTATGACCACGGCGTGAGAAGCATTTTGATCCTGGAACGGGACGCAGAGCCCGGAGGCATTCTGAACCAGTGCATTCACAACGGCTTCGGCCTTCACACCTTTCAGGAGGAGCTGACCGGCCCGGAATACGCCGACCGTTTTATCAGGCAGGTGAAGGAACGGAATATCTCCTGCCTGCTGAATACCATGGTTCTGGATATCAGTGCCCTTCCGAAAAAAATCGTCACTGCAATGAACCGAACGGACGGGCTTCTGCAATTTGCCGCCAAAACCGTGATCCTGGCGATGGGCTGCCGGGAACGCCCCCGGGGCGCGCTCAATATTCCCGGCTTCCGACCCGCCGGAATCTATTCCGCAGGAACCGCACAGCGCCTTGTGAACATGGAAGGCTTTCTTCCGGGGAAAGAAGTCGTTATTTTAGGCTCCGGCGACATCGGCCTGATCATGGCCCGCCGCCTGACGCTGGAGGGAGCGAAAGTAAAGGTGGTTGCGGAGCTGATGCCCTATTCCGGCGGCCTTCAGAGAAATATCGTTCAGTGTCTGGAGGATTTTGGCATCCCCTTACGCTTAAGCCACACCGTCGTCCATATCGACGGAAAAGAGCGTGTTACCGGCGTAACGCTGGCAAAGGTGGATGAAAACAGAAAGCCCATTCCCGGAACTGAGGAACATATCCCCTGCGACACGCTCCTTCTTTCCGTGGGACTGATCCCGGAAAACGAGCTTTCCGACAAGCTTGGCGTACAGATGGCTCCCGTCACCAACGGCCCGCTGGTCAATGAAAGCCTGGAAACCTCCGTTCCCGGCGTTTTTGCCTGCGGAAATGTGCTCCACGTCCATGATCTGGTGGACTATGTGTCCCAGGAGGCCGCCAACGCGGGGAAATATGCGGCAAAGCTGATTCTGGATTCCGAAGCCTCTTCCGCCTGCGCCGATGTCTCCCGGAAGGAAAATGCACCCGATGCCGCTTGTTCCTCCGCCCCCTCGGAACAACCCGTTCCCATCGTCTGCGGAAACGGGATACGCTATACGGTTCCCCAGACGCTCCGCCTTTCCCGCATGGAGGACAGCCTCACCGTCCGCTTCCGCGTGGGAGACGTTTACCGTAACCGCCGGATCGGCATTTATCTGGACGGACGCCCGTACCGCACCATTCCCCGTCCCAGACTTGCCCCCGGAGAAATGGAACAGATCGTTCTGAAAAAAGAAGACCTGCTCCGTCTGCAGCAGGAAACCGGAAAACCGTTGACCTCAGTCGCCATTCAGATTGAAGCATGAAAGAAGGGATTGCCATGGAAGAACGTAAACTGATCTGCATCAACTGCCCCCTCGGCTGCCCTCTGACCGTTTCCATCGATCAGGGCAGTGTGGTGAGTGTTTCCGGAAATACCTGCCCCCGCGGGGAAGCCTACGGCAGGAAGGAATGCACAGGCCCCACCAGGATCGTCACCAGCACCGTCCGCGTCACAGGCGGAAAGCTTCCCGTCGTTTCCGTCAAAACCGCCTCCGATATCCCAAAGGATAAAATGGAGGAATGCATCGGACAGCTGAAAAACGTCAGCGTTTCCGCCCCCGTCCATATCGGAGACGTCATTCTGGAAAATGCCGCCTCAACCGGCGTTTCCATCGTCGCCACCAGAAACTGTGAGGCGGTCTGACAGTAAAAATTTTTTACAGCAAAAAAAATTTCAAATCAGAAAATTTTTTCAGCAGGAATATTTCAGAAAGGATACAGGTCAAGACAGAATGATGACAGATCTCACCGGAAAAAATGCCGACGCCCTGAGCCGCAAGAAGCTGTGGCTTCTTGACATGGACGGCACGATCTATAATGAAAATCAGATTTTTGACGGCACGCTTGACTTTTTAGCCCGGATCAGACAGCAGGGAGGACGTTATGTGTTCATCACCAACAATTCCTCCCGCTCCGTCGCGGATTATGTGAAAAAAGTAAACGCCATGGGAATCGAAGCGGGCTTTGAGGACTTCTATACCTCCAGCCAGGCCACGGCCATGTATATCAAAAAAAATTACCCTGGACAGACCGTTTACTGCATGGGCACCCGCTCCCTGGTGGAGGAGCTTCGCCAGAGCGGGCTGAAGGTAGTCACACAGGCGGATGCTTCCGCCACCGTGGTGCTCATCGGCTTTGACACGGAAAATACCTCGGAAAAGATCCGGGATACCTGTATCATGCTCGGACGGGACGTGGCCTATCTCGCCACCAATCCGGATCTGGTCTGCCCGGTCAGCTTCGGCTTCATCCCCGACTGCGGCTCCATGAGCATCATGCTTAAAAACGCCACCGGAAAGGAGCCCTTCTTCATCGGCAAGCCCCAGCCCATCATGGTGGACTGCGTCCTTCAGAACACAGGGATTTCCAGAGAAGAAGCCGTTATCGTGGGAGACAGGCTTTATACCGACATCGCCACAGGCATCAACGCCGGAGTGGATACCATCTGCGTCCTCTCCGGAGAGGCTTCCATGCAGGATATTCAGGAATGGGACAAAGAGCCTGACTGGATCTTCCGGGATGTGCGGCAGATATGGAAAACTCTCAGGAAAACCGCCTTTTAATCTCCTCATATTTTTCCGCAGTGATCAGCGCATCCCGATTCGTATCCCGAAAGGTCACGATGTAGGTCCATCTTCCATAGGGCTCTATGCTGCGTATTTTTGAAAGATTGATAATATAGGATTTATGGCTTCTCATGAACCTTTCGGGATCCAGACGCTGTTCGATCTCATGCAGTCCGGCCGAGGTGGTGAAGGAATCCCGGGCCGTACAGATCACGGTGCTGTTATTTTCACGCTGAACCAGGATGATGTCGGGGATATCCACAAACATCATGCTCTCCCGTCCCTTCACCAGAAGCCGTTCCAACCCTTTTTCCCAGTGGATCCCTTTTTTCTCCGGCTTCTCCGTCTCCTCCTGTATCGTGTTCTCTTTCAGAACCACGATACGGCGCAGGGTCTGCTCCACTCTTTCGATATCAAAGGGTTTTACCAGATAATCATAGGCGTATAATTCAAATGCCTCCGGCATGTATTCCGCATGTGCCGTCGCGAAAATGATCTTTGTCTTGGGCTCCATGTCCATGATGATCCTGGCGCAGTCTATGCCGCTTGCACCGTTAATCTCGATATCCATGAAGATCACCTCGGGCCTGTTTCTGACAAACAGACTGACCGCATCGGCAAGATTGTCGCATTCTCCGCTTATCTCAAAGCCCTCGTTTCTCTCAATGATCTTCCGAAGAAGCACACGCACTCCCGCGTCGTCCTCCACCAGCATTACTCCTACAGCCATATTTTCTCCTTTTGCAGGCAGGTTCTCCAAGAATCTCGCTCCAGAGCATCGCTCTTCTTAAAAATTCTCTTTCCTCTTCCTTCGTTCTCGCCTGCTCTGACAATAAACGGCTCTTTTTCACCCGCATGGCGGTCAGATGATCCGAAGGCTCCTGTGAGGCCGGAGAAGCTTCTCCGGCCTCCTCTTCCATATCTGAGACTTCCATTTCAGGAACCGACTGCCGGAAGGAATCCTCTCTCTTCGTCAAAAACTTCGCCTGCTGGAAGGCAGCCTGCGCCAGCGCCTTTTTATCCTTCCATTCCACAGGACGCCCATTGCGCAGGAATTGGAAAATTTCTTCCTGGGCCTTTTTTGTATTCATGGCATCCTCCCTTCCCGTTCACATTTTTTACGGTTATCAGTCCTTTTTTCCCTCTCCCTTTTCCATGCCTGTATCCGAAAGAGAAGAACGCATTTCTGTATCCGCCTTCAGATTCTGCAGCTCATAGTAGTCCATCACGCCCATTTTCCCTTCTCTCAGGGCATAAGCAAGGGCCTTGGGAACCTCTGCCTCTGCTTCCACCACGTATGCGCGCATTTCCTGTTCCTTCGC
Source organism: Candidatus Eisenbergiella merdavium (assembly GCA_019119595.1). Taxonomy (GTDB): domain Bacteria; phylum Bacillota; class Clostridia; order Lachnospirales; family Lachnospiraceae; genus Eisenbergiella; species Eisenbergiella merdavium. Next base: position 36,141 of record DWWS01000062.1, on the reverse strand, counting down.
GACAGCCATCGCCCTTCTTTCCTCAGCCTTTGCCTGAGCGATATTTTTATCCGCCTCCGCCTGCAGGCTCTGAAGCTGGGCGCCGATATTTCTTCCCACGTCGATATCCGCAATATCAATGGAAAGGATTTCAAATGCCGTTCCGGAATCCAGGCCCTTGCTCAGAACGCGTTTGGAAATATCGTCCGGATTTTCCAGCACCTCTTTGTGAGAATCCGCGGAACCCACCGTGGTCACGATTCCTTCACCGATCCTTGCCAGAACCGTTGCCTCTCCTGCGCCTCCTACCAGCCTTTCCAGGTCGGCCCGCACCGTTACCCTGGCCTTTACCAGCAGCTCTATGCCGTCCTTTGCCACGGCGGATACGTTGCTCGTCTCGATGACCTTGGGATTTACGCTCATTTTCACCGCTTCCAGCACATCGCGCCCGGCAAGATCGATGGCGACAGCCTTTTCAAAGGGAAGATCGATTCCCGCCTTTTCTGAGGCGATCAGAGCATTTACCACATTGTCCACATTTCCTCCCGCCAGATAATGCGCTTCAAGCTGATTGACGCCAAGCTTCATTCCGGCCTTTCTCGCCTTGATCAGAGGAAGCACGATGCGGGACGGGATCACCCTCCTTAAACGCATGCCGATCAGATTGAAAATACTGATCTTCACGTTTGCCGCAAGCGCGGAAATCCAGAGTCCCACCGGGACAAATACAAAGAACAATACCACAAGAAGTCCTATTAAACCGATTAAAATAATGACAGCAATATTTTCCATTGCCAGTCCCCCTTTCCGAAAATAAAGATAAAAGCTTTTCTTTTATTCCTTCGTTTCCCTCACGATCAGCCTGGAGCCGTTTACCTTAATGATCATGAGCTTCGTTCCCTTTGAAATATACTTTCCTTCTGAGATCACGTCAAAGCTTACGCCGTCAAAATTGGCGACGCCCGTAGGCCTTAAGTCCGTATCCGCCGTCCCCGTTTTTCCAAGCAGAAAATTCAGATCGCCGGAGCTGATATAGCCCTCTTCCTTTTTCTGCTCTTCCTCCAGAACGATGGGAGAACGGAGCTTTCCCTTCGACAAAAGCCAAAGGATGACAGCCATCATAATGCCGAGAAGCGCCAGCACCACCACCGTGATGAACGCTCCCTCCTCCACCGTATCCGCCGTCACAAATACGCCCGCAACCAGGCAGATGATCCCGCAGATTCCCGGCGCGCCGAAGCCCGGAATGACCATTTCTATTCCGATAAGAATGAATCCGGCTATAAACAGAAGGATTCCAACCGCAAGTAAGATATCCATTTTCTCAACCCTCCTTTCCTTCCTGCTTTCATTATACAAAATCCGGACAGAACGTCCAGCCCTGCCCGGCAAAACATACGCTTCCGCCTATGAAACGTCTTTTTTCTCATCTGAATTTACTTCCACAGGAAGACGAACCTCAAAGCAGGTCTCCCTTTCCCTGGAAGTAACTACAATGCTGCCCCCTGCCTGCTCCACAATCTCCGATACGATGGTCAGGCCCATCCCATGCCCTTCCTCCTTTTTTGTGGAAAATCCCTGATGGAAGATCAGGGAAAGCAGCTCCTTTGGAATCTCCGGCCCGTTGTTTTTTACTCGGAACACATGATTTTCCTTCTCCCGCAGGATCGCCACAGTCAGACATTTTTCTCCTTCCACCCCGGACAGCGCGCTGATGGCGTTGTCGATCAGATTGGACAGGATCTTGCAAAGCTCCCAGGCCTCAACCGGCAGCGTTTTCAGGGGATTGCTGACCTCAAGACGCATCTCGATCCCGCTTCGCTGTGCCGATTCCATTTTCGCCATCAGCAGCGCGTTCACCGCAGGCTGAGCGGTCCTGAGAGCCCGCGTCATGCTGGTGATCTCCTGAAAAATGGGAGACAGATATTTTCTTGCCTCCTCACTCTCTCCCAACTCCAGAAGCCCATAGATCACCTGAAAATGATTCAGATAATCATGCCTCTGCTCCCGCAGCCGTCTGTTCATTTCCTCCAGATTTCGCATACTCTCCCGATAGCTCTGCTCCTGATCCCTGCTGGATGCATAAAGCGCGTACAGCGTGAGCAGGCTTGTAAACAGAAGCCCGCCGATAAACGCCGAAGCCGCCAGAAAAGCCGTCATTCCCGTCTGCCCCCCGATTTCATCCGAAAGAACGGCAGTGAGCAGAAAAACGGCAAGAATCTGAAGCGCATTGATCATCAAAAGCGCCCGCACCGTTTTCCGTATGATCATACTTCCTCCTCTTAAAGTTGCTTTTCCATCACGATCATGGTGTAACTTTCCGCATCGATCTCTGTCCCGGTCGGATGGAACCCGTTCTTATACCAGAAGCCTTCGCTTTCCGGATTACCCCGGATATAGGCGAGACGAATGCTCTGATACCCTTCCTTTTTCAAAAATCTCTCCGCTTCCCGGATGATCGTGCTTCCAATTCCTCTTCCCTGTAAGGATCGTTCCATCATAAAAAGTCCGATAAAGGCAGTCACCTCATCCGGATATCCAAGGATCAGATCCATCACCGCCGTCAGTCCCTTCTCTCCGAAAAAACCAAGGAATTTTTTATCCTCTGCCGTTTTTCCTTTCGGCAGCGCGCTCATATCCTCCAAAACGCCGCTTCTTTCCGGCACGTCGTTCATATGCCGAAAATAATCCGGATTACCCTGATAAACTGCAAAAACCATATCCACATCCTCGGCAGTCAGAATCCTGACTTCAAAATCTTCTGAAAGCTTTCTGATATCCATCATCTGAGATAACTGCTCCTTCACTTTTTGATTGCAATCATATCATACTGTAAAATGAGAAACAATAAACATAAAATTTTATGCTTGTTTCATCCCTGAAACCGTGTTATATTCAAACTATCTACAACAGCTGGATTTCATTTCTTATTCATGCAGGAAAGCATACGCTTTTTCCTCTGTCAGCATAATGGAATCTGGATTTTTCTGATTTACATTTCTGTCAGTCTTTTGATCTGATTTTTATTTTATTTATCTTTAAGAACAGTCTTTCACCTTTTTCATTTTTAAAGACTTATACGCAAAAATATATTTATACTTTTTCCAGTTGTTGTTTTGTATCCGGCAAACCGTTATAATGACAGCAGAAACCGTATGATTTTCCGGAAAGGAGAATCTTGAAAAAACAGAAAAAAGTCCCTGTTCCCGTCCTCATTTCTCAAAAGGAACAAACGGACAAAATCCAGCAGGCGGAGGATCTGGCTCTGAAAAACGCGGCTTCCTTTTTCGGAATGGATCTTTTGAAATGTCTGGAAATCTCCCGGCACGCTTCCGCTGTCATGCCCACGGAGATGGTTCATCTGGAGGTGAAACATGTATATGAAGACTTCAATTTTCTGACAGATGAGGGTGCATGGCTTCATTTTGAATTTGAAAGCGATAATCTGACACTCGATGATCTCAAACGCTTTCGGGAGTATGAGGCAATCACCAGCCGTACCTACAAAGCCGCAGTTACCACCTATGTTTTATGCAGCTCCGTTGCACCAAATCAGAAAGACTCGTTTCATGAAGGTATCAATACCTACCGGGTAAAGCTCATCCGTCTGAAAAGAAAAAGCGCCGATCTGGTTTTCAGACGCATTGAGAAAAAGCAGGAAGGAGGAAATCCCCTGACGGAGGAAGATATTTTCCCTGTTCTTCTTACTCCGCTGATGTCGGGAAGTATTCCTGTTCCGGAACGTTTTCTGAAAGGATTCCGTATCCTGAAATCAGCGGAGGATACGCTGGACAGGGAAAGACTGATGCAGATGCAGTCGCTTTTATACGTTTTTGCCGGTAAATTTCTGAATAAAAATGATCTGAAAAGAGTAAAGGGGGTTATTTCTATGACAATTTTGGGAGAAATGCTCATGAATGACGGTATTGAAAAAGGAATCAGAGAAGGAATTGACCAGGGAGAACAAAAGGTAAACCGCCTGATCCAGCTTCTGATTGAAAATTCCCGTATGGATGAGATTTCCAGGGCTGTAACGGACAGGCAGTTCCAGAAACAGCTTTTTCAGGAATTTTCTTTGTAATACGACATCATTAGCCTGTTGCAGAACAACAGAAATGATGTGGAAGCAGGGCGGCCTCCCGCTCTGTTTCCACATCCCGTATCAATCAGTTTTCAGAAAGATCATGATTCGTTAAAAACATGATTCATTCTCTTCTCAGGACTCCTCATCCTGCCCGGCAAGCCCTTCCTCAATCAGCTCTTCCTCGGTCATTCCGTCGCCGTCATTTTCTTCAGGAACGATCTCTTCCATGGCATCCTCCGGTTCCTCAAATTCCCGGCTTCCGTCAGATACCCGTTCTCTGACCTTGGCGATCTGGGCCACCTTCACTCCCTCATCCAGATTGATGAGCTTTACGCCGGAGGTGATGCGTCCCAGAATGGAAATATCCTCAGCCCGCAGCTGAATGATGATTCCCTCCGTGGTGATGAGCATGATCTCATGATCGTCGTTGACCGCCTTCACGCCTACCACGTAGCCTGTCTTTTCAGTGATCTTATAGCACTTAACGCCCTTTCCGCCGCGCTTCTGCACGGAAAATTCATTGATGTCCGTGCATTTTCCCATGCCGTTTTCAGAAACGATCAGCAGACATTTTCCCTGACTGTCAAGCTGCATTCCTTCAATCTCGTCCCCGTCGTCCAGGTTCATTCCGATCACGCCCATGGAAGATCTTCCAGTAGCCCGCACGTCCGTCTCCCTGAATCGGATGCACATGCCATGCTTCGTCACCAGGAAAATCTCCGTATTTTCATCGGTGATCTTCACTTCGATCAGCTCGTCGTCATCCCGGAGCACGATGGCCGCAAGACCGTTTTTACGGACATTGCTGTATTCCACCACAGGAGTCTTTTTCACGATGCCGTTTTTGGTCACCATAAAGAGGTTCTTGTCGTCCTCGTAATCCTTCACCGGAATGATGGCCGATATTTTTTCTCCCGGGGAAAGCTGGAGGAGGTTGATGATGGCCGTCCCTCTTGCCGTCCTTCCGGCCTCCGGAATCTCGTAGGCCTTCAGGCGGTAAACACGCCCGTAGTTGGTAAAGAACATCACATAGTGATGGGTGGTGGTCATCAAAAGATCCGCGATGAAGTCGTCCTCAATGGTCTGCATGCCCTTGATGCCCTTGCCGCCGCGATTCTGCGCCTTGAAATTGTCCACGGTCATCCGTTTGATATATCCCAGATTGGTCATGGCGATGATGGTATTCTGCCTGGGAACCATGTCCTCCATGCTGATGTCAATCTCGTCATATCCGATCTTGCTTCTTCTGTCGTCCCCGTATTTGATGCCGATGATGGAGATTTCCTCCCGGATCACGCCGAGCAGCAGCTTTTCATCCGCAAGAATTGCCTTCAATTCCGCTATCTTTGCCAGCAGCTCCTGATGCTCGTTTTCCAGCTTCTCTCTTTCCAGTCCGGTGAGAGCGCGCAGCCTCATGTCCACGATGGCCTGCGCCTGCGCGTCGGAAAGCTCGAAACGGTTCATCAGGCTTTCCTTTGCGATCTGCGTGGTGCGGCTGGAACGGATGATCCGGATCACCTCGTCGATATGATCCAGAGCGATCAGCAGTCCCTGCAGGATGTGATCCCTCTCCTCCGCCTTGTTGAGATCATATTTGGTCCTTCTGGTGACCACATCCTCCTGATGCTTCAGGTAGAGCTTGAGCATTTCCAGAAGATTCAGTACCTTCGGCTCATTATTGACAAGTGCCAGCATGATGACGCCGAAGGTATCCTGAAGCTGGGTATGCTTATAAAGCCGGTTCAAAACCACGTTGGCATTCGCATCCCGCCTCAGCTCGATCACCACGCGGGTTCCTTCCCGGTTGGATTCGTCCCGCAGATCGGTGATCCCGTCTATTTTTTTCTCCTTGTGGAGCTCCGCGATCTTCTCGATGAGCCTGGCCTTATTCACCATATAGGGAAGCTCGGTCACAATGATCTGGCTCTTTCCGTTGGGAAGGGTTTCGATATTCGTAACCGCTCTGACACGGATCTTTCCGCGGCCGGTGCGGTAAGCCTGCTCACAGCCTCTGGTTCCGAGGATCAGTCCGCCGGTGGGAAAATCGGGGGCCTTTACCAGGGAAAGCACCTCCTCAATATCGGTATCCCTGTCCTCGTTCACCCGGTTGTCGATGATCTTTACCACCGCATTGATGACCTCCCTGAGATTGTGGGGAGGAATGTTGGTGGACATTCCGACGGCGATGCCGCTGGTTCCGTTCACCAGCAGGTTGGGATAACGGCTTGGAAGGACCACAGGCTCCTTTTCCGTCTCGTCGAAGTTGGGAACGAAGTCCACGGTGTCCTTGTTGATATCCGCAAGCATTTCCATGGAGATTTTGGAAAGCCTGGCCTCCGTATAACGCATGGCGGCCGCGCCATCCCCGTCCTCAGAGCCGAAATTTCCATGGCCGTCCACCAGAGGATAACGGGTGGACCATTCCTGCGCCATATTGACCAGCGCTCCGTAAATGGAGCTGTCTCCGTGGGGATGATATTTACCCATGGTATCGCCGACGATACGGGCGCATTTTCTGTGCGGCTTATCAGGGCCGTTATTCAGCTCGATCATGGAGTACAGCACGCGCCTCTGAACCGGCTTCAGACCGTCCCTCACATCCGGAAGCGCTCTGGATGCGATAACGCTCATGGCGTAGTCGATATAGGAATTTTCCATGGTCTCCTTTAAGTCTACGTCATGAATTTTATCAAAAATATTATCTTCCATGTCTGCTCCTTCTCATCAGATATCCAGATTCTTGGCGTACTTGGCGTTTTCCTCGATAAATTCCCGACGCGGCTCCACCTTGTCTCCCATCAGTGTGGTAAAGGTCAGATCCACCTCGGACTCCGTCTCCTCGTCCATATTGACGCGGAGCAGGATACGCTTTTCCGGATCCATCGTCGTCTCCCAGAGCTGCTCGGCGTCCATTTCTCCAAGTCCCTTATAGCGCTGGATCTTGTTGTTCTGGTCTCTGCCCACTTCCCTCAGGATGCCGTCCAGCTCCTCGTCGCTGTAGGCGTACCAGACATTTTTATTCTTCTCCAGCTTGTAAAGCGGGGGCTGCGCCAGATACACATAGCCCTGCTTGATCAGCTCCGGCATGAAACGGTAGATGAAGGTTAAAAGCAGCGTTGCGATATGCGCGCCGTCCACGTCCGCATCGGTCATGATGATGATCTTGTGATAACGCAGCTTTGAAATATCAAAATCCTCATGGATTCCCGTCCCGAAGGCCGTGATCATCGCCTTGATCTCCGCGTTTGCGTAAACCTTGTCCAGCCTCGCCTTTTCCACGTTCAGAATCTTTCCGCGAAGCGGAAGGATGGCCTGGGTCGCCCGGCTTCTCGCCTTTTTCGCGGAGCCGCCTGCGGAATCTCCCTCAACGATATAAATTTCACAGTTTTTCGGATCCTTGTCCGAGCAGTCCGCCAGCTTTCCGGGAAGGGACATTCCCTCCAGAGCCGTTTTTCTTCTGGTCAGCTCTCTTGCCTTTCTCGCGGCTTCCCTGGCCCGCTGCGCCAGAATGGATTTCTCGCAGATGGTCTTTGCCACCGAAGGATTCTGCTCGAGAAAATAGGTGAGCTGCTCGCTGACCACGCTGTCCACCGCGCCTCTCGCCTCGGAATTTCCCAGCTTCTGCTTGGTCTGTCCCTCAAACTGAGGATCCTCGATCTTCACGCTGATGATTGCAGTCATTCCCTCCCGGATATCCTCTCCGGTCAGGTTTGCCTCGCTGTCCTTTAACAGCTTATTGTTCCTTGCGTAATCGTTGAAGGTCTTGGTCACCGCGTTGCGGAAGCCCACCAGATGGGTGCCTCCCTCCGGCGTGTTGATGTTATTGACAAAGCTGTAAACGCTTTCCGTGTAGGAGTCGTTATGCTGAAGGGCCACCTCCACGAAAACGTTGTTCTTTTCTCCCTCAAAATACAGGATATCCTCGTACAGAGGCGTTTTGCTCCGGTTTAAATAGCTGACGAATTCCCGGATGCCTCCCTCATAGTGGAAGGTCTTTTCCTGGGGATTTTCCTCCCTCGTATCCCGGAGTATGATCTTTAAGCCCTTCGTGAGAAAGGCCATTTCCCGAAGCCGCTGCTTCAGGATATCAAAATCATAGACTGTGGTTTCCTGGAAGATCGTCGCGTCCGGCTTAAAAGAAATCTTGCTTCCCGTTTTCTCCGGCTCACATTCTCCCACCACCTTCAGCGGGTACATGGTCTTGCCCCGCTCATAGCGCTGTCTGTAAACCTTTCCCTCGGAGCAGATGTCCACCTCAAGCCAGTCGGAAAGGGCGTTTACAACGGAAGCGCCCACGCCGTGCAGGCCGCCGGAAACCTTGTATCCCCCTCCGCCGAATTTTCCGCCCGCATGCAGAATGGTGAATACCACCTCGACGGCAGGAATTCCGGCCTTATGGTTGATCCCCACGGGGATGCCGCGTCCGTTGTCCGTAACCGTGACCGAATTATCCGGATTTATGACCACCTCAATGGTATCGCAGTAGCCGGCAAGGGCCTCGTCAACCGCGTTATCCACGATCTCGTAGACCAGATGATGAAGCCCTCTGCTGGAGGTAGATCCGATGTACATGCCCGGCCTTTTCCGAACAGCCTCCAGACCTTCCAGAATCTGAATCTGGTCCGCGCCATATTCATTCTGGCTTTCTGTATTTTCAGAACCCAATGTACTCATATCTTCCTCCATTCCGTCGCATAAAGAAAACAGATAAAAAATCCGTCACAGAAAGACACTGCAAAGAGAAAACGCATTTGTTTCCTTTGGCAGCAGCAAAACTTTTCGCATCATTCTTTCCTTCTGTGGGATTTCAAAAACGAAAAATGTTTATAAAAAATCAGTTTCAGTATAGCATAAATCCAAGTTATCCACAATAAAAAAATAAAGCCGCCATACTGCCTTTTCAAATCCCGGTTCTTCCAAAGGCAGCTCTATCCGCTGATCTGCCCCTGCGCCACATGAAAAACCCGGTTGATCTCAAAGCGGTTGTTCACAAATTCATCCAGGCCGGTGCAGGTGACGATGGTCTGAATGTTTCCGATGCTGTTAAGCAGGTAGTTCTGCCTGTTGCTGTCAAGCTCGGAAAGCACGTCGTCCAGAAGCAGGACCGGCTCATCCCCGGCGATCCTTTTGACCAGCTCGATCTCCGAAAGCTTCAGAGAGAGCGCGGCCGTGCGCTGCTGTCCCTGGGAACCGAAGCGCCGGATATCGATGCCGTTCGCCACAAAGGCGAAATCATCCCGGTGAGGTCCGGTGGTGGTCTGCTTCAGCCGGATGTCCCGTTCCCGGTTTTTCCGCATCCGTTCCTCCACCTCATCCGCCTTCACATGGGGTTCATAAACCACCTCAAGCTCCTCTTTCCCCCCGGAAAGGCTTTCATGAACCTCATGAATGATCTCGTTCAGCTCCTGTGCGAAGGCAGCTCTCCTTTCGATGATCCGACTGGCATATCCGGCAAGCTGCATGTCCCAGACGTCCAGCGTTCCGGAAAGCTCCGGCTGAAAGGCGAGATCCTTCAAAAGCCGGTTTCTCTGGTTGATGATCTTGTTATAGCTGTTTAAATCCCGCAGATAGACAGGATCCAGCTGACACAGCTCCATGTCCACAAACCTTCTTCTCTCTGCCGGCCCGTTTTTGATGATGGAAAGATCCTCCGGAGAAAAAAAGACCACGTTCATTATGCCAAGAAGCTGAGAAGCCCGCTTCAGCTTCCCTCCGTCGATGGCGATTCCCTTCGAACCGTTCTTCCTCAGGTGCATGTCGATGCGGATCTCATCCCCCTTTTTTTCCAGAAAAAGACGGATATGCGCCTCCTCCTCGTCAAAGGCAACGATATCCCTGTCCTTTGTTCCCCTGTGGGATCTGGTTGTGGCACACAGATAGATGGCCTCCAGAATATTGGTCTTTCCCTGCGCGTTGTCTCCGTACAGAATATTCGTTTTTTCGTCAAATTGCATATCAAGAAGCCTGAAATTCCTGAAATTGGACAGCTCCAGTGATTTAATGACCATTTGCAGCCCTCACTCGATTTTCAGAGTTTCCCCCTGATATTCCACGCAGTCTCCCGGAAACAGCTTTTTTCCTCTCTGGAGCTCCACGCTTCCGTTCACTTTAACCAGCCCGTCCAGGACGGCATACTTGGCATCCACGCCGGATTCCACTAGTCCGGCTGCCTTCAAAGCCTGTCCCAGGCGGATATGGTCGTCTTTTATCTTAAATTTTTTTTCGCTCATGTTTCCTCCATACAGCAGTGTTGCGTTGAGATACCGCATGGAAACAGCGCCTGTCATTTCCATCCTGCGGTCAGCGCTTCTTCAGCAGATCCGGTTACGCCACCGTCGTAAAGTTCACCGGAAGGATCAGATAGATGTAGCTGTTTTCATCATCCCGGATGAAACAGGGAGCCTTGGGGTTGACAAGATAAATGGTGATCGTCTCATCGTCGATCACACGGAGGGCGTCAATGAGAAATCTGGGATTAAAGCCGATCATCAGATCCTTACCCAGCTTTTCAATGTCGATTTCCTCATCCATGCTTCCCACTGTGGAATTGATCTTGAGCTCCATCGATCCGTCCGCAATACTTATGATGATGGGCTTTTTGTCCCCTTCCTTGATGAGGAGAGTAGCGCGGTCAATACAGTTAAGCAATTCTTTTTTGTTGATGGAAACTTTGGTTTCATAATCGCTTGAGAGCATCTGGTCGATCTTGAAATATTCTCCCTCGATCAATCTGGATACTACAGTTGTATTGTCAAATTCAAAAACAATATGCTTATCTGTGAAGAAGATGGTCACATCCTTATCCGTGTCACCGCTCAGGATCTTGCTGATCTCGTTCAGGGTCTTTCCGGGAACGACTACCTTTCTGGCAGGATAGCTTTCCTTCAGCTCGATTTTCCGGATGGAGATACGGTGTCCGTCCAGAGAAGCCACACGCATGGTATCCCCGTTGATCTCAAACAGCTCGCCGCTCATCAGACGGTTGCTGTCGTTGTCGGCAATGGAGAAAATGGTCTGGCGGATTACTTCTTTCAGAGTAAACTGGGAAAGAAGGATGGAATCGTTTCTTTCGATCATGGGCAGATAGGAAAAATCCTCTCCGGATTTGCCGATGATGTTGAATTTTGCCTTTTCACAGGTAATGGTGGTTTTGAAGTTGGCATCCGTCGTAATGGTAATATCGTTGTCGGGAAGCTTCCGCACGATCTCCAGAAAGATCTTGGCGTCCAGGGCGATGATTCCCTTTTCGGCAATCTCTCCCTCGATGATGGTCTCGATTCCCAGCTCCATATCGTTGGCGGTCAGCTTGATCTGGCCCTCCGTGGAATCGATCAGAATACATTCCAGGATCGACATGGTGGTTTTATTGGGGACGGCCTTGGAGACAACCTGAAGCCCGTTCAGCAGATTTCCTTTGGAACAGATTAATTTCATGGTGTGCATAAACTCCCTTCTGTGAATTCACATTGTTTCGGCAGCCTTCCGGCGCCGGGCGCGGGCGCGCCATGTTATAAATAAATATATATATTTCGTAATATTAATAATAGGGGCTGTTAATATGTGGATAACTGGTCTGAAGCCGCCTGCGCTCTGGAAGTGCGAAAAGGATAACCTGTTTACAACTGCCGGACAGGCTGAGGTTAATTCTGAGGTAATCCACACCCCTTTTTTGGGGACAGTTTTCCACATTTGAGCTTCATTTTGGGTCATTCACAGGGTTTCCCCAATGTTTCAACAGCTTTTCAACCGTTCATGAACAAAGTTATACACATATTTTCTTTTTAATGATCTCAATATTATTTTTCAGCTCTTCGTTGGAAGAAAGCTCTTCCTCAATCTTTTTTATCCCGTGAAGGACCGTGGTATGATCCTTTTTGCCAAGGAGCTTTGCGATATTGGTAAGCGAGGTTTCTGTCAGATCTCTGCACAGGTACATGACCACCTGTCTGGGAAGGACAAATTCGGAGTTCCTCTTTTTGGAGGTAATGTCCTCCGGATTAACGCTATAATGCTCCGCCACCATGCGGATGATCAGCTCCGGAGTGACTTTATTCGTCCTGTCGGGATTGATGATGTCCTTTAAAGCGTCCTCTGCCAGCTCCAGCGTGATCTCCGGCTGGTTTTCAATCTTGGATTTTGCGATGATCCGGTTGAAGGCCCCCTCAAGCTCACGTATGTTTGATTTGATGTTGGTGGCAATGTACTGGAAGATGGAGTCGTCTATTTTTTTATCGTAATTCTCCGCATTTTTCCGAAGGATCGCCATTCTGGTCTCGTAATCCGGCGGCTGGATATCCGCGATCAGCCCCCATTCAAAACGGGAGCGGAAGCGTTCGTCCAGGGTTTCCATTTCCTTGGGCGGCTTATCGGAGGACAGAACGATCTGTTTTCCGGCACCGTGCAGCACATTGAAGGTATGGAAAAATTCCTCCTGTGTACTTTCTTTTCCTATTATAAATTGAATATCGTCGATCATGAGCACATCCACCGTGCGGTACTTGTCCCGCAGGCTGGTCATTGCCGCCGCGTTTCCGCCGCGGATGGAATCGATGACCTCGTTGGTGAAAGACTCGGAGGTGACATAGATTACCTTCATGTCGGGATTGCGTTCCAGCACAAAATGTCCGATGGAGTGCATCAGATGGGTCTTTCCCAGTCCTGCTCCTCCGTAAAGATAGAGGGGATTGTAGGCCTCGCCCGGCGATTCGGCGACCGCGAGAGAGGCGGAATGGGCAAATTTATTGTTGCTTCCCACGACAAAGGTGTCGAATTTATATTTGGGATTCAGGTTCGCGTTTTCATAATTAATATTGTAGACGGGATTAAAAGGAGCCTTCAGGTCTTCCTCCTGTTCCTGAGCAGTCTCCCTCTTTTTCGCGTCTTTTTCCAATATAAAGGAGACTTCATAGGCGTGATCCATCATTTCGGAAATGATCACGTGAAAGAAGTCCTTATATTTGGAAGAAATGTAGTTGAGTGCATGGGACTGGTCGGACGGGATCAGAATGATCACCGTATCATCCTGGACGTCAAAATAACGAAGCGGCTCTACCCATGTATGAAAGGAGACGTCGGAAAGATCATATTCCCTTCTGATATTTTCCTTGATCTCGTCCCATTTATCCTCAATCGTCTGCATTCCTGAACCTCCTGTGGGGTATTTCCTTACGTGGAAAATATGTCTACCTTATCTTACTCTAAAAGACAGCAAATATCAAATGTTAATTCTGGGGATAAGTTTTTTCCACAGGCTGTGAAAATAAGGTGTGGTTATCAACAAAAACGGGGATTTTAATGTGTAAATGTGGATAAGTGGAAAAATAGAATCAACATTTACACATGCGGAAGAAAGCGGGGTTTTAATCTCTTTTCTGTGGAAAAGGGGGTGGATAGGCAGAGTTTATCCACAAGTTATGCACAAATTGTGGATAAGATTTGAGACAGTGGACAGGTTTGTTTTCAAATTGTGGATGATTTTGGAGCCGCAATATGTTGTAGATAAAATGAAAAATAAGTAACAATATGTTGTATTAGTGAAAACAACGATTTTTTTCGGGTTTTTTCAGCGTTTTTTTTCTGGCTGAAAATGAGGTTTTCTGCTTGACTGATGGGATTTCTTCCTATATAATCTGAAATGATATTTTCCGACACAGACTTTTGAGCGTTTTGAGCAAAGGAGGTGCAGTTTCATGAAGATGACATTTCAGCCTAAGAACAGGCAGAGAAATAAAGTCCACGGCTTCAGAGCCAGAATGAGTACTCCGGGAGGAAGAAAGGTACTGGCAGCAAGAAGAGCGAAGGGAAGAAAGAGATTGTCCGCATAGGCCGCAGTGATGTGGCCTTTTTCTCTTTTTGGCCCCGGCAGAGAGCGCCGGAGGCCGCGGTGAAAAAAGGGTTCCTTTGAGTATGGAATTTTCAGAGAGCTTGAAAAAGAATGAGGATTTCCGGACTGTTTACCGAAAGGGCAGATCCCATGCCAACCGTCTGTTTGTCATGTATGTGTTGGAAAATAACAGCGGCAGGAACAGGATTGGGATATCCGTGAGCAAAAAGGTTGGAAACAGCGTTGTAAGGCATCATGTTACAAGGCTGGTTCGTGAAGGCTACCGGTTGCAGGAAAAGGTATTCAATAGTGGTTTGGATATCGTGATCGTGGCCAGATCGAATGCCGCTTCGGCTTCTTTCAGAGAGGTCGAGAGCGCGCTGCTTCATTTGGGAAGGCTTCACCGGATCCTTAAGGCATCCGGAAAAGCCGGATCGGATTGAGAGTGCAGACAGGAGAAGAGGTTTTATATGGAAGGGAGACTTTTGCATGAAAACTCTTCTTATATTTTTAATTAAGGGCTACAGAAAATATATCTCTCCCATGAAACGGACGAAATGTCCCTATTTTCCCACATGCAGCGAGTACGGGCTTGAGGCTGTGGAAAAATATGGAGTGCTTAAGGGGGGACTGCTGGCCCTTTGGAGGATCTTAAGATGTAATCCCTTTTCCAGGGGAGGCTATGACCCGGTTCCCTGAGGAGGCGAAAGAAGGAGGATTTAGGTTTTGTCTGGTATACTTTTGACGCAGGACAGTACGCCCGTAATAGGATGGATTGCCGTCGTACTGGGACAGATCATGGAATGGATCTTCGATCTGCTGAATCTGATCGGGATTCCGAACATCGGTCTTGCCATTATCATTTTTACCATCGTTGTCTATTCGCTGATGCTCCCTCTGACCATCAAGCAGCAGAAGTTTTCCAAACTGAGCAACAAGATGAATCCCGAGCTGCAGGCGATCCAGAAAAAGTATAAAGACAGGAAGGACAATGATTCCATGATGGCCATGCAGAATGAAACGCAGGCCGTCTATGCGAAATATGGGGTTTCTCCCATGGGAAGCTGCGTGCAGCTTCTGATCCAGCTCCCCATCCTGTACGCTCTGTACCGGGTGATCTATGCGATCCCCGCATACATCGGCCAGGTTCGCGACGCGTTTTTCCCGCTGGTAGACAAGCTGGTCTCCATGGAGGGAAGCCAGGAGTTCATCCAGGGCTTTCAGAACGCGGCCATGTATGCCAATCGTTTTACCAATGCCCAGTATACGTCCGGAAATGTTACCTATATTCAGAACGCTTATATCGATGTCCTGAACAAGGCCTCCACACCGGAGTGGGCCAGCCTTGCGGAAAAATTTCCCAGCCTTGCCGCAGATATTCAGAACACTACGGCAAAGCTTGCGGAATATAATAACTTTCTTGGAATGAATATTGGAGATTCGCCCTCCTATTATTTTTCCAACGCCATCGCCCAGGGAAGTATCCTGCTGATCATCGCGGCTCTTGCCATTCCGGTTCTTTCTGCCGTGACCCAGTGGATCAACGTCAAGCTGATGCCTCAGGCGTCAAGTACTTCCGGAAACGACCAGCAGAACAGCATGATGGCCTCCATGAAAATGATGAATACGATCATGCCGATCTTTTCCGCGGTATTCTGTTTCTCCCTCCCTGCCGGTGTGGGCCTGTACTGGGTGGCAAGCTCAGTAGTCAGAAGCATCCAGCAGGTGGCCGTGAACAAGCACATCGACAAAATGGATCTTGACCTGCTCATTGAGAAAAACAAGGATAAGGCCAAGGAAAAGATGGACAAGCGCATCAAGAGGATGGAGAAGGCGGGAATCGATCCAAAGACCATCAATCAGTATGCGAGCATGAATACAAAAAGCGTGCAGCCTCAGCAGCCAAAGCCGAAGCGCACCATCTCCCAGAAGGCAGCCTCCGCTCCGCCGCTGACCCAGGAAGAGAGGGATGAGGCGATGAAAAAGTCCACGGAGATGTACAACAAGAAGGCGCCAAAGCCCGGAAGCATCACGGCGAAGGCGAATATGGTCAGAATTTATAACGAGAACAACAATAAGCCGGAAAAGAAGAAAACGGAACAGAAAAAATAAAGAGGGATTTGTGCTGTAAGGGATAAAAGGGGTTGAATCCGCCGCAGCCTGTGACGGATTCAGATTGGAGGAAATTATGGAATTCGTGGAATTTACTGCAAAAACAGTGGATGATGCCATTACGGCGGCATGCCAGAAATTTCTTGTTACCAGCGACAGGCTGGAATATGAGGTGATCGAAGAGGGTTCCTCCGGCTTTCTTGGCTTTAACGCAAAGCCTGCTAAGATCAGAGCAAAAGTGAAGGAAACTCTGGTCGATAAGGCAAAGGCTTTTCTGGAGGATGTTTTCGCCGCCATGCATATGACCGTGCTCGTGGAGGTCAGCTTCGATGAAGCGGAAAAAGCAATGGATATTGATCTTAAGGGAGACGATATGGGCGTTCTGATCGGAAAGAGAGGTCAGACGCTGGATTCCCTTCAGTATCTGGTTTCCCTTGTGGTGAACAGGGACAGCGACGATTACATCCGCGTGAAGGTGGACACGGAAAACTACCGTAAGAGAAGAAAGGAAACCCTGGAGAATCTGGCGAAGAACATTGCCTATAAGGTGAAGCGGACGAAGAGAAGCGTATCTCTTGAGCCGATGAATCCTTACGAGAGAAGGATCATTCATTCCGCGCTTCAGAACGATAAGTTTGTTACGACCCACAGCGAGGGGGACGAGCCCTTCCGTCATGTGGTCGTTACGCTCAAAAAGTAGAGATCAGTGTGAAGCATTAGGCCCGACGGCTTATTGCCCACACGCTCCGAAATGAGGATTCATATGAAACAGACCGAGACGATTGCAGCGATTGCAACGGCGCTTTCCGATTCCGGCATCGGGATCATCCGCATCAGCGGGAAAGAGGCGATTCCGGTCGGTGACCGCATCTACAGGTCTAAGAATGGCTGCCATAGTCTGAAGGATTATGGCAGCCATACCATTCATTACGGTTTTATCGTGGATGGTGAGGAGATTCTGGATGAGGTCATGGTATCGGTCATGCGGGCGCCGAAAACCTATACGAGAGAAGATACCGTTGAGATCAACTGTCACGGCGGCATTCTCATCATGCGCCGGATCCTGGAGGCGGCGCTCGCAAACGGAGCGAGGCTTGCCGAGCCGGGGGAATTTACAAAGCGCGCCTTCCTGAACGGCCGGATCGATCTGGCGAAGGCGGAGGCGGTGATGGATCTGATCCGCTCCCGCAACGATTATGCCAGAAAGGCCTCCTTCAGCCAGCTGGAGGGCTCCGTTTCGGAACGGATCAGAGGAATCCGGCAGGAGATCCTCACCGAGCTTGCCTTCATTGAATCCGCTCTGGACGATCCGGAACACATCAGTACGGAAGGCTACCCCGAGAAGCTTTCCGCAAAGGTGGACGGCCTTATTGCGGAATGCCGGAGGCTCATCGAATCTGCGGAGAACGGAAGGCTGCTGCGGGAGGGAATCAGTACCGTCATTGTGGGAAAGCCCAACGCGGGAAAATCCTCCTTTCTGAATTTTCTTGCGGGCAGGGAGAGGGCCATTGTGACCGATATCGCCGGAACCACAAGGGATGCGCTGGAGGAGGCAGTCAGCCTGAACGGCATCAGCCTGAATGTGATCGATACGGCAGGGATCCGTTCCACCTCCGATCTTGTGGAGCAGATGGGGGTGGAGAAGGCGGAGCAGTACGCGAAGGAAGCGGATCTGCTTCTGTATATGGCGGATTCCTCCGTCCCTCTGGATGAAAGCGACGAGCGCATTCTGAAGCTGATCCGGGGAAGAAAATGTATCGCCCTTCTGAACAAGTCGGATCTTGCCACAGTCCTTTCCGAGGAGGAGTTAAAAGAAAAGCTTCCCCAGGGCGTGCCCGTTGTGCGCGTATCCGTGAAGGAGAACCAGGGGCTGGACGAATTCGGCAGGGTTATTACGGAGCTGTTTTTTGAAGGAAAGCTCGGCTTCAATGAGGAAGTGGTCATCACCAGTATGCGCCATAAGGAGGCTCTCATGGCAGCCCGTGACAGCCTTCTTGAGGTGAAAAAGAGCCTGGAGGCCGGAATGCCGGAGGATTTTTTCTCCATCGATCTGATGAGCGCCTATGCTTCTTTAGGCGAGATCATCGGAGAAGAGGTGGGAGAGGATCTGGTGAACGAGATTTTCAGCAAATTCTGTATGGGAAAATAAATGGCAGATCCGTATATCCTGCGCTCTGTCATCAGCCTTTCTGAATGGATTGGAGATGATATTTGGAATGGAACAGATGTCTTTGTTTGACACGGGCTCTTCCGGCTGGGGAGAGGGGAGCGTTTCCGCCTCCGATCCGCTGGCGAGCAGGCTCCGCCCGGAAAGCCTTGAGGAATTTGTGGGGCAGAAGCATCTGGTGGGAGAGGGAAAGGTGCTTCGTCGTCTGATCGATCAGGACAGCATCTGCTCCATGATCTTCTGGGGGCCTCCCGGCGTGGGAAAAACCACGCTCGCCCGCATTATCGCCCGCAAAACCAGGGCGGAATTCATTGACTTCAGCGCAGTAACGAGCGGGATCAAAGAAATCCGTCAGGTCATGCAGCAGGCGGAGCAGACCAGAATGACGGGGCGGAGAACCATCGTTTTCGTGGATGAGATCCACCGCTTCAATAAGGCGCAGCAGGACGCCTTTCTCCCTTTTGTGGAAAAGGGAAGCATCATTCTGATCGGAGCCACCACGGAAAATCCCTCCTTTGAGATCAATTCCGCTCTTTTGTCCAGGTGCAAGGTGTTCGTCCTTCAGGCTCTTTCCGAAGAGGATATCAGAGAGCTTCTGAAGCACGCCATAAACGCGAAGTCCGGGTACGGCGGACAGAAGATCCAGATCAAGGATCCCATTCTGGAAGCGGCGGTCGTTTTTTCGAACGGGGATGCCAGAACCGCGCTGAACACCCTGGAAATGATGGTTTTGAACGGGGAGATCCTTCCTGACGGAACCATCCGCATTACGGAGGAAACGCTGGAGCAGTGCACCAGCAGACGTTCTCTCCTTTATGACAAAAAGGGAGAGGAGCACTATAACCTGATATCGGCGCTGCATAAATCCATGCGGAACACCGATCCGGACGCGGCCGTTTACTGGCTTTCGCGTATGCTGGAGGCTGGAGAGGATCCGCTTTATGTGGCAAGGCGTCTGATCCGTTTTGCCAGTGAGGATGTGGGAATGGCGGACAGCGATGCACTGACGGTCGCTGTTTCGGCGTATCAGGCCTGCCATTTCATAGGAATGCCGGAATGCAACGTGAATCTGGCCCATGCGGTGGTCTATCTTTCCATGGCGCCTAAATCCAATTCCCTTTATAAGGCCTATGAGGACTGTAAGGAGGACGCGATAAAAATGCTTGCCGAGCCGGTTCCCCTTCAGATCCGCAACGCCCCCACCAGCCTGATGGAGGAGCTTCATTACGGCGAGGGCTATGTCTATGCCCACAGCACCAGGGAAAAGGTGGCCGCCATGCAGTGCCTCCCCGATTCTCTCAGAGAAAAAAGGTATTACCTTCCTTCAGATCAGGGAAAGGAAGCGCAGACAAAGGAAAAGCTGGAGCTCATCCGGGCCTGGAAAAAGGAGCAGGAAGAGAAGAATGGGAAGGAATAGTTCTTTAGAACAGCGCTTTATCCCGCCCGGAACTTTTCTTATTTCTTTATTTGTGCTAAGATGATAAAAAGCGCGTAGGATGGCATGACTGCTGTGCAGATGTCCGGATACTCAGATATGCGGATAAAATCTGTGCGGACGAATGGGGGACTCAGGATGAAAAAAGAATCAAATGCGGGGTTATTTTTTCTGCTGGCTGTGGGAATCGTAGGGCTTGGGCTTTATTTTGGAGCGTCTGAAAATTACAGTGCAGGGGAGCTTCAGCTATATCATATCCTCTGCTGGGTGATATTGCTGCTGGCTCTTCTTCGGGTGCTGGAGCTGGTCTGGGAACCCATGAAAGCCCTGTGGGATCAGGCCTGGGGGAAGGCACAGGAAAGGCAGAATAATGGCCGGGCTTCTTTTCAGGCTTCTCAGGGAGAAAGACAGGCGGCAGAAGCTTTCCGGCCGGAGAGCGGGGGCGAAAGGCGTCCGGGATATTCCGTTCCTCCTTCTGCTGGTGAAGAGGAACAGATCAGCAGAGCGGAAGGCGTTATCATTATGCCGGACAGAAGCTCGCGATTGTATCTGGAGAGCCCTGAAGGGCAGGAGGAATATGCTTCCTATCGTCCTGTTCCGTCGTCCGATGCTTCCATAGAAAGATCCATGGCAACGTCCGTGGATGCATCTACGGAAAATTTCATGGAAAGGTCTACAGGAACATATACGGAGCCTGCAGAAAACGGACAGGAAGAGCCGGAAAAAAGGCCCTCTGTAAAGTCGGGAAAAAAAAAGGATAAAAAGAAAAAGAAGAAAAAATAAGAGGAGTGAGCAGAAGCATGGCGCAGGTCATGGAACGGGTGGATGTGTGTGTGGTCGGCGCGGGGCATGCGGGCTGTGAGGCGGCACTCGCCTGTGCAAGAATGGGACTTGAGACAGTTATTTTCACAGTGAGCGCTGACAGCATCGCGCTGATGCCCTGCAATCCCAATATAGGCGGCTCTTCAAAGGGCCATCTGGTCAGAGAGCTGGACGCTCTCGGCGGGGAGATGGGAAAAAATATAGACAAAACCTTTATCCAGTCAAAGATGCTGAACGTTTCCAAGGGGCCTGCGGTTCATTCCCTGCGTGCCCAGGCCGATAAGGCCCAGTATACCGCACAGATGCGCAGAATTCTGGAAAACCAGGAGCATCTTACCATCAAGCAGGCGGAGGTGTGCGAGCTGCTTACGGAGGAGATAGAGGGAGAAGCGGGAAAAAAGAGAATCACCGGGGTTCGTATCTTTACGGACATGATCTATGAATGCAGGGCGGTGATCCTCTGTACCGGAACCTATCTGAATGCCAGATGCCTGTGCGGGGAAGCAATCACGCATACCGGTCCAAATGGCCTGCAGAGCGCGGTTCATCTGACCGACTGCCTGAAAAAACTGGGAATTCAGATGAAGCGTTTCAAAACAGGAACACCAGCGAGAATGGACGGAAGAACCATAGATTTTTCCAAAATGGAGGAACAGCCGGGCGATGAGAGGGTAGTTCCCTTTTCTTTTTCCACGGATCCCGAAAGCGTCCAGAAGCCGCAGGTTTCCTGCTGGCTGACCTATACGAATGAAAAAACGCATGAGATCATCCGCGCAAATCTGGATCGATCCCCCATCTATGCGGGAATTATCGAGGGAACCGGCCCCAGATACTGTCCTTCCATTGAGGATAAGGTGGTAAAGTTTTCGGACAAGCCGAGGCATCAGGTTTTCCTGGAGCCGGAGGGACTTTCCACCAATGAAATGTATGTGGGGGGCATGTCCTCCTCTCTCCCGGAGGATGTTCAGCTTGCTATGTACAGAAGTGTTCCTGGATTGGAACACTGTAAGATCGTAAGAAACGCCTATGCCATTGAGTACGACTGCATCGATGCCAGACAGCTTTATCCTTCCCTGGAATTCAGACAGATAAGGGGACTGTTCAGCGCCGGGCAGTTCAATGGAAGCAGCGGCTATGAGGAGGCGGCGGCCCAGGGGCTGATCGCGGGCATCAACGCTTCCCTCCGGCTCATGGGAAGAGAACCGGTCATTCTTGACCGTTCCCAGGCATATATCGGCGTTCTCATCGACGATCTGATCACAAAGGATAACAGAGAGCCTTACCGGATGATGACCTCCAGGGCGGAGTATCGTCTGCTCCTGAGACAGGACAATGCGGATCTGAGGCTGCGTGAGATCGGATATCAGGCCGGTCTGGTATCAGAGGAGGAATACAGGGCCGTCTGCTGCAAGAAGGAGCAGATCAAAAAAGAGGTGATGCGCCTGAAGGAAACGATGGTCGGCGCTTCCGCTCCCATTCAAGAGTTTTTGACGAGGCATGAAAGCTCTCCCTTAAAGACAGCCGCCAGCCTTGCCGAGCTGATCTGCAGGCCGGAGCTGAGCTATGAGCTGCTTGCTGAAATCGATCCTGCCAGGCAGAAGCTTCCGGCAGACGTGATCGAGCAGGTGGAGATCGAGCTGAAATATGAGGGCTACATCGGCAGACAGCGAAAACAGGTGGAGCAGTTTAAAAGGATGGAAGAAAAGAAGATCCCCCAATGGCTGGATTATGACGAGGTGCCCAGCCTCCGGCTAGAGGCCAGACAGAAGCTGAAGGAATTCCGTCCGGTTTCTGTGGGACAGGCTTCACGGATTTCCGGCGTTTCTCCGGCGGATATTTCAGTTCTTCTTGTTTTTCTGGAACATTATGTTCCGACAGTAAAATAATTGATTCGATTGGTACGATTGATACAGGAGGACCCTTTATTTATGGAAGCTGCGAATTATGATCTTACTTCCTTCAGAAAGGATCTGGATGAGCTTCAGATTCATCTTTCCAAAGAGCAGGAGCAAAGGTTTCTTGCTTTTTATGAGCTGCTCATTGAGTGGAACGAGGTCATGAACCTTACCGCAATCACAGAATTTCACGAGGTGATCAAAAAGCATTTTGTGGACAGTCTGTCTCTGGTTAAGGTGGTTCCTGAGATTGGTCAGAAAAAGCTCACTCTGATTGATGTGGGAACGGGCGCAGGCTTTCCGGGAATCCCCCTGAAGCTCGCCTTTCCTGAGCTGGAGATCACCCTTCTGGATTCCCTGAATAAACGGGTTTCCTTTCTCAATGAGGTGATCGAAAAGCTTAAGCTGGACGGAATTCGGGCGGTTCATGGAAGGGCGGAGGATTACGCCAAACCCGGTAAGATGAGAGAGAGCTTTGATCTGTGCGTTTCCAGAGCGGTTGCCAATCTTTCCACCCTTTCGGAATACTGCATTCCCTTTGTAAAAAAAGGAGGATGCTTCGTTTCCTACAAAAGCGCCGGAGCGGAGGAGGAGGCTCTGGCCGCTCAGACGGCTGTACGCATCCTGGGAGGAGATAAGCCGGAGGTGGTTTCCTTTTTCCTTCCGGATACGGATATGGGGAGGACCTTTTATATGATCAGAAAAAAGGCCCCAACGCCCGCAAAGTATCCGCGCAAGGCGGGACTTCCGGCGAAGGAGCCGCTTCATTCTTGACTATCACTTAAGATGGATCATAAAAGGATTGCAAGCTGATCCAGCACAGCCTTTGATCTTTCCAGATGAGGATATTGCCTGGTATAGGAGATCGGGAAGGCTTCTATGGAAGGATTGTAGGAAAGATAGCTGTCCACAGTGGTCTGATTGTCTATTTTCTCCGTTCCATAGATAATATAGATGCTGTGGTCAACCTGCTTCAGCGCATGCAGGATGTTGGTATTCATGTATCTTCCCATATAGCTCGCGTAGCTGTATTTTGCATTGTGATCCGGATGATGGGAGGCCTCTCTCCAGGCCTCCAGAATCCCTTCGCTGATCATTCCCGGATTATAAAAATACTTTTCTCCAAACTGTTTACGGAATGCTCCCTTTGTCGTGATCATGTTATATACGAAGGTTCCCAGTACAGGAGTATCGATGAGAAGCTTGAGAAGCTTCGTCCGTTTGCTGGGAATCCGGTTCAGCCGGCTTAAGCTCTGCGGATTGATCAGTACGATCCTGTCCACGGCTTCCCCATCATTGTGGGCACACATGACCGCA
Source organism: Candidatus Eisenbergiella merdavium (assembly GCA_019119595.1). Taxonomy (GTDB): domain Bacteria; phylum Bacillota; class Clostridia; order Lachnospirales; family Lachnospiraceae; genus Eisenbergiella; species Eisenbergiella merdavium. The sequence goes on along the minus strand of DWWS01000062.1, from coordinate 12,507 downwards.
ATGGAGGCGGAGTCTCCCGTCGCAAGAATATCTGTTTTTTCCCCGATCACATTTTTGATAAAGTCAATGATGGACTGCACATACAGATAGCTCGTATAGGTGATGTTCGGTTTATCGGAAAGACCGTAGCCGAGCAGATCCATGGTATAAACCTCGTGTTTTTTTGCCAGCTCGTCCGCTATTTTGCTGAATTCATGGCTGCTGCTGCCGGCCGTGAGATCGTGAAGCAGCAGAACAGGGCTTCCGCTTCCCATCTGCGTATATCTGATCTTTCCAAAGCGCCATTCATAATACTTATTATTCGGACTGGAAAGGGCGTTGTTTACAGTGCTTAGAGAAAATTCCACCTTATTGATGATGTGCATGGTTAAGGCCGCAAGACCTGTCAACGCGATGATCGTTCCTGTTTTTTTAGTCATTCTGTTCCTCCATGGCAAAGCGTTTCGGAAACCTGTTTTTACCTGTTTTTATTATAAGCCATGGGAGAGGAAGATACAAGTAATTGTGTGGTGGTTTGGGGAGTGATATAATAAAATCATATCGGAAAAATTGTGTTGGGAGATGAAAATGAACAGAGAATGGTCTGAACTGAATAAAACAATGCAGGCGCAGATAAAGAAGAAAGATACTTATAAAACGGGCATAGATACTTTATTTGTTTTACGAAGTCAGCTCATGCAGACTTTGGTATCTTTTAAAGAGGAATTATGCAGAGATGCTTTTAACGCGATTCCTTTCATAAACGCCGACGGTTATCATAGTAAGACGATCGCATATTCTATCTGGCACATTTTTCGCATTGAAGATATCGTTGCGCATACCGTGATAAAGGAAGAGGAACAGGTTTTCTTTGCCGGCAATTATCAGAAGCGTATCAATTCACCCATTATTACAACGGGAAATGAACTGGTGAAACAACAGATTGCAGAATTTTCAAAACAGCTTAATCTGGATGAATTATATTCATATATTTTTGAAGTACGTGAAAGCACTGAAAAAACGCTGGAACGGCTATCTTATGAAGATTTAAAAAGAAAAATACCGGAAGAACGAAAGGAATATTTAAAATCGCTTCATGTAGTAAGCGACGATGAAAAAGCACTATGGCTGATCGATTATTGGTGCAATAAAGATATCCGCGGACTGATTCAAATGCCGTTTTCGAGACATTGGATCATGCATACAGAAGCCTGTCTGCGGATTATGAACAAGATTTGAATATAAGCTAAGAAAAGAGAAGAGTTTTTTCAGAGAGGTATTGGTATGGAAAAAATGACCTTTGAAACCATGCAGGAAATGCAGAGAGAATTACAGGAAAAGTACAAAGGCAGATGGGCAGAACTGTCGCCGGAAAAAGCACGTCAGCAATTATTGTGGATGTATGGAGAGATGGGAGAAGTCGGCGATATCATGAAAAAGAAAGGCAATGAAGAAATTATGCATAACGATGAGGTACGTGCACATTTTATAGAGGAAATGTGTGATGTTATGATGTATTTTAATGATGTCCTGCTTTGCTATGATATTAAGCCGGAGGAGCTGGAAAAGATATATCTGGAAAAGCACAGAAGGAATATGGGGCGCTGGTAGATTTTAGTTTGTTGAATGATTGAATAAAATGATTGATTGATATTGTCAGGATGTCAGGATTTAGAAATCTATAGTAAGAATGTGAGGTTTTCCACATGGATAGAAAGCAGCAGGTAACAATTACGAATATGTGTATGGTATATCAGGATAACAGGGTTCTGGTACAGGATAAAGTAGATCGCTGATGGAGTGGCATGACTTTTCCGGGTGGTCATGTTGAAATGAATGAGTCTTTTACGGATGCTGTTGTGCGTGAGGTTTTTGAAGAGACTGGGCTGACAATTTATTCTCCCCGGTTGTGCGGTATCAAGGATTTCGTAAATGAAGACGGCTCCCGATATATGGTTCTGTTTTATAAGACAGATAAATTTGAAGGTAGTCTTAAATCCTCTGATGAAGGGGAAGTTTATTGGATTGATCTGGAAAAATTGCAAAGTATGGAATTGGCCCATGATATGGATAAAATTTTGGAGATATTTTTGAATGATAATTTGAGTGAGTTTTTTTATTACCATAAAGATGGAGAGTGGAGCTATGATTTAAAATGATTGATAAATTATCTGGTTTAAAAATTGTTAATCTGGCTGAGATAAAAGGAGATATGATTTATTGATAAAAGCAATCGTATTTGATGCGTATGGTACAATAATTTCTACGGGGACAGGTTCTGTTAATGCGGCGCAAAAGATACTGGCGACAGCATGTATAAACGATATCTCACCTCAGGATTTTTACGCAGAGTGGAAGCAGTATCATCGAAAGCATATGAATATGGCATGTCAGGCTGCTGTATCTTTAGAATATCAGATATCAGATAGATTTTTAACCGAAGAAAAAATTTTTATATTGGATCTTGCACGTTTGTATGAGAAATATGGAGTTAGAAGAAATCCTGAGTCGGATATTCATTTTATGTTGGATACGCTGGGAAAAAGAAGGGCTTTTCCAGAAAGCAGAACGGTATTACAAAAGTTGGCAGAAAAGTATATCGTCTGTGTTGGATCAAATACAGATACTTTTCCGCTGATATGTGATATGCGGAATAATCATTTGTCTGCTGATATGGTTTTCACTTCTGAGCTGTTGAAGTGCTATAAGCCGAATGCATTATTCTATGATACAATCTCTGACAATTTGAAAATACAGCCGTGTGACATTTTATTTGTTGGTGACTCAATAGATGATGATGTAAAAGGCCCTCAAAAGGCTGGAATGAAAACCTGTTGGATAAACAGAAAGCATATAAAAGCTTCAGATATCCTTCCAGATATGGAGATTTATAATTTGGAAGAATTATTGAATTGTGTAATCTTATGTGAGTAGATACGGATATAAATAGTAGGGAGAAAATCCAAATGATATTATCAGATAAAACATTAATAAAAATGCTTGATGAAGGTACGCTTGTTGTTACTCCGCTTGAGGAGAATCAGATACAGCCTGCAAGTATTGATATTCGTATTGGAAATACTTATAGTATCGTAGAAGATTCACCTTCCGGGATTATCCGTCTGAATGAAGAAATTGAGTACAGGCAGATTACCGCTGATAAATATATACTGCTTCCCGGACAATTCGTGCTGGCAACAACGATGGAATTTGTTGAATTACCGGATAATCTTACCGCCTTTGTGGAAGGACGCAGCTCATTAGGCAGGCTTGGATTGTTTATTCAAAATGCCGGTTGGGTGGATCCCGGATTTAAGGGTGAAATAACTTTGGAATTATTTAACGCGAATAGATGTGCCATTGAATTGAATGCAGGACGCAGGGTTGGACAGTTGGTATTTGCAAAGCTTGATGAGCATGCATTGAATCCTTATAGGGGAAAGTATCAGGGACAGAGAGGCGCGACAGGTTCTAAAGTGTTTTTAGATACAGAATATATGGTATAGAAAGTAGTGACAGTGGTATGAATTTAGGATGTTTCACGTGAAACATCCTGACACGGATTGCATATTTAAAATGTTCAATCACCTGAATTTTTCTAAACGATAAAGCTGCTCTTCATCCGGATAATCAATTCCTTTTTTATAATCATACCCTAATTTTCTATAAAATTGGCAGGCAGTTATCGATGCGGGAATTTCTATTCTTTTAGCTCTGAGAAAATATTCATCATGTTCCAAAGTTTCAATAATCTTTCGCCCAATTCCTTTTCCCTGGTACTCAGGAAGAACAAATATGGTAAAAAGGCTGCTTTCTTCCTTGCTTCCCCAATAGGAACCGATCGCGCCGCAGCCCAGGATAAAGTCATTATGACAGACGACATAAAAATGAGTCCAGCTTGCTCGTTGGATAACACCCTCAGGAGAAAATGCATTCACAGTTTTCTCTATATAAGAAGCGGAATAGTCTTTTATATTGGTTGTTCTTAATGTTTTTATAATCAAATTTGACACCTGTACAGCATCACTTTTTTGAAATCTTCTAATAGTATAAGCCTCAAACATATAATAATAGTCTCCATGCATTTCGTAAATTTAGCTATATTAGAAAAAATATAGAATAGGGCATTAGATTTGTCAAGTAAAGATGACAAAGGATATATGTTAAGTGAAAAAATAATTATGTTTCACGTGAAACATATAAGCAACAACTTTTAGCACAAAAAATAGAGAAAAAAGATTTACATAAAAGATTAAAAAGGGTTATTCCACAAAAAGAAAATATTTTCATATAGAATATATAAAAAAAAGGTGTTATAATCGTTAGGTACTCAAAACGAAAAAGTAATTTTTCAGGTACAAATGAAAGGAAAAAAAGAATGGGAAGAATTATAGCAATTGCGAATCAGAAGGGCGGTGTGGGAAAAACTACAACTGCCATAAATCTGTCAGCTTCTCTTGCTGCAAAGAAAAAGAAAGTTCTGGTTATTGATACGGACCCGCAGGGAAATACAACCAGCGGTTTCAATGTAGATAAGAACAATCTGGAAAATACGATTTATGAATTGATTCTCGGAGAATGCAGCATTCAGGATTGTCTGATCAAGGACGTGATTCCGAACGTAACAATTCTTCCCTCTAACGTGAATCTTGCTGCCGCCGAAATAGAATTGATAGGAGTGGATAAGAAAGAATTTATCCTGAAAAATGAAGTGGATTGGGTAAAGGATCAGTACGATTTCATTGTTATAGACTGTCCACCCTCTTTAAATATGCTGACTGTAAACGCTATGACCACTGCAGATACTGTCCTGGTACCAATACAATGCGAATATTATGCGTTGGAAGGACTCAGCCAGTTGATTCATACGGTAAATCTCGTTAGAGAGAGACTGAATCCCAACCTTAAGATAGAGGGAATCCTTTTTACCATGTATGATGCCAGGACGAACCTTTCCATGCAGGTGGTTGAAAATGTGAAGAATAATCTGAATCTGAAAATATTCAAGACTGTGATTCCAAGAAATATCAGGCTCGCGGAAGCGCCGAGCTACGGATTACCGATCAATCTGTATGATCCTAAATCTACAGGAGCGGAAAGCTATATGTCACTTGCAAAAGAGGTTATTGGAAGAAAGGAAAAATAGTTTAATGGCGGCAAGAGGACTTGGAAAGGGACTGGATTCCCTGATTCCAAAAACAATTACAGAAGCACCAAAGCAGGAAAAGGAAGAAAAGAAGCCGGAAACCATGGTGAAGATCACGATGGTAGAACCAAACGGAGGTCAGCCACGGAAAAATTTTGATGAGGATTCCCTGATGGAGCTTGCGGAATCCATCAAACAGTTTGGACTGCTGCAGCCGATTCTGGTACAGAATAAAAAGGATCATTATGAGATCATAGCAGGAGAGAGACGCTGGAGAGCGGCGAAGCTCGCCGGACTGAAGGAAATACCGGTCATCGTCAGAGAACTCACGGATCAGGAAGTGGTGGAGATTTCCCTGATTGAAAATATCCAGCGTGAAAACCTGAATCCTATTGAAGAGGCCCAGGCATATAAAAGACTGCTGACAGAATTTAATCTGAAACAGGATGAAGTGGCAGAACGGGTTTCAAAGAGCAGAACAGCAGTTACCAATTCCATGCGCCTTCTGAAGCTGTGCGATGAGGTACAGCAGATGGTCATAAATGAAATGCTGACCACCGGACATGCAAGAGCGTTGCTCGCCATAGAGGATCCGGAGGAGCAGTACCGCATCGCCCAGATTGTTTTTGATGAAAAGCTGAGCGTGAGGGAAGTGGAAAAGCTGGTTAAGAAGCTGAGTAAGCCAGAAAAGCCCAAAAAGAAGGAGAATGAGTCTCTTGCCATTATTTATCAGAATCTGGAGGAAAAGTTGAAGGAATCGTTGGGAAGAAAGGTTTCCATTTCTTCAAGAGAGAATGGAAATGGGAAAATAGAGATTGAGTTTTATGGTCATGACGATCTTGACAGATTGATGGAATACCTGACACAGGCATAAGAAATACGGATGAGGAGAAAATATGACGAGTAATTTACTGCAGAGCATTGGACTGGGAGAACTGGACATTGCATACGTGCTGATCGGGATGCTGGTTTTGATCATTATTCTGTTGGTTCTCATTATCATCCAGTTCAGCAAGCTGAATAAGCTGCAAAAGAAATATGCAAAGTTTATGAAAGGAAAGGACGCAAAAAGCCTAGAGCAGAAGATTGAGGGTCTGTATGACGATAACGAGCATATCCGCCAGGAAGCGGAGAAAAACAGAAAGGATATCAGAGATATCCAGAAAAGAATGGAATACTGTTATCAGAAGCTGGGCGTTGTGAAATATGACGCTTTCAGCCAGATGGGAGGACAGCTCAGCTTTTGTCTGGCACTGCTGAATCAGAAGGACGACGGCTTTATCCTGAATTCCGTTCAGAGCAGCGAAGGCTGCTATACATACACAAAAGAAGTGAAAAAGGGCGAATGTGCCATTACTCTTGGAGAAGAGGAAAAGAAGGCCCTGGATCAGGCGATGGGATATTAAGCAGACTGAAAAGTGATCAGAAAAGAGAGAGGAGAAAATCATGATCGACATTAAATTTTTAAGGGAAAACCCGGAAGCGGTAAAGGAAAATATCAGAAAGAAATTTCAGGATGAAAAGCTTCCTCTTGTGGACGAGGTGATCGCTCTTGATAAAGAGAGCAGACAGACCCAGCAGGAAGCGGACGAGCTGCGCGCCAACAGAAATAAAATTTCCAAAGAGATCGGCGGACTGATGAAGGCCGGAAAAAAGGAAGAGGCTGAGGCAAAGAAAGCGGAGGTTGCCGCAGGGGCAAAACGTCTGGAGGAGCTGGAAAAGAAGGAAGCAGAGCTTCAGGAAAAAATCCTGAAAGACATGATGGTGATCCCGAATATCATTGATCCTTCCGTACCGATCGGAAAAGACGACAGTGAAAATGTGGAAGTGAAAAAATACGGAGAGCCGGTGGTTCCTGATTTTGAAATCCCTTATCACACGGATATCATGGAGCGCTTTAACGGAATCGATCTGGACAGCGCAAGAAGAGTGGCCGGAAACGGATTTTATTATCTGATGGGAGATATTGCAAGACTGCATTCCGCTGTGATCTCCTACGCAAGGGATTTCATGATCAACAGAGGCTTTACCTACTGCGTACCTCCTTTTATGATCAGAAGCAACGTGGTTACCGGCGTTATGAGCTTTGCGGAAATGGACGCCATGATGTACAAGATCGAGGGTGAGGATCTGTACCTGATCGGAACCAGCGAGCATTCCATGATCGGAAAATTCATCGACACGATCATTCCGGAGGAGGAGCTTCCCAAGACCCTCACCAGCTATTCTCCCTGCTTCCGTAAGGAAAAGGGCGCGCACGGACTGGAGGAAAGAGGCGTATACAGGATCCATCAGTTTGAAAAGCAGGAGATGATCGTGGTCTGCAAACCTGAGGATTCTCCGATGTGGTTTGATAAGCTGTGGCAGAATACGGTGGATCTTTTCCGTTCCCTGGATATTCCGGTAAGAACCTTGGAATGCTGCTCCGGCGATCTGGCTGACCTGAAGGTGAAATCCGTGGACGTGGAAGCCTGGTCTCCCAGACAGAAGAAATATTTTGAAGTAGGAAGCTGCTCCAACCTCGGCGACGCACAGGCAAGAAGACTGAAGATCCGTGTAAACGGTGAAAAAGGAAAATATTTTGCCCACACGCTGAATAATACGGTAGTGGCTCCGCCCAGAATGCTGATCGCATTTCTGGAAAACAACCTCCAGGCGGACGGATCGGTAAGAATTCCTGAGGTACTGCGTCCGTACATGGGAGGAATGGCTGAAATCCGGTAAAACGGATTCTGCCGCAGATAGAAGAGAAATGCGGGGTGAAATTCTTGCACAGATTTTTAAGATCAATCGGATTCAGCAGGCTTACATCGACAAAGGAAATACAGGCTCTCGTCAAGGATGTGATCCTCCATGCGGACAGCAGGAATTATACGACGGACAGAGAGAAGGAAGATACGGTACTGGTCGAGTTTTGCAGGAATTTTGCGGACAATATGGGAATCGCGGTATGCGGCGAGATGGATGATGAGGATCATTTTATCTATTACTACTTTTATCCCTATCTGAGAGGGAGCGGAATTAGCTCCATGGAGGACATCAGCATCGAGAGGCATGCCGCGACAGAATCCTATGCCGGCGTATGCGACGATGTGAAGGTTGGAGTGACCCTGATCTTCTATCTGCAGAACATGATTTCTTACATCAAATACAGGAACAGGGACGCCCTTCCCGTGAAGGGAACCAGTCTGACTCTTTCAGCCCTGGCGGATCAGGGCTCCATCATGATGCCCATCCGGAAAAGTGAAAAGCAGAAGAGGAAGATCCAACGTTCCTCCATCACCCGAAGCCAGCTGATCGAAGCAGCCAGAAGGGGAGATGAGGACGCCATAGAAAGCCTGACCCTGGAGGATATGGATACTTATACCGCGATTTCCCGCAAGATTCAGCAGGAGGATGTATTCAGTCTGGTGGATACCTATTTCATGCCCTATGGGGTGGAATGCGATCAGTATTCCATTCTGGGAGAAATCCAGGAATGCCGCAGTGTGAATAACCGGCTGACTGGTGAAAAAATATGGCTCATGACGGTGGAATGCAATGATCTGACCTTTGATGTGTGTATCAATGGAGCTGACCTGTTCGGAGAACCGGTTGTGGGAAGACGGTTTAAGGGAGTTGTCTGGCTGCAGGGCGCTGTGAATTATCCGGGGGAATAGGATTATCCGGATGGGCAGTTTCGTTTATTTGCAAAATCACTATATTATTTATGATTGAACAAAAATTTTAGAACGAAAATTCGTTATATAAAGCAGTAGACATTTTACTAAAATTGAGTTAAAATAATATAGTACGTTTCCGTAGCTCAGTTGGATAGAGCGACCGCCTCCTAAGGTTGCGTTACAACTATCAACTGAGGAAAAAAGTTGGCCGTCAAAAAGTAAATATTGTATAGATGTCTCTGTAGCTCAGCAGGATAGAGCGTTCGCCTCCTAAGAGAACTAACTACGGTTCACTAAAGGAGGCAGCGTGGGATAACTTTGTTAAGTTCAAAATTTAATATGTGCCAGTAGCTCAGTTGGATAGAGCACCGCCCTCCTAAGGCGGGTGTCGGGGGTTCAAGTCCCTTCTGGCACGCCAGACAATCATTGTCGGATAAGGGTTTCCGGCGTTTTTGCTTGCTTACAAGTTGCGATTGTAGGCAAGCAATTTTTTTGCCTTTCATTTATGTTCCCCATCCTTTTTTCGGGCTAACACAGCTAAGGTTTTTGCTCATACAGGAAGGCTGTTTTTGAGGTGAAAATCACCCCTGCTAAGGTTTTTGAAGCCTTCTGCGGAAATTTGCGCTAAGGTTTTATGGCCGCCAGCAATTTAGTTAACAGCTCTGGATTATCCTGAATGATACGAAGTAGTTCTTCTGCGTCCTGCTGTGGTTTGGCATCTCCGCCCTTGTGATAATCCTCTTCCATCTTTTGCGCGATTTTTACTTGATCGTCGTCATAAGCTTTTGAATAGCGGATTACCATATCAGGTTCTGCCCACCCGCCTGCTCGCATCACCGCTTTCAGATTGCCGTTAGAAACTTGCATTTTCTTTGTGGCGCTGGCAGCACGGACACTATGGAAAACAACATCGTCCAGTTTGTCTTCTGGGACGCTGGTAAACTTATAACCATTTTCACGCATTTCCACAATAATATCTTTAAACTTCCGGTTCAACTGCTCCTGCATGATAGGGCGTCCATTGGGCTGGCAGATAATTAACTGATTGTCTTGATAATCGTCGCCGAAGATATTGGCAATCATTTCTTCCTGCATTTTCTTCAGCTGATCAAGCTTTTCAATCATAAGGTTGTTCAATTTGCTAAACCTCTCCGTAGCTTCTGTCTTGGGAGCTTTCAGAACGACCACCGTTTTGTTGTATGCGTTCATAATTGGAAAAGTATAGTAAATGATGAGTTTCGGCAAGTTGAGATTCTTTTTCGCCACCCTATCAAGTGCTTTGTAAATGTGCAAGGTTTTCTCAGTCCGGTTGTAATCCGGCCATTGAAGCCCACCTACTTCTCCACCACGAGTTGTGCAGTAATACTGAATGGCAAGAGCAACATGTATCGTGTATCGCTCATAGTCACTTGGATCGTCAGTGTAATCCAGTATCCATTCAAATTCATCGGGTGAAAAGGCTGGACGCTCTTCCTCCTTATGTTCGGGAAGATCCGCGTCATTAAATGGGTTTTGCCGAATGTACTTCCACTTTCGAGCTTGATTAAAAGCAGTCCGGAGTACCTTATGGATGTCACGCACAATAGCAGAGGTAACATGCCCGCCTTCATCACTACCCTTTTGTTTCCCTCTGTTTGCCACGAGAGGGCACTCTTTGATCAGAAAATCATAGTAAGTATCGATCATTTGTGTAGTAATATCGACAATCTTGTGCTGACCAAAATGGGGGTAAACATAGTTAATCATTCTGGAGCGGGAGCTGGTATAGTACGAATCACCCCAATGCTTTGTTCCATATTTCTCAATGAATTCTTCCATGTATTCTTCGAGAGTCGCATCGGTAGGGTTATCGCCAGCATTGTTGGAAACAGCTTTGACTACTTGCTTCTTCGCTTTTTCACGCGCCTTTTTTCTCTGTTCACGCCACTTCTTTTCTTCAGCATTTTTCTTGTCACGCAATTTCTCTGCCTGAGATGCCGTCAGTCCCGATTTCATAACAGGATGCCTGTCGTCACCTTCGTAGTATGTGACAGCGTATTTCCCATTTCGTTTGCTAATACTTGCCATTACACTTCACCTCCCCAAAGAGAGATGGTGCAGTTCTTTTTATAGACTAAAGATTCCATATTCGATTATTCCTCCATTTGAGACGATTGGTTATCCAACCATGCATCAAAAGAGGCCTTAGAAACCCGTATGCTTCTGCCAATGTGGACAATCTTAAAGCTACCGGAATTGCACAGTTCGTATGCTTTTTTCCTACTGACACCAAGAATATCCATTACTTCTGCAACAGTATAGGTCCTCTTTGCAACAGTTGGATTGGTGAATTTTTCTGTGCGTCCGATCGTCATTACCTCCCTTCTTACAATCGGACGGATTGAGGAATCCATAGTCTGTAATAGCACCTTAATTATATAATAATAGGGCCCTCAATTCAATCCGATTATTTATTTCTGGATGGTCAAAATCACTTTCCAAAGGCCATTTCCTGCGCCGGGGCTTCCGCCGCGTATTGTCAGGGCCCGCTGTGCGGTATTTCAATCGTGGGCGGGCTCCTTGTGGTCATCGCACACTGTCCGCGATCCCTGTATAACTCCAATGGAAAAGGTTATGGGACTTGTCAAGGTACAAAAAGAGCGTGCAGACTGGCTACGGAGTCCCATGCCATGTCTGTACGCCCTATAAATAGTGAACCATCAATATTTTTCTGCACATTCAAATCATTTGGCAGATTTTTTCGTGGAATGGGTGTAGTTAAGAATAAAGCACAATATATAGTTATTGCACCTTGACTATCTCAATATATTGTGTTACACTGTTTCTGTAATTGATTTTTGTGCGTTCCCCATGTGGGATACAGACTGAGTTTCTGTACCGCAGGCCAAAAGCCCGCATTGCACACGCAGTTAAGTTTGTACTTGTGCCAGTAGTATTACTGCGCCCCTTTGGGCCGGTATATTACTGGCTTTTTTTGTTTTTTCGGGACTTCAGTTCCGCCAGCGAGGATGACTTTGGTTCATAGGTAACTATGGACATCAGGCGTTGCGCCCTTTGTCACCCTCGCTTTTTTTCTGCCCAAATGCCGGAACGCGGCTTTGAGGATATATCTAAATTACAGAAAGGCAGGTATGCACACATGAATGTGAAACAGAAAAGTCAGGAGCGCCTGACAACTAAGAAAAAGCCGGCTGAGAACTGGCGACAGTATCAGAAACTGAATCAGACCGCGCGGAAACGCTGCCCGGTGATTCGAGCCCCTGTTATTCCCCGCAGGACCCGGAGGGGGTGTTGAGTATGCCGGCAGGCAGCTTGGCGGTCAAAGAGCGGTATCAGCCTCTGGTGCTGGTGGAAACGGCAGGCTTATCCGAAGAGGAATGGCTTGCCTACCGCCGGAAAGGTATTGGAGGCAGCGATGTTGCAGCTCTGCTGGGCATTTCACCGTGGCGGACGGCCCGGGATCTGTTTTATGACAAGCTGAACATTGCCGTGGTCGAGGACCATGAGGACAACTGGGTGGCCCTGGAGATGGGGCACCTGTTGGAACCGCTGGTGGCGAAGATCTTCCAGCACCGGACCGGCTACAAGGTCTATCAGATCAAAAAGATGTTCCAGCACCCGAAGTATCCCTGGATGCTGGCGGATGTGGACTACTTTGTAGAACTGCCGGACGGCACCACCGCTATTCTGGAGATCAAGACCACAAACTACAACGCCAAA